>JBEBIT010000107.1:0-7341 GCA_040080215.1 Steroidobacteraceae bacterium
GAGCGCGAAGCCGTACTGGTCGCGCCGGAATCCATCCTTGACGGCGTTCCCGCTCAGGTCCCGCCCTGCATAGGGCGATGAAGCATCCACCGACGCGCCTGGCCGCGTGAGGTAGAAGGCCTCGCCTTCCCACTCGTTCTTGCCCGAGCGCGTCGTGACGTTGACGACGCCATTGCCGGTGCGCCCATATTCGGCGGAGTAAGAAGACGACAGCACGGTAACGTCCGACACGAAGCCGATCGGCACCGGGAATTTGGGGCCACCCAGGAAATTCTCGTTGTTGTCGAGACCGTCGACGAGGTACTGCGCGAACAGCCCGTTGGCGCCATTGATGGATACTTCCGGTGCTTCCGGAAAGAAGCCGGTTGACGGCACGACGTTCGGCAGGCGCAACAGCGCGCGAGACAGGTCGCGGGCCTCGACGGGCAACGCCTCCAGTTCGTCGCTCGACAGACCTGCGCTCACTTCGGCGTCCGTCAGATTGGGTGCGAGGACGTGCCTCGTCGCCGTGACGATGACGGAAGACACCGGCAAGGCGAGGACCAGCGTGCGGGTTTCATTGGCGCGCAGGCGGATGTCCGTCGACAGCGTCTGGCCATCAATGACGACCACATACCCCTCGCCGGCCGGTACAGCAGCGAAATGAGCCTGCCCCTGGGCATTGGTGACGGCGTTGGCCGCAAAGCCGGTGGCGGGATTGGTGAGCGTGACGTTCTGCTGTGCTGCCGGCGAGCCGTTCGGGCCGGCGACCGACGTCGTAATGCTGGCCACCTGGGCGAGCACGGGACAGGACGAGAGCAGCGCGAAAATCGCGAGACCAAGGCGCGTGCGGGAACCCCGGGCAGGGTGGGTTGCCGAAGCGGAATCAAGGGAGCGCATTGTGCAATCGGTGTCCTGGGGCAGGAAAACGCAAGGCCGGGATTTCTGCTTCCCCTGTCGCTGGGATCGGGGTCTGGTCAATCGTCGCGCGGGCCGCTGTATTTGTTACACGTGCGGCCTGCCCAGTCTGTAAGAATCATACTTCCGGCTGCGACAGTGTGAGTACCCATGAAAGCCCGCCATGCGCCTTGAAATGACCATGGAGCCTGCCGGGATCTTGCTCGGTCGCAAGGGATGCCCGTGCGTCGGCTGATCCTGATTGGCGGCGGTCATGCGCATCTCGCTGTACTGCACGCGCTGGCGGCACGTCGTCTCCCGGATCTGGAGGTCATTCTGGTATCGCCTGCCGAACAGGCGATCTATTCCGGCATGGTACCGGGCTGGATGGCAGGTCACTACCCCTTGGCGGCCTGTTCCATCGACTTGCGTGCGCTCGCCGATGTCGCCGGTGTCCGTTTGATCCTGCAAGCTGCCGCGCGGATCGAGGCCGATGCGCGCAGCGTCGTGCTCGTCGACGGCACCCAATGCGATTATGACCTGCTGTCCCTCGATATCGGCAGCGAGACAGAGCTGTCCTGGCCTGGCGTGCTGGGCGAGCGCCTGCTGCCGGTTCGGCCGATTCATCGCTTCATGAAGCGCTGGACCGCCGTTTTGCAAGCGGCCGCGGCGGAGCCCGGTTTCCGGTTGGTGGTCGTGGGCGGCGGGGCAGCGGGCATCGAGCTTGCGTTTGCGGCCCGGCATGCATTCGAGGCAGGACAATTGATGGCTTCAGTCACGCTCGTGACTGCGGAGCGGGGTCTGTTGCCGGGACATGCCGCGTCCGCGTCGAAGCTGGCGGCGACGTGGCTATCGCGACGGGGCATCGAAGTCCATGCCGCCCGCGCCGTCGGCGTGGAATCCGGGGTCTTGCTGTCGACTGGCAAGCGGCTGTCCGCCGACTGCGTCATCGCGGCTTCCGGGGCCCGGGCGCCCGAGTGGTTGCGCTCTTCCGGTCTCGCTCTGGATCCGGATGGCTACGTCCTCGTGGATGCTACGCATCGCAGCGCTTCGCATCCGTCGCACTTTGCGGCCGGGGACGTCTGTTCGCGCCCGGATTCGCCGCTGGCGCGATCTGGCGTGTATGCAGTGCGGGCGGGTCCGGTGCTGGCGCACAACCTCATCGCTACGCTGACGGATGAACCGCTGCGGTCGTATCATCCTCGCCAGCGTTCGCTTTACCTGCTCGCGACGCGGCCCGGTCATGCGATCGCATCGTGGGGGCCGGTCGGGATAGCCGGTCAGTGGGTGTGGCGCCTCAAGGACTGGATCGACCGGCGGTTCATCATGCAGAACTCGCTTGTGACACCGGCACGAAACGCTCGCGCAGCCAACGATTCCTGATGCGACTCCCTCCATGAAGAAACTCCTGATTGCGGCCGGTGTCCTGGCGCTGATCGTCGGCTTCTTCGTGCTGGACCTCGACAAGTTCCTCACCTTGCAAGCCATAAAGGAGGGCCAGGCCGGATTCGCCGAGTTGCGCGCAGCCAATCCCTTGCTCGTCGCCGGGACATTCTTTGCGCTGTATGTGGCGGTGACGGCATTGTCCCTTCCCGGCGCCGCCATCATGACGTTGGCAGGGGGCGCGCTGTTCGGCCTCGTCACGGGCACCGTGCTGATTTCCTTCGCTTCCAGCATCGGTGCGACCCTCGCGTTCCTGACGTCGCGGTTCCTGCTGCGCGATTCGGTGCAGAAGCGGTTCGGCGACCGCCTGAAGCCCATCAACGAGGGTATGCAGCGCGACGGTGCGTTCTATCTGTTCACGCTGCGACTGGTGCCGGTATTCCCGTTCTTTCTCGTGAATCTGCTTGTCGGCCTCACACCCATCCGCACCCGCACGTACTACTGGGTCAGCCAGCTCGGCATGCTGCCGGGCACGCTCGTCTACGTAAACGCAGGGACGCAGCTCGCGAGGCTCGACAGCTTGGGTGGAATCCTGTCGCCGGGACTACTCGGATCGTTCGTGCTGCTCGGCCTCTTTCCGTGGATCGCGCGCTTCATCGGGCGAGTCCTGCAGCGGCGGCGCGTCTATGCCCGTTGGCAGCGGCCAGCCACCTACGATCGCAATCTCGTCGTCATCGGTGCGGGGGCGGCCGGCCTCGTGTCGGCGTACATCGCGGCCACCGTCAAGGCCAAGGTCACCCTGGTCGAAGCGCACCGGATGGGCGGCGACTGCCTGAACTACGGTTGCGTACCGAGCAAGGCGCTGATCAGAAGCGCGAAGCTGGCCCATCAGATCCGCCACGCCGACCGCTATGGGCTCAAGGCCGGTGTACCCGCATTTTCGTTTCGCAGCGTCATGGCGAGAATCCAGGATGTCATTCGTGCCATCGAACCGCACGACAGCGTCGAGCGGTACACGCGACTCGGCGTCGATGTCGTGCAGGGTCACGCAAGGATCGTCGATCCCTGGACCGTGGAGATTGCCCGCGACGACGGTGGGACACAGCGGCTGACGACGCGGAGCATCATCATCGCGACGGGAGCTTCGCCGTTCGTGCCACCGCTGCCGGGACTCGCAGACACGGGCTACGTCACGAGCGATACGCTGTGGGAGAGGTTCGCGAAGCTCGACGACGTGCCGAAGCGACTCGTCGTGCTGGGCGGCGGGCCGATCGGGTGCGAGCTGGCACAAAGCTTTGCGCGGCTGGGGTCCAGCGTGACGCAAGTGGAGATGGCGCCTCGGTTGATGGGGCGAGAAGACGGGGAGGTCGCAGCACTGGTCCGCGCGCGTCTCGAAGCCGATGGCGTGCGTGTATTGACGGGCCACAAGGCCGTACGCTGTGAGTCGGGGCCAGGGAAGGTGCTGGTCGTTGATCAGGATGGCGTCGAAGCCCGCATCGCGTTCGATGAGATGATCTGCGCCGTGGGTCGCGTTCCACGCCTGCAAGGCTACGGACTCGAGGAACTCGGCATTCCTACTGCGCGGACCGTGGTGACCAACGAGTACCTTGAAACGCTGTATCCCAACATCTTCGCCGCTGGCGATGTCGCCGGGCCCTATCAGTTCACGCATGTCGCGAGCCATCAGGCGTGGTACGCCTCGGTCAACGCATTGTTCGGTCACCTGCGCCGCTTCAAGGTCGACTACTCCGTCATTCCCTGGACCACCTTCACCGATCCGGAAGTGGCACGAGTCGGTTTAAGCGAGCTGGAAGCCAGGGAGCGGGGCATTGCGTACGAAGTGACGAGGTATGGCATCGACGATCTCGACCGGGCCATTGCCGACAGTGCTGCCGACGGCTTCGTCAAGGTGCTGACCGTTCCGGGCAAGGACAAGATCCTGGGCGTCACGATCGTGGGTGAGCACGCGGGCGACTTGCTTGCAGAGTTCGTGCTGGCGATGAAGCAGGGCCTCGGCCTCAACCGGATCCTGGGCACGATCCATACGTATCCGACGCTGGGCGAGGCAAACAAGTATGCCGCAGGTGAATGGCGGCGTGCGCACGCCCCGCAGCGGCTGTTGCAGTGGGTGGGCCGCTACCATGCCTGGCGCTTGAAGTAGCGTCCTTGGCCTGAAGATTGGAAGACCGCCCGCACTGGCGGGCAGTCTTCAGCGACAGCACGGATCAACCGGCGGGAAGCTGCTCGTTCAGTGCAGCGACGAACTTGCGGATGCGCGCTGCGTTCGTCCCGATGTCGCTGCGGCCGACACGCGACTTCGAGCGAATGTCGAGGCGGCTGCCGGTACCTTCGGGACGAATCCGGATCACGATGTCGTCCTTGAAGCCGTACCAGAACGTGGTGTCGGTCGCTTCGATGCGGCCTTCAACGCCCTCTGCGGCTGCGACCTCCCACCCCATCGATTTCACTACTGCATTTGCAGCGTCGAACGCTTGCGCGGGCGAGGCCTTCAGCATCACGGTCCTGATGTCGGGATAAGCTTTCAGCTGCTGCTCGGTGACTTCGCCGCCGAGGTACTCGGGCGGGTTCCTCGCATCGGCGCGGCGCGGCAGGATCGCCTGGAAGAGCGGCGGATCCTGCGTATCGGTAGTGATGTCGTGGATTGGCGGGACGGAGCGCGCTTTGGCCTGTTGCGAATAAGGCATCCAGAACGCTGCGAAGCCGGCCAGCAAGCCGATTACCAGCAGCACGGGCGGACGCTGCTTGCGGCTCGCCATGAGCCAGATGCCGGAAATCGAAGCCAGAACAGCCGCCACGGCGCCGGCATACGCACTCCATCGCAGGATCGAGAAGCCCGTGCCGAAGACCCAGAGTCCGAGACGGGTACCAGTGCCGGACATCAGGAGTGCAATCAGCGAGGCGATGCCTAACCAGCTGCCGAGCACCATCAGGCCGCGGAGGGTGCGCCCTGCAGGGCGTACGCGGGATGGCAGAGCCGTTTTTTCGATGACCATGGTAATCCCTCGGAATTCGATACTTTATCCAGCGCTTTCAGGGATCGCACCCGGCTGTCCGCGGCTTCGTGCGGGTGCCGGAAGCGATCATGCCCGTCAATCTCGACGAACAGGGGATCCAGGCGCACTGGAGAGGTTGCAGGTGACTTCCGTATATGGTACTTTAAATACCACATATGGATGAAGCGTCTAAATCCCCGGTTCTGACAGCCTGCCGTCTCGCGCTTCGGCCCTTGGTACGTCTGTTGCTCAAGAGCGGTGTCACCTGGCGCGAATTCGAGGAGGTGGCCAAGACCGCGTACGTAGAAGTGGCGTCGGACGAGTTCGGGGTACGCGGGCGTCCGACTAATATCTCACGAGTTGCCATCCTCACGGGCATCAATCGGCGCGATGTCCGCAAACATCGGGCCCTCGCGGAGAGCGACACACCGCCTGCACCGCAGGCAATGAATGCCGCACAACGCGTCCTGTCCGGCTGGTACCAGGATCCCGAGTTCCTCGATGCCGATGGTTCGCCCCACGATATTCCCGTCGAAGGCCCCGGCACTTCGTTCGTCGAGTTGTGGCGGCGCTACGGCGGCGACATCCCGATGCGCGCATTGCTCAAGGAGCTGCACGCGGCCGAGTCCGTGCAGGAGGTCGGCGGCAAGCTCAAGGTGCTGGCGCGAACCTACATTCCGCGCCAGGCCGATCCCGCAAAGACACTCCGTGCCGGCAGCGTCATGGAAGACCTCGGCCGCACCGTCGTCCATGACTTGCTGGCCCCGCCGGGAACGTCACTGCGTTTCGAGCGACGCGCGGAAAACGATGCCGTCGATCCGCGTCATCTGACGGAATTCCGCAAATACCTCGACGAACAGGGCATGAAATTGCTCGAGAACGTCGATGCCTGGCTCACCCAGCACCAGGTGAACCCGGACAAGGAATCTTCACGCACGCCCATCCGGCTCGGAGTGGGCGTCTACCACATTCAAGACGACAAAGAACGAGGCAACGGCCCATGAACACTTTCACTCGAGTTTTCGGGACGTGCCTCGCCGGCGCCTTCCTGCTTGCAGGCTGCGGTGGTGGCGGCGGCTCCGGCAGCACCAGCCCCACGACAGCCGGCATCAACGGCGGCGGTGCGCCAACGCCCACTCCGACGCCCGCGCCAACCGCATTTGCGAAGGGCGTCATCACCGCCTTCGGCAGCATCTTTGTCAACGGTGTGGAATTCGCCACCGGTTCCTCAACAACATTCGTGGTTGACGACAATCCCGGCTCGCAGTCGGATTTGCGCGTGGGACAGGTCGTCACCGTACAGGGCAGTGTCAATGCAAATGGCACGACCGGAACGGCCACGCAAGTTACCTTCAATTTCGAAGTAGAAGGTCCGGTCGCCGCTGGTTCGATCAATTTGCCCGCCGTTACCTTTACCGTCCTCGGGCAGTTGATCCACGTCAATGGCAGCACCTTGTTCGACAACAGTAGCTTGCCGAACGGCTTCGCTTCCTTGAGAGAAGGCGATGAAGTCGAGATCAGCGGTTACCGGGATGCGGCCGGCGATGTGATCGCCACTCGAATTCAACGGCGCACCGCGCCCGCAGGCACCGTTCCCTTCGAAGTGAGCGGCGTCGTTTCGGCATGGCCCGGTAGCCCCAGCACCACGTTCAAGCTGGGGACCCTCGATGTCCAGTACGCGGGCGTAGCACCGCGCAATGGGACGATGGCAAACGGCGCCTGCGTCGAGGTCAAAGGCTCCGCTACCGCTACGCTGCTGACTGCGACGTCCGTCGAGATCAAGAGTTGCGGCATCGGCGGGACTTCCGGCGCTCACGGTGAAGTCGAAGGCATCGTCACGACCTTTGTCTCGGCCAGCGATTTCAGCATCGGCGCACAGCGTGTCACCACTACGGGTGCAACGACACTGGTCACGAACGGGGCCAGCGCGGTGGCGCTCAACGTCAAGGTGGAAGCGGAAGGCAGTTTCGATTCGAGCGGCAACCTCGTCGCGACGAAGATCGAGATCAAGCCGGACAACAGCTTGAGGCTGCTGGGCAATATCGAAAGCATCACGGCACCCGGAACG
>JBEBIT010000108.1:0-7297 GCA_040080215.1 Steroidobacteraceae bacterium
GAGCAGCCAGGGAATCCGAGTGCTTGCAGTCGCAACACGGGTCTTGCCGCTGCAGCCGCAATACGGTCGCGACGACGAGCATGACCTCACCCTGGCCGGCTTCCTGACGTTTCTCGACCAGCCGAAGGCCGGTGCGGCCAAGGCAATCACCGACCTCAAGGCGCTAGGCGTTGCCACCAAGCTGATCACCGGCGACAGCAAGCTCGTGGCGCGTCACGTTGCGGGACTGGTGGGAATGCCTTGTGAGCGCATCCTGACGGGCGCCGAGCTCGATGAACTGCACGATGAAGCGCTATGGCGGGAGGCGGAGCGCACGGACCTGTTCGTGGAAGTCGATCCGAACCAGAAGGAGCGGATCATCCTGTCGCTCAAGAAGATGGGACATGTCGTCGGCTTCCTGGGAGATGGCGTCAACGATGCGCCCGCCATGCACGCGGCGGACACCAGCCTGTCGGTCGAAACGGCGGCGGATGTGGCGCGCGAAGCGGCGGACTTCGTGCTGATGCAGCAGGATCTCGATGTGATACGGCGCGGCATCGAGGAAGGGCGCCGCACCTTTGCCAACACGCTCAAGTACATCCTGACCACGACCAGTGCCAACCTCGGCAACATGGTCAGCATGGCGGTGGCGTCGCTGTTCCTGCCCTTCCTGCCGCTACTCGCTGGACAGATCCTGCTCAATAATTTTCTCTCGGATATCCCGGCCCTGGGGCTCGCGGACGATGCGGTAGATCCCGAGCTGGTGAACAAGCCCAGGCGCTGGGATATGCGTTTCATCGGTCGCTACATGGTCGAGTTCGGCTTGCTGAGTTCGGCCTTCGACTTCCTGACCTTCGGCATGCTCCTCTACCTGTTCAACGCCACGCCGGAACTCTTCCGTACAGGGTGGTTCATCGAATCGCTGCTGACGGAGCTGGTGATTGCCCTGGTGGTGAGAACCCGTCGTCCCTTCTTCCGCAGCCGGCCCGGAAACCTGCTGCTGACTTCCACCCTGCTGCTGATTGCAGTCACCCTCGTCATTCCGTACCTGCCCTACATGGACTTGCTCGGCTTTGTTCCTCTCCCGGCGACGGTGATTGCAACGCTAGTCACGATCACGGTGCTCTATGTCGGCGCCGCCGAGGCCACCAAGCACTGGTTCTACCGGATCGCCCCCTAAGGCTTGGCCGGAACAGCCAGCCGCGTGCTGTCGCTACCCTGCTGCGCATGTGAAGGTCCGTCAGGCCGGGAACGTCTTGCGCAGCAGGCGGCGGACCTCGCGGAGCGGACGGGTATTCAGGACGTCGGCCTTTGAGACCCAGCCGCGGCGGGCTTGCAGGATGCCGCCGTCCAGGAAAGCGAAACCCTGAGCACCATGCGCATCGCTCGCCACGCTGATGAGCACGTTGTTCTCGATCGCCTCCCGCACCAGGATATCGTCGAGATCGAGCCGCGTCGGCTGCGAGTTCAGCTCGAGATAGACGGGCCGCTCTTGCGCGCGACGGAACACCTTGTCCCAGGCCACGTCGAGGGCGGGGCGCTCGTCGATCAGGCGCGCGGCAGGATGCGCCAGCACGGAGACGCAGGGCCGGTCGAGCGCGCGCAGCAGCCGGTCCGTCTGCTTTCGCCGCGTCAGGCCGAAGTGGTCGTGGACGGCCACCACGACGATGTCGAGCTTCCCGAGGACACGATCAGGCAGCGCCAGTGAGCCGTCCTCGAGGATATCCACCTCGATGCCTTTCAGCAGCGTGATGTCTTGCAGCGAGGCGTTCAGCGAGTCGATTTCATCGAGCTGGCGCGCGAGGCGGCTGGCATCGAGGCCGTGCACGGCGCCGATGTGCTGCGCGTGATCCGTGATCGCGATGTATTCGAGGCCGGCCCGCTTTGCGGCAGCGGCCATCTCCGCTAGCGTGGTCGTGCCGTCGGTCGCCAGCGTGTGGACATGGAGGTCGCCCTTCAGGTCGTCGAGCTTCACCAGCGAAGGCAGCCTGCGCACACCGGCCGCCTCGATCTCGCCGCGGTCCTCGCGCAGCTCCGGCTCGATGTAGGGCAGCCCCATCGCCTTGAAAACGCTGGCTTCTGTTGTGCCGGCAATCTGCCGTTCGCCGCGAAAGACACCGTACTCGTTGACCTTGAGGCCCCGCTCCATCGCGAGCCGGCGGACATGGATATTGTGGGCCTTGCTGCCGGTGAAATAGTGCAGTGCCGAGCCGAAGCTTGCGGGTGGCACCAGACGCACATCGACCTGCAGGCCGCTCTTCAAGACAGCGGACGATTTTGTCGGCCCCGCGCTGAGCAACGACGCGGTTTCGTCGTACCCGAGCAGGGCCTTGCCGATATCCACGGGCCCGCGGGAGCATACGAGAAAATCCAGGTCGCCTACCGTTTCGCGACCGCGCCGATAGCTGCCGGCCACTTCCACTTGGTCGATCCCCGGCACGTTGCGGAGGTAGGACAACAAGGCAGCCGCATACTGAGACGCGACGGGGCGAAGCAGGCGGCGGTCGTGTCCTGCGTGGGCGGCGAGCGCCTGTTCGAGCTGGGATTCACGCTTCGGACCGAAGCCAGCCACCTCGCGGACCCGATGCGCCGCGAGGGCGGCACGCAGACTTTTGAGGTCCTGGACGCCCAGCGCTTCATGCAGCGCACGCACACGACTCGGGCCGACGTTCGGCAGCGCGAGAAGTTCGCGCATGCCCGTTGGTATCGTCTTGCGCAGCCTGGCGAGCCCTGGCAGCTCACCCGTCTTGAGGAAGGCGCGGATCTTGCCGGCGAGATCGGCACCGATTCCCGGCAACTCGTCTGGGTCGAAGCCCGCTGCAACCCTGGCCTGCAATTCCTCCGGAAGTCCGCGTACGACCCGCGCCGCGCGCCGGTACGCGTTGATCCGGAAAGGGTTGTCAGCCGACAGCGCCAGCAGATCCCCCATTTCGTCGAAGGCGGCGGCGAGATCCTCGTTATGCACCGGCATGCAACGCTCCCGGGTCGATGAGATGCC
This sequence comes from Steroidobacteraceae bacterium, assembly GCA_040080215.1. Lineage (GTDB taxonomy): Bacteria > Pseudomonadota > Gammaproteobacteria > Steroidobacterales > Steroidobacteraceae > CAIUGU01. Next base: position 2,978 of record JBEBIT010000108.1, read on the forward strand.
GCGCCTCGCGGAACACGATCCTCATTGAGCATACGCCGGGCGGCGGCGCGCCGGACCCGGGAATCCGCGCAAAAGGAAGGCACAAGGACGTTGCGCCTTTCCCGTAATTCACGGGCCTGCCGCTCGCCGCATACTGCCGCCCTTCGTCAGCCGCACGGGAGCAATCGCCATGGCCCACAAGCAACTGCTGTTCCAGTCCGCGGCTCGCGAAAAGGTGCTGCGCGGCGCCACGCAGCTCGCGGATGCCGTGCGGATCACCCTCGGGCCGAAATCCAAGTCGGTGCTGATCCAGAAAGCGTGGGGCCCACCTCTCGTCTGCAATGACGGCGTGACCATTGCGAAGGAGTTGAGCCTCAAGGATCCGGAGGAGAACCTCGGCGCACAGATGCTGCGGCAGGCTGCCGAAAGGACCGGGGACGTTGTCGGTGACGGGACCAGTACCTCGACTATCCTCGCCCACGCGATCTTCGCGGACGGTGTGCGCAACGTTACCGCAGGGGCGAGCGCCATCGACCTCAAGCGCGGGCTGGATCGCGGACTGAAGGGCGCTGTCGAGGCGCTGAAGACGCTCTCCAGAACCGTGCAGACCCGCAAGGAGAAGGCGCAGGTCGCGACGATCTCGGCACATAACGACGAGAGTATCGGCGAACTGGTCGCCGACGCCATGGAGAAAGTCGGCGGCGAGGGCGTCATTACGGTCGAGGAGTCCAAGACGACGGAAACACTCCTCGAAGTGGTCGAAGGCATGCAGTTCGACCGCGGCTATCTCTCGCCCTACTTCGTGACGGACACCGAGAAGATGGAGGTGGTCCTTGAAGACGCCTTCGTGCTGCTCACCGATCGCAAGATCAGCATCATGAAGGACATGATCTCGCTGCTCGAGCAGGTCGCCAAGACCGGCAGGCCGATCTTGGTTGTCGCTGAAGACATCGAGGGCGAGGCGCTCGCGACACTGATCGTGAACCGCATTCGCGGCGTGCTGAAGAGTGCGGCCGTGAAGGCGCCCGGGTTCGGCGACCGGCGCAAGGCCATGCTCGAGGACATGGCGGTCATGACAGGCGGCGAGCTGGTTTCCGAGCAACTCGGCATCAAGCTCGAGGACATCCAGCTTGAACGCCTCGGGCGCGCCAAGCGGGTCGTGGTCGACAAGGATTCGACGACGATCATCGGTGGCGCCGGCGATCCGGCGGCCATCAAGTCGCGGCTGGCACAGATCCGCCGCGAAATCGACAAGGCCACCAGCACCTACGACAAGGAGAAACTGGAGGAACGTCTCGCGAAGCTGTCAGGTGGCGTGGCGGTGATCCGTGTCGGCGCGCCGTCCGAATCGGAGATGAAGGCGCGGAAGGATGCGCTCGACGATGCCATCAGCGCCACCAAGGCTGCGGTCGCCGAGGGGATCGTGCCGGGAGGAGGCCTCGCGCTGCTCAAGTGCGTAGCTGCCGTCACCAGCCTCGAGGCGACCTGTGACGGAGATGAACGCACCGGCGTGCAGATCCTCAAGCGTTCGCTGGAGGCACCGGCGCGGCAGATCGCAGTCAACTCGGCAGTCGATGGCGGGGTCGTCGTGAATCGCATGGCGGAGGCGGCCGGCAACATCGGCTTCGACGCTGCCCAGAACCGCTACGTCGACCTGTTCGAGGCGGGCATCATCGACCCGACCAAAGTGGTACGCGTCGCGCTCGAGAATGCCGTATCGGTAGCCAGTGTCCTGCTGTTGACGGAAGCAACCATGACCGACATTCCCGAAGAGAAGAAAGCGCCGCCACCGGAAATGCCGCTCTAGCGGATCTGCCCCGCGCGTCCGTGACCGACGAGGCTCAGGTCGATCCCGCGGGCGATCAAGGATGACTGGTCCTCGCGCCGGCTCAACGGCGCTCGGTCAACCGGATTCCGTCAGTGATGCGGTCGCTCGGGTGCAGGACGATACGCTCACCGGGCTCAAGACCGGATACGACCTCCGCTTCGAAGCCGCTTTGCTTGCCGATTTCCACTTTCCGCAGCGCAGCCCGAGCCCCGTCTGCGACGAACACCGCCCAGCTCTCGCCCGAATGGAACAACGACGCGAGCGGCACGCGCAGCACGTCGTCCGCGGACCAGAGCACGATGCTGGGCTCCACGCGATACCCGTGGCCCAGGCGCGTCCATTCGGCACGCGGCGAGGTGATGTCAACGATCACGTTGACCCGCTGCTCCTCGATCCCGAGTGCAGAGACCTTCGTGAAGCCGTAAGGCTCGACGCGCTTCACGACGCCCTCGAGCGCCGTGTCGCCGCCCCAGGCCTCGATGAGGACCCTCTGCCCCGCCTTTACCTGGACGGCAGCTGCCGACAGCAGGTCCACCACGATCTCCAGCTGCTCGGGATCGCCGATCTCGATCAGCGGTGCGCCTGATGCGACGACGCCCGCGCTTTCGGTGACGATGCGCAGCACAGACCCGTTCACGGGAGAGCGGACAACGACGCACTCGCAGTCGTCCTGCTTGCGACGCCCCGAGGACGGCGACATGCGCAGTCGCGCGCGGACCTGTTCGTGCTCGGCATTCTGCATGGCGAGGTTGGCTTTCGCTTCCGCGAGTGCGGCTGCCGCGGTCTCCGCGGAGCGAATCGCCGCGTCCACCGCGCTGGTGGCGACCAGCTTCCGCTCGGCCAGCGCCCGCACGCGCTTCTGTTCCGCAGCGGCAAAGCGGTTCTCCGCCTCGGCCCGGGCCAGCTGTGCCTGCGCCAGCGTGCGAGCTGCTGCTGCGGCCTCCAATGCGGCTCGCACTTCCGCATCGGCACGGACATCAAGGAACGCCGGGTCTGCCGGCTCGATACGGGCAACAGCCGTCTTGCCCGCCTCGACGCGATCACCGACCTCGAGTTCGACGCGCTGCATCCAGCCGGCCACGGGGGCGGACACCACCACCAGATCGCGGACGCGGGTTTCGCCTTCGTCGCTGACGGTGACCTGCAACGGGCCGCGCTCCGCCGTCACCAGATCCACCGACACGGGCGTCGGTCGCAACAGCCACGCCAGCGCCAATACGAGTGCGCCACCGAGGGGAGCCCAGAAGATAAGGCGGCGTCGCGTGGCGGTATCCATCGATTACTCCCGGGTCTTCAGTACCGCGATCAGGTCCAGTCTATCGAGACGGCGGCGAACAATCATCGCCGAGACCGCGGCAGCCGCGAGACCGATCAGCATTGCCAGGCCATAGGTCGAGTTGTCGATCACCAGCGGAATGCGATACAGCTCCGTCTCGAGACCACGAACCAGGAAGCCGGCCAGGCCAAAGCCGAGCACGCAGCCCAGAGGCAGGGCGGCAAGGGTGAGCAGGCCGAGTTCGCCGAGCAGGCAGTACGAGATTTCCCCGCGCGTGAACCCGAGCACGCGCAGCGTGGCGAATTCCCGGCCCCTTTCCGCCAGCGCGATGCGGGCAGCGTTGTAGGTGACGCCGAAAGCCAGCGTGCACGAGAAGACGATGAAGAACCGGACGAAGATCAGGATGGTATCCGCCATCGTCTCGTCGAACATCACGAGCGCGACATCCTTCAGCGTCACGGCGCCGATGTGCGGCAGGCGCTTGAGGGCCTTGAACAACTCATCGCGCCGGGTGGGGTCGGTAAGCAGGTTGACCGTCGTGACGCTGGGCCGCTCCTTGAGCAGGCGTGACAGCGCGTTGCTTTCCATGTACGCCGGCGAGCCGATATAGGTCTCGAATACGCCGGCCACGGGCACCTGGACAGTCGGGCGGCGGCCTTCGAGGACCTCGACGGTAACCAGGTCGCCGGGCTTCACGGCGAGCATCGTTGCCAGCATGGTCGAGATCACGAGGCCCTCGGGTGGCAGGTCGATGCCGTGCCCCGACACGTCATACACGCGGTACAGGTTCTGGTGCGCGGGCACACCCTGGATCGCCTCGCGCTGTTCGCGCTGCCCGACCCGCAGTTTTGCCGGCACGGCCCGCAGTGGTTCGACCGCGCGCACCCCCGGCAGCGTGGCCAATGCGCGCACGGCTTCGCTTGAGCGTACGCTGACGAAGCTCACGACGACGTCCTGCAATTGCGCCTGGCGGAAGTAGATCTCCTTGATCCGGTCGATGGCGTCGAGCCATTGCATCGACGTCACCAGCACCGCAACGGCCATGCCGATCCCGAAGCTCGTGATGAGGGACCGGCCGGGCCAGCGCCCGATCTGCCTCAGGATGATCCGTGTCGGTTGATCGAGCGCGGCCGACAGGCGGCTGCCTGACAGCAGCGAACGCCGGAACAGGGGGGGCGCGGGTGGGCGCATCGCCTCGGCGGGAGGCCCCGCCGGGCTGCAGTCCGTCGCCTTCGCC
>JBEBIT010000042.1:0-29939 GCA_040080215.1 Steroidobacteraceae bacterium
CTCCAGTTGCTGGGTGCTTGAGGCAACGGGCAGCCCCAGATTGAGGACAACAATCCGGGAAAAGACCGCCGTCATCAGCAGGAACGTGACCAGCACAGTAAAGATATCAATCATCGGAATGATATTGAGCTCGGGATCTGCACGATCCCGACGACCCAGCCGCCTGGCGCTCTGCGCGGTTCTCATTGGGCAACCGGCTCTGAATGACCTTCCGTCACCAGGTTCAGGAACTTGACGGATGCCATCTCCAGGCTATCGACCAGCTCAGTCGTCTTTGTCTGGAGGAACGCGTGTACCAGCACCAGGGTGATCGCCACGATCAATCCGAAGGCCGTGCAATTCATCGCAACGGAGATGCTCGCGGACAGCAACGTCGCTTTCTCGGCGGAGTTGGCGGTAGCAACCGCCGAGAATGCCGCAATGAGACCCATGATGGTGCCGAGAAGTCCCAGGAGCGTCGCGATGTTCGCGAAGGTCCCGATATAGTGCGTACGCTTCTCCAGGCGAGGCATGACCTCCATGAGGCTCTCTTCCATCGCTTTTTCGACGTCGTCCCGGCGGCGCGCACTATGAATCCTGGCCAGTCCGTAGTTCATGATGGTGCCGATCGCGGTGTTGGACTTGGCCGTCAGGGCCGCCGCCTCCTTGATCCTGCCGGAGCTGAGCATCGGCACGATCTGGTTCCAGAATCGGACGCTGCCAAGCTTGACGCGGGAGAGGTAGATCCATCGCTCAATTCCGATCGCAACGCCGACCGCGAGAACCGCCGCAATCGGGTACATGAATATCCCTCCGTCCTGAAAGAACCGTGGGATAACGCTCAGTTCGTGCATGGCTTCACTCCTTCAGAATTCGTCGAAATCCAAACCAATATCAAAACATTCCGGCCGTGATCTATCTGGGCGTAGTTGGCGCAATCGGAGATTTCTCCTCGCTGCCTGCATCCGCCGCAGTGGGCCGCTCTGTCAGCTTCGAGAAGTACGCCACTTCACGCCTGAATTCATCCCGATCGACGGGCTTCAGCGCCTCATCCAGGAGCGAATTGAATGGCTGCTCCGGCAAGTCACCAAGCTCTGCTTTCTTCCACGGCACGATGTAAAGCACCTTCGGAAGCTCGCGATTCCCCGTCACAACGCTGACGTCAAGATCGAGGCGATCCGGATTCGATTTCGGGGAAGGCACCGTCGCCTTGGCTTGGGTGCTATCGGCCTGCGTACGGCCGGGGATCTTGTCCAGCGTCGGCTGGGCAGGACGAGCCGGTTCTGCGGAATGCGCAGCAGCACTTGCCAACAACAGTGCGAGCAAGAGCGGGTTCGTGCTACGGACCATCATGCTTCGCTCCTGCTCGGGCGTGTGGCACCACCGAGTCTCGACTTGATCTCCTTGATCCATCCGTTGACCACGGCATCGGAGTCACCGGCAATGGACACATAGCTCTCGTACTCCAGCAATGCCTTGTCCGGCTGCTGCAGATACAAGTCGTAGAGAACGCCAAGATTGAGGTGGGCCAAGGCATAATCCGGCTGGATTTCCAGCGCACGCTGATAGGAACTCGCCGCCTCCGCGAATCTCCCGAGCTTGCGGTAGAGGATGCCAAGCTGGTTGTAGGCTGCGGCGCTGTCAGGTTTGCGCGCGATGGCCATCTTGAACGCCTGCTCTGCTTCCGGGAATCGGCCGGCCTTGGTGTAGGCGATGCCGAGATTCAGGACTGGCCCCGAATACTGTGGATAGGTGCTGCTGAGAACCTCGAACTCCTTGGCAGCCAAGTCGACGTCTCCCGCCCCAAGCAGCGTCAGTGCCCGCTCGAATTGCGCCGATACGCCCGCGGAATCCTCGGGCGCGCTTTCGACGGCCGGCGTCGCTGTCCTTGTCTCCGGAGCCGACTGACAAGCCCCCAAGGCAAGCAGCACAACGAAGCACAGTCCGCCCTTCAATCTCGCCCCTCGAGTGCGCGCGGCGCCATCGGGGCACGCGGCGCGGTCAGCGCAGGTCAGGAACATGGTCTTCGCTCCTCTCGGACTTGGCATATCTGGCGGGCATCAACTTTGCCAACGTCTCGAAGCTCCGCTGGACCCATGGGTCGTAGACACCTTCACCGGCCCTCCTGGTGTTGGCCTGGTACAACTCAATGGCCTTCTCCTCAAAGGGAAACGCCTGTTCCTCAAGCAAGACGTCGTATTGCTCCCTTGCGTCTGCGTCCAGGTCTTTCGGTCGCTCCGACGAAAGCAGGTCGCTGCCCAGCTGGCGATACACTTCAGCCATCCCGAAGGTGGCCGCTGTTGTCACCTCCGCGACTTGATAATCCAGCGCCTTGCCATAGGCCGCGAGGACCCGCTCCATTGCGGTCCGCTTGGCCTTCAAGGATTTGGCGAGCGGTACGGCGAGGCGGATCGAGTTGAAGCTCGCCACCTCCGGCTCTACGAGCACCAATGTGGCGCGGGCCGCAAGATAGCGGCTGCGATCATTCCTGACGGTACCGGCGGACTGGTCCGCACGAACGATGTCCTGCAGCCAGCGCTCGCGCAGCCGGACGTCATGATTCGTTTCTGCAATGTCCGCGAGTCGCTGCCTTGCATCCATGGCGGCATCAAACGGCAGCGGATACTGCTGAACATAGGTCGTGAACGCAGCTGTCGCGGGCACAAGCGATCTCGACTTTTCATACAGTTCGGCCGCCTGCCAAAGTGCGGCGCGCCGGACTTCACGCGTTTCCGTCGTACGCGCAGCAACCTTCTCGAACTCAATTGCGGCATCGAGTCCGCGCCCGGACTCGAGATAGGCGACGGCAAGCGACCTGGTTACCTCCGGCTCGAATTCATGCCCGGGATGTGCACCCCGAAATGCGACCAGGACGTCGGTTGCGCGTACCCATTGCTTGTCCTTCATCAACAACGACGCCGCGTCGAACTCTGCGTTCGCCCTGACTTTTGACGTGGGGGCAAGAAGCGCCACACGAAGAAAGTCATCTACGGCGGACTCGGTTGTTCCCGCGGCCTGCTTCGTCTCCGCCTGCTTGTAGATAGACGCCGCCAGGCGTTCAACGGTCGCACTCTGGTCAGGATCCCCAGGGGGCAGCAACGACTGCACTTTCAGATACGCCTGTTCGGCCTCGGCAAATCGCTCTCGCTCAAACAATGAATGTGCAAGAAGCGTGGCGGCCGTTCTTTGGCGCTTCGGGTCGACGCTGGGTTGCCTCTGCAAAACCTGCTGCGCAACCTCGATCGTGCGATCAAACTCATTCAGCGCAAACAGATCCTCGGCCGCCTTCGTCAGGACAGCCCCCGCTTCCTGATGCTCGACAAACGTGCTTCCAAACATCAGCTCGTTTTCTATCAGCTGGCGATGCCAAGCCGCTTTGGGCGCACCCTCGAGCCTGGCTTCCTGCTTTTGATACGAGACCAAGGAGGCGTAACCTGCCTCGGCCGACCGGGGATGAATCGGATAGTCATACGCCGTGCGGGCATATTCACTGGCTGCTTCGGCGAACTGTCCGCCCTCGAACAGCACTTCGGCCAGAAGGTAGCGATTGCTCGGCGCCTCCGGATCCGTCGGGAAGGACTGAAGCATTGCTCCATACCAGCGAGCAGCCGCCACGAAGTCTTCCGTGTGCTTGGATTTCTGGGCCTTTGCATGATGGTATTGCGCGAGATCCTTGAGATTGGACTTCAGGATCTCCACGACTTCCGGGGCATCGGCAGGTTTTCGGTTGGCCCAGTAAGTCGATGTGAGTGCGTACCGCTCGACGAAGTCTTCCTTACCCTTCAGCACCAAGGACTCAAAGCCACCTTTCTGGTAGGCCTCGATGGCACGCAACTGCAGAACCGGGGCGTTCAGGTCATCGGGCTTCTGCCTGACGAAGGCAGCATAGGCCTGCGCTGCATCTTGAAAGCGCCCCTTCTCTATATAGAGATTGCCCAATGAGCCGTAGAGAAGATGGCCATAGACGGGCATGCCCTTGGCTCGAATCGCTGCGTCGAGCGTCACGGGACCCTCAAGATCGGCAAATGTCACAGCCAGCGCACGAAATGCATCTTCCGTGAGTTCCTGTTCAGGCCTTGTCAGTTCATTGCGGTTCCGGAGTACTCCGCTTCTCGCCAGTACCCGATCCAGCAGGGAGAGGAAGGTTGCGGAACTCTCGTCACTGAGGTTCTGCTTGAACAGCGACCACCCCTGCTTGTACAAGCCCTGCTCATAGAACGCAGTATCTGGCCCGAGTGCAACCAGGGAAGCATAGGCACGCTGGGCCTCGGCGTACCTGCCGTTGCTGAACTGGATTTCGCCTTTCCGAAACTGGGCCTCTGCCATGCGCTTGCTCAGGGGATGTTCACGCACCAGCCTGTCCAGCGTGGCAAGCGCCTCTGCTGGTCTCGAATCGGCCTCATATGCCCGAGCAAGCTGATACAGGACCATGTCCTTGCGCGCGGAATCTGGGTAGTTGCGAACGAGTGATTCGTAGATGCCGATCGCCTCCCTCAACCTCGCTGGATCTGCTACCGCCGTCGAATCGGCGCCCCGGAACTCCTCATCAATCTCCAACTTGAGGTCACCCAACCGTCGCAGAGCTTCTGCCTGCAGCCTCGGATCCGACGATCCGAGTGCAAGTACGCGTTCATATTGCCGGATCACCTCTTCAGGCGACACGTCCACTGGCGCCTCCGTATCAAGACTCACTTCCCTCCCGCGAATATCCTTCAGGGTTGGAACGGCAGGCTTCGTTGCGGCTGCGCCAGTACTGACCCCCTCTATGCAGAGGACGACCGGAACCACGAGCTGCATCCAGAGGCGCCTCATGGGGCTGCCCCTTCCTGCGCTACTGCAGGATTGGCGATTGCCCTGTCATATATAGAAGCCAAGGCAAACTGCGCCTGCGTCGTATAGGACGCCAGCCTTCCCTTCTGCGCTTCGAGCTCGGCGATGGCCACGGACGCGAGATACGTCCCTTGTGCAGCGGCAGCAGCGCCCAATCTCGCAGATAGCGAATCAAGATCGGGCGCCAAGCGGTCCACCCGCGCTGCGAGCTCCTCCGTGCGTTGAGGCGCATCCGACTCAGCCCGTCCTACGAGAATTTGCCGCTTGCGCGCATCCTTCAGGGCAACGTCCAGCTCACGGAGCTGCTTCTTCTCTCGCCACAGCCGGGCTTTGTAGCTCGCGCTCAAGTCCCAGTAGACCACGCCGCGCAGCAGGCGAACCTTCTCTCGCATTTCCTCGACGGCAGGATCACCCGGATCGGCGCTCGCCAACACTGTCTCCATATGTTGAATCCGCGCCCACTGCTCATGTTCGGCCGGCGTCGCGAGACCCACCACGTCGTTGTCTCGTTCAACGAGGGCCAGGCGACTCTCGATCTCATTTCTGCCCGACTCGAGCTTGTCGAGGTCTACGCCACCCAGCACGTGTCGCAACTTGGGCTGATTCTCGACGTGAGAGCGGCGCCGTGTATCGATCATGTCATCGAACGCAGCAAGACTCTGTCGCCAAGCGACCAGGTTGCGCTGCATATCCTTCAGGTCCCGATAGTTCTTTAATCCCTCCTGGAACTCGTTAGAGGCCAGCAAGTGATATAGGTACCGGGTCTCCGGCGCATCGGGCAGTTCCGCCAACTGCCAGTACCAACCTTGCTGACCAGCAGCATCATTCTCCAGAATTGCATCGAGTAGCCGGCCGGCCTTGATTGCCTCGATCGACTGATCAAGGCGCACACGCTCTTCGCGGAAGAGATCAAGGGCATGCACATAGGTATTGGCGGCCTGGCGGTTCGCTGACAGCCTTGCGTATGCGAACGGGACAGCGAGATAGGACTCCTGCACCGCTGCGTCCAGAAGGTCGCGATTCTGCAACTCCAGCCAGGGCGCGAGCGCCTCCCGGTAACGTTCTTCACTGGAGTGGGCCCAACCGAGACCCAGAAGCGCCTTGTTCGACTGCGGGCCGCGTAGACGGACGCGCTCCAGAATCAGTCGGGCTTCGGCAGGACGATTGGCCTGCAGCAACGCAAAGCCCAATGCCACGTTTGCCTTGTCCCGAAGTGCCGCCATCTCCTGGTTCGGGGCCACGGATTTTCCCAATCCGTCCAGAAAGGGCAAGGCAGCATCCAGGCGGTCCTGCCGGACAAGCGCAACACCCAGGTTGAACTTCGCATATGAAGCAGACTCATCGGCCGAGTGCAAGGACTCGAGCACTCGGGTCGCCTCGTCGTACCGTTCTTGATACATCAATACCTGTGCCAGCAGCAGCTGACGTTCACCTTCGAGCGGCTCCGGAAGCGCCCCCTTGATAGAACCCAGTGCTTGCTCTGCCTCCGCGAGGTAGCTTCGTTGGTACCAGACCTTGGCAAGGTAGAACCAGGCCCTGTTCCGCACCGTATCGGCAACGTTGTCATTGAGCAGCGAGCGGAAGATACGACCCGCTTCGGCATGCTGCCCCAGCGAAAGATAGAGCGCCCCCTGGAGCAACTCCGCCTCGTCGTGCTGCTGCGTCAACCTTCCTAGAACCTGCGACGCGCCAAGCCTCGTCAAGGATCCGAAGTAGTCGTCCTGATAGAAATGGAAAAGGACGTCGCCGTAGAACAGGTCCCTGACGACTTGGGGCGCCGTGAAGGCGCCCTTGGGTGCCGCCTCGTCTCTTGCATGAGCATGCAAGGACAACAGGAATCCGAAGATCCCTGCGATCAGCGAACGGCGGTGTGTCCGTAGCAATTTCACGGGGTGGCGCCTGTGACGATGAGCGTCACTCCCACTCCTTGATGAGGAATTCAGGTTGCTGCTGAGACTGCCGATCGCTGATCTTGAGTTCCACGTACTTGGCTCCAACACCCTTTTCGAACGTGAGGGTCGCGCCCCGTCGATAGTCGCGTTCATGCGGCCCCTTGCCGGTGAAGAACGCAACCATCTCGTGGTTTCCAACCTTGAGATTGCCTAGGTAGAAGCGTTGAACGCCCCCCTTCAGCAGTGCTGCAGCCTCGCGTTCCGTGTACAGGTAGTTGCCGACCTCCTTGCCGTCGAGCTTCAAGGTGACTGAGTCAAGGGCAAAGAATGTCCCCACATCCATCGATACGAACACCGCGACTTGGGTATTCGCAGGGAAGAGGAGCTCCTCCTCGAGGACAAACAACTCCCTGTTGATATCAAGGACTTCCTTCTTGAGGGACTGGACGTCCTGATCAAGACCCTTGAACGTCGCACCTGCATCGCCCGCACCGTCCTGGCCGAACGCCATGGATGTAGTAGCCAGCATTGCCAAAAGAATCACTATCCACTTAGCCATCTTTACCTCTGCCCGGCATCAAAGCGCCGGCTTGAAATCAGTTCTGCGTCAGCCGATGCTGGATCCAGCGCTACTCGTCGAGAAGAGTGCGAATCTGCTTCAGATAGAGATCATCGTCATCGGAACGATAAGTACCGTGCACGTGCCGAACATTCCCCTCCCGGTCGATAAGGAGGGTCATCGGCATTGAATCCACCTGGTAGAGACGGCCGGTTTCCTTCGACGGATCGAACAATGTCGGGAAAGAGAGCGACAACCTGCGCGATATTTCCTGCGCACGGACCAGGTCGTCGTCGAGGTTTACCGCGAGCGTCACGAGCCCTGCTCGCTGGTATCTCCGATACAGACCATCGAGGCGCTGCAACTCCTGCTGGCAAGGACCGCACCAAGCTGCCCAGAAATTCACCACGACCACATCACCACGAAATTCAGAGATCCTGATGTTCCCCGCATCGAGCGCACGCAGTACGAAATCGGGCGCGGGTAGCCCGGGCACTGGTGCAGCCATGGTCGGTACGCCTACCAGAATGGCCATAAGGCTCACGACGCGAAGCGGGGTGAACCACACGCGATGGATTGCGAGTTGCCTGCTGCAGGGAGCCTTGAGCATCAGCGTAAATCGTCCTCTTGACCCTGCTGCGCGCCACTTCGACGGGACCAGGAAAAGGAAAACGGTGCACCGATTCGAGGACGCACCAGGACGATCAGGGGAAGGGATTGATAGCTGCGGTTTCCGACCCGCTCACCCCACCCGATTTGCAATCAAGATGGGAGCGACTGCCGGCAACCCCGCTATCCTAGGAATACTCCCGTAGACCGGTGGCTTTGCGTCCTCACCTTTCAGCGAGTTTGCCTTTTTCCAACGGTCGTTAGGCTGGCATAGGGCTTGCGAATATGTCAACGAAACCTGTGCGAAACTGCGCGCACTCGCTCGCTCACCGTGTGTGAAGAGAGACACAGTTTGCAGCGCTGTCGCGCACTGCAGACACAACGGAAAGAGGCGATGCTTCCATCGCGGAAGCATCGCCTCGTAGTGCGCGCCGATAGAAGGCGCGATCAACAGGGTCGTGCGCTCTACAAAGGCGGACGGGGCGGCACATAGTCCTCCCGGCTTGCTCTGTTCGTTCCGGAGTACACGACATCACCTGAGCGCAAGGCATCGACCACAGGAAGGATGGCCTCAACCCCGGACGTGCCAAACGCAGCCGCTCCGGTTGCAGTGCCTGACTGCTGGAACGGGTCGGTCTGGGCGTCTGGCTTTCCAGCCATTGCGGAGACCCCAAGCAACGCACCCGCAACAACCGCAATGAAGATTCTCATCGGCTTACCCTCCAACCACCAGCCATTCGGGCTCACGCCAGAACTTGCGGCGGACGAATGCCACTTGGGCTTGCGGCCAGCACCTGCGGCGGACGGATTCCACCCGGGCTCGCGGCCAGCACCTGCGGCGGACGGATCCCACCCGGGCTCGCGGCCAGCACCTGCGGCGGACGGATCCCACCCGGGCTCGCGGCCAGCACCTGCGGCGGACGGATCCCACCCGGGCTCGCGGCCAGTACCTGCGGCGGACGGATCCCGCCCGGACTTGCCGCTTGCGCTTGTGCGCCAACTATTAATGATAACGAAAACAATGAGATAAATGACATTACACGCATACTTTCTCAACTCCCCTAGTCTTTCCAGCACCGAAACTATGTAAAACCGAGCCAGATTATGTTGGCCCGGACTAAAGAGCGACGTCACTCCGTGATAGCCCTCACATCCTGATCACTTTAGGGGTTCACCTTAGTCGCCAAGTCCGGAAACCAGCCGGGCAAGGGCGAGCGCCAATGGATCGCGCACCTTCGCGGGAGCTACGGACGCCAATTAGCTGAAGATACGGAAGAAAAGTCTCGTACCAAGGCGGGGTCGCGTGCCAGAATTGATCTCAGGGGAGCCAAGCGGGCATTTACGAGCGTCAGTCAATTCCTAATGGAATCGAGTACCTTACATCCCACAGCTCACCCTCTCTCACCGGTTGCCGGGTCGTCATCCGTTACGCAACTTCTTGGTGCGTGGCGAAGCGGAGACGCATCCGCTCTGCAGGACCTCACACCTCTCGTCTACGATGAATTGAAGACGCTCGCCAGGCGCTACATGAAGCGCGAGCGGGCGGGGCATACGCTTCAGGCAACTGCAGTCGTTCACGAGGCCTTTGTCCGCCTCGTCGGAATGGATGTGCCGTGGCAGGATCGGGTTCACTTCTTTGCAGTAGCCGCGCGACTCATGCGGCGCATCCTTGTGGACCACGCCAAGGGCAGGCAGCGCACCAAGCGAGGCGGCGAACTATCAATCGTTTCGCTCGCACCAGGCACCGAAGGCTCTCGAGGGGCGACGGATGCGGGCGATATCGATGTACTTGAGATTGACGACGCCTTGGAGAGGCTCTCCCAGAGGGATCCAAGGCTTGCGCAAATCGTGGAACTGCACTACTTCGCGGGGATGACTTATCAGGAAACCGCAATGGCGCTTGGGATCTCCGAGGCAACCGTACACCGCGACCTGCGCATGGCCAAAGCCTGGATCCTGAGCCAGATTCTCGCGCCAGGGACCAGCGCGTGACAGAGTCAGTCGCGGCGGAGATCGACCCCGAACAGGCAGAGCGATGGCAGCACCTGCAGCGAGTATTTGCTGAGGCAACAGATCTCCCGAAGGACCAGCAGGAACGGTTCGTCAAGGAGACTTGCGGTGGTGATGAAGGCCTGATCGGCGAAGTACTCGCTATGCTCCAGTGCGATGCCGAGCCGTCCAACGGCCCGCTAACGAATGCGCTCGATGCCGCCATCGATGCCACCACCACCGATAGGCGTCAGGCCTTGATTGGAACCGTCGTCGGTTCCTACCGGCTGGTGTCGGTACTCGGCCACGGCGGTGCAGGCTCTGTCTACCTGGCAGAGCGTTCGGATCGCCAGTACTCCGCGCAAGTCGCCGTCAAGATCGTCGAGAGTGCGGCACTGCATCCCGACATGAGCATGCGCTTTCGTGCTGAGCGGCAGATCCTGGCCAGCCTCAATCACCCGAACATCGCACGCCTCGTGGATGCCGGGGAGACCGAGAAGGGCCTGCCCTATCTCGTAATGGAGTACGTCCACGGCAGCCCGGTGGATCGCTATTGCGACCAGCGGCAGCTGGACATGGATGACCGCCTGGAGCTGTTCCTGCAGATCTGCACGGCGGTCCAGTACGCCCACCAGAATCTGGTGGTGCACAGGGACCTCAAACCCGCGAACATCCTGGTCACCGAGGATGGAGTCCCCAAGCTGCTGGATTTCGGTATTGCCAAATTGCTGGACGCGAGCCCGGTGGTCACACAGTCGCTCGCGCTCACGCGCATGAACGACCGGCTGCTGACACCGGAGTACGCCAGCCCGGAACAGATCCTCGGTCGCCCGGTTACTACATCGAGCGATGTCTATGCGCTGGGAGTAGTCCTGTACGAACTGCTGACCGGCAGACGTCCCTACACGGTGACGGCGACCAGCCAGCTCGAGCTCGAACGCTCGATCTGCGTCACGGACCCGCCTCGTCCCAGCACGGTGGTCCGACGACCAGTCGACGTCCTCGACTCCAAGGGCACTACCGCAACAAGCCTGGCCGCATCGCGCCGCGTGTCACCGGAACGACTTGAGAAACGCCTTGTCGGGGATCTCGACGCCATTGTCATGCGCGCCCTTCGCAAAGAGGCTGTGCATCGATACGGCTCGGTGGAACAGCTTGCAGCGGATCTTCGCCGGCACCTGGCCAGCGAGCCTGTCGTGGCCCGCCAGGGAAACTGGGCGTACTACTCGCAACGCTTCGTACGCCGGCATGCGTTTGGCGTGGCAGCTTCGATCACCGGTATTACTCTGCTCACGGCATTCGCCGTAATGACCTCTATCCAGGCAACGCGAATCGCCAACGAACGCGACCGGGCGACCCAGGAAGGACAAAGGGCAGAACAGGTCTCCAACTTCATGCTCGATGTCTTTGCAGCGGCAGATCCGTTCGTGAACCAGGGCAAGGAAGTCACGGCGCGCGAACTGCTCGACCAAGCAAGTCGCCGCATCAGTGGCGACCTGAACCAGCAGCCTGACGTGAGAGCCCGCCTGCTTGAAGCCATTGGCCGCGCTTATCGCCGGCAAGGCCAGTTTGATCGCGCTGTCGTATACCTTGAAGATTCCGTCCGCCTTCGAAGGGAGAACACGTCACCTGGGACCTCGGGTCTCGCCGGAACCCTGACAGAGCTTGCATTGACTCTGCGGGAGCTCGGACGATTCGATGAGTCGGAACGATCGTTCAATGAAGCCGTCAGCATTCTCAGCAGTCAAGGCCAGGAGCGGACTGCCGCCAAGGCAGATCTTCTCGTCGGCCTCGGACAGATGGAACTGCAGCGGGGGAACCTGGATCGCGCGCAGGATTTCCTCGAACAGAGCGCCAAGCTCAATAGCGAGCTTTTCGGTCCGGAACACCCGGAGGTCGCGACGGTACTGTCGGACTTGATGAGCGTCAGCCTCTGGAAGAACGATCTGGAAGGCGCAGAAAAACTCGCAAGAGAGGCAGAGCGCATCTATCGCATTTCCCTGCCGGAGCTGCATCCAGACAGGGTCATGTCGCAGTACCTCCTGGGGGACATCCTGTCACGACGAGGTAGAACCGACGAAGCCGGGAAGCTGCTCGAGCAGGCCCTGGGCGCGCAGCGCATTCTGTACGGTGACGCCAGTCCGCGGACGGCAGCAACAATGGACGCACTGGCGCTGACGAGACAGGCACAAAATCGGCTCGACGATGCGGAAAAGCTTGCACGTGAGGCGCTGGTCGCGGGCGGCAAAGCCCACGGCAACCGCCACTTCATGACGGGTTACTACCACACGTCACTGGCAGGCGTCCTGATCAAGAAGCGCAAGTTTGCGGAGGCCGAAAAGGAGGCCCGGACCGCGCTCGACATTTACAACACGTCGCTGCCCGCTGATCACCAGTATGTGGCGTCGGCCGAGCACCAACTCGGCGAAATCATGCTCGAAACCGGCAGACCAGCCGATGCCGAAGCCTTGCTCACGGCAGCCGTCAATCGCTGGCAGCGTACCGGCGCGCCGCAGGCGCGGATCGCGCGATCTGCAAGCGCGCTCGGTGAGGCGCTCTACCGGCTTAACCGACCGAAGGAGGCGGAGAAGTATCTGAGCGAAAGTTACCAGCAACTGGTCGACTCGCAAGGTGCCAAGGATGACGCCACGATCGTGGCTCGACGCCGCCTTGAAAAATTCTATGGGGCGCGCGGCGAAAAAGAAAAACTCGATGCACTCTCTGCGTCAACCGGCAACGCCCAGAACCGTCGCTGACTGCGGATAGACGGGGCGAACGCGCAGGTCATCGGCGGTGCTCGCGAACGAAGTGCCGGCGTTGCTGTCCATGAAGGATGGCTGCTCAACACCTCAACCGTATCTGTTAGAGTTGCCCCGGCAAACCAACCTGTAGACTGCGCGCCACGCAGGAGTCGCACATGACACTAGTTCGCCCAAGCCCCCTGGCAGCGCTCGTTGCAATCGCCCTGCTTTTCCAGACGTTGATTGGAATGGACGATGCTCAGGCCGGGCCAAGGCAGGACACGCGGCTTGCCACGGCCGCCCAGGTACTCGATGAACTGAGACAGACCCCTGACCAGAACGTGCCAGGTTGGCTTCTGGATCGAGCCTATGCCGTCGCAGTCGTGCCTAGAGTGATCAAGGTGGGCCTCACTATCGGGGGACGTTACGGCAAGGGCGCCATGGCGGTCCGTCGCGACGACGGCAGCTGGAGCAATCCGGTCTTCATCAATCTGGCCGGTGGAAGCTTTGGATTCCAGATCGGCGTGCAATCGACAGACATCGTGCTCGTATTCATGTCGCGAGCCAGCATCGAGGGGATTGTCGGTGGCAAGGTGACATTGGGCGCGGACGCCTCGGTCGCGGCCGGTCCGGTGGGCAGACAGACATCGGCCGCCACTGACATTGGCTTCACGGCGCAGGTCTACTCCTATTCGCGGGCAAGCGGCCTGTTCGCGGGCGTAGCACTGGATGGTTCCGCACTCACCATCGATCATTCATCCAATGAGGACTTCTACGGCCGCCAGGGAATCATGGCGAGCGAGATCATCGCGCCTGGGGCAACTCAGGCACCGGAACCAGGCCAGAAATTCCTCGCGGCGCTGATGCGCTCGACTCCTGTCGCACAGGCCAGCCCTGCGCCTCCACCCGCGGGGTCTGTCACCAATCCTCCCGTCGGGCAATCGACAACGACGCCGGTTCGCCCCGCAGGCAACGGCTCGCTGACGACGTTCCCGCTTGAGGACAAGAATCCGGGCGCCGAACCACCGGGCTAGCGATACGTGCAATCCCTTAGGCGGCAACGACCCACGGAAGTCGCCATCCAACGTCCATGCGGTGGCGCTACCCCGATAGCGTGCCTTTTTGCAATCCGGCTCCAACTCCAGTCTTGAGCCGGAAGCGCTGTTACCGGCCATTCCCTGCCATCCCTCGCCGGGACTGACCATGTCCCGACTGCGCCCTGCGCACGCTCCGGGCTGACGCAAAGCTTGGTATATTAACGGGCTGGTCGGCATGCCACGCGGCGCCGAACCGAGCCTATTCCAATCCAATGAAAGGACGACCATGAGTGACGCGAAGATCATCTACACCCTGACGGATGAAGCACCAGCGCTGGCAACCTACTCGCTGCTGCCGCTCGTCCAGGCTTTCACGAAGACCGCGTCCATCGTCGTCGAAACCAGGGATATCTCGCTTGCCGGTCGCATCGTGGCGACGTTCCCCGACAATCTCACGCCCGCGCAGCGCCAGAAGGATGACCTTGCCGAGCTCGGCCAGCTGGCCAAGACGCCAGATGCCAATATCATCAAACTGCCCAACATCAGCGCCTCCATTCCGCAGCTGCAGGCCGCGATCAAGGAGCTTCAATCCCAAGGATATCGGATTCCCGACTACCCCGAAGCGCCGAAGAGCGAAGAGGAGAAGGCGATCAAGGCCCGTTACGCAAAGGTGCTAGGGAGTGCCGTCAACCCGGTATTGCGGGAAGGCAACTCGGACCGGCGAGTCGCCAACGCTGTCAAGCAGTATGCAAAGAAGCACCCGCACTCCATGGGCGCATGGTCACCAGCCTCGAAGACTCGCGTCGCGCACATGACGCACGGCGACTTCTACGGTAACGAGCAGTCCGCCATCATCGGCAAGGCTGGCACCCTGCGCATCGAGTTCGTGGATGAAAAGGGCACTGCAACGACGCTCAAGGACGCGATCAAGGTTCGCGACAACGAAATCATTGCGTCGACTTTCATGCAGCGTGAGTCCCTCCGCGAGTTCTACACGGCGACCATCAACTCGGCCAAGTCCGAAAACCTGCTGCTGTCGCTCCATCTCAAGGCCACGATGATGAAGGTCTCGGACCCCATCATGTTCGGCCATGCAGTGAGCGTGTACTACAAAGACGTATTCGAGAAGCATGGTGCCACCTTCAAGGATCTCGGCATTACCCCGAACAACGGAATCGGCGACGTGTATGCAAAGATCAAGTCGCTGCCCGAGGCAAAGAAGGCCGAGATTGAAGCCGACCTGGCTGCGGTGTACTCCACGCGCCCCGCCCTGGCGATGGTCGACTCCGATAAGGGAATCACCAATCTCCACGTTCCGAGCGATGTGATCATCGATGCGTCCATGCCTGCGGCGATCAGGACGTCTGGTCGCATGTGGGGCGCGGACGGCAAATTGCGGGACATGATCGCGATGATCCCGGATCGGTGCTATGCCGGCGTTTATCAGGCCGTGATCGAGGACTGCAGGAAGCTCGGCGCTTACGACGTCCCAACGATGGGAAGCGTCAGCAATGTTGGCCTCATGGCACAGGCTGCAGAGGAATACGGCTCGCACGACAAGACTTTCGAGATCTCCGCCAAGGGAGTGGTCCGGGTCGTCGACGAGAGCGGCAAGGCACTGACCCAGCACGACGTGTCCAAGGGCGATATCTGGCGCATGTGCCAGACCAAGGACATCGCGATTCGCGACTGGGTGAAGCTCGCGGTCAATCGGGCGCGCGCAACCGGAGCGGCCGCATTCTTCTGGCTCGATGAGCAGCGTGCATATGACCGTAACCTGATCGCCGTAGCGAAGAAGTATCTTGGAGAGCTGGATGCGGCTGCACTGGATATCCGCGTCCTTTCGCCCGTCGAGGCAACGCGGGCGTCCCTGGAGCGCCTGCGGGCCGGCAAGGACACGATTTCGGTTACCGGCAACGTCTTGCGCGACTACCTGACAGACCTTTTCCCGATCCTCGAGCTCGGCACCAGTGCCAAGATGCTGTCCATCGTCCCGCTACTTGCGGGCGGCGGCATGTACGAGACCGGCGCGGGTGGCTCGGCACCCAAGCATGTGCAGCAGTTCCTCGAGGAAGGTCATCTGCGCTGGGACTCGCTTGGAGAGTTCCTGGCTTTGCAAGTGTCGATCGAGGACCTTGCGGCAAAGACCGGCAACGCGCAGGCCGCCGTGCTTGCTGCAGCCATGGACAACGCCAACGCCAAATTCCTGGAGACCGACAAGTCGCCGTCGCGCAAGACCGGCGAGCTGGACGTCCGTGGCAGCCACTTCTATCTTGCGCTCTACTGGGCGCAAGCCCTGGCAGCCCAATCGAAGGATGCCGGATTGAAGTCGCTCTTTTCCCCGATCGCCGATCGCCTCTCCGCCAATGAAGGCAGGATTGTCGGCGAACTCAACGCCGCACAAGGCAAGGCCGTCGACATCGGCGGCTACTATCACCCGGACGTAGCGAAAGCAGCGGCCGCCCTGCGTCCCAGCCAGACCTTGAACGCAATCGTCGATGCCGTCATTTGATGCGAACGCATTGTCCGGGCTGTCCATGCCGCCAGGCCGACCACCCTCACGACGCGGAGTCGTTGTGGGTGTTCCGCCTGGCAAACAGTACTGTAAGCTAATGCTGCTCGATGCCTAACCCGAGGTTCTAAACATCATGCCCGTCTGTCACGAGCATAACCTGCGCTCGCCCCTGCCAGAACGCCGACCTTTCGGTATTCGTGTCAGGCTCAATGCCGGAGATCCCTTCAGGAATCTGGTAGGCGATGACTGGAACAAGGAGCACTGGTACGCGACCCAGCGAGATCGTGATCAAGCACTCGCGGAGATGAGCCAGAAGTACATCTACTTCCGGCCTGGTGACCAGCCGGCACTTCGATTCGAAGTCGTGGACAAGGACTGACTAGAACGTTCTGCCCAGGAACAGGTAGAACGCAGTCTCCCCACCCTCATTGAACCCCGTTGCAAGGTAGACGGGGCCCAGTATCGTATCGGCCCCGAGGAAGAGACTCGCATCCCGCTTCAGGTTGCCGAGACCCGCATCTCTCCTGTCCTGCCACGTATTGCCCGCTTCCAGTGACACGCCGGCGTACGCCGGAAAATCCAGCACACCGGAGCCGCCGCGACCGATCTGTCGATACAAGATCAGTCTGCCGATCCCGTAGTGCGGTCCGGTCAACGCACCGGGAGACAGCCCGGAAAGGTTCAGGAATCCACCAAGCGTGAAGAGATTCTGGGGCGTCGGACCATCGTCCAGCGTCGTACCAAAGTCCGTCGAGAAGATCAGACTGTACCTGCCGCTCGAGCGGGCGATCTGCCACCGCGCCTCGATAGTGTCGGCGCTTTGCGTAGCTCCCATCCCCTCACGCTCCGCCGTCCACTCGAATTCGAACTGCTGACCGCGGCGTGGAAAATAGATGCTATCCAGCTTGTCATACGAGAAGCGGAAGAAGTAACCGCCGCGATCAAACTCCTGAGTCGGAATGGTGAGGTCGCCTACGCGTACACGCCGCTTCTGGTTGCCTCGCCTGACGCCGACCCGAGCCTCGCCCCAGCTGGAAATCTCCCTGCCGACATCAAGGCCAACCTGGTAACTGCGTTCACGAAACTCGACGATCTCCCCAGAGGGTTCCACGACCTGCAGGTTGCGGAGTTCGAAATCGAACTTCGGCGCCACGAAGTAGCGATTCCCATAGGACAGCGGCTGATAGAACTCGGTGAACAATTTGGGATTATCACCAATCTGAACATCGGTGAGCCACTCTGCGTTCATCGAGTTGAGCTCCGTCATGATGAAGCGCGCAGCGGCGTTGTAACGGCTGTTCCCCTCGAAATCATCTTCGAGATTGAGCCCGACGCGAACATAGTTGGGCCCCCAGCTCTTGCGCCTCAGCTTGAACTCGATGCCGGCGTCGGGGCCCGACTGAACCACCGAGTAGTCGATGGACTCGAACGTATCTAGCGCATAGAGCGACATCATGCGACTCTGGATCTGGTCCTTGTCCAGCGGACGCCCCACCAGATCGGACATGGCAGAGTCGATCGCACGGGCATACCTCCCGGATCCCTCGTCCACCCTGACGAAACGTACCACCGGCACATCCTTTGGCAGTGGGTTCCGACCGGCGAGGTAACGTTGATAGCCCTCTGCATCCAGCACCAAGGACGCGAGCGCCGGGCCACTTGCGCGAGCGGCCGCCTCGCCTGCCTGCTTCGCTTCCACAACCCGGTCGAATTCGGTTGATGCCATGTCACCGAGCTGCGGCTCGATGAGCACATCCTGTGAGCCGAGCGTAGCGCGCTGCTCGAGCGTGCGATTGCGGATAAGGATGGCGTAGGCCTGATTGGTCATCTCGAGAGGCGAATCGAGCGCGTCCCTCTGGCTCAATGGAAAGCTGACATCCACTGCGATCAGGATATCGACACCCATCTTGCGCGCCGTGTCGACGGGCAGGTTCTGGACGAGCCCCCCATCGACCAGCAACTCTGTCCCGCGTTCGACCGGCGTAAATGCGCCGGGCGCCGCCATGCTCGCGCGCATCGCGGTCACCACATCACCAGACGCCACGATGACCGCGGCACCCGTTTCCAGGTTCGTGGCCACTACGCGCAGCGGTACTGGAAATCGGTCGAAGTCCTGGATTTCTGCCACGGGAACCGTGGCGCTTCTCAGCAATTGACTGAGCTTCTGACCCTGGATGAGACCTTTCGGAAGGGCGAAACCATCCTTGTTGACACCGAGGGCATATCGCACCAGGAAGTTCCTGTCGTCCTGCTTGCGACGAAACGCGAGCTCCGCTCGTTGGGGGCGATCACGGAGTGCGTCCTGCCAGTCGACGGAACCCAGGAGACCTTCGATTTCTGCCGCAGACATTCCAGAGGCATACAATCCGCCGACTACCGCGCCCATGCTGGTTCCGGCGATGGCATCGATGGGGATGCGCATCTCCTCAAGAACCTTGAGCACCCCAACGTGTGCGGCCCCCCTCGCGCCACCGCCGCTCAGCACCAATCCGATCCGGGGACGAGCGGCAGGCGTGATATCACCTTCCGCCGCCACGGCGAGGCTCGTCGAAAAAACCAGAAGCAGAACCATCAGAAGCCGGGCGGGGCCGGCGAGCGGGAAGCTCATGCGCCTTGGAGCCTCTGAAAAAATGTGGGTGTACACGGCGCAGAATAGTAGCAGGTCAGGCTGGGGGTGAACGCCAGCCTGACCCGCCGGGAAGGAACCAGAGACGCCGGACCCCTATGGACCCTGCTTCCCCGCAAGCGATCGGTTCAGATGGGTGCGAATGCGACCATGCTGTCGATCAACGCGTTGCTGATGCTGGAGGTCGGGAACAAGGTACGGAACTGGCCCTGTTCGCCGTGCAGAGCCATGTAGTTGAGAATGACGGTCTCGACGAGCAGATTGACGTTGTTCGCCGCCACGCTGCCGCCGGTTTCGACGTCGCCCGTGGGACGGAAGTAGCCAATCTGCCGCCCAGGAATCAGGAGGTTCGGCTTTCCCGTGGGATTGTAGACAAGGAAGAATGCCGCTCCGGTTTGCTGATTGTCGCCGGTCCAGACACCCTTGCCTCGCCCGCCCGTGGAGTTGTCCACCATGCCGTTGCTGGACAGGGAACCGTCGCTGAAGACGTAAAGCATCAAGGGCTGCTGGATACGGGCAGCATACTCAAGGCAGGCACCCATGCACTGTCCTGCCCGGAAGTCGCGCATTTCGCCGGTCGCCCGGTCGCCCGTGTGATAGTCGAACCCGCCCATCGAAATGGTCCCCGCCCCGGCATAGCCGTTGACGACAAGCTTCATGACCGCCGCAGTCTTTTCATATTCCCGGTCGGCGTTCATGCCCCCTACCCCTGCAAAGATCCCGGGGATGAACGGATCGCGGGAAGGATCCGTTACCGTAGGGTCCCCAAACGAATCCGCGAGGTACGCCGTCTTCACGTACCCGCAGCGAACGAGCTTCTTGGCTTCCGCATCGGAACTGAGCCCGGTGGTAACCCGACCCAGCTTGTTCCAGCTGACCCTCTCTATCGACTCCATCACCGCGACAGTATCTGCTTGCGGCAACAGCGTCCCGAGTTCGCCGGTATCGATCAGTCCGGTCGCGTCACTGGTTCTGTCGACTTTCGTCGGCCTGATCTTGGGATCGATCATCATGGCCGGTGCCATCGAGTTTCCGCCTGAATCCGAACTCTGTGAACCGATAAGCGTCAGCAACTCGCCGCGGGAGCCGGTCTTGGCGATACCGTACATGGGGTTGTGCGGATTGGTCGAAGTATCGTTCTCCGAGCGCGCAGGAATGATGACTCCATCGATGTTCGCCATCGTGGACACCTGCATGGTCGTCAACATGCCGCGCAAGAAGGCGCTGTCCGTATGGAACAGCAGCCCCATCCTGCTTTCGATGAAGTTGGTCGTTGCACTTGCCGGCGTCATGTCGCCGGGAAGACCCAGCTTGGAATAGCCCGCAGTCGTCAGGAAGTCTCTCTGCCCGCCTTCCTTGCCCACCAGCACGTTTGAACCCGCAAGATTGGCGCCGCCTGCCAGGTCAAAGCAGATGAAAGGGATCTTCCCTGCTCCAGCCTGGATATTGCAGATGGATGGATCCTTCAACGCCAGAATGTCGGGCGACAGCGCCGCCCAGCTCTTGCCTGGTGTGGCCAGCATTCCGAGGAGCGACGGCGCGACGACGGTAGCCGCGCCCGTCATGAAGCCCTGCGCAAGGAAGTCCCTTCGCGTAACCGGCCGGGAATGGTCGGGATGACGGAGCGGCTGGTTCAACCCGAGATGACCGCGTTTGCGCTTTCTGAACATGACTTGAGCCTCTGCGGACGTTGACTGCAGACGAATTACTGAACCAGCGTGACGGCATTGCCGATTGCGGCCGCACAGACCGCCTTGGTGACCACCCGCGTACGGGTTGCGTTGCACCCGGACGAGCACAGACGGGTGCTCACCAGACTTTCGAGTTCCGACTTGACTGTCGCCCGATCCGGATTGCTGGCAAGTTGAGTCAGGCCCATCGTTCGATCCAGGAGCGGATTGATCAGTCGGTCAAGACCGCCCTGGGTAGAAAGATCCGCGTTCAGGACTTCCGGTACTCCCCAGAACTGCCCCCGCTTGGTGTCATCGTCGACCAGAGCACTGCAATACGAAATCGCGAGCTGCGCCAGGCCCACCTGGTGTGCCGCCAGGAACCCGCCGAAGTTCTCCGTATTCGGGAGCTGCTGCTTCACGTTGGCATAGGTATTCCGGATCGCCGTGACATTCGGGCTGACGCCCGTAATGCTGGCCATCGTCGCGGCGATCTCCTCGAACGTGCGGACGCCGATATCCGAAGGCCGCGGCACGTTCGCAACCGCCGGCGCCACCGCTTGCGCATCAGTCGAACAGACCTTTGAATGGCTGCCCAGCTGGTCGAAACAGAGATAGAACTCGTCGAACTGCGGCCCTTTTTCGAGTCCGATGATCGTTCCGACATTGGAGATCGCCTGACCCGCCGTGGCGGTGTAGAGGGAATCCGTGATGGTCGTGTCCAGACTCTTGTATGCCTGGCCCACCGTCGGCTCGGCGCCGTTGAGGCCAATCCGCATCCCGCGAATCGCTATGCTTCCGGGCCGCGCGGCCGGATCAAGGCTGATGAACTTCGGCGTATTGAAGAGATAGGCGTGACTGTCGTACTGGCTGACCTCGAACATGACGTAGCTCTGGGGCACGTTCACGAGATGACTTACGCTGAACAGCAGGAAGTACTTCTGACCCACGCCGGCCTCGAAGTTCTGCTGCACCTGGGCAGGCGTCAGTGCGCGATTGTGGATTGCCACAAGGCGGAACGTACCTTGCCACTGACGGTTGCCGCTCACTTCGTTACCGAGAACGAACGCAAACGTATCGTCCCAGGCCCCCAACGTTCCGCCTGACGACTCTGAATCACCAGTAAACACGCCGTTGACGTAGATCTTTCGGCCAGAAACCGGATTGAAGGTCACCACGACATGCTGCAGCGCCGCCTGCAAGTCCTCATCGGCATCCGCCGTCGACAGCGCGGGGGAACCGTTGGCGTTGGTCGTGCTGCTGCGGCCAAAGGCGTCGTAGTTGTACATCGTCTGGCCGAGGGTGAAGTTCCTGGCCGTCGTGCCACCCGAGTAGCTGATGATGTGAGCCTGCTCCTGCGTGACGTTGGCCGGCACCACCCATCCCTCGATGGAGTACTCTCCTGTAGCGCCAATCAGGTCATGGAGCTTCTTGCTGGCTGCGGTTGAACCCTGCGCCTTGCCTGACAGGATCTGGATACCCCACCCGCCTACCCAGCTGGTATCGGCCCCGGACATCGTCAGATTCAATGCCGGCTCCACGCCGCTCGTGTCGTAGGCGATGTTCCCGGACCCGGTCTTGAATTCGTAAAGCGCGATCACATTCGTGTCGTAGCGGTTCCCGCCGCTGGCGACAGTGCCGTCGTACATCGACAGCGCCTTGCTCAGGAAGAGCGTTGAATCGACCTGCGTCGGAGCGATCGCGTTGCTCATGGCCTGGATAGCCGCCTGCATTACATTGGCATTGGCCGCACAGTCCGGGCTGCTCGTCGCGGGCGGGGCCCAGCAGTTGTGGAACTCACTGCGCAGGCGAACCACGAAACGGGATAGCGCCGGATTATCCAGATTGATCTTCACTTTGGCCGCCGCATACGCCTCGGCTACGTCACTGGAAGCGAAGAAGGGCTGCTGTTGAGTCGCCGACTGCGAGCTATGGCACCCTGCGCAGTTGGCTTTCAGGAGATTGTGAATCGCCGCGAATTCGGCAGGCGGAGAAACCGGGAAGCTCTTGCTGGACCCCGGATCCTTCAGTGGAGGGGCCGTCAATTGAATCGTCTTGCCTCCGCCGCTCTGCGTTACGCTCGCCCAGTCGCTGATCCAGCGAGTGAGAATGGCGCCGCAGCTGGCATTGTCGGCGAGCCAGCAGTTATGTCCGGAAGCGACCTTGGTGACTATTCTCGAGTCAGCAGGGGACGCGAGGTTCACGACGCCGAGCGCTTGCTGGTAGGCGAGGTTCACATCGTCCATGCGGGCGAAATCAGGAGTCTGTCCGCCCAGCTTGTGGCACGAGCCGCAGCGGTTGTCAGCCTTGACGTTGTCCCAGACACTGATCTTGAAGGCCTGGATGTCAGCCGTTGCCGGGGTCGGACCCGTATACGAAGCAGGCTGCGTCGGCGCGGAGGTCAACGGGTTCTGCGCGGTTTCAGCACCGCCGCCGCAACCTGCCAGTCCGAGGACCAGCAGCAGCGCCGTACCAGCGAGTCGCGCAACGCGGGGCGAAATGTTATGCGTCATGAGTTGCATCTCTCCTCAATCGCCCCTGCAGTAGACAGCCGTTTCCGCAAACACGCTCTTCAGGCTGTAATTGCCATTCTTGAATACGCCGACGATACGCTGCACTTCACCGCGATCCGCTGCATCACTCGGTGAGCGGAAACAGACGTTCCTGAATACCTTCTCGACCTGGCACTGTGCGAAAGCGTCGCTGCTACCCAGCTCCTGGCCGAGCGACTTCGCTCCTTGTCCCTTTCCGGGCAGCGACTGGGACCATCCCAGAAGCGAGTTCTGACCGCTTCTCCAGTAGTTGCTCCAATGGTCGTCCGGGGTGACGAAACCCGTCTTGAAGTTATCGGAGTTGATCAGGTACTTGGGCTGGACCTGTCCCTGCGTGTAGACGAGCCTTCCGGCAGTCTCGTCGAAGTTGTAGTAGGCAAACGCCTGAGCCATTGGATCCATGCCGCTGTGGCAGCCGACACAGTTGTTGAGGAAGAGCCGGCTGTCACCACCGGGGCTTCGGCTCACGTCCTGACGGATTCTGTCGGGGGGGCGTGAAGTGTCATGCACCTGCTCGAGGTCGCGACACATGTGGCTCATCATCGTGAAGCGGAACATCGCGCGATTGGTACCGAGAACGAAGAACGCCTGCGAGGCCGCCCGGCTCGTTATGACGCCGGCGGTGGCAGCCGGCGGAAGCCCGTTCAACGACGACTGCGTGGTCTGCTGCAAGGCAGTCCGAAGATCGACGTGGTTGTCTTCCAGATACTGGTAGTGGTCGTTGTTGGCCGGCGAATAGGCGGGTGCGCCACCGCTCGAAGCGGTGTAAAGGATGTCATCCGACAGCACGGTATTAAACGGCACATCGTCACGGACCATGCCGATGACCGTCGCCGTGTAGTCGTTCAACGGAGCAAAGACAGTCTGGTCCCTATTGGTCCACGGCGTGGCAAAGTTCTTCAATGTGACGTTGTAGAAGGGGCTTGATTCGGTCCGGGTCCGGTCGATCGCCAGGTTGGCTGCCTGCAGCGCTCCATTGGTGTCACTGGTGCTGGTAATCAGCACTGCCATCTGGTTCAGCGTGGCCTCGGACGGTGGAGTGCCGACAAGCCGATCGTGAATTCGCTTTGCCTGGTCTCTCGGTGCTGAGAATGCGGCGGGCGACAGTGCACTGAGCAGCATCCCGGCAATCACTGCGTAGGCAATGCCGGCGCTCATCCCTGGCGCCATTGTCATCGTGTGCCGTTGCATTCGCTCATCCCTCCAGGCAATTCATGTTTGGCCGCAGTCCCAAGACGCACTCCAGCTCATCTGTGACGACTATACGAAGCGAGTCTCCCCGATTGCAGCTGTCTCGCCTTCGAGACGTCGCAGGAAGGAGACATGGCATTCGGGATTCCATCCACAGTTACGCTCGCCGCAGCAGAAAACCACGGACCAGATCCGATCTTCTGTGACAGCGTTAACGGATCGTGGAATATGTCGCGTCGATCATGCTGGGCACTTCTTGAACGGTCGTGTCAGCGCTCAGCTTGGCGCATGCCGCTCAACGAACAGGCCCTCCGGAGTCCTCGGAATGAATCAGCAACCTGCGAATGTTCAGTTGAATCGCGAGCCACCGCAGCGGGGAGCGAGGGGCGCGTTTGTTGCCGCGGTTCGTCGGGCGCCGCTGGCGATCGCTGCCACTTTCCTTGCCGTGCTTGCGGGCTGTGGCGGTGGCGAAGGCAACAACGTCACCCTGGGCAGCGGCCAGAGCGCAGACCCCGTCGTCCTCGATTTCCCGGTCTTCTACATCAAGCGGCCAGTGCCAGACCCCCTGGATCCGCCGAGCGATGCCCGCGAACTCAGGACCTTCCGGATCGGTGCGGACCTGTTCATGCGCGACCGTGCTTCTCCGACTGCCGCCGAGACGAATCTGACTGCCGCGATTACGCAAGGTCTTGGTGACGTAAGCGACGTTGATGTGTCTTTCGATGGACGCAAAGTCGTCTTTTCGATGCGTGCCAAGTTCATCGAAGGCGCCGATGAAGAGGACCAGCCAACCTGGAACATCTGGGAATACAACCTGACGACCAAGGCCCTGCACCGCGTCATTGGCGCCGATACCACGGCAGAGGAAGGCCACGACCGCTTCCCGCACTACCTCCCCGATGGCCGCATTGTGTTTGCTTCAACGCGCCAGCGGCAATCAAAGGCGATATTGCTGGACGAAGGCAAACCACAGTACTCCGCCCAGGACGAGAACAACAACGAGCCCGCATTCGTACTCCACGTCATGAATGCGGACGGCAGTGACATCCACCAGGTCACGTACAACCAGAGTCACGATTTCGATTCCAGCATATTGCCCAACGGGCAGGTGGTTTTCAGCCGATGGGAAGGCGCCGTGGGCGGTGACCGAATCAGCCTGTATCGCATGAATCCGGACGGCACTGCGCTGGAACTGCTGTACGGCTCCCATAGCCATGCGACCGGTAGTGCCGGAAGCACCATCCAGTTCATGAGCCCGCGGCCAACGCAAAGTGGCCAGCTCATGTCGTTGATCCGTCCCTTCTCGGACACGGACGAAGGCGGCGATCTGATCACCATCGATACCACGAACTACGTAGAGAACACCCAGCCGACCCTGCCAAATGCCGGTGTCCTGTCTGGACCCGCGCAGACTCGAGTGACCGTTACCGACGTGCGCACGATTCCCGGTCCCTCGCCGGGAGGCCGATATCGCTCGGCCTTCCCGTTGTGGGACGGCACGAACAGGGTATTGGT
This sequence comes from Steroidobacteraceae bacterium, assembly GCA_040080215.1. Taxonomy (GTDB): domain Bacteria; phylum Pseudomonadota; class Gammaproteobacteria; order Steroidobacterales; family Steroidobacteraceae; genus CAIUGU01. The sequence goes on from JBEBIT010000042.1 coordinate 25,706, forward strand.
CAGCTGGAGCCAGTGCCGCGTGACATTGAATGCCCGTGTTCTCCCCTGCACGAGCACGAACCTGAGCGACCCGGCCGCACTGCCGGCAGCGCCACTTTATGGCGTATATATCTATGACGTCGGCCAGAATACCCAGGCTCCCATCGTCGCACCCACTGAAGGCATCATCTACACAGACGTCGTGGCTGCGGCTGCTCGCGGGGCGCCTCCCGTGATCATCGACAAGACCGTGGGTGTGGATCTCGATGCCAACCTGGCCGGAGAAGGCGTGGGTATCCTGAACATCAAGAGCGTCTACGACATCGACGGCGTCGACAGTGCGACGGGCGGCCTGATCGCCACGCGCAATCCGCGGACAACGCCCGCAGCGCCTCGACAGGCACAGTTCGTGCGACTGGAGAAGCCTGTCTCCATCCCGGATGACCTCACACTTGATCCAGACCTCCTCGACCAGGCATTCGGCCCCAATCGCGGGCTTGGCCTGAAGGATATCCTCGGCTACATCCCCATCGAGCCCGACGGATCCATCAAGGCCAAAGTGCCTGCCAATGTCGCATTTGCCATCAGCATCGTGGATGGGAACGGTCAGCGCGTAGGCACACGCCACCAGAGCTGGCTGCAGCTTCGTCCAGGCGAAGTCGTGACCTGCGGGGGGTGCCACAATCCGGCGACGACCCCGCCGCGCTCACACGGGCGGAGCAACCTGTTTGCCATGATCAATCCCGGCGCTCCCGCTGACGGACTCTTCCCCGGAACAGACACCACGCTGCAGGGCAATCCCGGCGAGACCATGGCCGAGACTCGTGGTCGCATCATGTGCCCGATCAGTTCTTCACTGGGTGGCGCTTGCAGCCCCAGCGTCAATCTGATCTTCAACGACCTCTGGACCGCGCCGGCTCCCTCGAAAGTCGCAAGCTTCGATCGGTGCTATACGGCAGTGACCACCGATGTGCGCAATAATCCGGCGGACTTGACCTCCAGGCACCTTTGCACGACGCGCCTCGATACTCCGCTTCCCGTGCCCACCCAATGCAGCCAGGCGTGGTCCAGCCTTTGTCGGGTAACGATCAACTACGTCGCTCACCTGCAGCCGATCTGGAGCAAGCCGAGACCCGTACTGAACAGCATGAACATGGTCATCGGCGACAACGTGTGCACCAGCTGCCACGGGCCCGTCAATGCAATGGCGCAGGCACAGCTCCCTGCTGCACAGCTGGACCTGACGGGCGGACCGTCACCAGACAATCCGGAGCAGCTCAATTCGTATCGCGAATTGTTGTTCACGGACAACGAACAGGAGCTGAATGCAATGGGCCAGCTTCAGGACCGGCTTGTCCAGATAATCAACCCGAACACTGGACTCCCCGAGTTCCAGTTGGTCCCGATTGCCGGTCCGATGGCTGCCGGCAACGCACGGGGTTCGCGCTTCTTCGGCGTTTTCGGCAATGGCGGTACCCATGCCGGCCGACTGACGCCGGCGGAACTTCGCTTGATATCGGAGTGGGTGGACATCGGTGGTCAGTACTACAATGATCCCTTTGCCGTACCGGTGAATTGATGCCGCTATCGAGATCATGGATGCAGGGACGGATCCGCCGCGCGGGCCTGGTCATGGGTCTGCTGTTACTGCAGTCCACCGTGTGGCAGACGGCCTCGGCCGCCGACGAGTACCAGGTGGTCGTCGCCGATCCTTACCTCGAACTGCATACCGGCCCGGGTCGCGGATATCCCGTTTTCTACGTCATCGACCGCGGCCTGACTGTTACGGTACTGAAACAGCGCACGGACTGGTTCAAGGTCCGCAGTGACCGCGGCAAGGAAGGCTGGGTCTCAAGAGCCGAAATCCTGGCCACCCTGGGTCTCAAAGGCGACCCCCTTGAACTCAAGGAACCGTCCAGGGGGGACTTCGAGAGTCGTCGGTGGGAAGCCGGCGTGATGGCGGGAGACTTCGGCGGCGCAAGCGTCTTGTCCGTCTACGGTGCATATTCATTCACCGATAGCCTCGCGCTGGAGCTGACGGGATCGCACATCCTGGGCAACTTCTCGAACGGCGTCCTCGGGACGCTCAGCCTCGTCCATACCTTCGTTCCGGAATGGCGAGTCTCACCTTACTTTACGCTCGGTACCGGCATGATAATGATGAGCCCGAGGACAACGCTCGTACAAGGACCCGACCGAACCGACCAGATCGCACATGTTGGAGTTGGCCTCCGTGGCTATCTCACGCGTCGGTTCATGGCCCGCATCGAGTATCGCAGCAACGTGGTCTTCACGAGCCGCGACGACAATGAGGAAGTGGATGAATGGAAAGCAGGATTCGCCTTTTTCTTCTGAGCGTCGCGATGGCGACGGCCTTGCCGGGGTGCGCGCTCCTTGGCCTGGGGCGGGACAGCGATGAAACCCCGGAGGTCGCCGCGCCCTCGCCCGGTGACCAGCCCGTCATCCAGCCGGAAGTCGCGCGTCGCGAGATCGTCACGCCCAGGATCGAAACAGAGAATTTCGAGGTCGGTGCATTTGCAGGCATCCTCGGCATCGAGGACTTTGGAACCAATACGGTCTATGGAGTCCGGTTGGCGTACCACATTACAGAGGATTTCTTTGTAGAAGGCGCCATCGGCCAGACCCGTGCAGGCAAGACCAGCTATGAGAGCCTGTCGGGATCCGCTCCTTTGCTGGTCGATAGCGAGCGGGACTATCGCTACTACACTTTGTCGGCGGGCTGGAACGCGCTGCCGGGCGAGATCTTCATCGGCCGGAATCACGCCTACAATACGGCCCTGTATCTTATCGGCGGGGTCGGCAGCACCCGTTTCGGGGGCGACGACCTGTTCTCGATCAACGCTGGAGTCGGCTATCGCCTGCTGCTCACGGACTGGACGGCGATCCATCTCGATTTTCGCGACCACGTGTTCGATACGGATCTGCTCGGGACCAACAAGACCTCGCACAATCTTGAAACCCACCTCGGCCTGACCGTCTTCTTCTGAACCCAATCGCCACGCGCTTGCTGCAATGACAAAGGAAGCTGAAGCAATGGAAACCGCCAATACCAGCCCCCCTCGCCGCTCCGGTCTACGGGCCGCCGCCGTTGCCACCTTCGTGGTGGGGTGTGCCGCACTCATGGGTGCAAGCAATGGACCCGCACCCGCGTTCAGCCTGCCGGCCCGCAGCGGCGGAACGGTCGCGCTCAATGACCTCAAGGGCCAGGTTGTCATGATCAATTTCTGGGCCAGCTGGTGCGGCCCTTGCCGCCAGGAGATGCCGCTGCTCGACCAGATGCACAAGAAGTATGAATCGCTCGGCTTCAAGCTTCTCGGCGTGAACGTGGAAGCAGATACCAAGGATGCCGAGGTCATGCTCGCCAAGATTCCGGTCTCCTTCCCGATCCTGTTCGACAAGGAGAACAAAGTCAGCCAGCTGTACTCGGTCAATGCCATGCCGAGCACCGTATTCATCGACCGGAAGGGCAACGTCCGATACCTGCATCGCGGCTACAAGGCCGGCGATGAAAGCGAATACCTCAATCAGATCCGGGCCCTGCTGAAGGAGTAGACCATGCAGAACAGCGTTGGTCCTGCCTTGCGCGGACGTCTTCCCCGGATTTCCGCCCTCCTGCTCTCCGCGACGATGCTGGGCGGGTGCGGCCACATCGAGCCGTGGGTCAAGCCTTACGAGCGTGCCGCGCTGGCGGATCCGATCATGTCGATGGACCCCAATCCCGTTTCGAGCGCGTATACACACCACGTCTACGAGGCCCGCGAGGGCGCCCGGGGCGCGCTGGGTGGCGCGGGTGGTGGCTGCGGGTGCAACTGATCATGAAGAATCTGGTGGCCAAGCTGGCGCAATGTCAGGCGGTACTCGTCGTGCTGCTGGTGCTCCCGCAATGGGCGCATGCCGCCGTGCTTCCAGAGGATCGGGCCGACTTGCTGTACCACCGCTACGAAGGTGGCGGGGTGAAGATCGATGGCCCCTCCCTGCTTGTCCGCAAGAAGTTCGCGGAGAAGTACTCCGTCTCCGCCAACTACTATGTCGATATGGTATCGAGTGCATCCATTGACGTGCTCACCACCGCGAGCCCCTACAAGGAGGAACGCAAGCAGGAGAGCCTCGGCGTCACCTACCTCCGGGGCAAGTCCACTTACAGCCTCGACTACAGCAACAGCAAGGAAAACGACTACACGGCCAACACGGCCAGCTTCGGCATCAGCCAGGACATGTTCGGCGATCTCACCAC
>JBEBIT010000109.1:0-7183 GCA_040080215.1 Steroidobacteraceae bacterium
CTGTCGCCGGCACGCCATCGTCGTCAAAGCTGACCGACACCGATTTCGTGGCGAAACCGGAGCACAGCTGCATGACGATTTCGCCATTCGCGCCCTGCGCGGGCATGAAGCCCGCCGGAATCAGCGCGCGAAACAGCAGCGCAGCCGTCAGCACCCCCAGGATGGGGAAGCGCGCGATGAACTTATTGATGGCAGCGTGCATCAGGTGGCGATTCTACAACCGTCGCAGGCGGCCCGGAACCCTCTGGCGATTAATTGTGATTGTGGAAACTCCCTAAGGTGACGGGGGCGGTGCATTGACCAGCAGCCCTCACGGCCGACAGGACAGCGTGGAACCGGCTCGCACAATTCCAGGCTCCTAGTTACCGAGCAAGCGCTTTGTCTGTTCGTCGGTCAGCGCGATCTGATAGAATTCAGCAAAGAAGGCACGCACCTCGCCATAAAATCCGGCATCGAAGGATCGACCGGGCAACACATGCGCAAGCCACATCAGCCCCAGCAGACGGTTGACTGACGGCGGACGTGGGCCCCAGTTGAATGGCAGCGTCGGTGCAACGGCAATGCGGTTCTTCGTGACCGCCGGAACGGCTTGCCATGCAGGATCTGTCCGCATCCGGGCGAGCGCCGCCGGGTTCACGGCGACGATGACGTCGGGATTCCATGCTGCAATAGTCTCGATCGTCGGGCGCTGCGCAGGCTTGTCGACGAGGGCACCCGCGACATCGAGGGCCCCAAGCAGTCTCGCGATCTCGGCGCTGCCTTCCCCTTCCAGACAGGGACTCGTCCCATCGGCGTTGCAGGCCAGATAGACGCGTGGACGCGGACCAGAGCCTGGTTTCGCAAGCAGTCCGGCGTATTTCGCGAGGATCCGCTCCGCATGTGCGGCGAGCAGATCACCCCTGGACTTCACGCCGAGCGCTGCACCCAGCTTGCGGTACGTCTCCGGGATCTTCTCGAGACGGCCGTCCAGGATGATCGACGGAATCCCGGTGCGCTGCTGCACGTTGGTGAGCGACGCTACGTAGTCGGGCGCCACATCGCCATAGTCAATGTAGACGTCCGGCTTCAGCGCCAGCAGTTCGGAATCCGCCTTGTCGTCATCGGCATTGGGCAGACTGGCAATCGCCACAGGCGTCCTGAACCGCGGTGGAATGAACTCCATCGCGGCTGCTGATGGCGTTTGATTGCGGCCGACCAGCATCTCCGGTACCAGCGTATAGAGCAGTACGTCCGCAGGCGCACCCGCCGCAAAGACACGCGACACTTTCGCCGGCAGCGTGACAGTCCGCCCGGCATCATCGACGAACGCTTGCTGGGCTCGAACTTGCGATCCGAATATGCCACCAAGGCAGGCGACAAGCACAAGGCTCCGCGCAACGATGGACGCTCTGGTTCCGGCTTTCGACATGACGCGACTCCCATTCTGAAATTGGCCAGCGACTGATGGGTACCGCCGGTCGCGGCAGAACATGGCTGGAATTCCGGAAAATGGCAACTCGTGGATTCCGTCGGACAAGCAAACCCGGGGTTTCCAACTCCTCACTGTTCGATTAGATTGCGCGCACGGCCTGCGGTGCATCCGAATCACTCTATTGAACGTATGACCTTGAGATGAGTTCGCTCCAACGCAGAGGGATCACGGTGATGACAAAGAAGCAGCGTCTCTTCCCTTTGCTGCTAGGCACCGGAGGGAGCCTTCTGGCCACGGCGGCAACAGCGAGCGGCATCCCGACCGCGAGCCTCGAGGAGGTCGTGGTCGTCGGCCAGCTGGATCGACTGCAAGGGACCGTGCAGTCCGCGACCCAGGGCATCGTGGGTGAAGAGCAGCTGCAATCTCGTCCTATTCAGCGGACGGGTGAACTACTGGAAGTGGTGCCCGGACTCGTCGTCACGCAACACAGTGGCAGCGGCAAGGCAAACCAGTACTTCCTGCGCGGCTTCAATCTCGACCATGGTACCGACCTTGCGACTAGCGTGGATGGCGTGCCCGTCAACATGCCCACCCATGGGCACGGACAGGGCTACACGGACATCAACTTCGTCATCCCCGAACTGGTCCAGTCCATCGAATACCGCAAGGGAACCTACTACGCCGACACGGGCAACTTCTCGGCGGCCGGCGCCGTCGACATGCGGTATCGCCGCAAGCTCGATGGCCCGCTTGCGATGCTGGAGATCGGACAGAATGCCTATCGACGGGGCCTGGTGGCCGTCGCACCGGAAGTCGGCGCTGGAACCCTGCTGCTCGGTCTCGACTACATGACCAACGACGGCCCGTGGACGCTGCCCGAGGACCTGCGCAAAATCATCGGCATTGCGCGCTACACCCATGACACCGCGAACGGCTACTGGAGCGTGACCGCACAAGGCTATGACGGCCGGTGGCAATCGACCGATCAGATTCCCGAGCGCGCGGTGGCAAGCGGCACGATCAGCCGATTCGGCAACATCGATCCGACTGATGGCGGCAACTCCCATCGGTACAGCCTGTCACTTAACGGAACAGGCACGCTTGGGCCGGGACGATTCAAGGCCGTTGCCTATGCGCTCGACTATCAACTTAGCCTCGTCAGCAATTTCTCTTACTTTACCGATCAGGACAATGGCGATCAGTTCGAGCAGTTCGACGACCGGCGCGTGGTCGGCGGCGAGTTTGCGTGGACCCGAGGACTGTCCTTGGGCGGTCTCGCCAACGACCTGACACTCGGTGCGCAATTGCGGCGCGATGATATCGGCAAGGTGGGGCTGTATCGCACGCAGGCACGGCAGCGATTCGAGACGATCCGGGAGGATGCCGTCACCCAGACGAATTACTCGGCCTACGCCAGCTTGAGCACGCAGTGGCGGCCCGGCATAAGGACGGCATTCGGGCTCCGGGCCGAAGACTTCGAGTTCGCCGTGGACAGCAATGTGGCCGCCAACTCCGGCCGCGTCACGGAAGCGCTCGCCAGCCCGAAGTTCTCTCTGATTCTCGGCCCCTGGAGCGACACCGAGCTGTTCTTCAACATCGGGCGCGGGTTTCACAGCAACGACGCCCGTGGCACCACGATCAGAGTGGACCCGACCGACGGCGTCACGCCGGTTGACCGCGTCGATCCGCTCGTGAAGGCGCTGGGAGCGGACATCGGACTGCGCACGGCCCTGTTCGACAAGATGCAGCTGACAGCAGCCTATTGGGGCCTCAACCTCGATTCGGAACTGCTGTTCGTCGGCGATGCCGGCATCACCGAAGCCAGTCGTGCGAGCGAGCGCCGCGGTGGGGAACTGGGACTGATCTATAACCCCGTCTCCTGGCTGATCGTCGATGCGGACCTCGCTTGGTCGCGCGCGCGGTTCGCGGAGTTTGATCCCGCAGGCGATCGCATTCCCGGAGCCGTGGAAAACGTTGCGTCACTAGGGCTCGCCATTGATCACCCCACGGGTTGGTCCGGTGGCGTGCGGTTCCGCCACTTCGGCAGCGCCCCGCTGATCGAGGACAACAGCGTCCGCTCTTCACCGACGACACTTGTGAATGTGGAAGGCGGCTATCGCTTGACGGACCACCTCAAGGCCACCCTCTCGGTGTTCAACGTCTTCGACAGCAATGCCAACGACATCGCGTACTTCTACGAGTCCCAGCTGGCCGGAGAGGCGGACCCCGTTGGCGATATCCACTTCCACCCGGTGGAACCGCGCACGGTGCGCTTCTCAATCACTTCGAATTTCTGATGGTCCTTCGGTTAACGAGTAACCTCCGGCCGTTCCTTTGCGTGTCTGTCCCGAACCCGCTCTATCAGAGCGTGAGCGATCATGTCGCGTTCCGTTTTAGGCGACGGCAACTGCCCGACGAAACTGTTCACCTGAATGGCTAGCGCCTGGTGGCCCTCGGCTTCTAGCCTTCTGGCAACCTGCCGCCACCCGCGCTCGATGTCTCCGCGAGTCTGGACCAACTTGGCTTTCCCGGCTTCGATCCCCTCGTGGCCATTCTTTAGCTCGTTGGCCACGGCCTCGACACGCATTCGCGTGTGGGTGGATGCTCCGCGCAGGGTGGCACGATAGATCCCGTCGCTCTTTCGAGTTCTGCACGCCCCGCGAACGGCACGTTCTGTAGCGTTGGCCTCTACTCCCTGGTCCCGCAGATGACGGGCAAACTCGTGTCGCCAGCCCCGGAGGGTTGCTTTGCGGACATTGAGCCGCTCTCCCTGCTCGCTGATGGCTTTGAGGACCAGATGGACGTGAGGATGGTCCTGGTCCGTGTGCAGCACCATCGCATATCGATGCTTGAGCGCGAACTGCTCACGAGCGAACGCCCGGCTGGCGGCAAGCAGTCGATCAGGCGGGGTTCCGGCGGGCATGGAAAGGACGATGTTGTGAGCCAGCTTGGCGGCCTTGCGACCCGGCTTGCCGCCATAGGGCGAACCGGCTTCGGCAGCGTCGGCTTCCAGGTCCCACTCATCGGCAAGGTCAACCTCACTGCCCTTCCCTTTCAGCAGCTCACCGTTGTCCAACTCAAGCTCAAGCTTGCCGTGGCGATCGATATATCGGAGATGGGCAGCAACAGCCTTCGGGCTTGTCCCGCCGCCGGACACCTTGACCATCACTTCTGGCACTCGCCGAACCGTCCGGGCGATCTGCTCGACCTGAGCGGGGGATAGCCGGTCGACCCTCCCCGGACCGTGACGGCCATAGCTCACGAGATTGAGGAGCGGCTCGTCCCTATTTCTGCTTGTCGTCATGACCCACCTGCCAGCTGATGACGTTCGCCTTGATGAGCCCGCGGACATGGTCTCGGAGCGCCTCGCAGATCTTGAGCATGGCGCGCAGGTCGTCCCGGCCCGGACCCACGACTCGGCCGCCCTGTTGACCCAGACGGGCGATCTGATTGAGGTTCCGGCCGATGGCGTTGAGGGCGGCGACTGATTGCTTGAGGGCCAACAGCTCAGCCTTCGGCAGCGGACTCATGGTTCGAAGGTGAGCCCTGACAAGATTGGATAGGTAAGTCGCGGCCGGCATACCTCGACCTGTCGCTCTCTCTTGTAGAAGCGTCCAGTCGCCCGGCTCCAGGCGTACGGACAAACGGGCGCTTCTGACAGGACGGGATTCCGATATCGGCGACGCCGGTGCTGACGATCCCGACGTCTGTAGCAAGACCTCAACCAACCGCTTCAAGAGGGCGGACTCCGTCAGCTGTTGGCGTTCCGCGGCCGCGCGCACGGCGGCTTTCGTCGCCGTGCTCACCCGACACTGAATGAATGCCTCTTTCGCCATGAGGCACATCGTCTGACAACAGCCGCCGATAGGCTATCCTGCAGTCGTCTGTTTTTTGCCCAGAAACTCACACAGTCTGAATCTACGGGCCTGCAAAGAACGCGTGCAGCCGCCCTCCTTTGCGTCGCGTCAATTGCAGTGCTGTCGGCATTCGATGCCGTGGCCTTGCTACATAAGAATGCAATGCACCTGAGTTCGACCGAAAAGTCCCCAGAAACTCCGCATGACTTCTCGGTGGTCGATAGCGAATGATCGACACTCTGTAGCAGTCTCTCTTGCTGCATTGAAGCCCTTGCCCTTGAGAATCATCCTCCATGAGTGAACCAACTCGCATGCCCTACACGTCCCCTCTCCAGGTGCTTCGCCTGCCACAGGTTTGTGCGTTGACGGGCCTGTGTCGATCGGTCATCTACCAGATGGAAGCCGAACGCCGATTCCCTCGCCGGATCAAGCTCGGAACGCGTTCAGTGGGATGGATCCAGGGTGAGGTGCACGAGTGGCTATTAGATCGCGTTGCCAGTCGCCATTGAGGCCTGTGCGCAACTGGGCAAAGTCTTGCCTTTGGTCGTCGCCCACGGTGGCTCTGCCGAGTCGTGGTTGCACAATGTGGAGCGGTTCTAGCAGCTAGACATCTGCCATTCTGCATAAGCCCAAAGACTGACAGGCACCACTGCAGTGGCGAGCGCTTGGCAGGAAGCTCAGCCAGAACTCACCTCACTTGCCCCGCTTTCGGCAACTCACTGCCTGCTTAGGTAACGTTCCGTATGGCCCCTCTCTTGTGCCCGGGATGATGATTCCAAAGCGGTGCGTAGACTTTCTTCCCGTGAACGCAATGGAGCGGAAGCAATGAAACAATCAGGAGTCTTGTCGGTTGCCGTCGCGGCTATCGCTTTGGCGAGTCTGGCGGGTTGTACGTCCAAAGAGAGTGGCCCAGCGCAGGGAGGCAATGTTGCGCCCGCTGCCTCTACCTCGCCTTCCGCGGCCTCGCCAGCAGCCCCCACGCTGCACGTCAGCCTGAATGCCGTGATGGTGGCCCTCGTCGATCATGCATCAGACCCGATCTTCATGGCGGCTACCAAGCCCCCGAAGACCGAGGAAGAGTGGCGCGAACTCGAGTACAACGCCTATCTGATGACGGCGTCCGCATCGACCATCCAGCTCGCTGGAACCGGGCCCAATGACAAGGCCTGGGTAGCGCAGCCAGCGTGGAAGTCGTTCGCGGAAGAAATGGGGGCTGCGGGCCTTCAGGCCCTCGGTATGGCTCAGGAGAAGAATGTGTCGGCGATCGAGGCCGTGGGTAACCGGCTGGTGGAGGCTTGCGAGGGCTGTCACAAGGCATTCAAGCCGGATATTCCAAGCATGGGAATCATGCACAAGGCAGCGTTCCCACAGGGCGTGAAGTAGGAGCCTGGCACTCGAGCGAGGCAGTTCGCATCAAGTGCGCGGGTCCCAGCACTGACTAGATCGGGATTCCGGGATTCAGCGGTGTCCGCGGGCTGCGCAAGCTCGCGGACAAGCGCTTTGACCTTGCCGCCGTCCCCAAGCTCACAGAGCGTGGCTGATGGCGGATAGAAATAGTGCCACTTGCCATCAAATGGCAACTTTCCTATCCAGATACCGGGAGCCCCTATCGCGGAAGGTCCCGACGAATCCGATCTGCCTGAGTATCGATGTAAAATCCCCGGAAACTCAGCAAGACATTCCGCACGCGATGGGTAGTCATTGGCTGGCCAATTCCCTAGCACCAGCGCTGCGGACTCACGCCGCCTTCTGTTGGCCAGGAACGGCGGCACCCTGCCTCAGCTTGTCCAGATGATTGCTCCATGCCTGCATCATCTTCCTGCGCTCGGCCAATCTCGTGGCTCGGTTGTAACTGGCGCGGACCTTGTTGGGTTCCTTGTGCGCCAGTTGCAATTCGATCACATCGGGTGCCCAT
>JBEBIT010000003.1:0-119891 GCA_040080215.1 Steroidobacteraceae bacterium
GCGCCGATCGCCCCAGACAGCGCCGCACCCAGGCTCGCGACCGCCCCTATCACGAACGCTTTCGGCCCCGGGTTGAACAGCAGGAACGGAAAGTGGAAGAAGGCCGCGTACAGCCCGGTCTGGTACCGTCCGAGCCAGTAGCCGATGAACCAGCCAAGGGCGATGCCCAGTGTCCCCACGGCGAGCACGAAGCGGATGTAGTGCCACGCGATATCAGCCTGCGTGTAACCGAATGCCTTGAGCAAGCCGATCTCGCTGCGCTCGACGGAGATGAGGCGCGCGAACAGCGTATTGGTCAGGAAGGCCGCGACAGCAAGGAAGACAGCCGGCAGGAAGGTCGCCAGCGTCCGCTGTTCCGCAATCTCATTCACCAGGAACCAGTTGGAGATCTGGTCGGCGCGGGCGTAGGCTCCGGTACCGCCATAGCGCCTGAGCAATCCATCGACGCGGTCGACGACCTCTTCGGGATCCGTGCCCGGCAGCAATGTCATGCTGACATCGTTGAAAGCGCCGTCGAGATCGAACGCGCCCTGCATGGCTTCGTGCCCGAGCCACAGCACGCCGAATCGCGCGTCGTCCGGCATCAGTCCGCCCGGCGCGATTGCGTACACGTACTCAGGCGACAGCGCGATGCCGACGACGGTCAGCTCCCGCCAGCTCGTATTGAGCACCGCACGGAAGGTGTCGCCCGGCTCGAGGTGCTGCGCGGTGGCGAACGGTTCAGACAGCACCACTTCATCGGGCGCGCCGGCCCGCGGCAGACGGCCCACGCGCAGCGACAACCGATTGAGCTTTGCAGCCGTGCGCTCCGGCACCGACACCAGCTGCCCGATGACCGGCTCCGTGAATCCCTCGATATCCAGGATGGCCGTGCGGACCACGCGGGTCTCGACGGTCTGCACGCCGGGAATCCTGGCCAGGCGTACCGTCAGGTACTCGGGCGCACGTTCCACCTGCGCGAACACCTGCGCGAACGATTGGCGCTCGTAGTACGCGTCCGTTGTCTCGAGCAGCGCATCGACCGTACTCAGCGACATCACCAGCACGGCCACGCCCGACGCCATGACCAGCGCGATCGACAGCACCTGGCCGCGCATGCGCCACAGCTCGCGCAACAACTTCCGGTACAGCACCGGCATCACCACGAGAGTTCCTTTGCCGGGCGGCGCGTGGCGTTCGTCCGCTCCTGCGTGATCCGGCCGTCGCCCATGACCAGCACGCGGTCCGCCATGTCGGCGATCACTGCGTTGTGCGTGATCAGCACCGTCGACGTGCCGAGTTCGGCGTGAATCTTCTCGATCGCCTCCAGTACGAGAATGCCTGTCTGGCTGTCGAGCGCGCCGGTGGGTTCGTCGCACAAGAGCAGGTCGGGGCGCTTGGCGATGGCACGGGCGATGGCGACGCGCTGCTGCTCGCCGCCGGACAGCTGCGCGGGGAAATGGTTGAGACGCTCGCCGAGGCCGACCATGCGCAACGCGTCTTCGGGCGCCATCGGATTGCGCGCGATCTCGGTGACCAGCTGGACGTTCTCCAGCGCCGTGAGGCTCGGGATCAGGTTATAGAACTGGAAGACGAAGCCGACGTGCTCGCGGCGGTAGCGCGTCAGGGCTGCGTCGTCCGCGTGGGTCAGTTCGTGCTCCCTGAACCACGCCCGCCCGCTGGATGCGGTATCGAGCCCGCCCAGGATATTGAGCAGCGTCGACTTGCCGCTGCCGGAGGGACCGAGCAGGACGACCAGTTCTGCCGGGCGCAGCTCGAGGTCGACATCGCGCAGCGCGTGGACGTCGATTTCGCCGGATCGATAGACCTTGCTGAGCGACTGGGCACGCAACATGGATGGGCCTCGGTTTAGGCGCGACGGCGTGAAGAGGCAGGGGCCTGCATGAAGCGTGAACCCTCAGATGTCTTACACAACGCGCGCCACGCGAGCGACGACGGACGGCACGGCATCGCCGTCGACGGTTCGTACGCGAACGACATGCGGTTGCTCCTGCGGGGAGAAGGCCGCCAGGTTCTTCAGCTGCTCCGCAAGCACGGCTGCCGTGGCGTCCGAAGGATCCTGACCGACCCGGGCCCGTTCCGCAACGCGAGCGGCCAGTGCTTCCGTGTCGGCCTCGCAGGCCACGATCAGGAATCGAGTGCGCAAGCGGGTGGCCATCCCCTGGAACAGCTCGCGATCTGCAGCGTGCAGGAAGGCGGCATCGACGATCACGTTGCAGCCCGCACGCAGGCAGATCTCGGCGCTGTCCGCGAGGTGGGCATAGACGCGATGGCTCAGGCCTGGCGTATAGATGCCCTGTCCCACGTCGGCCCGCCCGCTCTGGCCGAGCGTACCCGTCATTCTCTTCCGTTCGAGGTCCGAGCGGATCCGCAGCGCAGGGAGGGCAGGCACCAGGCGTTCGCTGAGCCAGGATTTTCCGGACCCCGATACGCCGTGCATGATGACGAGCGCAGGCTGTGGCGGATCCGTCAAGCTTGCAGTGGTGCGGAGGCGTTGTTGCAGTCGCTGCCGGTATTCTTTCGCGCGTGCCGGCATCTTGAGCGCTGCATACGCATCGACCTTCGCCCGCACCAGCGCGCGATACACCGCGTAGAATGGCAGAAGGCGGACGCCTTCGTAGTCCCCGGTCGTTTCCAGATAGCAGCTCAGCATGGCGAACGCGAGATCCGGCCGGTCGTGGCTCATGAGGTCCATGAACAGGAACGCGACGTCGTTGATGACGTCGATGAAGCGCAGACCCGCATCGAACTCGATGCAGTCGAACGGGATGAGCCGTCCGGCGATGCGGACGATGTTGGCCAGGTGCAGGTCGCCGTGGCACTCGCGGATGAACCCGTTGCGTTCCCGTTCCTGGAAGTGGCCCTCAAGCGCCTCCGCCGTGTGGCCGGTCCAGTCGATGAGCCGGCCGAGGTGAGCGGCGGAACCGGCGCGTTCGAGGTCCGCGTTCAACTGCCCGAGATTGCCGAAGACCGTTTCGAGCATCTTCGCGGTCGCGTCGAAGCGCCCGTTCCATGGAGCCGAGGGCAGGCTCAGGTGAAAGCCTGCGAGCAAGCTGCCGAGCGAAACGATGTCGGTGACACTGACTGCATTCGCCGCCAGCAAGGCCGGCAGCTCTTCCTCGGGCGGAAACTGGCGCATCCGCACGGCGTATTCCACGGCAGGTCCGGGGCCACCGACCGTCAGTCGCCCGTTCGTACGCGTGATCGGCACGACGTCGAGGTAGATCTCCGGGGCCAGCCGGCCGTTGAGGCGCAGCTCTTCCTCGCAATAGAAGCGCCTGAGCTCGAGCGTTGTCGCATCGATGAAGTCAGCCTTGACCGGCTTCTTGATCTTGTACGCGTAGGGTCCGGACAGGATCACCCACGAGATGTGGGTTTCCCGCAGTGCGATGGCGACAGTGGGGTGCGGGAAGGCTGCCGCATGCAGCAGCTCGCTGATGTCGAATTCGATTCCTTCCGGATTCATGGCATGAGCATACGAGCACCGGCCGGACGAAGGGAGCCGGGATACCCCCCATCCTTTACGGACGCTTCGCGTCAAGTAAGGACATGGGGACGGCCTATACTGTGGGTGGAGGTACTTTGCGGACCCTACCCTGTACTGCAACGTACGAGCCGGAGAAGACCAGGTGGCCGTGACGGAACCACGCCGGAAACTGCAAGTCACTTACCTCGCCTTGGCCCTCCTGGTCGGGCTGGCCGTGAACCTGTGGATGGCCCGCTCGCAGTCCGTTCCAATCGACTACAGCGACTTCAAGGTGCTGGTCCGCGGTGGCCATGTACACGAAGTGCAGATCAATCCCGCGTCGATCACCGGTACCGCTGATCTGTCGGAAGCCCGCTCCCAACTGCCCGAGGCGATCCGGCAGCGTCTCCCTGGGGAAGGTACGGGTTCCGAGTTCCGCTTTTCCACGCTCAAGGTAGAGGATCCGGGGCTGGTTGCCGATCTTGAGTCGACTCATGTCAGGTATGCCGGTGGAGCGGGCAGCAACTGGCTGATGCAGCTGCTCTCCTGGGTGGCGCCGGCGCTGATCTTTGTTGCGATCTGGACCTTTGCGCTGGGCCGGATGGGCAACAAGCAGATGGGCGACCTCGTCGGCATCGGCAAGAGCAAGGCCCGTGTCTATGTGCAGAAGAACATCGGCGTGACCTTCGCCGACGTCGAGGGCATCGACGAAGCGAAGGCGGAGCTGATGGAGGTCGTCGAGTTCCTGAAGACGCCTGAGCGCTATACGCGCCTCGGCGGGCGGATCCCCAAGGGCGTGCTGATCGTCGGCGCTCCCGGCACCGGCAAGACGCTGCTGGCCAAGGCCGTGGCGGGCGAAGCCAACGTACCGTTCCTGTCCATCAGCGGCTCCGAGTTCGTGGAGATGTTCGTCGGTGTCGGCGCTGCGCGCGTACGGGACCTGTTCGACCAGGCCGAAAAGCTCGCGCCCTGCATCATCTTCATCGACGAACTCGATGCGCTCGGGAAGGCCCGCGGCGCGGGCGGCTTCGGCGGGCACGAGGAGCGGGAACAGACCTTGAACCAGCTGCTGGTCGAGCTCGACGGCTTCGACACGAACAAGGGCGTCATCATCATGGCGGCCACCAACCGGCCGGAGATCCTCGATCCGGCGCTGCTGCGTCCCGGCCGCTTCGACCGCAAGGTGGCCATCGACCGCCCGGACATCCGCGGCCGCGAGCGTATCCTGAAGCTGCATGCCGGCAAGCTGGCGCTGGACCCGGACGTGGACCTCGCCATCATCGCCGCGAAGACGCCGGGTTTCGCGGGCGCGGATCTCGCCAACATCGTCAATGAGGCGGCCCTGCGCGCGGCGCGCCAGAACCAGAAGACCGTGACGCAGGCGGACTTCGATGCGGCGATTGATCGCGTGATCACCGGTCTAGAGAAGAAGAACCGCGTGATGAACCCGAAGGAAAAGGAAACGGTGGCTTACCACGAGGCGGGTCATGCCCTGATCGCCGAGATGAGGCTGACCACCGACAAGGTCTCGAAGGTCTCCATCATCCCGCGCGGCATCGGCGCGCTGGGCTTTACGCAGCAATTGCCGACGGAAGACCGCTACTTGATGAAGCGCAGCGAACTGCTGGATCGACTGGACGTGCTGATGGGCGGGCGGGTTGCCGAGCAGCTGGCCTTCGGCGAGGTCTCGACCGGCGCGCAAAACGACCTGCAGCGCGCCACCGATCTTGCACGCCACATGGTGGCGCAGTACGGCATGGGAGAAACTCTGGGGCCGGCCGTCGTGGATACCCGGCCTGCCAACCCGTTCCTCGGCGAACTTGGGCTGCCGTCGCGGGGCGAGTGCAGCGAGGAAACCGCTCGCCAGATCGACATGGAGGTGCGACGGATTCTTAAGGATGCTGAAGATCGCGTGCACGCCACCCTCGAAACGGCCCGCGAAGAGCTCAAAGCGCTGGCAAAGTGCCTGCTGGAGCGCGAGACTGTCGACCGCGAGACGCTGCTTGCGCTGCTGGCGGCCGGTCCGCCATCGGCTGACCCGCCGGCTGCCGGGTCCCGAATCGCTGCAATTCAACAGGGGTGACATCGATGTACAAGAACATTCTCGTTCCCGTAGACGGCAGTGCCACGGCCAAGCGCGGCCTCGAAGAGGCAATGCGCGTCGCCAAGGCCGGCGGTGGAACGATCCGCCTCGTCCATGTCGTCGACGAGCTCGTGATGATCGACCCGGAAGTGCCCGTCTACTACCAGGCCATGATCGAATCGCTGCGCGAGAGCGGCAAGGCAACGCTTGCGAAGTCCGAGGCCGCGGTCAAGGCGCAGGGAATCCCGGTACAGGCAGTGCTGCTCGAGACGATGGGCATGCGCGCGGCAGACCTGATCGTCGAGCAGGCCGCCCAATGGCCCGCCGATCTGATCGTGATGGGGACCCACGGACGTCGCGGTATGCGGCGCGTCGTGCTGGGCAGCGATGCGGAACTTGTCATCAGGCACACAACCGTACCCGTGCTGCTGCTGCGCAGCAGCGAGCCTTCCAAGACGTAAGCGGTTCGGCGGCTACTCGTCGAGCCACAGAAGGGTCGGCGTGGTTCGCCCATGCGGCTGTGGCCATGATTTCGGATGGCCGACGACGATGGGTGCGACGACGTGGCAGTGCTCCGGCAAGCCGAGTTCCGCCTTCGTGGTGGCCAGGTTCAGCCACGCGCGACCTAATCCGATCCAGCATGTGCCAAGGCCCTGGTCGCGTGCGGCGAGCATGAGATTCTGCGCCGCCAGGCAGCAGTCCTCCGCGGACTGTGGCGTAGCGCTGGTCGCGAGTACCAGCACCAGGGCGGGGGCGTGGTAGAAGATCGAGAAGCCCGGTTTTTGCACCATCTCCACCAGCGAGCCGAGCTGCAGCACATCCTGGTTTTCCAGCAGCCAGGCACCGGCCCGCGCAGCGCACTGGTCAATCCGCTTGCGATCCCGCAGGACGGCGAACGCCCACGGTTGGAGATTGCGTGCACTGGGCGCGAGGATGGCGGCATCGATGAGCGACTCGAGGGTCTCGCGCTCGATGGGCGTAGCCGTGTAATCGCGAACCGCACGGCGGTTGATGAGGGCCTGCATCAGTTCCATGTTGCGTCTCCCGTCTTCCCGGCCCCCGAGGCAGAGCCAAGGTGTTGCAAGAACCAGTCGGCGGCGTGTTGCGCCACCACCCTCAGCGCGCCCGGCTCCTCGAACAGGTGTGTGGCGCCGGGAACGGTCACGAGGCGCTTGACCGCCGGTATGTGGCCCATCGCACTGCGATTCAGCGCAAGCACGTCAGTATCCTCACCGCCGACGATGAGGAGAGTGGGGGCACGCACCGCGGCCAATGCGTGCCCTGCAAGGTCCGGACGTCCGCCGCGGGAGACGACGGCACCGACACGGTGCGGATGCTCTGCGGCTGCGATCAAGGCGGCCGCCGCGCCAGTGCTCGCGCCGAAGAGTCCGATGGGAAGACGATCAATCTCCTGCCGGTGTGCGAGCCACTCCAGCGTGCCACCGACGCGTTGCGCCAGGAGCGGAATATCGAACCGCAGCTCACGGGTGACAGCATCGATTTCCTCCTCTGCGGGCGTCAGCAGATCCATGAGCAGGGTCGCGAACCCCCGCGACACGAGGAAGTCCGCCACCTGCGCATTCCGGGGACTGAATCGGCTGCTGCCGCTGCCGTGAACGAAGACCACCAGTCCGCGGGCTCCAGCTGGGAGCTGCAGCATTCCCTGCAGCTCAAGGCCGTCAGGCAATGCGAGTGTCGTCTCTGCAGAGTGGGCGTGCACGTCGGGCAAACGACATCTCGGATGACAGTGGCTTGGGCCTGGGCTGGAAACGCTAGGTTCCGGACCGCCACAGGCGCACTGCCGCCGCCTGCGGCCCCAGATCGCCGCGCTCTTCCTCGAATTCCACGACCGAGCCAAGATTCAGGTCACCGAACGCCGCGTCATGCACGCTGTTGCGATGGAAGTAGACGAGCTGGCCGTCGTCGCTGGCGATCCGGCCGAAATCCTCTTCGAGCTCGGCTACCGTCCCGACGTTCGGCAGCGCATGCAGCTTGACGTCGCCGCGGGCTTCGCGAGCGTGATCCTGCAATTGCCGTCTCATGCTGTTGAACGCGTCGCGGAGTGCGACATACACATCGACGTGCGCGGCATGCTCGGCGTGCTCGCTGCGAACGGTGATCTCCCTGCCCGGCACCGTCAGGTCGATCCTGACGTCGAACGGCGCCCCCTTGTGGCGATGCGCCGGTGGTCCCTCGATCACAATGTGGCAACCCGTGATGCGATGGTGAAACCGCTCGAGCCGCGCCACATGCTCCCGTATCCGGGCTTCCACGGCGGGGGACGATTCCATGTGTCTGAACGTCATCTGCAGTGGCACTTGCATCGCTCACTCCTTCGCATCGACCTTCTGACCTTATCCGTCCCTGCGGCGAGAGAGCCATGCGGAATTCCCCTCGCCAGGCTTCGCTCAAGACCTGATGGGGAAAGCCTCATGAAGAACGGCAGCGTCGCGGCCACAGGGACTACTCCGCGATGCTTCAGTAGCACTCCGGATTGAGCCCGCCGCACGAAAGCAGATGCTGGACACGCACTTGTGCCCGTGGCGATGCGGAGAGGTGTCTAGGAAGACAATCCCTTTGAGGAGATGGGTCATGCCGAACGAACTGGATCCCTTGGTCGAGCAATGGTACGAACACCGCGACAAGGGCGGCCTGTTTCAGGTTGTCGCCATCGACGGCGATGCCGGTCTGGTCGAGATCCAGCACTTCGACGGTGACATCGAAGAGCTGGACATGGAGACATGGCGTAACCTCGCTATCGAGCTCGCCGATGAACCCGAGGACTGGACCGGACCGTTTGACGATACGGAGCCCGACGACCTCGGCGATACGGAAGCGCCGCCACCCCTCCGGCAGCCGGGCGAGATTCCCTGACGGCCCATCGCCATGGAGTCCTCGCCTTTCATGTCACGGACGTATTCGTAATGACATCTGTTCCTGGCATGGCCGAATGGGCTCCGCTACTGAAGCACAGGGGGCCAGACGCAACCAGTCCCGTCATGGACGACTATCGTCGTGCCGCGGCGGGCTTCTCCTGGGATGCCGTGGGCGCCGAGCTTGGGGTCGTACCGGGCGGCGCGCTGAACATCGCCGGTGCGGCACTCGATCGCCCGGCCGCAGCGACCCCCGGCAAGCTCGCCCTGCGCTTTGTTGATGGCGCGTTTGCGACGCAGGACTTCACGTTCGATGAATTGCGGCGCGCAGCCAATCGCTTTGCCAACGCGCTGATGCAGCTTGGGTCGGGGCCGGGCGCCACCGTCACGACGTTGCTCGGCCGGTGTCCTGAGCTGTTCTTCACCGCGTTCGGTGCGCTCAAGTGCGGAGCGGTGTTCTCGCCGCTGTTCTCCGCTTTTGGACCCGAGCCCATCCGTTCCCGTCTGGAGCTGTCTGCATCGAGCGTGCTGGTGACGACGGCCCGATTCTATGCGCGCAAGGTCGCGCCGATCCGTGCCCAGTTGCCGTCCCTGCGCAATGTCTTCGTCGTTCGCGACGATGCAACAGCACCGCTGCCACCCGGAACGCTCGACTTCGCCGCCGTGATGGACAGCATGCCGGACGAGTTCACCACGGTGCCGACCCTGCCGGATGACGATGCGCTGCTCCACTTCACCAGTGGCACGACGGGCAAGCCCAAGGGTGTCGTGCACGCGCATCGGGCCGTGGTAGCGCATTACGCGACCGCCAGGCTGGCGCTCGACCTGCATGCCGATGACGTCTACTGGTGTACTGCGGACCCCGGGTGGGTTACCGGCGTGTCTTACGGAATGATCGCTCCGCTCGCGTGCGGCGTAACCACTGTCGTCGACCGCGAGGAGCTCGATGTCGAGCGCTGGTACACGCTGCTCGAGCAGCAGAGAGTCTCGGTGTGGTACACGGCGCCTACCGCACTACGCATGCTGATGAAAGCCGGCCTCGAGCCCGTCCGCGCGCATCGCTATCCGTCGCTGCGATTCATTGCGAGCGTCGGCGAACCCCTGAACCCCGAGGCGGTCATGTGGGGCATGGAGGCCTTCGGGCGGCCCGTGCATGACACCTGGTGGCAGACGGAAACCGGCGCCATCATGATGGCGAACTTCGCCGCCGAGCCCGTGTATCCGGGTTCGATGGGCCTGTCCTTTCCCGGTGTCGAAGTGGCCTTGGCCACGCGTCGGCCCGACGGGACGGTAGAGCTGTTGACTGAACCTGACCGGATCGGCGAGATCGTGCTGCGGCCGGGCTGGCCGTCGATGTTCAAGATCTACCTGCATAACGAGGAGCGCTATCGCGAAAGCTTTGCAGGCGGCTGGTACTTCTCGGGCGACCAGGCGAAGCGTGACGCGCGCGGCTACTACTGGTTCATCGGCCGCACGGACGACATCATCAAGTCAGCCGGACACCTCATCAGCCCCTTTGAAGTGGAGTGTGCACTGAACCAGCATCCGGCCGTGATGCAGTCGGCCGTCATCGGCATTCCGGATCCCGTCGTATCGCAGGTCGTCAAAGCCATCGTCGAACTGAAGCCGGGGGTCGAGGCGAGTCCCGAGCTGCGGCGCGATCTCATTGCCCATGGGCGGCGGCTGCTCGGGGCGGCGATCGCGCCGCGGGACATCGACTTCACGCCGGCATTGCCGCGGACGCGCAGCGGCAAGATCATGCGGCGCCTGTTGCGCGCCCGTACGCTCGGCCTGCCGGAGGGCGACCTGTCCACACTGGAGAGCGGGACATGACCGAAGCGCAGTTGCCATTTCTAGATCGCGAGCACGCCCTGGTGTTGCTCAAGGAGATGCTGCGCATCCGGGCATTCGAGGATCGCTGCGCCGAACTGTATTCGGCCAGCAAGATCCGCGGTTTCCTGCATCTCTATAACGGCGAGGAAGCGATTGCCGTCGGCGTGATGCAATCCCTGACCGCTGCAGACGCCGTCCTCGCGACTTACCGCGAGCACGGCCACGCGCTGGCGCGCGGACTGTCCATGCGCAGCATCATGGCCGAGCTGTTAGGCAAGGTCAGTGGTTGCTGTCGCGGCCGTGGCGGATCGATGCATCTCTTCGACGCGTCGCGCCGCTTTTACGGCGGCAACGCCATCGTCGGGGGCGGCCTGCCGCTGGCCGTTGGCCTCGCGTTGGCAGAAAAACTGCAGAAGGGTCCGGGTATCGCAGTGTGCTTCTTCGGCGAAGGTGCGATGGCCGAGGGGGAGTTCCACGAGTCCATGAACCTGGCAGCGCTGTGGCGTTTACCCGTGCTGTTCGTCTGCGAGAACAACTACTACGCGATGGGGACGGCGCTGGCGCGCTCGGAAGCACAGATCGACCTCGTCACGAAGGCCGCCTCCTACGCGATGCCTGCCGAGTCCGTCGACGGCATGGACGTGATCGCGGTGGAAGCCGCCGCCCGTCGGATCATCGCGGGTATCCGCAGCACACAGACGCCCGCCTTCCTCGAAGCGCGCACCTACAGGCTCCGCGCCCACTCGATGTACGACCCGCAGCTCTATCGCTCCAAGGACGAGGTCAGGGAATGGGAGCAGCGAGGCCCGCTGATCAGCTTTACCACTCGCCTCAAGGGGGCGGGAGTGCTGACGGAAAAGGACTTCCAGGACCTGAAAGCCGCTGCCGAAGCGGAAGTGGAAGATGCCGTGAGATTTGCGGAAGACGCGCCGCTCGAGTCCGTGGAGGACCTGACCCGCTTCGTGTATACGGAGGTGCGCCCATGAGCGGGGAGCTGGGAGTGGGCATGACCACGTACCGGGATGCCGCCCGGCAGGGGTTGCGCGCGGCGCTGCTCGCCGACCCGCGGGTGTTCCTGATGGGGGAGGACGTCGGCAAGTACGGCGGCTGCTTCGCCGTAAGCAAGGGGCTGCTGCAGGAATTCGGCGAAGAGCGCATCCGCGATACCCCGCTGTCGGAGTCGGCCTTCGTCGGCGCCGGCATCGGCGCCGCCCTGGGAGGCATGCGGCCGATCGTTGAAATCATGACGGTCAACTTCAGCCTGCTCGCGCTCGACCAGATCCTGAACAACGCTGCCACGTTGAGTCACATGTCGGGCGGGCAATGCTCGGTGCCACTCGTGATCCGCATGGCAACCGGCGCGGGACGCCAGGTGGCTGCGCAGCATTCGCACAGCCTCGAAGGCTGGTACAGCCACATTCCGGGACTGCGCATCCTGGCGCCCGCCACGATCGACGATGTTGCCGGCATGCTGGCACCGGCGCTCAAGTGCCCGGACCCCGTGCTCATCTTCGAACACATGGGGTTGTACAACCTCGAAGGCCCGCTCACCGCGGCTGCGGACCACGTCGATATCGACCATGCCGCCATCAGGCGGCCCGGCCGCGATGTCACGCTGATCACGTACGGAGCCTCGCTCTACAAGTGCCTCGAGGCTGCGACGATCCTTGCCCAGCAGAATATCGAAGCGGAAGTGATCGACCTGCGGACGCTGCGGCCGCTCGACGATGCGACCTTCGTGGAGTCGGTCAAGCGCACGCACAGGGCAGTCATCGTCGATGAGGGCTGGCGCAGTGCGGGTCTTGCCGCAGAGATCGGCATGCGGCTGGTGGAACAGGCGTTCTACGACCTCGATGCCCCTGTGCAGCGGGTCTGCACCGAGGAAGTGCCCATCCCCTACGCGCAGCACATGGAACAGGCTGCGCTGCCGAGCGTCGAGCGCATCGTGGCGGCGGTCGCCGGCTTGCTTCCCCATGGCCGTTGAGTTCCTGATGCCTTCGCTCGGGCCGGACATGGAGTCCGGCACGCTCGTGGAATGGCGCGTCAAGCCGGGTGACGTGGTGAAGCGCGGCAACGTGATCGCGCTCGTGGAAACGTCAAAGGGCGTCATCGACGTCGAGGTCTTCACCGATGGCACCGTGCTGAAACTGCTCGTCGAGCCGGGAACCACGGTTCCCGTCGGCGCACCCCTCGCAGAACTGAGCGGCACGGCTACAGAGGCGCCTCCTCGCAGCGAAGGGCCAGCGGCGACGCCAGCACCGGCTGCCGCTGCCCTGCACGCAGAAACGCGCGAGGCTGCCCATCCTGTTCGCCCGGGATTCAAGGCTTCACCGGCAGCAAGGGCCAAAGCGCTGGCACTCGGGATCGCCCTCGAAGGCCTCACCGGCTCGGGCCCGGACGGAGCGATTACGCTTGATGATGTCGCACGGCAGGCAGCATCAGTGACCGCGCCGCCGACCCTCCGGGACGTGGTCGCAAAGGCCATGTCGAGATCGAAGCGCGAGATTCCCCACTACTACCTGTCCCTGACCTGCGATTTCACGGCGAGCCAGGCTTGGCTGGAGCGCCATAACGCAGCGGCTTCCGTGGTCGAACGGATCCTGCCCGCTGCGCTGTTCGTCGCCGCCGTGGCGAAGGCAGCGAGGGCATTGCCCGGCTTCAATGGCTACTACGGTGACCGTGGCTTTACGCAAGCCGAAGCCGTGCATGTCGGCATGGCGATCGCACTCCGGGGCGGACGCCTCGTGGCGCCGGCCCTCCTTGACGCCGACCGGAAAACGGCGCCGACGCTCATGGCGGAGCTGCGCGATCTCACGGCCCGGGTCCGTTCCGGGCACATGCGAGGCTCGGAGATGTCGCAGGCGACCATTACCGTCACGAGCCTCGGCGAGGAAGGAGTCGACGTCGTGCTGCCCGTGATTCATCCACCGCAGGTGGCCATCGTCGGAGTCGGTTCGATCGTCGTCCGGCCCTGGGTCGTCGGTGGTGTCGTCAGCGCGGCGCCTGTCGTCACGCTCAGCCTGGCCGCGGATCACCGCGTGACGGATGGACGGACGGGCGCTCGCTTTCTCGCCCACATTCGCGATGCGCTGCAGACCCCGGAGACACTGTGAATACCATGGACGTGGAGTCGAAGGTCCTCACGCTGTTTCTGGAAGTCGCGCCGGATGTGGACGCTGGACAGCTCGAACGGGCGGCGCCGTTCCGCGACCAGTTCGACTTCGACTCCATGGATACGCTCAATTTCGCGATTGCACTGAACCGCGAGTTTGCGATAGAGATTCCGGAGACCGACTATCGGCATCTCGCGAGTCTCAAACAGGCCGTCAACTACGTCCGCAATGCGATCTCAGGCACCGCAGCGCACAACGCCAGCTCGTCACTGCCCGCTACAAGAAGTCCTTAGGGGCTTAGGTCAAATCCCCCATTGTCGGCGATGAGGTCGGATACAAGACTGTGCCCGCCCGGGAGCGAAGGCGCTTTCCGTCGAGGTGAAATAGGGTTCCATCGGGAAGCGGGCGCCCACCAGGGTTCCCGCATTGTTGGCGTCCGCCGTCGTAGAGGGATTCCGCCATGAGCGTTCGACTGCACGATCCGGTAAAGGCCAAAGGGACGAAGCCAAAGGGAGCGCCGCCTCCGCGGGTCCGGAAGACAAGCCGGCCCCAGGAGAAGGTCACGGACGATCGCCCGGTTGAACAGCGGGCCAAGGCGCAGATCGCGGCGCGCACCGCCGCGCGTGAGGCAGCCGTCGCACGCGAGGCCTACTACCGCGCGGAGCGACGCGGCTTCGCACCCGGATATGAACTCGACGACTGGCTTGCCGCCGAGGCAGAGGTCGATGGCAATGGACCCATCGAGATTCTGGGCTCTGTCGATGATCCGGTGGATGAGCGGCACAGCACGCCGGATGTCACGCCGGTCCGCTAGGTCACGCTACTCGGCGTTTCACGCCGCGTAGTCCCTCTTTCCTGGTCGAGCGCAGCGGATCAGTTCGCCCTGGCGTGGCTTTGGTCCCGCCTGCCTTGAACGCTGTGGTCGAGTTGCCGCCTGATCGCATCGAACGCGTCCCTGAGGGCGACATACACATCCTGATGCTCCGGATGGGAATCATGCCCCTTGAGGGCCGTCAGATGGCCGCCGGGCCCGGTGAGGTCGATGCGCACCGAATACGGCGACCCTTTGTGGTGATGGGCAGCAGGCGCCTCGATGGTGACGTGACAGTCCAGGATCTTGTCCGACACGCGCGTGAGTTTGTCCGCCAGTTCGCGTACCCGCGCCTCCACTGCGGCGGATGTATCCATGTGCCTGAACGTGATTCTTACGGGGATTTGCATGAGGGGCCTCGACTTCTGGTAACAAACTGGCTGCGCAAGCAACTCAAGGTCGCTTGTCGGTGGAGTGGGCGGCGTTGGCCTCGGCCAGCGCCACCTGGCGCTTGACGGCAACAAAGCTGTCTGGCGTCACTGAAACGGAATCGATGCCGCAATCGACCAGGAAGCGGGCGAACTCCGGATGATTGCTGGGGGCCTGGCCGCACAGCCCGACTTTCACGCCGCTTTCGTGCGCGCGCTTGATGACAGTCTCGATCATCCAGAGCACGGCGGCATCCTGTTCGTCGAACAGTGCCGCGAGCGCCTCCGAATCCCGGTCGACGCCGAGCGTGAGCTGTGTGAGGTCGTTGCTGCCGATCGAGAACCCGTCAAATCGCTTCGCGAACTCATGCGCGAGGATGACGTTCGACGGGATCTCGCACATGACATACACCTGCAGGCCATCCACGCCGCGCTTCAGGCCCTGCGCTGCCATGACCTCGAGCACCCGATCGGCTTCGAACGGCGAGCGGCAGAACGGGATCATGACGAGTACGTTGCGGAAGCCCAGCACGTCGCGCAGGCGGCGGATGGCGCGGCACTCGAGCACGAACCCGTCGCGATAGTGCTCGGAGTAGTAGCGCGATGCGCCCCGCAGGCCGAGCATGGGATTCTCCTCCGCCATCTCGAACTGCGCACCGCCCAGCAGGTTCGCGTACTCATTCGTCTTGAAGTCGCTCATGCGGATGATGACGGGGCGGGGATGCAGCGCGGCAGCAATTCGCGCGAGGCCAAGCGACAACTGGTCGACGAAGTAGTCGCTGCGGTCGGCATAGCCCCGTGTCAGCTCGTCGATCTGATTGCGGACAGCCGCGTCCTTCAAGTCCGCATAGCGGAGCAGCGCGAGCGGATGTACCCGCACATGGTTGCTGATCACGAACTCCATGCGCGCGAGGCCTACGCCGTCAGCGGGCAATTGCCACCACCGATAGGCGGCCGCCGGATCGGCGAGATTGAGCATCACCGCCGTTCGAGTGACGGGGATGTCCTTGACCGGCAGTTCTTCGATTGTGAAATCGAGCGCGCCGGCATAGACGCGACCCACTGCGCCTTCGGCGCAGGAGACGGTGACCTGCTCACCGTCCTTGAGCAACGCAGTGGCCTCTCCCGTGCCGACGATGGCCGGCAGCCCAAGCTCGCGACTGACGATCGCAGCATGTGAGGTGCGGCCGCCGTGATCCGTCACCAGCGCCTTCGCCCGGCGCATGACCGGCACCCAGTCGGGATCGGTCGTCTCGGCGACGAGGATCGACCCATCGACAAAGCGGTCGATGTCCGCCGGCGTCGAGATGCGACATACGGGACCCGACACGATGGCTTCGCCCAGCGCGATGCCTTCGACGAGCGTCTTGCCCTTGCCCTTGATGCGGTACGTCTTGAGCACGCCAGCCGACTTGCGGGACTGCACGGTCTCGGGCCGGGCCTGGACGATGAACATCTCACCCGTCTCGCCGTCGCGGGCCCACTCCATGTCCATCGGCATGCCGTAGTGGCGCTCGATGATCAGCGCCCAGCGGGCGAGCTGCAGGACTTCCTGGTCCTTGAGGACAAAGGCAGCCTGCTCCGACGGTGAGGTGGCCACGCTCCGAGTTGCCGATCCCTGATCCGAGTAGACGGTCTTCTGCGCCTTGAGGCCCAACTTGCGATGCACGATGGGAGTGAACGCGACATCGCTCAGGAAAGGCTTGAACACCTGGTACTCGTCCGGCTCCACGGTGCCCTGCACGACGTTCTCGCCCAGGCCCCACGCACCACTGATGAGCACCACCTTGTCGAAGCCGCTGTCCGTATCGAGCGAGAACATGACGCCCGCGCAGCCCAGATCCGCGCGGACCATCCGCTGTACACCGACGGAGAGCGCAACCTTGCGGTGATCGAAGCCGTGGAGCTGCCGATACGTGATGGCACGATCGGTGAACAGCGAGGCATAGCATCGCTTGCACGCGTCGAGCACGCCTGCGTCGCCCTGGATATTGAGGAAGCTTTCTAGCTGACCGGCAAAACTGGCTTCCGGGAGGTCTTCCGCGGTGGCGCTTGAGCGCACCGCGACCGTCAGCGGCAATCCACCCAGCGTCGGTTGTAGCTGCCGGTACGACTTCACGATGTCTGCAGCCAATGCAGGCGGCCATTCGGCGGCGAGGATGGCTGCGCGAATCGTCTTGCCTGTCTGAGCCAGCGAGGCGGTACCCGCAGCAAGCGCTGTGTAGGCGGCGTCGATGACAGGCACCAGCGCATTGGCGGCTAGAAACTCGCGGTAGGCGGTGGCCGTGGTCGCAAATCCCGGCGGGACGGCGACGCCCTGGGCGCCCAGATGCCGGATCATTTCCCCCAGCGACGCATTCTTGCCGCCCACCAATGCGACATCCGCGCGTCCGAATTCCGCGAACGGCAGGGAGAGGGCACTCGACGGACTCATCGTCGGCATCTTGTCGTCAGGCTCCGACGCTAGCTGCGCTTGCGCTTTTCCAGCCGCCGACTCAGCTTGACGGTATCCGCGAGCTGCCCTGTCAACTCGGCGATTGAACGGATGATGTCGTCCACGGACACAATGCCCTGCACCATGCCTGCCCCGTTGACGATGGGTACCCGGTGTATGCCGGCCTTGCGCATGCGGGTCAGCAGGGTCGCCAGACCCTCGTCTTCCCTGCCCGTCATGACCTCGGTGGTCATGATGTCGGCGACCGTGACCGCATGAGGGTCGACGTCCCGTGCCAGCGTCTGGATCACGATGTCGCGATCCGTGAGTACGCCCGCCAATACCCCACCGCCGCGCGGTGAAGGCTTGATGACCACAAGGAACCCGACGTGATGCTTGCGCATCAGGCGCGAGGCTTCCACGAGATCGGCATCGGGCGCAATGGTGATGACCTGCGTCGACATCAGTTCCCGTAATCTCATGGGAGAGTCCTCCAGCGCTGCAGAAGAAATGATCCGGCATCGGCAACCGTCCAGTTCATGATGCGTACCGACTCGCGGAGGAGACCAGCCCGGACTACTACGTAAGGTGCGGGCACAGTTCCGGCGTGCATCCGCCAGTCCATCGACGCATGCTGATCGTATGCATTGACGTACTGGCTGTGCCGACCGCATTCTGATGCGGACACTGATCGCAACGTGAAGGAGAACCCCATGTCAGCAACCGAATGGCGCCAGATCGTCGTTGCAGTGCGCTCGCCGGAGCAGAAGCGTCAGGTAGCCATCACCAAGGCCGCGGAGCTCGCGCGCCGCTGCGGCGCCAGGCTGACGTTGCTGCACGCCTTCTCGATGCCGTACCCGCTGCCCAGCCGCATTCCCGCGAACAGCGACGACATCCTGGAGGTGGTCGCCAGCGAGCGCCGCAAGCAACTGGCGCAGCTCGCCAAGCCGCTGCGGGCCTCGGGGCTGAAGGTCGACTGCAAGGTCGTCTGGGATTTTCCGTCTGCGGAAGCGATCGTCCGCTATGTGCTGGCCAACAAGCCCGATCTGCTGGTGGCAGAGTCCCATCGCCATACGCGCGTGGGGCGCTGGTTCCTGGCGAACACCGACTGGGAGCTGATCCGCGAAGCGCCGTGCCCCGTGTGGTTCGTGAAGCATGAGCGCTTCCCGAAGGTGGTCAAGTTCCTGATCGCCGTCGATCCCACCCACGCCCGCGCGAAGCCGACTCGCCTTGACGACCGTCTCGTCGGCGCTGCGTCGGTCGCGATGCGCCAGCTGGGAGGCAAGGCAGCACTCGTGCATGCGGAAGACATCACGCAGGTGTTGCCGCAGGGTTTCATGGCGGAAGTGTTGATCCCCAAGGCGGCAGTCGTCGCATCGGAGCGTGCACGCACCGCAGTGCGTGCAGCAATCGGGAGACTGGCTGCGCGTTACGGCTTGAACGATGCCGAGCAGGTTGTGCGTCCGGGACTGCCGGCCGAGGTCATCGCGGGCGCGGTAAAGCAGGTCCGGGCCGACGTGCTCGTGATGGGCGTCGTGTCGCGGCGCGGCCTCAAGCGCTCTTTCGTCGGCAACACGGCGGAAGAAGTGATCGACGCCGCCGACAGCGACATCCTGGTCATCAAGCAGGCCGGCTTCAAGACCGCCGTACCCCGGCGCGGGCCGAAGCTCGGCAGCTGAGTCCCGGTACCGGCCCGGTCCGCTTATCGGCTACGGCTTCTGGATGCCGCGCAGGTAGTCGACGAGTCGGGCGACGAGCAGATCGCCGGTCGCCAGGTCCGGCGTTCCGTCCTTCGCGACGGTGGCGAATTCCCAGCCCCAGATCGGCATTTCGCGACTGCCGTGCGGCGCAGGCACCTGGCGTCCATCGATGATGCGGTGGATGCGCTCATCCGGGAACTTGCCTCCCTGTCGCTTCGCGATGCGCGTCAGGTCCGGCACCATGATCTTGAACGACGCCGCCACCGGGCCGTCGCCCTCGGCCTTTGCGCCGTGACAGGCACTGCAAAAGCGTTTGTACAGCTCGGCCCCCGAATAGGAGGAGAAGTCCGGCGCCTGCGCGGCACTGGCTGTCGCGCCGAGCGTGGTCAGCAGCAATCCGAAAACAGCGAAGCGAATACGCATGCTCGAGACTCCGTTCAGTCTTCAGGTCTTAGGGCAGCAGTTGTGCCGCGGTCGGCATGGCGCTGAGCCGCGAAATGTAGTCCGCCACGGCGGCCATGTCCGCCGCGGACATGTTGTCCAGCATCAGTGCGAGGTCGAAGTCGACATTGGTGAAGCGGTGACCAGACGCCATGCCGCGAATCTGCGCCAACAGATACGAATAGTGCTGGCCGGCCAGCGACGGCGCGCCCACGGTGTCATCGCCTGTCCCGTCCTCGCGATGGCATGACGCGCAATTGTCGCGGTAGATGCCGGACCCGTTGTCGAGCGCCTTGCCGTCTCCTCTCTGCGGGCGCGGGTTGACGGCCAGCCGGGACAGGTAGGAAGCGATATTGCGCCATTGCTGCTCGGGTGCGATGCCCAGGGCCGCGCTGGCACGATGCATCTCGACCGCATCGCGATTGAGCTCTGCGAAGTCGATGAGTTGGGTCAGCAGGTAGCGCTCGCGTTGACCGGCCAACGCAGGAATCGACGAATCACCGACTCCCCAGGCCTTGTCGCCATGGCAGCCGGCGCAATTCTTCGCAAACGCTTGTCCACCCGCGTTCGCATTGGCAGCGAGTGCCAGCGTCTTGGCAAGCAGCTCCTTCGCCCGCTCGGCCGCGTTCACAGACAACGGCAGGGAAAGGACAACTGCGGCAGCGGCAATCCACAGCGGACGCCAGCGACGGCGATGCGCCACCAGACGCGACCGCTCAGGCACGGCAGACGGGATGACAGCAATCATCGTAGAGAATCCTCGGTCCATGATGTCAGCATCGCCGCGCTGACTGTACCGCGGAATACGCACTTGGCGCAGCCCCTTGCGGCAACAATCGCCTGCTGCCATCGTAAGGCGATGAAGGTGCTCGCGCTCAACTGTGGCAGTTCCTCGATCAAGGCGGCCCTCATCGACACGGCCCGGCAGCTGCGCGTGCTCGACGTTCGCGTCCAGA
This sequence comes from Steroidobacteraceae bacterium, assembly GCA_040080215.1. Taxonomy (GTDB): domain Bacteria; phylum Pseudomonadota; class Gammaproteobacteria; order Steroidobacterales; family Steroidobacteraceae; genus CAIUGU01. The sequence continues at coordinate 20,139 of JBEBIT010000003.1, forward strand.
ACCTCGGCAAGCCGGACGCAATCCTGCGCGTTGGGGATCACAGCGAGGCCCTGGGGCAACACGGGAGTCAGGCAGAAGCCCTGCAGAGGATATTCGCCACAGTCCGTGAGCACTGTACGGCAGTGCACGCAATCGGGGCGATTGCGCACCGAGTCGTGCATGGTGGCACCGAATTCGGCGAGCCCACGCTGCTGGATGACACTACGGTCGACAAACTACAGCAGCTTGCTGCACTGGCACCGTTGCACAACCCGCCGGCCATGGCTGCAGTGGCGGCGGCCCGGCTTGCCTTCCCGGACGTGCCGCAGGTTGCCGTCTTCGACACGGCGTTCCATGCCACGTTGCCCCGCAGGTCCAGGGAATATGCGCTGCCTGTCGACCTGACCTGTCGGCTGGGCTTGAGGCGCTTCGGCTTTCACGGCATCAGTCACGCCCATGTCGCGGCCGTCGCGGCCGATTACATGCAGGTGCCGACCGTGGCGCAGCGGGTCATCTCTTGTCACCTCGGCAATGGCGCCAGTATCACGGCCATCGAATATGGCCGGAGCGTTGAAACGAGCATGGGAATGACGCCGCTTGAAGGACTGGTCATGGGGACGCGTGCGGGCGACATTGATCCTGGCGTCCTGCTGCAGCTGCTCGAGTCCGGTGAATTCGACCGCACCAGCCTCGGTCGGCTGCTGAATGAAGCCTCAGGGCTCAAGGGCCTGACCGGCACCGAGGACATGAGCGACATCGAGCGCCGGGCTGCCGACGGCGACGAAGGGTGCCGGCTTGCCATTGCGGTCTTTGCCCACCGCGCCCGCAAGTACATTGGTGCGTATGCCGCGACGATGGGCGGCGTCGAGGCCATCGCGTTCACCGGCGGCATCGGCGAGAACAGCCCGTTGATCCGCCACCGCATCGCGCAGCGGCTCGACTTCCTGGGAGCCGTGATCGACGAAGACCGCAATCGGGATGCCCACCTGAGCGAGTCGACGCCGGTCATCGATATCGCCACCGAGCGCTCGCGGGTCCGCATCCTGGTGGTCCGTGCCGATGAGGAAGCGGCGATGGCAAACGCGGTGGCTGGCTTGCTGCAAGCCGACGCCAGCGCGAAGAAGACATTTACCCTGCCGGTCGCCATCTCGGCACGACACGCGCACTTGAGCCAGAAGACGATCGATGTCGTGTTCGGCGCCGGTCAAGCGCTCACTCTTGCAAGGCCGCTGTCACAACCGGGGCAATTCGCAGCGCGGGAGACCGTGACACTGATCGGTCCCCGTGGTCAGCTCGAACAGGTGCGGGTGCTGGGCCCGCCCCGCGCCGTTGATCAGGTGGAGATCTCGCGCAGCGATGAATTCATTCTCGGGATCGACGCCCCTGTGCGGTTGTCGGGCGATACGGCCAATACGCCGGGCATCATCGTGGCAGGCCCCGCGGGACGCGTCGCGCTGCAAAGCGGCGTGATCTGTGCTCATCGCCACATCCATATGCACCCCGACGATGCCGTGCGGTTGCAACTCAAGGATCGCGACAGAGTGGAGGTTCGCATCGACAGCGCCGGCCGCAGCCTCACGTTTGGCGATGTGATCGTGCGGGTCTCGACGGAGTTCCGCCTCGAGATGCACATCGATGTGGACGAGGCGAATGCAGCCGGACTCGATCCGGGCGCGAGCGGGGAAGTGCTGCTGCCGACCAGCGCCATTGCCCACGCAACGGCACGTTGACCGGATCGCTAGTGGTCGCTCAACGGGTCCCCAACGCGAGCTTCATCCGGACCAGGTGGGCGACGGAACGCACGCCCATCTTTTCCATGACGTTGGCGCGGTGAATTTCCACAGTGCGTTCGGATAAACCCAAGTCAATGGCGATGACCTTGTTGGCGCGGCCGTCGACCAGCATTTCCATGACTTCCACTTCGCGGGGCGTCAGCGACTGGAAGCGGTGCTTGATGTCGGCGTGCTTCTCGAGCGAGGCCCGGTTCTCGGCATCCACTTTCAGCGCGCGATTCAGGCAGTCGATGAGGTCCTGGTCGCGGAAGGGCTTCTGCAGGAAGTCGAACGCACCTTCCTTCATCGCCTGCACCGCCATCGGCACATCGCCATGGCCGGTCATGAAGATGATGGGGAGGATCGAGCCGGCCTTGCCGAGTTCCTGTTGCAGTTCGAGCCCGCTCATGCCGGGCATGCGGACGTCGAGCAGCAGGCAGCCCGCCTGGTTCTCGTCGTAAGCCGCCAGGAATTCGCGCGCCCCGGAAAAGGCCACGGGCGAATAGCCGACTGTCTTGATCAGCGTGGTGACTGCTCGACGCATGCTGTCGTCATCATCGACGACGTAGACAACGGGGTGGCTTTTGTTGTTCGTGCCTGTCTTGTCATTCATCCGTTTGCTACCGGCAGCCTAAACCAGAATCTTGTACCACCGCCGGCCGCGTCGTCAAAACCGATCGAACCCTGGTGGGACTCGATGACGGTCCGGCTCGAGGCCAGACCGAGACCCGTCCCGCCGGTCTTCGTCGTGAAGAAGGGATGGAAGATCTCTGCCCGCAGTGCGGCAGGAATGCCAGAGCCATTGTCGATGACGGCCGTCTGCACAGTATAGCCGTCGCTGCTGGTCTCGATGCGCACAACGGGGCTCGCGCTCGCACGGCTGGCCTCGATGGCGTTTTGCACCAGCACAAAAAGGACATGCTGGATCTGCCGCTGGTCGATCGACACCTGCGGCAGGTTTGCCGCCTGGGTGACAACGAGCCGCGTGCTTGATCGCCCGGCCAGCAATTCGATGACAGGTGCCAGCTCGGCAATGACTTCCGACAGGCGATGCAGCACGCGCTCGCCCTGGTCCTGGTTGAACAGCCGGCGAATGCGCCGTAGCCCTTCTCCCGCACCCATGGCCGACACATTGATCTGCTGCAGTACCTCGATGGCCCCGGCCACCATGGGCTCGGGCCGCGTCAACATGCGCTCGCCGGCCTGCGAGAAGGTCGCAATGGCCCCGAGCGGCTGGTTCAGTTCATGCGCGATCCCGCTTGCCATTTCCTCGAGGGCTGACGCGCGGGCGATGTTCAGCAACTGCTCGATGAGCTGGGCAGAAGGAGGACTGTCTGACATGAGGGAAACGGAGGGCTCCTGGCTTTTGCGGTTGTAACTTGCCGGGTCAAGCATGCTCAATGCCTCGATAGGTCTTGAGGGGCAAGAGTGCCGCAAAGCAAGGCGCTGCGATCTCAGAAAAAGCCGCAGTCGCCTGCGTCAGACCCCTAGACACCTGCTGCAGGCACGTGAGTACACTGCAGTCGAGCGTAATCCTCTCACGGAAACCCCATATCAATGACACTTGTACCAATCGAAGAAGTCCGGAAGCAACTGGTGGGCTTGCGCGAGGAACTCAAGGCCAGGCAGGGGCGCGCCGAGCGCGACCTCAGGCACGGCGCGGAGCCCCTGGTTGCCGACGCCCCGGACCAGGCCATCCAGTTGCAGAATGACGAGGTCCTCAGGGAGATCGACAGTGCCGCGGTCGTGGAGGTGGCGCAGATCGATGCCGCACTCGCGCGGCTGGAAAAGGGGCTCTATGGCGTCTGCAGTCGCTGCCAGGGCACCATCGATCCCCGTCGCCTGGCCGCGGTTCCGTATGCAGTGACGTGCGTGAACTGCGCCGGCTGAAAGTGCTCTCTTCTGAAGCACTCGTGTTAGTCTCCCGGCCGGTTGCAGCTTAGGACTCCGGCCAGAGCGGAATGGAAGAACTCGGCGAAATTACCCAGCATCTGCTGCGCTTTTCCCCCGACGCCCTGCTGGTCGTCGATGGGGAAGGCCGCATCCGGTTTGCGAACGAGACGCTGACGCAGCTGTTCGGCTACGCGGCTGCGAACCTGCTTGGCCAGCGCATGGAGATCCTGCTGCCGGAGCGCCTGCGCGGTGCGCATCACCAGCATTTCAGCAGCTATGCGTCGAACCCCCTCGCCCGCGAGATGGGGGCCCGCATTACCGACCTGTTCGGCCGGCGTGCCGACGGCTCCGAATTCCCTGCCGGTATCCGGCTGGCCCCGTTCCGGATCGGCTCGCGCCTGTTCGTGGCTGCGGCCATCCGCGACATGACCGAGCGCCGTCGCATCAACGAAGCCCTGATCGCCGCCCGCGAAGAAGCGGACCGTGCCAACCGGGCGAAGAGCCGCTTCCTCGCGACCGCGAGCCACGACCTCCGCCAGCCGCTCCAGACCATTCGCCTGCTCAATGCCGCGATGTTGAAAGTGCCGCGTCCCGAGCTGCGCGACATCCTGCAGCAGCAGGCGCAAGCGATCGACAGCATGATCCGCCTGCTGAACTCGCTGCTCGACATCAGCCGGCTGGAAGCAGGGGCCATCACGCCCGAGCTCGTGCCCGTCGACCTCGAGGAAATCCTCGAGGATCTGCGGATGGAATTCCACACGCTCGCGCAGGCGCGCGGCCTTGAACTGCACATCGTGCCGGTCAAGACCGTCGTGCAGACGGACCGCATCCTGTTCCACCAGCTGTTGCAGAACCTGGTGGGCAATGCGCTCAAGTACACGGACCGCGGGCATGTCTCCGTCAACTGCGTGCTCGGCAATGACACGTTGACGATCAATGTCGACGACACCGGCATCGGCATTCCCGCCGACAAGCTGGACCGCATCTTCGACGAGTACTACCAGGTCGATACGCACGGCACCAAGCGCATGGGTGTCGGCCTCGGCCTCGCCATCGTGCGTGAAGTGGCGCAACTGCTGAAGTTCACCGTGACGATTGCGGGAGGACAGGGCGGTGGTACGCGCGCCAGCGTCAGCATCCCGCGGCAGTTCCTCACGAACGTGAGTCCTGTCCTCGAGCCCACGGTCGTCGCGTCCGCACCGGTCACGGAGAACCTGCCGCGCATCGTGCTGGTGGAGGACAACGACGCCGTGCGCGTGGCCACCGAGCTGTTCCTCAAATTCGAGGGTTTCGAAGTGATGAGTGCCGCTTCGGCGGAAGACGCACAGAGGCTGTTCGCATCCGTGCGTCCGTCGGACGTAGTGATCACCGACTACCATCTCGACGCCGACAACACGGGCCTCGACCTGCTCAAGGCCCTGCGGCGCCAGCAAGGGGCCGAGATTCCCGGCATCATCCTGACGGGCGACCTGCCGTCGTTGCTCAGGCGTTCAGGCACGACGCTGCCCTCGTGCCGGTTGCTGCCGAAGCCCGTCGATACGCTGGCCCTGATCCATGCAATCAACGAGCTGAGTGCCAAGGCACGGGAAGCACAGGCGGCGACCACTACGGGATGACCATGCGCAACACAGCAAGGGGATTCGGGTTTCGTCTGCTCGCCGCAGCGGCTGTTGCCGGCATCGTGCTGCTGCCGTCTGTCCATGCGGCTGAAGCAGTGGCCGACCGCGTCGAACGAGTGCTGCGCCTGCGGGCCGACACCAACCACGGCCGCACGCTCTTTTCGCAGTACTGCGCGAGCTGCCATGGCGCGACGGCGCTCGGCGACGCGGCGGGCAACTATCCCTCGCTCGCCGGGCAACAACCGAACTATCTGCTGAAACAGGTCGCCGATGTGCTCGGGAACGATCGCTCCGTGCCCGAGATGCACCAGCTGATGGGGCGTTGGCAGTTCGAGGACCCGCAGTCATTGCGCGATGTCGTGAGCTGGCTGGCCGATCTCACGCCGAACGCGAAGCCCGGTGTCGGCACAGGCAAGCAGATCGCGGAAGGCACGAGGATCTACCAGGCCGACTGCGCGGGTTGCCATGGCCGGTTCGGCGAGGGCGACAATCCTTCGTATGTGCCGGCGTTGCGGGGCCAGCACTACAACTACCTGCGCAGGCAGATGGCGGCGCTCGCGACGGGACACCGCACGGGGATGGACGGTGAAGGGCGGCAGCGGCTGGGACGGATCTCGCTGACGCAGCTCGATGCCGTGGCCGACTACATTTCCCGCATGCCGAGCGAACGGGACGCCATCCCTGACGGCAACCCGTTCGTGCCCGGCGCCCGGTAGGCCGCCGAAGCGACGACGAGCTCGACTGCCTTGATGACTGCCAGGGCGACTTCGCCCTGACCTCGAAGCAGATCAGGCGCCGCCGAGTTCGGGCGGAGCGCGCACCAGCAGCACCGGGACGGTGGCGTGGCGGACAACGTACTCGGCATCGCTGCCCAGCACGATCCGCTTCAGGCCCTTGCGGCCGTGCGTTCCCATCACGATCAGTTCCGCAGGCCATTCCAGCGCCTGCTCGATGACGAGCACGCCGGCCTGGCCACCCACGCGTTCGAGCAGCACGGCCTCCGCTGCAATCCCTTTCTTCTTGCATAGCGCGAGGCACTCATCGAGCAGCTTGCGACCCTGCTTGCGCAGTTGTTCGATCAGCTCGCCGGCGAAGATCGCGCCTTCGTACATCGGCATCGTGATCAGGTCATCGACGACATGGACGAGACGCAGCTGGCTCTGGTGCTCTGCTGCCAGCGCCAATGCCTCGTTCAGGCCCGCATGCGAGGCATCGCTGCCGTCAACGGGCACCAGAATTCGTTCGTACATGGTCGTTGGTCCTCTGAATCGGGATCGGGACTGGTGAGGAGTGGACCGTAGTACGGACCGGCGGAGATGCCCAGCTTGCCTTGCCGCAAGACTCTACGTACTTCCGACTATAATGGGAAACAGGGGATCAATCGCCTGAGGAGAATTGTCCCCGATTTCATCACGAGGAGTCCCGCTTGAAGGATCGTTTCGACTGTTCCAAATGCCCCGGTTACTGCTGCAGCCATCCGCGCATCGAAGTGACCGAGAACGACATCAAGCGGCTCGCGAAGCATTTCGGGCTGGCCGTCGCCGCCGCCAGGAAGAAGTTCACGTACCACTTCAAGACCAAGGACGCGGACGAGCAGATCCTGAGGCACCACAAGGATCACGTGTACTCGACGATCTGCCGGTTCTTCGACCGCGACGAGCGGCGCTGCACGGTGTACGAGGCGCGCCCGGCCGTCTGCCGCAAGTATCCCTACGGTAACAAGTGCGGCTACTACGATTTCCTGAAGTTCGAGCGCGAACACCAGGACGACCCGGAGTTCATTCCGTCGGCGTGACCGCCGCCAGCGATCAGCGACAAGCGATGAGCGATTAGCCAAGATCGCCGCTGGAAGTCTCTTGATCCGGGGCATGCTCTCGGATCGATCTGGTTCTGCCTAATCGCGAGTCGCTCATCGCTAGTCGCGGGCCCCCTGGGGGGGGCCGCTGCCCCTTCAGTCGTCCTGCAGGTCCTGCCCAGGAAACAGCACGTCGCTGAAGCCGAACTTCGACAGGTCGCGGATGCGCATGGGGTACAGCTTGCCGAGGAGATGGTCGACCTCATGCTGTACGACGATCGCGTGGAAGCCGTCCACGGTCCGGTCGATCACGCCGCCTTGCGGGTCTCGTCCCTGGTAGCGGATCTTCGTGTAGCGTGGCACCAGCCCCCGCATGCCGGGGACCGACAGGCAGCCTTCCCAGCCCTCCTGCTGCTCATCGGTCAGCGGCGTCAACACCGGGTTGATCAGCACGGTGAACGGCACCTCCTCGGCATCCGGGTAGCGCGGGTTCTTCCCCACGCCGAAGATCACGATCTGCAACGACACGCCGATCTGCGGTGCCGCGATGCCGGCGCCGTTCTCGGCCGCCATGGTGTCCTGCATGTCGGTCAGCAGGTCGGCGAGTTCGGGCGTGCCGAACTCGGTCACCGGCGCTGCGATCTGCAGCAATACCGGGTCACCCATCTTGCGTACCGGCCGGACAGCCATGCTTAGGTTCCCAAGATCCAGAGAAAGCGGAGTGGCGTTCATTCTGACATGAGTCGTTCAAGACCTCCGCATGGACTCGCGACCGTCTCGTGAGATGCCGGGGGTTCCCGTAGAATCCGGTGCTCCCATCCGATCGCGGAGATCCCTTGACCGAACCGGCATCCCAAGGCGGCGCTCCCGAGTTTCATGTTCTGGTGCTGGCCGCCGGAGCATCGACGCGGCTCGGGTCCCCGAAGCAGCTCGCCCGCGTACGGGGTCGTCCTGCCTTGCAGATCGTGGTCGAGGCCGCCGCCGCGGTGGCCGGCCAGGCAGTCACGGTAGTCGTCGGCGCCAATGCCGCCGAAATCATGCCGATGTTGTCCCGCAAGGGGGTGAGCACCGTGGTTAGCCGTCGCTGGGACGAGGGGCTTGGCGCTTCGATTCGCGCCGGGGTTGCGGCGCTGCCGCCCGCCTGTGCAGCCGTCATGCTGGTGCTCGGCGATCAGGTTGCCTTGACGCCGGATGACCTGCGGCGGTTGGCATCCGCCTGGAAAGGACAGGAGGGCGTGATTGCGGCGGCGGTGTACCAGGGCAGGCCCGGCGTGCCCGCAATCTTCCCGCGCTGGTGCTTCCAGGAACTTGCGCAGCTCAAGGGCGACCAGGGCGCCAAGCATCTCATCCAGCGGCACGCGTCGCGGCTGGTGCAGGTGCCAATGGGCAATGCGGCCGTGGACCTTGATACACCGGAAGACCTCGCCCGACTCAATGCCGTGCAGGGACCGGACACCGAACCTCCCCAGAGCGGACGGGACTGGAGCGAGGAAACCTGGTTGCTGCCTGCGGGACTCGAACTGGTTGACGACGAAGCGGAAGAAGGCACCCATGCTGCACATCATCGGCCGAAGTAATTCCGGCAACGTCCAGAAAGTGCTGTGGGCCTGCGAGGAGCTCTCGCTGCCCTTTACGCGCGAAGATCGCGGCGGCACCTTCGGCGGCAATGACGATCCCCACTACCTCAAGATGAATCCCAATGGCCTCGTGCCCACGATCATCGACGGCGATGCCGTGATCTGGGAATCGAACACGATCCTGCGCTACCTCGCCTGCAAGTACGGCGCGGACACGATGTGGGAACCGGATCCGGCGCAGCGAACCCTCGGTGAACGCTGGATGGACTGGCAACTCGCCGTGCTTGCGCCGGCGCACCGCGTGCTGTTCTACCAGCTGATCCGCACACCCGAGGACAAGCGTGACCAGACGGCCATCGCCAAGTCACGCGACATGATGGCGACCGCAATGCAGCTGTTCGATCAAGGCATTCCGGACTCGACGTACTTAGGGGGCGAGCGCTTCACCGTCGCCGATATCGCGCTCGGCATCTTCGTGCACCGTTGGTTCGCGCTGCCCATCTTCCGCGAGCCATACCCGAGAGCGCAGCGCTGGTACCGCGCCATCGCCGAGCGCCAGGGATTCAGGAAATACGTCGACGTGGGATTGAGCTGAACGCCGCCGCGATGGACCCGCTCACTCCACAGGACCTCAAGCGCTACCAGCGCCACCTCGTGCTCGGCGAAGTGGGTGAGGCCGGGCAGCGGAAGCTGAAGGCTGCACGCGTGTTGATCGTCGGCGCCGGCGGCCTTGGTTCCCCGTCAGCGCTGTATCTCGCGGCGTCGGGCGTCGGCACGCTGGGGCTTGTCGACCTCGATACGGTCGACGTCACGAACCTGCAGCGGCAGGTGCTGTACTCCACCGCCGACATCGGACGCGGCAAGACCGCGGCCGCCCGTCAGAGGCTGATCGCACTTAATCCTGATTTGAACGTCATCGAGCATGGCGTCGAGCTGGGGCCCGACAACGTCATGGAAATCTTTCGTCAGTACGACATCGTGCTGGACGGCACCGATCGCATCGGAACGCGCTACCTCGTCAACGACGCCTGCGTGTTGCTTGCCAAACCGCTGGTGTCGGCTGCCATCCACCGCTTTGAAGGCCAGGCGATGACCTATGTGCCTGGCAAAGGCCCCTGCTATCGCTGCCTGTTTCCCGCGCCTTCAACGGAAATTCCGAATTGCGCGACCGCGGGCGTGCTCGGCGTGTTGCCCGGCGTCCTCGGCACGCTGCAGGCAACGGAGGCCATCAAGCTGATCATCGGCATCGGTTCGCCGCTCGTCGGGCGGCTGCTGACCTATGACGCGCTCGACCTGTCGTTCCGCGAGTTCGCGTTCAAGCGAAGTACGGACTGCGCGGTCTGCGGCGATGCGCCGACGATCACCGCGCCGAGCGATGCGGATCGTCCCGCCGGCGAGGTCCGCACTCTGTCACCTCGCGAGCTGCAAACGCTGCTGCGCGAAACGGCGCGTCTACCGGCGCTGATCGACGTCCGCGATCCGGAGGAATTCGCGACCGGCCACCTGCCGGGTGCCCGCAACATTCCGGTCAACGAACTGGAGCGCCGGCTGGCGGAAGTCACGACGGAGGTTGATGTCGTCTTCATCTGCATGAGCGGCAAGCGCAGCCAGGCCGCGTGTGCAGTGGCGCTGCGTGGCGGCATCCGCGCGCCCGGACACCTCGAAGGCGGTATGCTCGCATGGGAAGCGGTCCGCGGTGACGGCTGAACGTCGCGCTGCATGCCAAAAGCAATCAGCAGGGGGAGAGGTCATGAGCGAGTCAGGCAGGATTTCCCGTCGTCACTTACTGCAATTGGGCGCCGCCAGTCCCCTGTTGCTCAACCTCGCGAGATCGGGCGACGCACTCGCCGCGCAGCCGGCGAAACCCAACGTCATCTTCATCATGGCCGACGATCTGGGCTATGCGGACTTGAGCTGCTACGGCCGCCGGGAATACCGTACCCCGAACATCGATTCCCTCGCGGACGAGGGGCTGAAGCTGACGCAGGGTTACGCGAATTCCGCCGTCTGCTCGGCTACGCGTTTTGGCCTGATCACCGGACGCTACCAGTACCGGCTCCCCGGCGGCCTGAACGAACCGATCGCAGGCGATGCGGCCGGCATCGATGGCCTGCCAGTCGACCATCCCACGCTGCCGTCACTGTTCAGGAAACTCGGGTATCGCACGTCGCTGGTGGGCAAGTGGCACCTGGGTCAGGCGCCGAAGTTCGGTCCGCTGAAGAGCGGCTACGACCGCTTCTTCGGTATTCCAGATGGCGGCGCCGACTACTACACCTACGAGTCGACGGAATCCAAGGTCAAGGGCAAGTCGAGCCTGATGGAGAACGACCAGTACATCGTCAGGGACGGCTATCTGACCGACCTGCTCGGACGCCGCGCCGTCGACGACATCGAGGAATTCGCCGCGGGCGGATCGCCGTTCTTCATGAGCCTGCATTTCAACGCGCCGCACTGGCCATGGGAGAAGCCGGACGCCAGCGGCCGTGAAGTCTCCGCGAAGCTCGGTGCCCTCAGGCATTACGATGGCGGAGACGCGGCCACGTACGCGGCGATGGTCCAGAACCTCGACCTCAATGTGGGCAAGGTCCTGCGCGCGCTGGAGCGCGCTGGCGTCGCCGACAACACGATCGTGGTGTTCACCAGCGACAACGGCGGCGAACGCTTCTCGGACAACTGGCCGTTCAAGGGCATGAAGGACGAACTGCTGGAGGGCGGCATGCGGATCCCGGTCCTCGTTCGCTGGCCCGCGCGCATCACCGCCGGGCAGACGAGCGACCAGGTCATGATCTCGATGGACTGGTTGCCGACGCTGCTGGCGGCAGCGGGCGGCAAGCCCGATCCTGCCTATCCATCGGATGGCGAAGATGTGTTGCCGATCCTGCTCGGGCAGCGGCCCACGCACCCGAGGAAGTTGTTCTGGCGTTATCACCTCAAGAACCAGATGGCAGTGCGCGACGGCAACTGGAAGTACCTCAGCATTGGCGGGCACGAATTTCTGTTCGACGTCGTCAAGGATCCACAGGAACGCGGCAATCTCAAGGCCCACCAGCCCGATGTCTTTGCGCGGCTCAAAGCCGACTTCGCGGTGTGGAACGCGGGCATGCTGCCTTATACGGACAAGAGCTATTCCTATGAGCTGAAGGGTGGCGACCGGCTGGCGGAGCAGTAACAGGCAGGCTGGCGACTCTACGAGCGAGCGCACGGGCCATGGTGTACGCCAAGCGAGTGAACATGCATACCTTCCTTCGATACGCCTTCGCACTTTTCGGCGGCCTGTCCCTGACTGCGCAGGCTGCGGAGGACCCGTGCGCCGTCCTTGCAGCGACAGCGATGCCTGCCCTGCAGGTCACAAGCGCGCTGCTTGTTCCCGCAGGGTCATTCTCGCCGCCGAGCGCACAAGTACCTGCCAATCCGTCGCCGCAGGCGGTGAGGCAGGCGCAGGAACGCGCAGAGTTGTTCCGCGGTCTTCCGGCGTTCTGCAGGGTGACCGCGCGCGTGACCACCAGCGCCTCGTCCAGCATCAATATCGATATATGGCTGCCGCAGACCAGCTGGAACGGCAAGTACCTCGTCAACGGCTACGCGTTCTTCGGCAACAAGCTCAATCCGGTGCCGCTTGCGACCGTACTCAAGCAGGGTTATGCGACCGCAACCACCGATAACGGCTTGCCGGAGTCGGCAACCATCTTTGACGGCAGCTTCCTGCGCGGCCAACCCGAGCGTGTTACCGACTGGGGCGAGCGGGCCTGGCACGAGACCGTCGTGAAGTCGAAGGCATTGATCGCTGCGTACTACGGCAAGCCGGCGACGCAGTCCTACTTCAACGGGGCAGGCGGTGCAGGACGGCAGGGACTGATGGCGATCCAGCGCTATCCGGAGGATTTCGACGGCGTGGTCGTGGGCGGCATCGCGGCGGACCCGAGCCACTTCGCACTGGCAAACCTGTGGGCGTGGCTCGTCGTACAGAAGCAAGCGGGCGGCGACTTTCCAGAGGCGAAGCTCGCACTCCTGCATCGAGCCGCAGTCAGTGCGTGCGACGCGAACGATGGTGTGCGAGATGGACTCATCAGTGATCCGGAGCACTGCAGCTTTGATCCACGCGCAATACAGTGCAAGGAGACCGACGGCGCTGACTGCCTGAAGGCAGGACAAGCGGCCGCAGCCAGCGAGCTCTACGCGCCGATCAAGCATGCGCGCACCGGTCGTCGCCTGTTCGGGCCCTTGATGCCGGGTGGCGAGCTTGGATGGACGGGGGTCACGGGTCCGCAGCCCGCCGCCTATGCGCTGGAGTTCTTCCGCTCGATCGTCTTCCAGGATTCGAACTGGGATCCGCGCACACTCAATCTCGATGCCGACGTGGAGCGTGCCGAGGCGGTGCCTCCCGGCGTGAACGCGGTGGACCCGGACTTGTCCCGCTACTTCGCCCGTGGCGGCAAGCTGCTGATGTATGGCGGCTGGGGCGACACGGCGATCAATCCGGGCGCCGAGACAGACTACTACCGCAGTGTCGTGCGCAGGCTGGGCGATGCAGCTGCGAGCAAGAGCATGCGTCTCTACATGATGCCGATGATGGGCCACTTCCTCGGCGGCACGGCCGACTATGCCTACCAGCTCAACACGCAGGACGTGATGGAGTCGTGGGTGGAACGTGGCGAGACGCCGCAAACGCTGACGGCCTCGTTGCGCATTTCCGCAGCCGCGCCCGCGCCAAGAGACGTCCTGCTGTGTCCCTATCCCCGTGTGGCTTACTACAAGGGTAAGGACGACACGAACATGCTTCCCCAGGCCGGCATGTTCGAATGCCGCATGCCACAGTGAACTCGAGTGTCAGGTGAGGAGAGAACAGGATGACTGAGGCCCAGGAAAGGGAAGGCACCGAGGCGGCGGGCGTCGCGCTCTCTCGCCGTACCCTGCTGCTCGGCGCAGCAACAGCAGGAACCCTGCTGGTCCTTGCAGGTGCCGACGCAGCGGTCCCCGCGCAGCCAACCCCCGCCGTGCAACGCGTCGCGACGAAGAACGCGGGTCGACGCTTTCGGGCCTATGTGCAGTCAGCGGGGCAATCAAATCTGGAGACGCTCAGGCTGTTGCCGATCCAGCCGCGACAAGTCGTGATTCGCACGGAAGCCTATGCGCCCTGCTATACGCAGGTGAGCCAGGGGGGCGACCTGCTGCCGCCGTTGACCGGTGGCATCTTCGGGACGATGCCACCGGAGCTCGGCGGCCCGGCCCCTGGCAGTGCTCCCGCTGCAGTCGCACCCAATCCGAACATCGAAGGCCACCTTGGTGTCGGCATCGTCGAGGAGGTAGGCCCGCAAGTGCAGCGGTTGCAGGTAGGTGATCGCGTCATCGTCGGCGTGACATCGCACTGTGGCAATTGCTACATGTGCCTGCAGGACCGGCCCGATCAGTGCCTGATGACCTTCGGCGCCACGTTCGCCCCCATCGCGGAGCGCCTTGATGGCACGCCGATCGGCGCGGCGCTCGGTATCGGCGGCGCCAGCGAGCTGATGGTGACGGACGAGGAATACTGCGTGCCGGTTTTCAGCAGCCTGTCACCCGCGGAGTTGTCACTGCTAGGGGATACCGCAGCGACGGGACTCGCCGCGCCGCTCTCGTTGATGAAGGTAGAAGCGGGATCGGATGTCGTGATCCTGGGTGCGGGTGCGATCGGACTCGCAGCTGTCCAGGCCGCGAAGCTGGTCGGGGCCGGACAGATAATCGTCTCCGAGCCGGTCAGTCATCGCCGTGAGCGCGCGCTGAAGCTCGGGGCGACCACAGTGCTCGATCCGAATGAGTTAGGCAACGGACTGGTCGAGCGAGTTCACGAGCTGACGAAGGGACCGACAGAGCGGGTGTTTGCAGGAGGCAGGCGCTCGAACCCCGGCATCCGCGAGAACCGTGGTGCCGATTTCGTGATCGAGGCTGTCGGCGTATGCACGCGCCGTCCGAAGGTCGAGATGCCGCCGGACCCGAGCGGCATCCTGCCGATGCAGCAGGCGTTCGAGATGGCGCGTCGCGCCGGCAGCGTCATGTTCCTCGGGTTCGGCATGCACGGCAACGTGTCGTTCAATGCCAATCGCTTCGCGAACCAGGGACGAATCCTCTACTCGGGCCAGCAGGGCGGCCTCGCCTTCCGGCGCGACATCCCGCGCTTCATCAAGCTCGTCGAGGCCGGCAAGCTCGACCTCAAGTCGCTGATCACCGCGACGTTCACGCTGGAACAATACGGCGATGCGCTGCAGTACCTGGTGGACCGCACCGGGGTCTGCCCGGTGGTGCAGTTCACGTAGGCCAGCATGCCACAAGCGACCCGCAGCACAGCCGCTGCGGGTCGACCCGGTCAGCTTGCGGCGCGCAGCGGTGCGATGGGTTGCAGGCCGAGGGCCTCGCGCAAGACATCCTCCACTCGCTCGCAGAAGACGAACTGCACATCCTTGCGCACGCTCTCCGGGACGTCTTCCAGGTCCTTGGCGTTGCGCGACGGCAGCAGGATCTTGCGGATACCCGCCCGATGCGCGGCCACCGACTTTTCCTTCACGCCGCCAATCGGGAGCACGAGGCCTCGCAGGCTGATCTCGCCAGTCATCGCGACATCGTTGTGGACTTCAATGCCCGTGAGCAGCGACACCAGCGACGTGAACATCGAAACGCCTGCGCTTGGCCCGTCCTTCGGGATCGCACCTGCCGGTACGTGCACGTGGATATCGCTGCGGTCGAACAACGTCGGGTCGATCCCGAGGAATTCAGCCTTCGACTTCACGAGCGACAGCGCCGCCTGCGCGCTTTCCTTCATCACATCGCCGAGCTGGCCCGTGAGGATCAGCTTGCCGTTGCCCGGCACGCGAGTCGACTCGATGAACAGGATGTCGCCACCGACCGGTGTCCACGCGAGGCCGGTCGCCACGCCGGGAACACTCGTGCGCATCGCAATCTCGTTCTCGAAGCGAGCCGCGCCCAGGATGCCATGCAGGTCGCCGACGTCGACGGTGCCTGACGTGATCTTGCCCTCCGCGACCCGGACGGCCACGTTGCGCAGCACCGATCCGAGCGTCCTCTCCAGGTTGCGCACGCCGGCTTCCCGCGTGTAGTCACGCACTATCTGGCGCAGCGCGGCTGACGTGATGATCGCCTGCTCGGGCTTGAGTCCGTTCGCGTCGAGCTGGCGCTTCACGAGGTAACGCTTCGCGATCTCGACCTTCTCATCCTCGGTGTAGCCCGTCAGCTCGATGATCTCCATGCGGTCGCGCAGCGGCCCCGGAATCGTGTCGAGCATGTTGGCTGTCGCAATGAACATCACCTTCGACAGGTCGAACGGCAAGCCCAGATAGTTGTCGCGGAACGTGTTGTTCTGTTCGGGGTCGAGCACCTCGAGCATCGCGGACGACGGATCGCCGTGCACGCCCGAGCCCAGCTTGTCGATCTCGTCCAGCATGATGACCGGATTGCGGGTGCCCGCCTTGCGTACGGCCTGCAGGATGTTGCCCGGCAACGCACCGATGTACGTGCGGCGGTGGCCGCGGATCTCGGCTTCGTCGTGCACGCCCCCCAAGCTCACGCGTGCGAACTTGAGGCCGACCGCGCGGGCGATGCTCTGGCCGAGCGACGTCTTGCCGACGCCGGGAGGACCGACGAAGCACAGGATCGGGCTGCGGCCTTCCGGATTCAGCTTGCGCACCGCGAGGTACTCGAGGATGCGGCGCTTCACCTTGTCGATGCCGAAGTGATCGGCTTCGAGCACCTCACGGGCCTTCTCGATGTCGATGGTCTCGGTATCGAGCTTCGCCCACGGCAGCTGGATCATGAGATCGAGCCACGTGCGCACCATCGAGTATTCGCCGCTCGCATCGGGCATGCGCTCAAGTCGCTTGAGCTCCTTCTTCGCCTGCTCGAGCGCTTCCTCGGGCAACCCGGCCTTGTCCAGCGCCGCCTTCAGCTCGGCGAGCTCTTCGGACGAGTTCTCGTCTTCGCCCAGCTGCTTCTGGATCTGCCGCATCTGCTCGCGCAGCAGCGCTTCCTTCTGGCGATCGTCGATCGCACCGCGAGTCTGTTCTTCGATCTGGCGCTGCAGCCGCATGACTTCGATCCGGTGCGCGAGCAGCTCCGATACGCGGTCGAGGCGCGCGCTCAGGTCCGTCATTTCAAGGATCTGCTGCTTCTCGGCACCCTTGATGTCCATGAAGCTCGCCACGAGATCGGCGAGCAGGGACGGAGACTCCATGTTCTCGACGGCATTGGCGAGTTCGCCCGGGGCCTGCGGCAGCAGGTTGATGGCTTCGCGAGCCTGACGCTTCAGGTTCAGGGTACGCGCTTCGACTTCGCTCGAGGACAGCCCGGTCTCGTTCAGGTACTCGACGCGCGCCAGGATGAAGGGCAGGCCCGGCTGGAAGTCGAGCACGCGGAAGCGACGCTCGCCCTGTACGACCAGATGATGCGCGCCCTCCTGGGTGACATAGCGCAACACGGTGGCCACGGTGCCGACCTTGTAGAGATCGTCGGGACCCGGCTCGTCGGCCGTGGGGTCCTTCTGCAGCAGGAAGCCGACCTTGCGCTCGGTGCGCACGGCTTCCTGGGCGCCCGCGACGGTGCGCTCCCGGGCCATTGATACCGGGCTTACGACACCGGGGAAAAGCACGAGATTGCGTACGGGCAGGATGATCAGCATGTCATCCGACACGATGCTTTTCGTCTGGTCAGTGCTGTGGTTTTCGCTCACGGGTGTTCTCGCTGCGGTTGCGGTGGTCAAACCCTCTATGGGTGTGCAGAAACTTTCCTCAAGTGCAAATGCAGGCAGCCGTTCGCGTACGTCTGTTCCAGGGCCGCGTAAGGACCGGGAGGGACCGGTATGCGCCGCTCGAAGCGGCCGCAAGGAATCTCGAGCAGATGGATGACCTGGGTCGACACGGCGGGCAGGCGCCGCAGCGCCGAGATCTGCAGTGCCTGCCCATCAAAACTCGCGTGCAGGTTCTCTGGCTCAACGCCAGGCAATGCAACGACGAGTTCGATCCCCGCGTCCGACTCGATGAGATCCACCGGAGGTTCCCAGACGGATTGGGCATCGCGTGGTGCACCCATGCGAAAGCACTGCTGCGTCTGCCGCTCGGCCTTGTCCAGCAGATCGAACGCATCGGCCCACAGCCACTCGGGGGTATCCGGTTGACTCATCTCCACAGCATTGGGACGAGTCGCGGCCCTTCAATGGAGGGGGCTGCCCAAAAAAAGAGCCACAGGACAAGGCCCGTGGCTCGAGTACCCACGTCAGTCGACGAGGGCAAGGGGGGGATCGAGATTGCGATTTCAGTCTATAGAAACGGCATAACCTCAGTCTGTTCGCCACCCAACGCTGCTTGGCCGACAGACCGTCGCCCTCAGAACTCCTGCCACGTTGAATCGTCGCCGCTGGCCTCTGCCACGGGAGCGGGTGATGCGAAGGGCTTCGGTGCCGGCTTCTGCGCGGCGCGTGGTGGGGTGGGCTCGCCGAGGGTGCCATGAGGACCGCCTTGCTGCCATTGCCGGTCGCCAGGGTTGGTGCGGACGCGCGAGGCTCCTGCTCGCCGCTGCCTCTTCCACAAGTGCCGCATTGCCGCTTATGGAAAAAGCGGATCTCCGTCAGGTTGCTCTTGACCTGGATCCAGCCCGATCAACGCTATGCCCTTGGCGGGCTTTGCGTCATCTGGCCGGAAGACCGGCGCTCCCGGCGGATCGCGACAAGCAGGCACAACATCGCCCAAGCGGAGCCGACACACCATCCGGCGAAGACATCTGTTGGCCAATGCACGCCGAGATAGACTCGGCTGATGCCGACAAGCAGGGTCAGCACGATGGCGACGGCCATGCAGTAAGACCGGACTCGGGGTTGAGTTTGCACATGCGCGAGCAGGGCTCCGAGCGTCAGGTAGACCACTGCCGCGAGCATCGCGTGGCCACTCGGGAAACTGGTCAGTTGCGCTTCGACCCCGTGAGGGAACAGCTCCGGTCGGGGTCGCAGGAACAACGACTTCAACGCGACGCTAAGAATGCCCCCCACTGAAACGGAGACCAGTATCAGTCTGGCAACGGCCGGCCTGCCACTGACCCACAGGAAGCCCATCACGACCGCAGACACGAGCCCCACCACGGGCAAGCTGCCCAGGCTCGTGAGGTCGCGGAAGATTATCTCGAGCCATGCCGGTCCCGCGGGGTGAGTCAGGTCGGCGGCATCGCGGAGTGCCAGCAACACCATCCGGTCGAAGGCATCCGTCTCGCCTTCCATGACTTCCGAAGCCAGCTTGGAAAAGGCCAGCAGCAGGCCGGACACGAGCAGCAGGAGGAAGAGCACGACGAGGTCGAACTGCCGGAGTCGGGACCAGACATGGCGGAGACGGGGGAAGTTGGTCAGGACATCCTGGGGCATGGTCGGGAGTCTACGGTGACAGGCGCGGCCCATGCTGGACATTCCCCCGCCCCATGCATCACCAAAGCGCATTGCCTCCCGCCTGTCTCGACCCACCTCAGCTCAGTCCGAACGCCTTCGCAAGCAATTCGTACGACCGCAGTCGCGCCTGCGGGTCATACGTGATTGTCACGACGATGAGTTCCTCGAGATTGAGGGCAGTGGCCATCTGCGTCAGTTCCTCCCGGACCTTGGCCGGCGTGCCCACGAAATGAGCGGGCCATTCCTGTCCCAGCGAGTCCGGCAGGCCGGCGCTCGCACCCAGCTCTTGGCGAGCCGTTGCGGGAGAGGCCACCGGCCCCGGCATCCCTTGCCGCAGCCGTCGGCGCAGTAGCTGGACACTGAGTGCCAGCTCTTCCGCCTCCTCCTGGGTGTCCGCACAGACGACACCGACGGCGACCATGGCCTCGGGCCGACTGCGATACGCGGAAGGCTGGAAGCGGCTCTGGTACCGCTCGATGGCGTTGCGGGTCGATTCGCCGCTGAAGAAATGCGCAAACGCGTAAGGCAGGCCCAGCTGGGCGGCCGCCGAAGAGCTCCACATGCTGGAGCCGAGCAGCCAGAGGTTCGCCCCGGTCAGCGTATTCGCCGGCAACTGGATGCGACGGAAGGCATGGTCGGACGGGAAGTCCTTGTCGAGCCAGGCGAGCAGTTCAATGAGCTGATCACCGAAATCGTCGGCGATGGGCCCTTCCGTACGATCGCGGCGCAGCGCGAAGGATTCGATCGGGCCGCCACCGGGTGCGCGTCCGACACCAAGGTCGATCCTGCCCGGATACATCGCGCTCAGCATGGCGAAGACTTCCGCCACCTTGTAGGCGCTGTAGTGCGGCAGCATGACCCCGCCCGAGCCGAGACGGATGCGAGTGGTCTCCGCACCCAGCCGCGCGATCAGGATTTCGGGCGCGGGGCAGGCGAGCGACGCCATCGAGTGATGTTCCGCTACCCAGTAACGCGTGTAGCCGCAGCGATCAGCGAGGCGCGCAAGCTCCACCGTGTTCCTGAGCGCATTGCCGGCAGTCTGGCCTTCCGGGATCGGAGCCTGGTCGAGGACGGAAAGTCTCACGGAAGCGGGGTCCTTGAGGTGGAACTTTCCGTCATTCTACTGCGATCAGATGCGCCCCATCAGCAACAGCACGATGAGGATGATCACGATCACGCCGAGTCCGCCGGAAGGCCCGTAGCCCCAGTTGCGGCTGTGCGGCCACGCAGGAAAGGCGCCGATCAGAACCAGGATCAACAGGATCAGCAGGATGGTACCGATGCTCATGGGGGTCCCCTTGTGTAGTTGCAGTCCCGCCTCGCTTCGTCGCAGCGGACAGGTACGCAACATTGGACCCACGCGGGCAACCGCGCGAGTACCGCCCGGGACGAACCGCTGTAGGACTTGGCTGATAGACAGGCGTGCCGGTACATTCCTAGTCTTCGCGCTCGACATTGCCGACCTCGGCATCCGCTATTGCATTCCCCAAGGAGCCAACATGATCAAGAAAGCGTGGGCAGTATGGAAAGGCGGCTTCAAGGAAGGCGGCGGAACGATCTCGACCGAGACCGGCGTACTCAAGGACGCGCCTTACGGCTTCAAGTCACGGTTCGAGGGAGGTCCCGGCACCAATCCGGAAGAACTGATCGGCGCTGCGCATGCGGGCTGTTTTTCGATGGCGTTTTCCGTGCAGTTGGGTGAAGCCGGCTTTACCGCCAACAGCATCGAGACGCACGCGGACATCACGTTCGAGAAGCTTCCGGACGGATTTGCGATTACCGGGAGCCATCTCACCGTCGTCGCGTCCATTCCCGGCATCGATGCAGCGAAGTTCACCGAGCTCGCCAACCGGGCCAAGGCAGGCTGCCCGGTCTCGAAGCTGCTCAACGCGAAGATCACGATGGACGCGAAGCTGGCGCCATAGGGACCTCTTCGAGCTACTGCAGCGTCAGCCAGATCTCGTTGCGCCGCAGGAACCAGGGCGTGAAGGGCGCGTTGTAGCGCGAGTACACGGGTTCGCCCGTCCAGTTAAGGCCGGCCTTGCGCAACGTCGCCTGCAGCCGTTCGAGGTGCTGCTGATAGTTTGACTGGCTCCACAAGCCGGAATACCTGATGGCAGCAAGCTGGCTGGCCGGGACCTCACGGACATGCACGCGTTCGTCGTCAGGCTCGGGCGCGGTCGTGACGGTCGTGCCTTTCGGCAGCACGAACTGGACGGAGTAGCCGCCGGCCGCCGCGCGCTGCTGCACCGGAGCCGTCATCTCGAGCGTGACGGGCGTGGCCGCCTGCTTGACGGGGGCCGTCATTGCGAGCTTCTTCGCGCCCTTGTTCTTGCCGAAGATATAGCCCGCGAGAATGGGGAAGGCGACGTTGCCGGCCTTTTCTGCGGGCCCGTCAACCTGCACCTCGGCCACTACGTACGGCGAATAGCGTCGCACCTCGACGTCACCCAGGTCCTGGACGATGGTGTAATCAGGTTCTTCGATCGCGTGCGTTGTCATGGGATATCCAGCCAGGGGGATTGAATAGAAGAGGACGCGAAGAATGCGGGCGGATGGCATCGGTCTGAATCCTGGGCGCGATCGCTTGCGAACATAGGGAACGGCGAACAGAGAGTCAGAGTCGCGCCATGCGCAGAAGGTTCCGATGACGACACGCAATCCGACAAGGATCAGTCCGCGAAAGTTGCTCCTGAGCAAGTGGACCGCGGTTGCTCCGCAGCACAAGGAGAAGCACTTCATCGTCACGAAGCTGATCGAACCCGAATCGCCGGCTTCGCCACCCGAGTTCGTCGAGATCGAAGCTGTGCACTCGGGGCGCAGCGTCATCCTGCCCTGGCGCGACCTCACCGACACCGGCAAGTGGGCGCAAGGCTGGAAGTAACGCGGGTGTGCAGGCTGAACCCACTCGAGAAGTGCGTCAGTTCGCTTGCGCACATTGAAGCGCGCAGATGTGGCTGAACGCGCACATCTCGTCGGTCGACATGAAGTACTCGCAGCACGTGGCTGCGAGCGCCAAGTCCGCTTGAAGCGTCGTTGCCTCCTCAGGGCGACGGCGCGATCCTGAGCAGCATGCCGTCCGCGTCGTCGGTGATGGCGTAGAGCAGGCCGTCCGGACCCTGCCGTACGTCGCGAATGCGCTGGTGCAGGTCCGTCAGCAACATTTCGCGGCGCATCTCCTCCATCTTGTCGTTGAATACAACGCGTTCGATGCCGCCGGTGCGAACCAATTCGCCGCGGCGTGAGCTGCCGACGAACAGGTTGTTCTTCCACGCCGGGAACTGCGTGCCCGTGTAGAACACGGCGCCGGTGGGTGCGATCGAGGGAATCCACACCAGGAGCGGTGCTTCGATACCTGCGGCCAGTGGCAGCTCCGAGACACGCGGACCTTCATATGTCCTGCCGAAGCTGTACAGCGGCCAGCCGTAATTGCGGCCCGGCAGGATGACGTTGACCTCATCGCCCCCATTCGGACCGTGATCCGTCGCGATCACGGCGCCTGTCCCGGGTTGAACCGTCAGTCCCAGCTGATCGCGAAGGCCGTAGGCGTACACCTCCGGGCGCGCGCCCTTGCGCTTCACGAACGGATTGTCTGCGGGCACGGTGCCGTCCGACTTGATACGCAGCACCTTGCCGTAGACGTTGCCGAGGTCCTGCGACTCCTTCGTGTCGGGCGCGCCGGTCGTGATGAAGAGCATGTCGTTCGGGCCAAAGGCCAGTCGCTGCGCGCTCACCCCCGGCCGCTCTTCGCCAACCAGGAGCTCCTTGACTCCCGTGAGTTGCATGCCTTCCAGCTTGCCTCTCGCCACGACGAGGGACATCGGTGGAACGGCGTTGGCTGCCGCGCCGTCGGGCAGCTTGCCGGGCCGGTTGTAGGTGAAGTAGATCAGCCCGTTCGTCGCGAAATCGGGATGCAGCGCCACTTCGTTCAAGCCGCCACCGCGAGCAGGGGCGACGGCCGGCAAGCCCGTAATCGGCTCGGGGACGAGCTGGGCAACCTCTGTCGCGCGAGCTGCGCCGCGGACCAGCCGCAACCGGGAGCCGCGTTCGGTGATCAGGGCATCGCCGTTGGGCAGGAAAGCGAGGGTGAAGGGGCGAGCGAGGCCGCGTGCCAGCACGTCCACGCGGATCGAGTGCTGCTCTGCGGTATCGAAGACGTACGGGGCGTTCTTCACCACGACTGGCGCAATGCCGATCGGAGGCGGTTGCTGGGCGGTGGCCGTACCCGCGGCGAGCACCGTTCCGGTCAGGGCGGCCAGGCTCAATGTGGCGTGCTTGCGCATTTCTCTATATCCCCATGAGATGTTGTTGTAATGGTCGCGCATGCTCAACCAAAGAGCCGCCTCTCGTCAAATCGGTGTCATTGCGCACCCTCCAACTGCAGCGCGCGCGAAGGACCTTAAGAGGTCAATCGCATAGAGCCTGTCACGCAACTGTGCGACGCTTGAGGTTTGCCCATGACCCAACCTGTACGGTGAGCAGCGCATGACGATCGACTCCACGCCTTCTTCTCCCGCTGCCGTCGCCGGTTCCGAACCCGAAGTCGCTGCAACGCTCGAGCTGCAGCAGATCGATGCCTACTGGCGGGCCTGCAACTACCTCGCCGCAGGCATGATCTACCTGCGGGACAACCCGCTCCTTCGCGAACCCCTGCGGCCGGAACACCTCAAGAGGCGGCTTCTGGGCCATTGGGGTTCAAGCCCCGGGCTCTCCTTTATCTATGTCCATCTGAACCGCCTGATTCGCCGGCACGACGTGAACGCAATCTTCCTGGCCGGACCCGGACATGGGGCGCCGGGTGTGCTCGGGCCTGTCTATCTCGAAGGCACGTACAGCGAGGTCTATCCGCACAAGAGCGAGGATCACTCCGGACTGCAGCGCTTCTTTCACGACTTCTCGTTCCCCGGGGGCATCGGCAGCCACTGCACGCCGGAGACGCCGGGTTCAATCCATGAGGGGGGCGAACTCGGCTACAGCGTCTCGCATGCCTTCGGCGCAGCTTTCGACAATCCCGACTTGCTGGTGACGGTGGTCGTCGGCGATGGAGAAGCCGAGACCGGTCCACTCGCCACCGCGTGGCATTCGACGAAATTCCTGAACCCCGTCCGCGACGGCGCCGTGCTGCCCGTCCTGCACTTGAACGGCTACAAGATCAACAACCCGACACTGCTCGCGCGCATTCCGCACGATGAACTCGCCGCTCTGTTCCGCGGCTATGGCTGGGCGCCGCACTTCGTCGAAGGCGACGACCCCGCGACGATGCATGGCCTGATGGCACAGACCCTCGAGCAGTGTTACGCGGAGATCAAGGCCATCCAGCAGGACGCGCGGCGCAGCGGCAAGCCAGTTCGACCGAGCTGGCCGATGATCATCCTGCGCTCGCCCAAAGGCTGGACCGGCCCCAAAGAGGTGGATGGACATCAGGTCGAGGGGACCTGGCGCGCCCACCAGGTTCCGCTTACCGGAGTTCGCGATAACCCCGAGCATCTCGCGCAGCTCGTCGCCTGGCTGCAGAGCTATCGGCCCGAGGAACTGTTCGACGAGTCCGGCAAGCTGGCCCACTCGCTCAAGGCTCTGGCCCCGATCGGCAACCGACGCATGAGCGCCAACCCGCATGCGAACGGAGGCCAGATTCGAAGGCCCCTCGACCTGCCGGACTTCCGCAGCTACGCCGTCAAAGTGGCGCAGCCAGGGCAGAGCCGGCACGGCAACACCCGTCCGCTCGGCGAGTTCCTGCGCGACATCCTGCGCGGCAATCCCCACAACTTCCGTGTGTTCGGTCCGGACGAGACGAGCTCGAACAAGCTGGATGCCGTCTATGCCGCCAGCAAGAAGACGTGGATGGCGGACTTCCTGCCGGCAGACAGTGACGGCGGCGAACTCGCGCAAGACGGACGAGTGATGGAGATGTTGTCCGAGCACACGCTGGAAGGGTGGCTTGAGGGTTACCTGCTGACGGGTCGCCACGGCTTCCTGTCGACCTACGAGGCGTTCGTGCATGTCATCGATTCGATGTTCAACCAGCATGCGAAATGGCTGGACACCTGTGACGACATCCCATGGCGCGCGCCGGTGTCGTCGCTGAACCTGCTGATCACGTCCACGGTCTGGAGGCAGGATCACAACGGCTTCACGCATCAGGACCCCGGCTTCCTCGACGTCGTGGTGAACAAGAGTCCGCGCGTCGTCCGGGTCTATCTGCCGCCGGACGCCAACTGCCTGCTCGCGATTGCGAATCACTGCCTCGAGAGCACCAACCGCATCAACGTCATCGTGGCTGACAAGCAGGAACACCTGCAGTACCTCGACATGGAAACCGCCATCCGCCACTGCGCCAAGGGCATCGGGTTGTGGGAGTGGGCCAGCACGGACGAGGGGGGCGAGCCGGAGGTGGTGCTGGTCGGCTGCGGCGACGTGGCGACGCAGGAGGCCCTCGCTGCCGCAGCCCTGCTCGCAGAGCACTTTCCGGATCTGCGCCTGCGCTTCATCAACGTGGTCGACCTCTACACGCTGACACCGCCGCACGAGCATCCCCATGGCTTGTCGGACCGGGACTTCGATTCGCTGTTCACCACGGACAAGCCGGTCATCTTCAATTTCCACGGCTACCCCTGGCTCATCCACCGCTTGAGTTACCGGCGCACGAACCACGACAATCTCCACGTGCGCGGCTACAAGGAAAAGGGCAGTATCAACACTCCCCTCGAACTCGCGATCCGCAATGACGTCGACCGCTTCAGCCTGGCGATCGACGTCATCGACAGGGTGCCCCGCCTGAAAGTGGCGGGTGCCCATGTCAAGGCGCTGCTCGAGGACAGGAAGCTCGATTGCCTCGCCTACGCACACGCGGAGGGGGTCGACCGGGCGGAAGAACAAGACTGGACATGGCATGACATCACAACTTGAATCCCTGCAACGCTGGTCCGTCATCGTCGCCGACACCGGCGACCTGGCGGCAATCGAACGCTTCCGTCCCCAGGACGCTACGACCAACCCGAGCCTGATCCTCGCCTCGGCGCGTGATCCCCGCTATCGCCCGCTGGTGGAAGCGGCGCTTGCGCGCCTCGATGGCAAGAGCACGCCGGGCGAGCGTGCCGAACAGCTGATCGATGACCTGTTCGTCGCGTTCGGACGGCGCATCCTGGAGCTGATCCCGGGACGGGTGTCGACTGAAGTAGACGCGCGTCTCTCCTTCCAGCAGGACGCGACCGAGAAGAAGGCAAGACACCTCATCGAGCTCTATGAGAAAGCGGGTGTGTCGCGCGACCGCGTGCTGATCAAGGTCGCGAGTACCTGGGAAGGCATTCGTGCAGCGGAACGGCTTGAACGCGAAGGCATTCACTGCAACCTGACGCTGCTCTTCAGCTTCGCGCAGGCGGTGGCCTGTGCGGATGCGGGTGTCACGCTGATCTCGCCGTTCGTCGGCCGAATCTACGACTGGTACAAGGCCGCCAAGGGCGGTGTGGACATCGCACGCGAGGAAGACCCTGGCGTCGCGTCCGTCGAGCGCATCTACCAGTACTACAAGAAGTTCGGCTACGCGACGCAGGTGATGGGGGCGAGCTTCCGCAAGACCACGCAGATCCTGGACCTCGCAGGCTGCGACCTGCTGACGATCAGCCCCGACTTGCTGGGCGCTCTGGAGTCGGCAGAAGGCGAAGTTCCGCGTCGCCTCGGCGCCGAAGCCGCCGCCGGCAGGGAGATTCCGCGTGTGACCCTGGACGAAGCGGGCTTTCGCTGGTCGCACAACGAGGACGCCATGGCGACGGAGAAGCTCGCCGATGGCATCCGCCGGTTCAATGCCGACAGCCAGAAGCTGGTGGAGTTTGCCTTCGGGATGGCCGACCCCCGCTAGCGCGCCCGGTCAGTCGTCGTGCTCGCGATGCTCGAGCGCGGTCTTCTCTGCATCCGGCCCGCCGGGTGCAGTGCCGATCAAGAACGACCAGGTCCAGAACCCGACAATGGCGACGGCAACGACAACACCAATGCCGGCGGCAGAGCCCGGCGTGGTTGCCAGCGCTGCCCCCCGCTTGTAGCCGGTCACCATCGCCCTGGCGAGGTTTTCGCGATGGGCCACGCTGCTCGCGATCACACCGAGTACATGTGCGATCACGACGACGAGCCAGGCATTCGCCGCCGCACCATGGATCTCCTCGAAGACTTCTCCGCCGATCTCGTTCAGCGTCAGGTAGCCGGTCACGCCGGTGACCAGCGCGAGGACAAGCATCAGGTACACGGCCCAGCTGCCCGCCGGGTTGTGTCCCACGTAGTCGCCGCTCCGGTTTCGAACCAGGTCGCGCAGGTAGCCCACGGCCTTGCCCGGGCCGTACGCGAAAGACGAAAAGCGCGCATATCGAGTCCCGACAAAACCCCACAGCAGGCGGAACCCGACAAGGCCGAGCACCGTATAGCCCAGCATCGTATGCAGGCCTCGCAGCGAATCCTCCTCGGAGATCGCGTAGGCCACGGCAAACGAAACGGCGAGCGCCCAATGGAAGATGCGGACCGGAAGGTCCCAAACCCGGATTTGGCCGTTCATGCTGATCACCTCGGTGACGGGCGACGCTGTTGCGCCGCCTGGTGATCAGGCTAGGCCGTTGACCTTAACTGCCTCTTAAAGGAGAGACGAGGCAGCCGTCTGCCCGACCATCAGGGCGCGGCGGGCGCGACGACTGCGCCGACTTGCCCGCTGCGTTTGAGCGCAGCCGCGACGAATCCGGAGGCTTTTGCTTCCTCGACGAAGGCGTGCAGGAATGCCGGCGTGACGGTCCGGCCCTTGCGCGTGGCCACGGCCTGCGGCACGTCCATGAAGCGGTCGCTCATGATGCGCATCGAGGGATCTTTGCCTGAATGGGCCACAAGCTGTTGCCTGACGCCCGCAACGGCCTCGAGCTTGTCTGCAACGAAAAGGTCGATCATCGAGCAACAGCCACCCGTTGCCGACCGGACGATCGTCGCATTCCTGATCGTGCGTGTCAGGTAGAGGTCATACGCCGACCCGCGCCCCACGGCGATGCGTACGCCGGGGCGATCGACGTCTGCAACGCTTTTCAATGGCGAGTCATTGCGGACCATGTACGTCGCTTCGATCAAGACGTAGGGCGCAGTGAAATCGAGTTCGGCAGCGCGCGCCGGTTCCACGGCGATGAAAGCCACATCCAGCTGACCCTGCTGCATGGCTTCAAACACCTTGCCTGCGGCATCGAACTGCACGAGCGATACCGGCACACCCAGACGCTTGCCCAGCTCGTTGGCCAGTTCCACGGTGACGCCGCCAAGCTTGCCGCTGCGCTCGTCCTTCTGTGCCATGACCGCATTGCCGAGATTGATCGCGGCGCGCAGCGTGCCCGTGGGTGCCATCTCGCGGACGACTTCAGGGGTCACCTTCGCCGCAGGCGCGGCCGCATCGGCCTTGCCTGCGATCGTCGCGCACACAAGGCAGGAGATCACGGCGATTCTGCGAAAAAACGGCATTCGGCGCTCCCGTTTCATTGGGGCAATTTGTCGAGGGCAACCGGAGCCGCGCGACTCGTGACATAGGCATAGATGTCCGCGAGATCGGCGTCGCTCAGAATCTCGGGACTGTAGGGCGGCATCTGCAGGCGTGGCTTGCGCGTAAAGAGAGAGAAAGCTGCAAAGGGCAGCGCTGCGGGTCCGAGCCTTGGCGCCGTCGAGTAGGGCGAGCCCTGGGCTTCACCCCCATGGCATTGATAGCAACCGACCTTGAAAAAGGAGACCTTGCCCCGGACTGCGTTGCCCGCCGGCGCAGCAGGGCCGGGCGATTGCGCCCCGGCCCCGAGCGACACCACCAGCAGCAGCGACGCCAGCGCAATCGTGGGTATCCGGATCATGCGCTTGTTCCGGCCACTCATCGCGGCTGCACCATGACGTCGACCATCGCCGGCTCGCCGCGCTTGACGACCGCGATGGCGCGCTTCAATGCAGGGCCGATGTCCCGTGGGTTGCTGATCGGTCCCTCCGCGTACCAGCCCATGCTCTGCGCGAGCTTGGCGTAGTCGATTCCGGGATTGTCGATCTCGTTGCCGATGTGCGCACGATCGACACCGCGGTTGCGGCGGTTCGACATGCGCTGGATGTGCATCATCTCCTCGTGATACGCCCGGTTGTTGTTCATGATCGTCAGCACCGGAATCTTGTGGTGTGCCGCCGTCCACAGCACGCCGGGTGCGTACATCAGGTCGCCATCGTTCTGGATGTTGACCGACAACCGGCCGTACTTGCGATTGGCAAGCGCGCCGCCGATCGCGGCCGGTGCGCCGTAGCCGATCCCGGAGCCGCCGGACACGCCGAGATGCTGGTAGTGCTTCGTGAAGTCCCACAGGCGCATCGGCCAGCCGCTCAAACCACCGCTGACCAGCGACCAGTCTTCCTTGCGGATCTGCTCCCAGATTTCGGCAGCGAGGCGTGCGGTGGAGATCGGCGAGGCATCCCAGGCATGGGCGGCGTCCACCCGGAACCGTTCGCGTGCCGTCGCGCTTGCCTCTGCGAGTGCCTTGCCGCGTCGCTCGATTGCGGACTTTCGCTGGTCGGTGAGCAGGCGGCGGACGGCTTCTATCAACGAGGGCAAGGTTGCCTCGCCATCGCCGGTCAGGGCCATGTTCACTGCCGTGTAGCGCTGGAAGTCCTGGTAGTTGGACTTCTGGATGAGATCGGTCGAGTTCAGCGTGATCAGCTTTGCGTCCGGCTTGATCGCGGGGCGCGTCGTCCGTTCTACCTGATCGACGAAGATGTGGGTGGCGCCGAAGAAGTTGCTGATCTCGAGGCCTACGACGACATCCGCTGCGGCAATGGCGGCGTTGACCCGGAAAGTCTGGTTCAGAGGATGGCGCGTCGGGAAGTTCATGCGACCCGCGCCGACGGGCGGCATCAGGTTCGGTATCGTGCTCACCACACCGGCCTGCAACAGCTCGGCCAGTTCGACCAGCCTTTCGAGACCGGCCGGGGTGCGCGCCAGACGGTCGGCAATGAACAGCGGCTGTTCCGCTTCCACCAGCAGCTTCGCCAGTTCGGTCACGGCGCCCGATTCCGCCTGGGGCGGTGACGTCGGGGTCAGCTTTGGAATGACGAGCGGCCGCTCGGAATGAATGGGCTGCTCCTGCAGTTCGGTGTCCGCCACGAGCACCACCGGGCCCGAGGGGGGCGTCATCGCCATCTTGTAGGCGCGAACGGCAGACTCGCCGAAATGCTGCAGCGACACCGGGGAGTCGTCCCACTTCGTGTAGTCGCGCACCATGGCCGCCGCATCCTGCACGCTGTGTACCCATTCAACCCCCGGCTGACGCATCGTGGCGTCGAGCGTGTTGCCGAGAATCAAGTACACCGGGACGCGGTCGCACCAGGCGTTGTAGACCGCCATCGATGCGTGCTGGATGCCCACCGTGCCATGCGCCATGACCGGCAGCGGCTTGCCTTCCGCCTTGAAGTAGCCGTGCGCCATCGCGACAGACGACTCTTCGTGCATGCAGGTGATCAGTTCCGGCTTGGAGTTCCCGCCGTAGTTGATGATCGATTCGTGCAGGCCGCGGAAGCTCGACCCGGGGTTGGCGCAGATGTATTCGAAACCCAGGAACTTCAGGACATCGACCATATAGTCGGAGCCCGGTCGGCCCTCCGAGCGAACTTCACTGACGGACGGGCCTGCAGCAGAGCTGGCGCCTGCGTCACCACCGCCCTGCGAAGGTGGCGGTGCCTGTGCGGCCGCCGCTGCTCCTGCCGCGGCCGTGGCAGCTCCCGTCGCCGCTGCCTGGAGCAGGAAGCTGCGCCGACCCTTTGAAACTTCGTCTGGTTGCGACATGCCGTGCATCCTATGCGTGCACGGGTGGCGCTCGCAACCGAAAGCACGGTGTGTCGAAGCAGGCTTGAAGCAGGCTCCCGCGAGGGCTTCGATCCGAGCCGGTGTTCATCTACAGCCCTCCACTGGAAGCAGCTGGAGCAAGACGAACCTCGACGGGTCAGTGGCTTATCCCGTGCGCAATAACGTTAAGGTAGCAGCCGGTAACTGTTATTAACGTCATTTTGCGGATTCGGCTTCGTACACTCGCCGCCCCACAACAACCGGGGTACCCCGGAATCAGAAGCACAGGCCCGGAAGGCTGATTTCTGGCTCTGCGTTCCCTTGGTGCAGCGGCCCTGGCGGGCCACGGAGTTCTTGCCGATGAAATCGCCCATTGCCCTGCTGGTTGCCACCGGTGCCCTGGTTCCCCTAGCCGCCACGGCAGCACAAGGCCTGCCGGAGAAGACCGAGTTGACCACGATCACGGTCACCGCGTCGAAGCTGCGCGTCCTCGAGCAGGAAACGCCCACCTCAAGCCGGCTCGGCCTGACGGCCCGCGAGACCCCGGCGACGATCGATACAATCGACTCCGACGAAATGCTCGGCCGCGGGTACCCCACCATCGAATTCGCCACGGCCAGCATGCCTGGCGTCATCACCGGCGGTTCCCCCGGCGACCTGGCTGACTTCTCCATGCGTGGATTTAGCGGGCAGCAGATCTACCTGCTCCACAACGGGCTTGCGATCGGACCGTCGAACATGGTCAACCGGCCCATGAACACCTTCAACCTGGAGCGGGTGGAGATCCTGAAGGGGCCGTCGTCCGTGCTGTACGGGCAGGGCGCCATCGGCGGCGTCGTCAACATCGTCAACAAGCGGCCGAGCTATTCGGATGTGCCGCTCGAAATCGCAGGGTCCATTGGCCGATTCGGCACCACCGCGATCGGCATCGGCGGGGGCACGCATTGGGGCGATAGCCTCGCGGTCCGGGCCGACGTCAGTCGCACGGCCTCGGACGGCTACGTCGAGAACTCGCCGTCGGACTCGCTGAGCATTTCCGCCGGCGTCAGCTGGAAGCCGTCAGAGAACGTCGAATGGCGCTTCCTGCTCGATTACCTGGAAGACCACCCTTCCGCCTATTTCGGCACGCCGCTGGTGACGAATGCCTTCGCCACCCAGCGCCTGAACGGCGTCCTGACTTCGGACAGCGGGCTGACCCTCGACAAGCGACTGCGCTACGTGAACTACAACGTGGGTGATAGCCGCATCGACTCGAAACAGTACTGGCCGCAGCTGGAGCTCACGTGGAAGATCAATGACTCGCTGACCCTGCAGAACAACGCCTATTACTTCGATGCGACCCGCAAGTGGATCAATTCCGAGGTCTATGCCTTCAACAGCGCGACCAACCTGATCGACCGCGACCGCTTCTTCGTGTTCCATGACCAGCAGCTCTACGGCGACCAGCTCAGCCTCACGCAGAACGGATCGATCGGCGGGCACGCAAACACGTTCGTCGTCGGACTCGACTACAGCAACCTCGACTTCATGCGCAGCCGCGGCTTCCCGGACGGCGACAGCGTGAATCCCTTCAACCCGAACCCGGGCGTCTTCGGCGACATCGTCGAGCGCAAGAGCCCGACCAAGTGGGACAGCACCGCGTTGTTCTTCGAGGACGTGGTTGCAGTCACCCCTGCCATGAAGCTGGTGCTCGGCGGCCGCTTCGACAGCCTCGACCTCGATCGCAAGAACTACGGCCCCACGGGTGCCTTCCAGGCCGCTTCGAGCTTCAATCGTACGTTCAACGGCAGCAACTGGCGGGTGGGCCTCGTCTACAACGTCACGCCGAACATCACGCCCTACCTGTCCTTCAATACGGGCCAGGATCCTGTCGGATCGAACGTGTTTCTGGTCAATGCGAACCAGAACTTCGACTTGAGCGATGCGAGGCAGGTAGAGGCCGGCGTGAAGGTGACGACGAATGATCGTCGCGGTGATCTCACCTTTGCGCTCTATGACATCAAGCGCAAGAACATCCTCACGCAGATCAACAACCTCGGCGACCTCAGCAACGTGGGCGAGCAGAAGTCCCGCGGCTTCGAAGTGGCAGGCAATCTCCGTCCGATCGACCCGCTGACCGTCAGCGTCAACCTCGCCTACACCGATGCCAAGTACGGCCGGTTCTTCGATCCTGACTTCGGCGTCGATGCCACCGGCAATGTACCGGCGAACTCGCCGAAGTGGGTTGCGAACCTGTGGACGAACTACGTCGGAGTTGCGGGAACGCCGCTCGAACTCGGTGGCGCGATCCGCTACGTCAGCAGCCGCGAGGGCGACTCCGCCAACACGCTGCATCTGGATCCCTATACGCTCGTGAACCTGCATGCGGGCTACCGGCTGGCAACCAACCTGATGCTGACGGCGCGCGTGAACAACGTCTTCGACAAGGCATATGCGCAATGGGCCGATGTCTTCTATCCGACCGAAGTTCTGCTCGGTTCGCCGCGCACTTATGAGTTCGGGTTCGTTGGCCGCTTCTAGCCAAGGCACGCGGTCGATCGTGGGCGGGCTGGTCTGGCTGCATCGCTGGACCGGTCTGCTCGTTTGCCTGTTCTTCGCGCTGTGGTTCGCGAGCGGCGCCGTCATGCTGTTCGAGCCGTTTCCTTCGCTGCCCGCAGGCGAACGACTGAGTCGTGGCGAGCAGCTGGATCCTGCGACGATTGCCGTCTCCCCGGTCGAGGCGCTTTCGGCAAGGCCGGAGGCGGACTCATTGCAGGTGCGGGCGAGGGACGGACAGCCGGTCTACGTCCTCGGTCGCGACGGGCAGGCACCGACTGTCGTTGACGCCAGGTCAGGGGGGGTCCTCGGCAAGATCGATGGGGAAGCTGCAGGACGTATCGCGGAGAAATTCAGTGGAATGATGCCGCTGCGAATCGATGCGAATGTCGAGCACGACCAATGGATCGTTCACGAGGGATTCGATGCAGGGCGCCCCTACCACCGGGTAGCGATGGACGACCTCGCAGGGACTGTCCTGTATGTCTCGGCATGGACCGGAGAGGTCCGCCAGAGGACCACGCGGACCCAGCGCGCGCTCAACTCGGTGGGGGCAGTCCCGCATTGGCTTTACTGGACGGCGATCCGCCAGCATTGGTCGTTCTGGGACTCACTCGTGTGGTGGGTTTCGCTGGGAGCCCTAGGCAGTGCGCTGCTCGGTTTCATTCTCGGGATCTATCGCTACGTGCAATCGCGGGCCAGGGGCGGTTCCGGCTGGCGCGTCTATGTGTCGTGGTGGCGCTGGCACCACGT
The DNA here is from genome assembly GCA_040080215.1 of Steroidobacteraceae bacterium. Lineage (GTDB taxonomy): Bacteria > Pseudomonadota > Gammaproteobacteria > Steroidobacterales > Steroidobacteraceae > CAIUGU01. The sequence goes on from JBEBIT010000003.1 coordinate 54,288, forward strand.
GCTTGGCCTGACGGCTGGTGTCTTCCTGCTTGGCTGGATATTGAGTGGCTGGCTCTCGATGGACCATGGCCGGCTGTTCTCGCGCGGCGCCCCGAGCGACAGCGCCATGACAGCCATGCGCGGTATGCCGCTCTCCGCCACCGTGGGTCGCGTATCGCTTCAGTCCTTCGCAGCCGCAGGACCCGTTGCGGCGATCCAGTGGCGTGCAGTTGCGGGCAATGCCTTCCTTGAGGTGGTGCGGCGAGACGGGGCTGAGGTCGTCACCCGAGGCGCGGCTCCGCAGAAGACGTTGCCGGACGACTGGCTGCTGGCTGGTCTGCGGCGCGCGTTCCCCGACGCGGGGACGATAGTCGAGCAGAAGGTTGGTGCCAGTGCCTTGTATCCGAGGGCAGAGGAGCTACCAGTGGGCGCCCGCCTGTATCTGGTGGGGGCCACGGATCCCCATCACGTGTATGTCTATGCGACGACGGGCGAGATCCTCGTTGACATGGATGTCAGCCGTCGGGCCTATGCCTGGGTTTACTACGCACTTCACACCTATAAGGTGCCAGCGCTGGCAGGGCGTGACTCCCTGCGTATCACCCTCATGCTGCTGCTGTTGGCAGGCGGGCTCTCGTTGAGCGTGACCGGCGTCGTGATCGCCTATCGTCGTTTGCGGGCCACGATCGCCTAGCCCGCGGGGCCGCGCTGCGACTACTATCGTGTCATGAACTTTCAGCCGCGAATGTGGGCTTTCTTTGCGCTGTGCGCCAGCGTGCCTGCGTCCGCGCATCACTCCATTGCTGCCGTGTATGACAGCAGCCAGCCGCGCACGCTTGAAGGCGTGATCACGCAGTTTGCCTTTATCCATCCCCACCCGTTCATCGTGCTGGAAGTCCGCGAGGGCAAGGCTCCGCCGCAGTCCTGGCGGCTGGAAATGGACAATCGCTTTGAACTAGCCGAGATCGGCGTCACCGCCGATACTTTCAAGGCAGGCGACCGCATCATCGTGTCCGGAAGCCCAGGGCGGGTCCAGCCGCTGACGCTGTACATCCGCAAGCTGGACCGGCCCCGCGACGGCTTCGAGTACGAGCAGGCCGGCTTCAGCCCGAGGATCAGCGCGCCGTCACGCTGATCCTTCAGGATCGAGGACTAGAACAGCGTCCGCACGGCGCCGTAGAGGCCGCCCAGCAGCAGAATGACGGTGGACAGGAACGTGAGGCCGAAACCTGCACCGCGCGCCTTCGGGTCTCGAATATAGCCCGCTGCGTAGACGGCGCGCCCCAGGATAAAGACCACGCCCAGGATCGCTGCCCACACAGGATTGACGTAGGTTCCGAAGAGCCAGATGCCTGGCAGGAAAGCCACCAGCTGCTCAAGCGTGTTCTGCTGCACGCGGAAATAGCGCTCGAAGACTTCATTACCCGAGATGGCCGGCGCTGGCACGCCGTACTTGACGCGTGCGCTGCCGACCATGAAGCCGAAAGCCAGATACTCAAGCAGAGCCAGTACAGCCGTGATTGCAACCCAAGCCATGGTGAACCCTTCCTGTTTGTTGTTGTGGACCTACGTGAGGATGCGCTTCCAGTCAGAATAGCAGACAACGGGTGCGGTTCCGCGGGACGGTCGGCAGGGCACCAGCAGGCGGCGTGTCGCGCGAGTGCGTGCAGATTGAAAGGAGGTTCTTGAATGGCGATGTTCATGGCGCTGAACCGTATTGGCGGCCCGCTTGAAGCCGAGGACCGACCCATTCCTGCGCCGGGACCGGGTCAGGTCCTGATCAAGGTTCGCGCCTGCGGCGTCTGTCGCACGGACCTGCACGTGGTGGACGGGGAGTTGCCTGGGCAGCGTGTGCATATTGTTCCGGGGCACGAGATCGTGGGAGACGTGGTGGGGACCGGGGCTGGCGTCGCCCTTGCTCCGGGGATTCGCGTGGGCGTGCCGTGGCTGGGCCATACGTGCGGTCATTGCCTGTACTGTCGTACCGATGCCGAAAACCTGTGCGACTCACCCCTCTTCACCGGTTACGACCTCGACGGCGGCTTCGCCGAGTACGCAGTGGCCGACGCCAGGTACTGCTTCGAACTGCCGGCTTTCATGGATGACCTTCATGCGGCTCCCTTGCTCTGCGCCGGGCTAATCGGCTATCGATCGTTGCGGATGGCCGGTGAGGGACGGCGCGTCGGCCTCTACGGATTCGGCGCGGCTGCCCATCTCATCGCGCAAGTGGCCGTTTGGCAGGGGCGTGAAGTATATGCCTTCACTCGCGATGAAGACGCCGCTGCCCGGTCGCTCGCATTGAGTCTGGGCGCTCGCTGGGCGGGAAGCAGCAACGAAGAGTCGCCGGTGCCGCTCGATGCCGCGATCCTGTTCGCGCCTGTCGGGGCATTGGTGCCCAAAGCGCTGCAGGCCGTTCGCAAGGGCGGTGTGGTCGTATGTGCCGGCATCCACATGAGCGACATTCCCGCGTTTCCCTATCGCTGGCTGTGGGGTGAGCGCGTGGTCCGGTCAGTCGCGAACCTCACGCGGCAAGACGCCCGGGAATTCCTCGAGCTCGCCGTCAGGGCGAAGATCGTCCCCCAGATCGAGGCTTTTCCGTTGGCGAGCGCGAACCTCGCGTTGTCCCGCCTCCGCCAAGGGAATATTTCCGGCGCTGCCGTGCTGGTACCCTGACCCGAAGTTGACGTGAATTGATACGCTATGCGCCGTCGCAAGCAGGGATCGGTCAATGGCCAGCAAGAAATCAGCAAAGACCGGCGCCAAGGGCGCCGCACGGTTCGGATCCGACTATTACCGCCGCTTCTATCTCACGCCTGCCACGCGCGCGATGAGTCGAGCGGAGACAGAACAACGTGGCAGCCTCATCGCCGCGGCCGTCAAGCAGCTCGATGTGCCGGTGCGCCGCATCCTCGATGCAGGCTGTGGTCTCGGTTGGTTCAGGAAGCCGCTCTTGCGGGCGTTTCCGCAAGCAACCTACACGGGCATTGAATTCAGCGAGTATCTCTGCAGGACCCACGGCTGGACTCAAGTATCGGTCGTCGACTACCGTAGCCGGCATCCGTTCGATCTCGTGATCTGCTGCGACGTCCTGCAGTATCTGGATGATCGCGCTGCGGCCAAGGCCATTGCCAACCTCGCGAGGCTGGCTCGCGGGGCGGTGTACCTGCATGTACCTACCGAAGAAGATTTCCACGAGAGGATGGATCCGTCGGGGACGGACCAGAATGTCCATCTGCGCTCAGGGGCGTGGTATCGAAGGCACCTGGACAAGCACTTCGTTCACGCGGGATTCGGCCTGCTCGTCAAGCGCGACGTCCCGTTCGCGCAGTGGGATCTGGAGCAGACCTTCTCCTGATCTGCTCCGCCCCGGATTCCCGGCGTATCCGTACTAGGCTGCGCGCTGCTGCGGCATCTCGTCGTTGAACTGCGAGGGCGAGGCTGCGGCCGCCGAGTAATACCCGTCCTTCTGCTTGTTGCCGAGCGTGAAGGATTTGACCGACTCGAGCAACTGCTCCACTTCGTTCCGGAGCGAGATGGACACGGCTGCAGTTTGCTCGACCAGCGCAGCGTTCTGTTGCGTGTCCGCGTCGATGTGCTGGATCGCGGACTTCATCTTGCTCATGTCGTCAGCCTGCGCGCGGCTGGCTTCGGCGATGCGGCTCACGATGCCGGACACCTGTTCCACTGACTGCAGGATCGCCGTCATGCCCTTGCCCGCGGTCTCCACCTGGGCTGCACCCTGCCGGACGTCCTGCGTCGACGCAGTGATGAGCTGCTTGATCTCGCTGGCTGCCGTGGAGCAACGTTGCGCAAGGCCTCGCACCTCGCTGGCGACCACCGCGAAGCCGCGGCCATGTTCGCCGGCGCGTGCTGCCTCGACGGCTGCGTTCAGCGCGAGCAGGTTGGTCTGGAAAGCGATCTCATCGATGACGCCGATGATGTCGCCGATGCGACGCGACGAACCGGTGATGCGCTCCATGGTGGCCACGACTTCGTCGACCGCGGACTTGCCGTTCGCCACCGCCTTCAGGGCATTGCCGGACTGCGTCTGGGCCTGATTTGCGGCGTTCAGGTTGGTGGCCACCTGGTCGGCAACGCGAGCGATATTGTCCGCGGATTCGCTGACTACCGCTGCCTGCTCCGAACCGCGGCGGGCGAGGTCATCGTTGGCGGAAGCAATTTCCGAACCTGCGACGCCGATCGTGTCCGACGCCTCGCGGATGCGGACCACGATCTTCTGCAGGCGTTCACGACTTGCATTGAACGCGTCGATCATCACGCCGATCTCGTCGCGGCCTCGGGCAGGATAGTTAACGGTCAGGTCGCCGCTCGCCATCTTCTCGATGCGGGTCACGAGCGCTCCGAAGCCTAGCTTGTTCGAGACGTAGAAAGCAGCGAAGAAGTAGACGCAGACCAGCAAGCAAGCGCCAGTGATCGCACTCAGAGTCAGGATGCGGGCCCGCTGGGCCGCTATGCGGGCATCCAACCGCTCATTGACCTTCTCGATGGCATTGGTCGACAAGGCCATCGTGGCCGCAACGAACCCGGCCGACGCGGCCGCCACTTCCTTGGCATACGCTTCGATTTCGTGCTCGTCGCTTGAGCGCGTGCTCAGGTCCTCGAACTTCCGTGCCTGCTCGAGCCAGTTGGCGGGCATGAGCGCCGGCCGAAGTGACTCGTTGGCAGCAGTGGCGCGCATCGCATACCCCTGCATGTCCTGGACCACGCCAGCCACCTTCGTGGTCCAGTAGCCCACTTCACCGGAGCTGTTTTCGGGCACAGGCTTGCCGGCCCGCTTCTGCGCAGAGTATTCCAGCGCTCGGTTGAGTCCACCCATTTCCATGACGACATTCGGCGCGGCAATCACGGCGATCTGTCCCGCGTAGTACGTGTCGAGATCCGGATCCAGTGTGATGTTCGAGTGATCGCCCACCAGGGAGACAATGTCCAGGAGGTCGTTCGACAGTGCCGAGAGGCTTTCCGTACTGCGACTCTGGTTCCACCGACCCTGCATCGAGCGGAAGTTAGCGCCGATCTGCAGTTTGTCGCCATCGCTCTCGATCAGCTTCGCTAGTTCAGATATCCCTTGGTCTATCCGTGCCGCTGTCCCCGAGTCCAGATGGCTGTTGGCCGATGCGGCGAGGAGATCGTTCAGGGCGCGCATGTAATGCGTCCCTACCTCTTCCTTCTCCGCGAAGCCGATCGTGTCGGTCGCGTACCCGATGACTGAATAAACGGCGATGCCCATTGGCAGCATGAAGGCAGCGCTGATGAGCGCGAACTTGGCAGGCAGCCTGAGAAGCTGCATCAGACGGATACCGGGGCTGAGAAGCGCTGCCGACATGACTGTTTTCCCTTCCGCAATTCGAGTGTTGGCCGCCGGCAAGCGGCGACACCTGGGCACCTAGGTACCCGTTACTGCCCTATCGGCGTGCAGGCGGCGCACTTTATAGGCCTTATCACGTAGTCCGGGGAAACTGAGACGTGGCCGCAGACGCTACGGAAGGGTCGTATGCAAAGGGGCGTAACCGACGCATTGACGCGGGGCGAGCGGTCCCGCGGGCGGACCGGCTAGGGGCGGGCAGGCTTCTTATGTCCAGCGCGGGGCAGCGCAACGCCCTTGAGCCCGGTGTGCTGGGTTCGGGCGGGCGTGGTTCGGCCATCCCGGGTCTTGACCGGACGGCGCGCACCCTCCGGGACGCCACCTGTTCCAGCCGGTTGCCAGGCGGGTACCAACTGATGCTTGCCGGGCCCGATCAGGTCGGCGCGGCCCATCTGCTTCAGGGCATCGCGCAACAACGGCCAGTTGTTGGCGTCGTGCCACCGCAGGAAGGCCTTGTGCAATCGTCTCACCTTCAGTCCGCGCGGAATCGTCACCGCCTCGCTCGTGGCGGTGACCTTGCGCAACGGATTCTTGCCTGAGTAGTACATCGCAGTGGCTGTTGCCATCGGCGAAGGCAGGAAAGCCTGCACCTGGTCGGCACGGAAGCCGTTCTTCTTGAGCCAGAGCGCGAGTTCCAGCATGTCTTCATCCGTCGTCCCCGGATGGGCCGCGATGAAGTAGGGAATCAGGTACTGCTCCTTGCCGGCCTCTTTCGAGTACTTGTCGAAAAGTTCCTTGAAGCGGTAGTACGTGCCGACGCCCGGCTTCATCATCTTCGACAGCGGGCCCTCGCCGATGGCTTCGGGGGCGATCTTGAGGTAGCCACCCACGTGGTGCTGCACGAGCTCCTTCACATACTCCGGCGACTCGACCGCGAGGTCGTAGCGGACGCCGGACCCGATCAGGACCTTCTTGATTCCGGGCAGGGCTCGGGCGCGTCGATACAGCTTGATGAGCGGGCTGTGATCGGTATTGAGGTTCGGGCAGATGCCGGGGTAGACGCACGACGGTCGCCGGCACGCCGACTCAATCGCCTTCGACTTGCACGCCAGCCGATACATGTTCGCCGTGGGGCCACCCAGGTCGGATATCACGCCCGTGAAGCCTGGTGTCGAATCGCGGATGACCTCCATCTCGCGAATGATCGAGTCCTCCGAACGGTTCTGGATGATCCGGCCCTCATGCTCGGTGATCGAGCAGAACGTGCAGCCGCCGAAGCAGCCGCGCTGGATCGAGATGGAAAAGCGGATCATCTCGTAGGCAGGAATCTTCGCATCGCCATACGACGGGTGCGGCACGCGGCTATACGGCAGTTCGTACACGGCATCCATCTCTTTCATCGTGAGCGGAATCGGCGGCGGATTCAGCCAGACGTCGATATCGCCATGACGTTGCACGAGCGCGCGCGCGTTGCCTGGATTCGATTCGAGATGCAGGATGCGCGAGGCGTGTGCGTAGAGCACGGCATCGGCGCGCACGCTCTCGTAGGAGGGCATGCGGATAACCGAATGCTCGCGCGCGGCCGTCGGCACCTGGCGGTAGAACTTGACGACCTTGACGCCGCCGTCCGCAGGCGTGGCACAAGAGGGTGCTGCAGCTCTTCCCGTCGCTTCCGGGGTCTCGGTAGCAGGGGCTTTGTCGGTCACGCCTTCCATCGCGTACGGATCTACCGGTGGATTGAGCGGACCGGGCGTATCAATCGTCGTGGAATCGATCTCGATCCAGTCCAGGGGCGTGCTGCGCCGAGCGAAGGCCGTGCCGCGCAGATCCGTGATCTTGTCGATCGACTCACCGGCGGCCAGGCGGTGTGCTATCTCGACGATCTGGCGCTCTGCGTTGCCGTATACGAGAAGGTCCGCCTTGGCATCGAGCAGGATGGACCGGCGGATCTTCTCCGACCAGTAGTCGAAATGGGCGATTCGCCTGAGGCTGGCTTCGATGCCGCCGATGACGACGGGAACGTCGGCGAAGGCTTCGCGCACTCGCTGCGAGTAGACGATCACCGAACGATCCGGTCGCTTGCCGCCGATACCGCCCGGTGTATACGCGTCGTCGCTGCGCACCCGCTTGTCGGACGTATAGCGATTCACCATTGAATCCATGTTGCCGGCGGTGACGCCGAAGAACAGGTTCGGGCGACCGAGCCGTGCGAAGTCCTGCGCGCTACGCCAGTCCGGCTGGGCAATCAGGCCGACACGGAATCCCTGTGCCTCAAGCATGCGACCCACGATCGCCATGCCGAAGCTCGGGTGATCGACGTACGCATCGCCCGTGACGAGGATGATGTCGCAGCTGTCCCAGCCGAGCGCTTCCATCTCCTCCCGGGACATCGGCAGGAACGGAGTGGTACCGAAGCGGGACGCCCAGTACTTGCGGTAGGAGAAGAGGTCGCGGGCGGGTTGCATGGCGGGCGCAGTGTAACTCACGCGGCACCTGGCATCATGCGAAACCCCGGGAATCAAGCCGATCAATCTGTCGGCAGGGCCTATTCCTTGCCGGCTGCGAACAGGGCGCTGAACTCGTCGGCGGGCATCGGCTTGCCGAAGTAGTACCCCTGCATTTCGTCACAGTGGTTCTGCCTGAGGAAGTTCACCTGTTCCTCGGTTTCGACACCCTCGGCTACCACCTTCAGGCTGAGGTTGTGGCCGAGCGCGATGATGGTACGGACGATGGTCGCGTCGTCATGGTCGGACGCGATGTCCTGCACGAACGAGCGATCCACCTTCAGGCGGTCGACCGGGAAGCGCTTCAGGTAGCTGAGCGACGAGTAACCCGTGCCGAAGTCGTCCACGGCAATCTGCACGCCGAGCTTCTTGAGCTCGACCAGCATGGCCGCGAGTTTGGCGGCATCGTGCATGACCATGCTTTCAGTCAGCTCGATCTCGAGGTATTGGCCATCGAGTCCCGTTTGCGTGAGCACGGTTGCCACGGCCTCGACGAGGTTGTCGTGCCGGAACTGCCGTGCGGAGACGTTGACCGAGACAACGATCGGCGGCAACCCGGCATCCTGCCAGGCCTTGTTCTGGGCGCAGGCAGTCTGGAGCACCCAACGGCCGATCGGCACGATCAGGCCCGTTTCTTCTGCGAGCGGAATGAAGCTGCCTGGCGAAATCATGCCCTGTTCGGGAACTCGCCAGCGGATGAGCGCTTCCGTCCCGATGATCTGGCCGCTGGCCAGGTCCACCCGCGGCTGGTAGTACAGCAGGAACTGTTGCCTTTCGAGGGCACGCCGCAAGCGGCTTTCCATTTCAAGCCGCTGCGTCATCTGCACGTTGAGGTCGTTCGTGAAGAAGCTGAAGCCTCCTCCTCCTCCGTCCTTCGCGCGGTACATCGCCGAGTCGGCGTTCTTCAGCAACGCCTCCGCATCCTTGCCATCGGCAGGATACATGGCGATGCCGATGCTGCACGTCACGTTGAACTCGCCTTCCTCGATGATCCAGGGCTCGGCTACCGTGCTCAGCACGCGATCCATGATCTGCTTGACGACGCTGTGTCGCGAGTCGTCGGCGATCAGCAGCACGAACTCATCTCCGCCAAGCCGCGCCACCGTATCGCACTCGCGCACGCAGCCGCGCAGGCGCTCGGACATCATCTTCAGCAAGCGGTCGCCAAAGTGGTGGCCGAGGCTGTCGTTGACGAACTTGAAGCGGTCGAGGTCGACGAAGGCGACGGCAACCTGCGTGCCGTGGCGCTCCGCCGAGAGAATGGCCTGCTGCAGCCGATCATTCAGCAGGGAGCGGTTTGCCAGCCCGGTAAGCGTGTCGTAGTTCGCCTGCTGTTCGATCCGGGCCTGGTACAGCTTGCGTTCGGTAATGTCCTCCACCGTGCCTTCATACAGCAGGATGTTGCCGTCGTCGTCGAAGACGGCGCGTGCGTTCTCCGAGATCCAGATGATGTCGCCGCCTTTGCGATAGACCTGCGCCTCGAAGCCGGAGACCGAGCCCCGCTCCTTGATCTGCCGGATGAATTCCTCGCGGCGTGCAGAGTCGACGTAGAGCTGGTTGCGGATATCCTTCAGCGAGTCGGTCATCTCCTCTGGCGACTCGAACCCGTAGATGCGGGCGAGGGCGGGGTTTGCATCGAGGTAGTGGCCTTCGGGAGTCGTGCGGAAGATGCCTTCGACGGCATTGTGGAACAGGCTGTGGTAGCGGCGTTCCGCCTCGCGCAGTGCATGGACCGCTTCGCGGCGGTCGGTGATGTCCTGGATGATGCCCTCGACGGCGGTCACTGTGCCGTCGGCATCGACGATGCCCGTGCCTCGTTCCCAGACCCAGCGAATCTCGCCATCCGCGCGGATCATGCGGTACTCGATGTCGAAGCGGCGGCGCTGTGCAATCGCATCCTGTACGGCGTCGCGAATGCGTTTGCGATCGTCGGGATGCGTCAGTGTTTCGTAGGAGACCCGGTTGTTGAGCAGCAGGTCGTCCGGGTGGTAGCCCGTCAGCCGGGTGCACCCGTCGCTCACGAACTCCATGGTCCAGCTCGAGTCGTCGCGACAGCGATAGACCATGCCGTCGAGGTTGCCGAGCAGGGTCTTGAGCATGCGCGTGTGCTCGTGGGATCCCGTGCTCATGGCCGGGTCGCGCTTTGCCCGGTCGCGTGCCGGGAACCGCCCGGTCAGCATGAAGATCCGTGCCGTCTGGTCGCCCGTCAACGGCAGATCGTCGCCGTCCTTTGGGAGCGGCGAATCGTCGGAATGGGGATTGACGGCTGAGCTCATCTTCGCGGTTACCTGCTGCACGGCATGAATAGCAGACCAGTCGACATAGTGTCGGCGCTTGATCACACTTTCTTGAGGTTGGCTCGGGATTTATGGATCGTGTACCGGTCTGGCTGTGTCGGCCGCGGCGGCTCGATCATTAGCGTTTGGCCTGGGGCGATGAGAGGCGCCCCGCGAACGGCCCATTTCCTGATCCCGACGCTCTCGATCAACCCATTGAAATTGGAAGATAATCTTGAAATCTCGCGAGGCAGGCGGAATCGTGTATTCGACCGGGTTGGGCAGGGTCTGCCCCGGCTGTTTGCGGCCCGTGGCGGAGTGCGTCTGCAAGACGGCAAAGGCGGCAGAGGCCCGCAACGTTGCGCGGGGCGGCGCGGTCCGCGTCGGGCGCGAAACGCAGGGAAGGAAGGGCAAGGGAGTCACCGTGATCTCGGGCTTGCCCCTGGCGCCGGATGCGCTCGACCAGCTCGCCACCCAACTCAAGAAGCGCTGCGGCTCCGGCGGGACGGTCCGCGATGGGCTGATCGAAATCCAGGGTGACCATCGCGATGTGCTGGTAACCGAGCTGACCCGCCTCGGCTGGGCCGCCAAGCGATCCGGCGGCTAGCGCGTCAGTTAGTCTGCAACTTGCCCAAGGGCAAAGCGTCTACAGCACGGCCTGTGCGTACGGTAAACTCAGGCGAAGCTCCCACGGCCCGTACTGAAGTCTTCATGACCAACCTCCATTCCGCGCTCCCCATTTACGCCAACCGAACCGCTGGCGTCCGTCGTCTTGTGGTGCTGCCAGCCGTCCTGCTGGCTTTGACCCTGACGGGGTGCGGCCTTTCGCCCACCTGCAGCGAGACCAACCAGCCCTACTTGTCCGCCCGCGCAGTCCCCGCCCTCAAGGTGCCGGCGGGAATGGACGCGCCTACCCATGCGGGCGCCTTGAATGCCCCATCGGCAACCGATGCGCAACCGCAGACGCCCGCCGCCGCAGCTGCCGTGAGCGCACGCTCATCGGGAAAATGCCTTGATGAGGCACCCTCGTACTTCGGGACGGCGATTTCGCCCCTCAGCCTGCCTGAGGAAATCGTGGCCGTCTGGGCGGAGGCCTGGAACGAACGCAACACAGATCGGATGATGGCAGCCTATTCGCCGAACTTCGCGGCACCTGAGGGTATGGCGAAGGAGGCCTGGCTCGAACAACGACGCGAACAAGTCGCTACCGGTCCCGTTCCCTCTCCGGGCGTCCAGGGACTCAAGATGACGCAGCCGGCCCCTGACCGCAGGGTCGCCACGTTTACGCAGCGTTTCGAGAACAACACGATCCGACGTGAGCTGACTTTTGACCGGGAGAGCAATTTCTGGCGCATCGTCGGGGAGCGGGTCCTCGAAGTCGAGTAGGGTACGGCGCAACGCCCCCTTTGGCCCTCGACCCAGCTTGCCGAGTTGATTCACCCGTGACCGACGTGACTCCCGCCGCGACGCTCCCCATCGCCGTGCGCCTGCAGGCGGGTTCGGTCCGTGCCGCGCTGATCGATCGCCTTGAGCGCTCACTCGGCAAGGACCTCGCCAGCGCAACCCGCCGCGACCTGTACGACGCCTTGTCGATTGCCATTCGTGGCGAGCTGGCGGAACGGTGGGTAGCCACCCGCCGCCGCGTCGCCCAGGCGCACGTCAAGCATGTCTCTTACCTGTCGATGGAGTTCCTGCTCGGTCGCAACCTGATCAATGCGCTGTCGTCACTCGACGCAGGCTTGATGGAAGAGGCCCGCGAGACGCTCAAGGCAATGGGCCACTCGCTGGACGACGTCGCGGCGGAAGAAGAAGATCCCGGCCTCGGCAACGGAGGCCTCGGTCGCCTCGCTGCCTGCTTCCTGGACTCGCTTGCTACGCTGGGTTATGCGGCGACCGGGTACGGCATCCGCTACGACTACGGCATCTTCACGCAACTCATCGACGAAAACGGCGGCCAGCGCGAACTCGCCAGTTCCTGGCTCGGGTTCCAGAACTTCTGGGAGAACGGCCGCGGCAGTGTCCGCTACCGTGTGCGCTTCGGCGGGCGTTGCCTGACGGCGCGTGACGGCGACGGCATCGAACGTCGGCAATGGGTAGACACGAGCGATGTCTGGGCCGTTGCCTACGATTTCCTGATCCCAGGTAACCTGAGCCCCACGGTGAATCACCTCCGTCTGTGGTCGGGACGCGCGATCACGCCGTTTCGCATCGAGGACTTCAACGCCGGCAACTACGCGGCCGCCGTCGCCGATCAGATCGATGCCAAGAACCTGACCCGGGTGCTCTATCCGGACGACACCACTCCGCAAGGCAAGGAGCTGCGCTTCAAGCAGCAGTACTTCTGCGTCAGCGCGTCACTGCAGGACCTGATCGCGCAGCATCTTGCGGAAGGCCGGACCCTGGCCCAGCTCCACGAAGGCGCCGCCATCCAGCTCAACGACACCCATCCCGCCCTTGCCATCATCGAGTTGATGCACCTGTTGATGGACGAGCACGGTCTGGTTTGGGACGCCGCATGGAACATCACGCGCAAAGTCTGCAGCTATACCAACCATACGTTGCTGCCCGAGGCGCTCGAGACCTGGCCTGTCGATCTCGTCGAGCGTGTGCTGCCGCGGCACATGCGCATCATCTATCGCCTCAACAAGGACTTCCTTGATGAAGTCGGGGCCTTGTATCCAGGCGATGCAGACCGAATCCGGCGCATGTCGCTGATCGGGGAGAACGGGCACAAGCACGTGCGCATGGCCTACCTGTGCGTGCTCGGCAGCCATCGCGTCAACGGTGTCGCCAAGCTGCACTCGGAACTGATGCGCGAGACCATCTTCCGCGATTTCGCCGAGATGTGGCCGACCCGCTTCACCAACGTGACCAACGGCATTGCCGTCCGTCGCTGGCTGAAGCAGGCCAATCCCGGGCTGGCCGCGCTGCTTACGGAGAAGAACGGTTCGGCCTGGGAGAACGATCTCGAGGACCTCGAGCGCCTCAAGTGGGCGGCGGAGGATGCCGGATTTCGCGAGCGGTTCCGCGTCATCAAGCAGGCCAACAAAGTGCGCCTCGCCGCTCGCATCCTCGAACTCACCGGTGTCGAAGTCGATCCGCAGTCGCTGTTCGATGTCCAGGTCAAACGTATCCATGAATACAAGCGCCAGCTGCTGAACCTGCTGTACGTCATCGTGCGTTACCAGCGCATCATCGCCTCTCCGGACAAAGCCATTGTCCCCCGCACCGTCATCCTTGCCGGCAAGGCAGCGCCCGGCTACGCGGTCGCAAAGGCCATCATCAAGCTGATCAACGGCGTTGCTCGCGTGCTGAATGCCGACGAGCGGGTGGGGGGCAAGCTCAAGCTGTGCTTCCTTCCAGACTACGATGTGTCGCTGGCCCAGGAGATCATGCCGGCTGCAGACCTCTCCCAGCAGATATCGACCGCCGGCATGGAAGCGTCCGGCACCGGAAACATGAAGCTCGCGCTGAACGGCGCCTTGACCATCGGCACGCTCGACGGCGCGAACATCGAGATCCGCGAAGCTGTCGGAGCCGAGAACATCTTCATCTTCGGCATGACTGCTGCCGAAGTCGCTGCCCGCAGGCAGCAGGGATATTCTCCCGCCAGCGTGGCTGCTGCCCTGCCCGAACTCAAGCGGGCGATCGAGCGCATCGCTTCCGGCGAATTCACGCGCGGCAGCTCTGCCGACGTCAGGGCGCTGGCCGCAAGGCTATTGGGTGACAACGAGCACTTCCTCGTACTCGAGGACTTCGCTGCCTATGACGCCGCCCAGGAGCAGGTGGATGCGCTGTACGTCGACCAGGATGCATGGAGCCGCAAGGCGGTCATCAACACCTTGAGCATGGGCCCGTTCTCCAGCGACCGCAGCATTCGCGAGTACGCGGACGGCATCTGGGGAATCAAGCCGGTTCTCTAGCGGTTGGCGTCGCAAGCTCGGCTGGCACGAAATGCAAAAAGTGACTGCCCTTGCCATGCCCCCTGTATTCTTGCTCTTTCGGGGTCGATTGCGGATCGACCGCACCTCGCCGCCTACCGCAGCTGATCACCGATGGCATCCTTACTGACCGAAGACCAGATCGCGGCTCTGCTCGGCGCCACCCATCGGGAGCCGAGATCCCTGCTCGGCTATCACGAACTGGCTGACGAAACAGGGCGCCCCGGTGAAGCTCCCGTGTGCGTCGTGCGCGTGCTCGAGCCGGACGCCGACAGCGTGGCGGTGTACTGGGAAGATGAAGCCTTGTCCGAGGCACGTCCCATGACCCGTCTGCATCCGGGCGGCCTGTTCGAGTGCGTGCTGGCCCGAAGGCGCCCGTTGCGCCCGTACCTCCTCAGAATCCGCTATGCGAACGGCGCGGTCGCGACCAAGCACGATCCCTATTACTTCGCACCACAACTCACGGAGCAGGATCTCTACCTGTTCGGCGAGGGCAACCATCACCACATCTACCGCAAGCTGGGTGCGCATCCTCTCGTCCGGGACGGGCTTGCGGGTACGCGGTTCGCCGTCTGGGCGCCGAATGCCGAGCGCGTCAGCGTCGTCGGCGGTTTCAATTTCTGGGACGGCCGCAAGCATGCACTGCATGCGCTCGGGAGTTCCGGAATCTGGGAGTTGTTCATTCCCGGCGTCGTGTCCGGCGAACTCTACAAGTACGAAATCCGCACTCGCGACGGACGCACCATCCTGAAGGCCGACCCGTACGGTTTCGCGATGCAGCTACGACCCGACAACGCGTCCGTCGTGACCGACCTCGACGGGTATGCGTGGAGCGACGCGAGCTGGATGGAAGCTCGCCGCAGCTTTGATGCGATCACCGCGCCGGTCTCCGTCTATGAAGTACATCCGGGGTCCTGGCGACGGCCCTGGGACGAGCGGCCTTTCCACACCTGGGACGAGCTTGGCGACCAGCTGATTCCCTATGTCACCGACCTTGGTTACACGCACATCGAGTTGATGGGTGTCGCCGAGCATCCCTTCGATGGTTCCTGGGGCTACCAAGTAGCTGGTTACTACGCGCCGACGGCGCGTCACGGCAGTCCACAGGATTTCATGCGCTTCGTTGAACGCTGCCACGCGGCGGGCATCGGTGTGCTCATCGACTGGGTTCCTGCGCATTTCCCGAAGGATGCCCACGGTCTCGCGGAGTTCGACGGTACGGCTGTCTACGAGCATGCCGATCCGCGGCAGGGCGAGCACACGGAGTGGGGGACCAAGATCTTCAACTACGGTCGCCATGAAGTGCGCAACTTCCTCGTCGCGAATGCGCTGTTCTGGCTCGAGTACTACCACATCGACGGTCTGCGCGTGGACGCGGTGGCGTCGATGCTTTACCTCGACTACAGCCGCAACGCGGGAGAGTGGATTCCCAACCGGTTGGGGGGCCGTGAGAACCTCGAGGCCATCGAGTTCCTGAAGCAGCTGAACTGGACCGTCGGGCACTACCATCCGGGCGTCATGATGATGGCCGAGGAGTCGACGGCCTTCCCGGGCGTCACGCAGCCTGTCCATCATGGCGGTCTCGGCTTCACGCTCAAATGGAACATGGGCTGGATGAACGACACGCTGAAGTACTGGGCGTTCGAGCCGGTGCATCGCCGGTTTCACCACAACCTGATCACGTTCTCGTTCGTCTACGCCTTCTCCGAGCGGTTCATGCTTCCGCTGTCCCACGACGAAGTGGTTCATGGCAAGCGGGCGCTGCTCGACAAGATGCCCGGCGACGAATGGCAGAAGCGCGCCAATTACCGGTTGCTGCTTGGCTACATGACGGTGCATCCCGGCAAGAAGCTGCTCTTCATGGGCTGCGAATTCGGGCAGTGGCACGAATGGCGCGACCACGAATCCCTCGACTGGGCACTGCTTGGGCAACCCGCCCACCGCGGCCTGTACGACTGGAACAAGGCGATCAATCATTTCTATCGGCGGCAGCCGCAGCTACATGCGTCGGATGCTACGTGGGAAGGCTTCCGGTGGATCGAGCTCGACAACCAGGACGAGAGCGTCTTCGCTTTCCTGCGGCAATCCGGGCCCGACGGGACCGGCAAGCCCTTGATCTGCGTGTTCAATTGCACACCCGTTCCGCGCGAAGGCCACCTGCTCGGCGTACCCGAGGCTGGCGAGTACGTGAAGGTGCTCGATAGCGACGATCCCCGTTTTGGCGGGTCGGGCTTCGCGCCCGAGGCAAGCCTGCACGCCGCCCAAGCCCCCTGGCAGGGCTATCCCTGTCGCCTGAGCGTCAGGTTGCCACCGCTCGCGATGGTGGTCTGGCGTCATGCAGACCGAGATTGAGACCGGGGCCGGCCCCAAGTTTGCATGGCCACCAGCATGAGTTCCTCCGAAGACACCCTTGCCGACATCAAGCTCCAGTTGGGTGAGGCGTCACCCTTGGGCGCTACCTGGACAGGCTCAGGCGTCAACTTTGCCGTGCACTCGAGCAGCGCGATCCGTATCGACCTCTGCCTGTTCGACGCTGCGGGCGAGCGCGAACTGATCCGGTTGATGATGCCGGCTCGCACCGGCGACGTCTGGCACGGATTCCTGCCGCTCCCTCACGGCGTTCCGGGGAGGGTGTACGGATTTCGTGCCATGGGGCCCTACGAACCCGCTCGGGGACTGCGCTACACGCCGGACAAGCTCTTGCTTGATCCCTATGCGCGCAAGCTGGCTGGGCGATTCAAGTGGAACCCGGCCCTCTTTGCATTCAACGATGCCGTGAACGACGAGGACGCCGAGTTTGCCGACAGTGCCCCGTTCAACTACAAGGCGGCAGTCCTCGATCCCGAATTTGACTGGGCAGACGATCGTCCTCCGGCGATACCCTGGCGTGACTCCGTCATCTACGAGTTGCACGTCAAGGGATTCACGCAATTGCACCCTGAAGTGCCCATGGGGATCCGCGGCACCTATCTCGCGCTCGCGCACCCCGCGGTCACCGGCTATCTCACCCGGCTCGGCGTGACGGCTGTCGAGCTGCTGCCCGTGCAGGCGTTTGTTCCAGAGCGCTTCCTGGTAGACAAGGGACTCACCAACTACTGGGGATACAACTCGATTGCCTGGTTTTCACCCGCTGCCGAATACGCTGTCAGCGATCCCCAGACGGAGTTCAGGGAAATGGTGAAAGGCCTCCATGCTGCCGGCCTTGAGGTGATTCTCGACGTGGTGTTCAACCACACCGCTGAAGGCAATGAACTCGGACCCACCTTGAGCCTCAAGGGCCTGGACAACGCAACGTACTACCGTCTCGAGCCCCATGATGCCGCGCGCTACGAGAACCACACGGGAACCGGCAATACGCTCGCGGTCGGCCATGCCGCGACGCGCCGTCTCATCATCGACTGCCTCAAGTACTGGGCGGAAGAAATGCATGTCGATGGCTTCCGCTTCGACCTTGCGCCCGTGCTGGGCCGGGATGCAGCGGGCTTCGCGACTGACGGCGAGTTCTTCAGGGCCGTGCGCTCCGAGCCGGCACTCCGCTACGTCAAGTTGATTGCCGAACCCTGGGACATCGGGCCCGACGGCTACCAGTTGGGCCGCTTCCCCCCTGAATGGTCGGAGTGGAACGACAGATACCGTGATGACATGCGGTCGTATTGGCGGGGCGACGCCGTCAAGCGCGGCGCGTTCGCGGAACGGTTTGCCGGCTCCAGCGACCTGTTTCGTCACCATGCCCGCAGGCCGACGGCGAGCATCAACTTCGTGACCTGCCACGACGGCTTTACCCTTCATGACCTCGTCGCCTACAACGACAAACACAACGCCGCGAACCTCGAGGACAATCGCGACGGACACAGCCACAACCTGAGCTGGAACAGCGGTGCCGAAGGCGTGACGACGGACCCTGTCGTCATCGACTTGCGTGAACGTCGGATGCGCAATCTGCTCGCGACGTTGCTGCTGTCCCAGGGCGTCCCCATGCTGCTCGCGGGTGACGAGTTCGGGCGAACCCAGTCCGGCAACAACAATGCCTACTGCCAGGACAATGCCCTCAACTGGGTCGACTGGGATCTCGCCACGCAGCGCGCTCCGCTCGTTGCCTTCGTTCGCCAGTTGATCTTCATTCGCAGGCAGTCGACGGGTTTACGCCGCGACGCGTTCCTGAAGGGCGCGCGCCAGCCGGACCGTCACCACAAGGATGTGAGCTGGTGGCATCCGGACGGCCGGGAGATTCGCGATGGTGACTGGCAGGAAGTCGATGCCCAAGGCATGGGCGTCCTGATCGGCCACGCGTTTGTCGACATGCATGGGCACGCGAATGGGCACGTCCTGTTCATCTGCAACGGGGGGACTTCGGCGGTCCCGTTCACATTGCCGCAACCCAAGGGCGGCGCGTTGTGGCAGGTAGTCTTCGACACCGCGAAGTGGAAGGTGGTGGAGAGCGGACGCATCGTTGCCGACAATGGAGTCCACACGCTCTCGCCCCACTCCTGTGCGCTACTCGTAGATGGTGAAGTACCAGCGGCGGTGCGCAGGCGCTTTGTAGTTCTGGCGGCGCAATGACGGCAACCCCACTCGACCAGCTCTCTGAACAGTTCGGGATTGGCCGGGCTTACCACGACTATCGCGGTGAACTGAAGGCATTCTCGACCGCAACCCGGCTCGCATTGCTGACAGCGATGGGTGTAGACGCGAGCGGCAGTGCAACCCCCTCGGACGACGCGAAGCATCACCACGGAGCACCTGCCGCAGGGCTGCCGCGAGCGTTGATCGTGCAGCAGGGTCAGCCGGTCGTGATCAAGGTTTCGCCCGCGGACCTGCAAGGTGCCACGTCAATGGCATGGACGCTGGAGACAGAAACGGGGGCAACCGAGTCGGGCACGCTCGACCTCGCAGTCCTCCGGCCACCCTCGCTTCAGGTCGACGACCAACCTCTTTCCTGCCTCGTGCCGTTCAGCAGCGAGCCGGCCGCCGGCTACCATCGCATGACGGTTCGCATCGGCTCTGGGGCTGCATTCCCGTTGAGCCTGATCGTGACGCCAGATCGTTGCTATGAGCCTGAGTCTCTGCAACATGAGAAGCGCCTGTGGGGTATCACGCTACAGCTCTATACGTTGCGGTCGCCCGGGAACTGGGGACTAGGCGACTTCGGCGACCTGACGGAGGTGATCCAGCTCGCGGCACCGCTGGGTTGCGGGCTGATCGGCCTGAATCCGTTGCACGCGCTCTTTCCAGCGGACCCCGATCACATCAGCCCGTACAGCCCCTCAAGTCGTCGATTCCTCAATCCTCTGTACATTTCCCTGCCACGGATTCCGGAGGCGCGGGAGTGTGTGCGGCTGCAGCGCTTCCTTGAGAGCGAAGGCGCCGAACAACTCGACCGTCTCCGGGCGTCGTCCAATGTGGACTACCCTCGTGTGGCAGCACTGAAATTTCACTGGCTGTGGATCCTCCACGGGGAGTTTCGCCGGAATCACCTGTCTGCTGACACGGAGCGCGCGCGATCATTCCGTCGCTTTGTCGAGCAAGGCGGAAGTGCGCTGCACCTGCACGCCGTATTCGACGCGTTGCATCTGCACTTGAAAAACAGCACTGCTGGCATCGGCGGCTGGCCAAGTTGGCCTGCTGCCTACCGCGATCCTGCATCGACAGAAGTGGCCCGATTCGCCGCCGAGCATGAAGTGGAAGTGGAATTCCATCTCTATGCGCAGTGGCTGGTCGCGGAGCAGCTGGCCGCTGCCCAGGACCTGGCCCGACGGCTGGGCATGGCAGTGGGTCTCTACGGGGACGTTGCTGTTGGCGTGAGTGCCGGCGGATCGGAAACGTGGTCGAACCCGCGCCTTTACGTCACAGGCGCTGCCATTGGTGCGCCTCCGGATCCCCTCGCGCTCAAGGGGCAGGACTGGGGCATTCCGCCACAGAGTCCCTTCGAGCTGGCACAGCAGGGTTTTGAGCCGTTCATTGCGATGCTGCGCCTCAACATGCGAAGTGTCGGCGCGCTGCGCCTCGACCATGTGATGGCCTTGTTCCGCCAGTGGTGGGTGCCCCGAGGGTTCATCGCGACGGACGGAGCCTATGTCCACTATCCGCTGGCGGATCTCATGCGCTTGCTGTGCCTTGAGAGTCATCGTAACCAGTGCATCGTGATTGGCGAAGACCTGGGCACGGTCCCTGACGCCGTGCGGGACGCGATGCAAAAGCATGCAGTCGCGCATTACAAGGTCCTGCTGTTCGAGAAGGCGCAGGACGGAACCTTCAAGTCACCCGCTGCCTATGAGCGCTGTGCGCTGGCTGCAGTCACGACCCACGACTTGCCTCCTTTCCGTGGCTGGTGGGAGTCGGTAGATATCGAAATCGCCGATCGCCTGGATCTCTATCCCGATGCCGCTGCCAGAGCACGGGTCGTCGAGTCTCGCGAGGCTGACCGGCGCCACCTGATGTCCGCGCTCGTTGGTGCAGGACTCTGGTACTGGCAACCGCATGAAGCCCTGCCCGTCTACTCCCATGCCCTCATGCGCGCGACGCACCTGTACCTTGCCCTTTCGAATGCCGAGCTCGCGGTGGTCCAGCTTGAAGACCTTGCCGGCATGATCGATCCCGTCAATGTGCCGGGAACTTATCTTGAGCATCCGAACTGGCAGCGGAAGATGAGCAAGCCCGCAGCCTCCATCTTCGGTGGAGAGGAGATCCGTGAGATGCTGGGCGCGATGTCGATCGCGCGGACGGGTCGAAATCCAAATTGACAGCGACAGGTCCAGCAAGCGTGCGACTCAACAAGTACATCAGTGAGCATGGCGTCTGTTCGCGCCGGCAAGCGGACCAGTGGATCGACGCGGGCAGGGTCACGATCAACGGGCTGCCGGCTGCGCTTGGCACTCAGGTGACTGACGCCGATGACGTGAGGGTCGACGGGAAGCCGCTAGGAGTACGCCGAACGGCGGTCTACCTGCTCCTGAACAAGCCCGTCGGCGTCGAATGCACGACCAATCGGTCCGTGGCCGGCAACATCATCGATTTCCTCGGCTACCCCGAGCGGATCTTTCCCATTGGCAGGCTGGACAAGGATTCCGACGGCCTGATCCTGTTGACCAACGACGGCGACATCGTCAATTCCATTCTCCGCGCGGAAAACGAACACGAGAAGGAATACATCGTCACGGTCGACCGGCCCATCACGGAAGTGTTCCTTGCCAGCATGTCGAGCGGTGTGCGGGTGCTTGGCAGGTTGACTGAGCCGTGCCGCATCCACCAGGTTTCCAAGAATGTGTTCCGGATCGTGCTGACTCAAGGCATGAACCGTCAGATCCGCCGGATGTGCTCGGCGCTGGGTTACACGGTACGTCGGCTGCAGCGCGTGAGGATCATGAACATCAAGCTTGGAGACCTCGCCCTCGGACGCTGGCGGTACCTGACGCCCGAGGAGCTCGACGGCCTGCTGCCACAGGTCGAGGTTTCGGGCACTAGTGAACCGTGATGTTCCGCCACGCACCTGAGTGCCAGCGAAGGTACATGGCGAGCCCCAGCGCAGTGATGTACAGCACGGCAGCGATCCAGCCGCCGATCGCGCCGAGGCCGAATTGCGGCAACCAGTCCACCCATCCCTGACCTGGCGAAAAAGTCAGCATGTGCGCCAGTGGCACGAAGATCAGCCACGATAGCGCCAGCACCATTGCAGCGGGTACCAAGGCGTCGCCTGCGCCACGCAGGCAGAAACTGGATCCAAAATTCAGACCGTCAAAGAGCTGGTAAGCGGCGGCAATCCACAGGATCGCGGTTCCCGTACGAACTACCTCGGCAGCCAGCGGATCGTTCGAGGGAACAAAGGTCGGGACCAGCCAGGGCCCGCATGCGGCAATCAGCAAACCCACAAGCGCCATGTAACCCGTGCACAGCGCAATGATGAAGTTGCCGATACGGCGCGCCCACTCCCTGTCGTCGGCGCCGATCGCCTGGCCCACGAGCGTGGTTCCGGTCATCGCGATGCCTACCGCGGGCATGTACGCAATCGACGTCAGCATCATCGCAATCTGGGTCGCCGCGCCGTCCACCGGGCTCAAGCGAACTTCCATCAGCTGGAAGAGCGCGAAGCCGATGAGATCCGCTGCAATCAACACGCCCATCGGAAAGCCGAGCGCAAGCTGGTCCAGTAGTCGCCGCGGATGCAAATGCCACGTGAAGCGCGACTTGAACTCGCGGTGGATGCGAGGACCGAGGAACAGGCAGAGCGAGACAACAACGCCGCAGCCCAAAGCCGCCGTCGTCGCCCAGGCGGATCCCGCGATGCCCATCTGCAGTTCGACGATGAACAGCTGGTTGAGTAGTGCGTTCAGCACGGCAACGCCGAGATTCACGAAGAGGGTGACTTGCGGGCGCGCAATGCCATTGAAGAAGCCGAGAACCGCCCAAAGCGCGACTCCGAGCGAAGCGCCCGCAAGCCTTGGAATCCAGTACTCGACGGCAAGGGCGCTGATCGTCGGATCCAGATCGAACAGCGAAAGCAGGGGGGTACCTCCGTAGGCGATTGCGATGAAGAGCGGGGACGTCATGGCGGCGGCCCAGAGGGCAGTCCATGTCGCCTGGGCGGCACGAAGCCTGCGTCGCCCGCCATATGCCTGGGCCACTATGGTCTGCACCGCGAGACCAACGCCTCCAAGCAGCATGATGCAGACGAGGACGATCCAGTGGATCGATGCAATGGCAGCCAGCGCCTGGGTCGATATGCGACCGATGAACCACGTATCCGTCAGGTTGAGCACCGCCTGCACGGCGCTGTTGGCCATGAAGGGGCCGGCAAGGGCGAGAACCAGCTTCCAGTCAACGCGCGTGCGCCCCTGGGCATCGGTCTTCCGACCGGCTAGATGCGACGGTGCCCGCCGGTCTGCTCCTGGTGTTGCCATCGCACGATTCCCCAACCGACCGGGCAGATCCCAGACAGCCCGAGACCAAGGCGGCGCAGGGTAACGCCAACGGGGTACCAGTGCCAGCGATAGCGCATGACCCAACCGGCGATTCGATTAGACTTGCAGCCCGTGGGCCCTGCAAGCACCTCCCTGTCCGAAACGCTCCTGAAGCACACCGGCGAGTCCGCGGGTGTGCTGCAGCAGTTGGCAGCATCCACTGACGTACCACCGGGTCAATCTGGCTGTGCGTTGATTCAGGACGGGCGCACCGCCTTGATCGCACGACTGGCGCTCGCCAGGCACGCGAGCCATACACTCGACGTGCAGTACTACCTCTGGCACGACGATGAGACGGGCAGGCTCCTGGCGCGAGGCCTGCTCGATGCCGCTGATCGCGGTGTTCGCATACGCATGCTGATTGATGACATTCATCTGGCCGGTCGGGAGACCGGCTGGGTGGTGCTCGATCGTCATCGCAACATCTCCATCCGCATCTTCAACCCCTTCCGTGTCCGCGCCTGGCCCAGCTTGAAGCGACTGGTGGAAGTGATCCGCGAGGGAGGACGCCTCAACCACAGGATGCACAACAAGGCGTTTGTTGCCGATCGAGCGATGGCCATCGTGGGTGGTCGAAACATCGGAGACGAATACTTTGCGGCCAGCCCGCTTGCGAATTTCCGCGACATGGACCTGCTGGCGCTGGGACCCGTGGTGGACGAGATCAGCGCAAGCTTCGAGACCTTCTGGGACTGTCCGTATTCGGTTCCTGTACGCAGTATTGCCCCTGTGCGTCCGACGAAGCGCTTCGTGCGCAGGTGGTATCGGCGTTTGAGGCGACTGCGGCTTCCGCGAGCCTCGCTGGCTGGGTATGCGGAACTGGATCCGGAGCAGTTGCGCGGGGAACTGGAGACGCTGCTCGGACGCGTGCACAAGGGGCGCGCCACTGCGATCTATGACTTGCCGGACAAGGCTGGAGGAAACCCCTCTGCCCGGATGACCGACGCCATGCGGTCCCTGGCTGACGAGGCAAAGCAGGAGCTGCTGATCGAGTCTGCCTACTTCATTCCGGACGAACGCACACTGGAGGCAATCGAGCTGCTTCGGGAGCGGGGCGTCGAGGTCACGCTCCTGACGAACTCGTTGGCGTCGAACGACGTGGTTGCCGCCCATGCCGGCTATGCCGTGCACAGGCGACGCCTGCTTCAGCTGGGAGTCAAACTGTTCGAGGTACGCAGCCGCGTGGCGCGAAGCACTGCCACCATTTCCGGCACACAGGCAGGTTCACAGGCGAGCCTGCATTCCAAGGCAGTGGTTCTCGACCGCAAGGTGGTATTCATTGGCACCCTGAATCTCGATCCGCGATCCCTCTACATCAATACCGAGATCGGACTGATCGTCGAGAGCGGGGATTTGGCGAGAGAGGTCGCCTCGGTCATCGAGCAAGCGCTTGCGGGAACCACCAGCTTCAGCGTGCGGCTCCAGCCCGAAGGGCCTGGCGGAAAAGTGCGGTGGTTTGCGTCTGCTACTGGCGGAGAACTGCTGGCCGATGAACCCGAGTCGGGTTGGCCGAGAAGGCTGCTTTCATGGATCTACCAGCGGGTGCCGCTGCACCACTGGCTCTAGCGTCTGCTCAAGCGACGGTCCGTTCTCGTCGCGTTCAGTTGGAGATGTCGAAGCGGAGGCGAGTAGCGGCGCGCTGTGGAACCGCGCTACCTGCCCGGACAACCGGTGCAAATCTCCATCCCTTTACCGCAGTGATGGCTGCCGCATCGAATACTGCTGCCGGTTCGGCACTCACTACGGTAATGTCTTCCACGGTACCGGTGACGGTGACCGTGAACTGCAGGTCGACCCAACCTGTTACGCCACGACGCCGAGGCCCTTCCGGATAGACGGCAGCCACGGTTCGCGTGCGCTGCAGGGAGCCTGCCGAGATCACGTTCTTCTTGAAATCTGCATCCGCACGTTGCTTGTCAAGGTCTCGCTGGACGCTGGCGAGCGAATCCTCGCTTCCCCGTACGCCAAGGTCGAGAGCTGCCGCGAGGGACCTGCCCGCGCCGTCAAAGTCCTGTTGGCCGAGCGACTGTCGGCCGGCTGCGATCAATCGGTCCTTCAATTCCGTGAGCAGTCGCTGCACTTCCGCATCGTTGGCATTCGCCGCGCGCGCCGCCAGAAGATGATCCTTCGCGCTGTCCCCCGCGGGATCAAGCAATCGTCCTTCTCCAAGCCTTGCGCGACCAAGGGCCGTGGCGTTGGCAACCGTAGTGGCAGCTGCCGCTGTGGCTGCCGGCGGGGATGCGGATCTGGAAGGGGCTTGATCTGCCAGTGATCTCTCAAGCGCAGCAATTCTTGCGTCTGACGGACTCAGATCCCGGGCTGCAGCGGCCAGTGCAACAGCTTGATCGCGTTGACCCGCAGAGAGGGCCTTGTCGCCGTCCGTGATGAGCCTGGAAGTCAAGTCGCGGAATCCCTGGATCACCGCTGGCTCAGTGGGATCGAGGCGCCGCGCTTCGAACAGTGCATCCCTGGCGCTCTGGCCCGCTGGGGACAGCAGTCGCCCCGATTCCATGCGCTGGTTGACCTGCTGCAAAACGGTCCTCAGCCTCGCGCTGACGTCACGGGCTTGGGTCAGTTGGAGTCGTTCGCGCTCACGCTGCAGCTGCGCGTCCAGGAAGGCCAGACGCGGATGATCGCCCTGGATGTTCCGTGCGAGCTCAAGTGCTACAACGGCCTGGTCGGTGCGTTCCGCCAGCAGGGCTGCTTCCGCACGCTCGACAATCCGGTCTGCTACTGCACGAATTCCGGCCTGCGCCTGCGCATTGCGAGGATCCATGCCGAGCGCCGCGCGGTAGTGTTCGAGTGCACTGTTGCCGGGCGGTTCCACGAATTGCTGACGTTCCATGGCTTGCGCGGCCAGCGAAAGTTCGGTCTGGACAGGTGCGGATGCAGCGGCGGCAGCCACTGGCGTATTCGCCTGTTCCACAGGTGCAGTAGCTGCAGGGTTGCCTCCTTCGGTGCCAGGACGACTCAGGAACCAACCGGCAATGGCGGCAATGGCCAGCACGGCGATGCCTGCCGGAACTGCAAACTTGGGCAGCGGCCCCCTGGGTGGACTCGATGTGGCCTGCGGCTCAACGGGTTGGGCATTCTCCAGGCTGCGCTCGACGCGGCGACGTAGCGCGGCTTCAAGCGTCAGGCGTGTTTGCCCGAGCGCTAATGGAACGAGCAGGAAGCGGTAAATCTGTCCCGATGCAGTGAGCTTCATGAGGCCGGCGCCTTCCTCGCGACGGCCCGCAACGATGAGAACAAGATCGGGGAACTGGCGTGAAACCTGAGTTGCGATTGCAGCGGCGTCGGGAGCGCCGGCGGCATCAAGCACCAGAACATCTGGCTGCACAGACGCAAGCTGGTCTGAGACCTGATCGAGATCAGATGTCTGGATCACGGTGGCATCGCGCGGCGAAGCCTTCCTTACTGTATCGATCAGCGTGGCATCCCTCGTGAAGACGAGGACTGAAGTGCGTGCGGAGTCGCTGCGCCCTACGATGTCCGGAAATTGGGTCACGTTGCCAGCTTCCATGGCTGATTCATCCTCCAGACGAACGGTATCCACCTGAGGCATGGCGACGCTTCTCCCTGAACCCCCGCTGCGCGAACCCATGCCATGCTACTTGGGATCGCCCGGCGATCTGAGACCTGTGTCCGGTTTTGGATACATGTCGTCATTTGCAGCACCAAATTAAGACAATTCGCGTCGAAAGTGGGGTCCCGTCGCCAGTGCATCGGGAATCTTCCTGCAAATAATGCGCATCGGCAACACGGCATTGCGTCATCGGATTGCAGCCTGAGGTGGCAACGCCTCACCCCCTGCACCAATGACCCGGACATCTCGAGCCCCGCATGGGGCGCAACTGGAGTGACAGGACAGGCATGGCCAAGATTCTCATCGCTTACGAGCGCGAATCCGAGTCGAGCATGCTCGATGAATTGCTGACCGGGCGGGGGCACAGGGTCGTCCGCTACGGCAATGGCATTGAGGCGCTGGAAGCTGCGCGCCGAGAACCGCCAGACCTCGTCCTGTCTGACATCCTGTTGCCTAAGATGGATGGCTTCGCGCTGTGCCGGAAGTGGAAGCAGGACGAAAGGCTGCAGTCCATTCCATTCATCTTTTTCACCACCCGCCATGACGACCCGAAGTATGAGCGTTTCGCGGAAGAGCTGAACGCAGACCGGTTTCTCGCACGACCGTCTGAACCCGACGCCCTTGTAAACGCCGTTGACGAGCTGCTCGCCAGGCGCAGTTCATCCGGGACGGGTACCGAACGCCTTCCCGTGTTGAATGAAGCGAATGTGCGGCTCTCCGCGCAAGTCCTTGAGTTGCAGGCCCAGACACGCCAGCTGGTCGAGAGCACATCGGCTTACCGCGATTTGTTTGACGCAAGCCCATGTCCCCAATGGGTCACTGACCAGCAAACGCATCGACCCGTACTGGTCAATGACGCTGCTCTTGAACTGCTTGGCTATTCCCGCGACGAATTCCTTGGGCTAACCTCGACTGCGCTGGACGGGCGGGCGACCGCATCCGCTCTGCTGCCAGGACTCCAGGTACTGCGGCGCAAGGATGGTCATTCCCTGGCGGTGCTTCGGGACACCCGCGTGCATGATTACCGGGGCAGAGGTGCAGAAATCAGCGCCGCGTGCGATCTGACCGAGCACGCTGAAGCGTTTGCCAGGCTGGAAGCAGAGCTGAAACTGCAACGGACCATCCTGGAGGCTGCACCGGATGGCTTCCTGCTGACCAACATTGACGGGAATGTGCTCGACGCAAACCCGGCCTACTGCAAACTCTCGGGCTACTCGAAGGCCGAACTACTCAAGCGAAAGCTTTCCGACCTCGAGTCGACAGGCGAAACTGACGGCAGTCCCCAGACGAACAAGGCTACTTCAACCCGATATGCGGCGACGCATCGCCACAAGTCTGGTGTCGCGGTTGACGTTGAGGTGACCTCCCATGATTTGCCAGGAGCGGAGCTGCTTCGTGTCCTGTCTGTCCGCCTGGCCGCGCCCCAAAAAGAAGATCTGGTCCCACGACGCCTAGCAGCACTTCTTGAAGTCCAACAAGCATCGGCGGGGCTTGACGAACCCGCACTCATGGGACTTGGCGCCGAATTGGCTGCATCTATCCTGAATAGTCCGGTTGCAGCCGTAGTCGACATTTCCCCCAGCGAAAAGAGCCTCGAAGTTGTCGCCCGGTTCGCCGATGGCCAGCTCTCCACGGAGCGGCCAAACGCATCCTCCAAATCTCTTGGAAAGACCGGCATCTGGGCAGAATGTGCCAAGAGCGGACTGCCCCAGCTTGCGAACACAGGAAAGAAGGCAGTAATCGACGGACTTCCCGGAATCGAACGCTGTGTCGTAATCCCGCTTCGGGACGGCGATGAAACAACAGGCCTGCTCGTCGTTGCCAATCGGGCTAGCGACTATTCCGAAGCAGAGAAACTTGAATTGGGTGCGTTCGCAGACGGGCTCTGGAATACGGTAAAGGCGAGGCGGCTGCACCTAGGCACACTGCGCGAACTGCAACGCGCAGACATCGCAATGGAGTCACTGATCGCGACGCTGAGTCGCATGATCGACATCCACGATCCGCATACCGCTGGTAGCGCTGCCCGAGTTGCTGTGCTGGCCGTGGCACTTGGTCGTGAGCTTGGTCTGGACGGCAAGCGGCAGCACGTTCTGCGGATCGCGGGACTACTGCACGATATCGGGACCATGCTGATTCCTCCCGCGATCCTGGGAAAGCCCCAGTTGTTGACCGAGCAGGAAATGGCTCTGGTCAGGACGCATCCAGTTGCAGGGAAGGGACTCCTCTCGTCCATCGACTTCAATGCGCCCGTTGCAGACATCGTTGAGCAACACCATGAGCGATTTGATGGCAGCGGCTATCCCCACGCACTGAAGGGCGAAACCATCCTTATTGAGGCTCGGGTCCTTGCAGTGGCGGATGTGGTTGAGGCGATGTGCTCAAAGCGCGCAGAGCGACCAGCCCTCGGACTCGATGCCGCCCTGGAAGAGCTCGAGCGCAATTCCGGGCGCCTTTACGATGCGCGAGTCGCAAAGGCATGCATCCGCCTGTTCCGTGAGCACGGATTCCAGCTTACAAGCTGACCTCTACTCTGATCCCTGCTTTGGCTCACATGACTCCGGAGTCATGCGGGAAAGCCTTACCTCGCAATCGGGATCCGTCGCTCGGCCATTCCGACGCGGCGGCAATTTCCGGCCCCAAGTCCTTATCGAAGATGCGTCACGTCGACCAAGCGCAAAACTGCTGTAAGGCGGTGGCGCAAAGCTTCCGGTCCCAACGAGTTCACGCGCAGGCGTGACGCTCGCGGATAGCGGAGTTGCCATTCCGGGTCCTGTACCTGGAGCGTGAACAGCAGACAGCAGCCGCCAAATATCTCGGCCCCTGCTTTCCACTCGCACCCTTCTACATAGAGATCCTTCAGCTGTGCTTGCGGTCTGCCGCAAGCGTGACGGGCTATGAGCTTGTGCGCATGCCATCTGGAGTCACGGTGGCGAGAGCTGCTGTCGGACTCTGGAGACGTCGTGGTGAAACGACATCGTCGGACGTGGGAGACATCTTTACGCGCGTGGCAACGAACGTGACTCTCCACAGCGTCGAGATGCTTATGTCCGGCATCACCGCATCTCGTGCAGGTCGACGCACACCGAGTCGAACGAGAGAACACGTTGCAGCTGATCGCTGTATTCGCATGAGTCGAGTCTGAGTAGGGATGACACTATGAATAGCTTCCATCAAGCCGCCGGCCGCTGGGCACTCGCTCTGTTTTCGCTGGTTGTGCTGCTCGTACCAGATGCGCATGCGGCCTACCGCTACACGAACCGTCCGCCGACAATCAGCGGGACCCCCGCAACGGAAGTTGTGCTCGGGCAGCCCTACAGCTTTGCACCGAATGCAACGGATCCCGAGGGCAGGACTCTCGTCTTCTCGATCTTCGGACTTCCACAGTGGGCCAGATTCGACCGCTATACGGGACAACTCAGCGGTACGCCGGGTGCAGCAAATGTGGGTACAACCGGCAGAATCGTCATCGCGGTATCCGACAAGCGCACAATGGTCTATCTCCCGGAGTTCCGTATAACGGTTCGCTCGGACGCTACGGGCACGCCAAACACGGCACCCACCATCACGGGCGCAGCGAGCGGCACCGCGACGGTGGGTGTTGCTTACGCCTTTCAGCCCACTGCAAGCGACGCGGAAGGCAACGCTCTCACTTTCGGCATCGCAAACCAACCGGCTTGGGCCACCTTCAGCAACAGTACGGGACGACTTTCCGGTACGCCGACCACAGCGGAGGCGTTCTCGGCGATCACGATCAGCGCAAGCGACGGCACAGCAACGACCTCGCTGGCACCGTTTGCGATAGTCGTTTCGGCGCCGACACAGCCGAATGTCGCGCCAATCATTTCCGGCACACCTTCAACGACAGTCGGAGCTGGCGTGGCGTACTCATTCCAGCCGACGGCAAGCGATGCAAATGGCAACGCGCTGGGATTCTCCATCGCCAACAAGCCTGCATGGGCGAGTTTCAGCACGACGACAGGACGACTCTCCGGTACGCCATCGGGAGCCGCCGTACACTCGGGGATCGTGATCAGTGTGAGTGATGGCATAGCCACGACCTCGTTGCCGGCCTTCGCAATCACGGTTACTGCGGCTGCCAATCGGGCGCCCGTCATCGCGGGAACACCTGCCACCTCGATCAACGTCGGCGGCACTTACTCCTTTACCCCTGCGGCCAGTGATGCGGATGGCAATCCACTGACGTTCAGTATCGCGAACAAGCCAATCTGGGCTACGTTCAATGCGGCAACCGGCCAACTGAGTGGCGCGCCAGCAGCTGGCAATGTCGCGACATTCTCGGGAATCTCCATTACCGTCAGCGATGGACTGGCCATCGCGACGCTCGCGCCCTTTGCGATCTCGGTGGCCCAGATTTCCGTCGGCAGCGCATCGCTCACCTGGGTTGCTCCCACCCAGAACACGGATGGAACCGCGCTGACCAATCTCTCCGGCTACCGGGTCTATTACGGAACGAGCGCGACGACGATGACGCAGACCGTCACCATAGCCAATGCCAGCATCTCTACCTACGTCGTAGACAATCTGTCCCCCGCAACCTGGTATTTCGCAGTAAAGGCCATTGCGAACGGACAGGAGAGCGCTCTTTCGAAAACCGCATTGAAGGTCGTCCAATAGCCGGGAAACGGCGGCTGGTCCCGGCCGCGGACTCCCCCTGGACCTTATGTGAAATGATGAATCTCGATAGCCTGTCTGCAAGTTACGACAATTGCGCAGGTGTCCAACGTTGGGTCTAGTTGCCCGCGTTGCTCTGGCAAACCCGTCGAAAGGCGGGGACGCAAAGCCTCCGATCCAAGGGCTCTCGGGCCCAGGGATAGCGGGGTTGCCGGTTCGGTCCTCAGCGCATGAGGACGAGTCGTCAGCTCATTCGATCGCGGGCTTCCGCGATTCGCTTCCCGGAGTGTCTTGCACCGCTGCGCTAGAGCATGAACGCAGTGTCGGGGAACGGCTTGGCCGCGTGAAGGCCAAAACTGATCGGATGGGGTTGCATGCAAATGAGCTTCGACCATAGCGCATACGAAATCGGCATGGCCCGCCGCGCCGCAAACCCCGGACGTGCGTCGCGACTGACCACGGCTTTCATGATGGCCGTGACCACTGTCGCACTCAGCGGTTGCCTTGAGGACACCCCAGCGTCGACAGCGACGGGCACGAATACGGCCATTGCCGCAACCATCGAGAACCGCTCACCATAAATCGCCGGGGCTTCCGCCGCAATGGTGGCAGCCGGTTCCGCGTACAACTTCGCACCTCAGGCCTCCGATCCTGATGGCGACGCGTTGACCTTCGGCATCCAGAACGCTCCTTCGTGGGTGACATTCGATACGGCGACTGGCGTACTCGCCGGACTGCCTTCCGCCGCCAATGTCGGCAACTATTCCAACGTGGTAATCAGCGTATCAGACGGCATCCCTATGGCTGCATTGCCTGCGTTCTCGATTCAGGTTACCGCTGCTACCACACCTGCGCCGACACCGACCGGGAATACGCCGCCCACGATAGCGGGCGTTCCGCCAACGACTGCTACCATCGGTACGGCGTACACGTTCCAGCCGTCGGCCAGCGTTCTTGATGGCAACACTTTGACCTTCAGCATCTCCGGCAAGCCCGCGTGGGCTACCTTCAGCACGAGTACTGGCAGACTTGCCGGCACTCCTACTGCTGCCGGCACATTCTCAGGTATGAGAATAAGTGTCAGCGACGGGACGGCATCGACCTCTCTCCCCACCTTCAGCATCACCGTCCAGGCCGTCGCGAATCGAGCCCCGGTCATATCCGGCACGCCCGCTACGTCGGTTGCCGTAGGTGCCAGCTGTTCCTTCCAACCCACGGCAACCGATGCTGACGGCAATACCCTCGGCTTCTCGATCGCCAACAAGCCAACGTGGGCAAGCTTCAGCACGACGACGGGACGACTTTCCGGCGTACCGACGACCGCCGCAGTGCACTCCGGAATCGTGATCAGCGTAAGCGATGGCAAAGTCACGACCTCGCTTCCCGCTTTCACATTGACCGTGACTGGCGTGGCGAATCGGGCACCCACGATCCGTGGTAGTCCTGCCACATCTATCGCGGTTGGGTCGGCGTACGCATTCTCGCCCTCTGCCAGTGATGCGGACGGGGACGCTCTCACTTTCAGCATTGCAAACAAGCCGGCTTGGGCAACGTTCTCCATCGCCGTAACTCAGGTGGCAACGGGCAGCTCCACCCTTTCGTGGATGGCGCCGACCCAGAACACGGACGGGAGCGCGCTGACCAATCTGTCCGGATACCGGATCTACTATGGAACCAGCGCGACCTCGCTCACTCAATCGATCGACCTTCCAAGCGCCGGTATCCTGACCTACGTGCTTGGCAATCTTTCTCCTGCCACCTGGTACTTCGCCGTCAAGGCTGTCGCCGGCGGAGTCGAGAGCAACCTGTCGAACGTCGCGAGCAAGACCATCACCTGACGGGGATTTCGTTTCACGCCGTCGAATGGCAAGGGCCGGTTGTACCGGCCCTTCTTCGTTGCAGAGGCCGCGCGATAAAGTGGCGATCGTTTCCCGCCAGGGAGGAAACCCAATTCTTGACTGCGCGGCCCGATCCGTGGCGCGTCAGCAACGATCGGCGAGCTGCACTGCGGAAAGCCAAGGGAATCCGCGGTACCTAAGCGAGCAGCGGTAACGGCTTTCCAGCAACAGCGGACTTCACCGGAAACTCGTGGCAGGACCGCGCAACTCCGCATCTCGACAGCCTCAGGTTGCAAGCCCATGATGCCGCGACCCAATCTGTTCCGGAGTCGAGTTACGGGTCCCCATGGCTGCCAAGATCAGATTCACATCCTTCGTGGAGGCCGTGGAGCGCGGCAACCTGGAAGCGTTGGTCTTCTTCAATGCAAGTCAGGATCGGGTTCTCGACGGGATCATTGAAGCGATCGACAAGTTCGGCCCACCCGAGATTGTCGAGGAGGGAGCCAAGCTACGAGTGCGGGTAACCGGCAAGGCGGAGGCGCAGTCCCTGTTCGCTATTGATGCGGTGTCGGGCAGGCCCCTGGGCATAGCCGTCTACCTGCGATCCGACCTTGAGAACATCGCGGTGCTGCATCTCGGCATCGCAGAGGAGTTTGCGGCGAACGGCCCCCTTTCCGGGGAGCATCTGCTGTTCAGGCTGTTGCGCGAGTTGCGTCGTTGCAGCCGTCGACTGAAAGGCGTGCGCAGGATGGAGGTCATCTACCTGTCGGGTCGCAACGGGCCAAAGGCACGAGCCGGCATCCGCAAGACGCCGCTATAGGGAATCAGGGCTGGTCATCGGATCGTGCGTGGCCGCGCACGATATAGCCACCCGATTTCTGGTCGGCTTCCAGCGTGAGGAGGTGGCGCTTCTGTGCTTCCTCGAGCAGCTCGCTAAATGTACGGAAGCCGTAGTAGCTTTCATTGAAGCCGGGATTCCGGCGCTTCAGCGCCTGTTTGACCATCGAGCCCCAGATCTTTTCGTCCTGGTCTCTCTCCTCGGCCAAAGCCTCTATCGTGTCGAGCACCAGGTCAAAGGCCTGCAGCTTGCGCTCCTCGTCACCCTTGGGCGCATCCTTCTGCGATTCCGTAACGGGCTTGCGGGCGGTCTGCTTGCGACGTGTTCGCTGCTTGGTTTCATCCTGCCTGACTAGGTCGTCGTAGAAGATGAACTCGTCGCAGTTCGCGATCAACAGATCGGATGTCGAGCTCTTGACCCCAAGCCCGATCACCGCCTTGTTGTTCTCGCGCAGCTTGCTGACGAGGGGCGAGAAGTCCGAGTCGCCGCTTATGATGACAAACGTGTCGACATGGGCCTTGGTATAGCAAAGGTCGAGCGCGTCCACGACCAGCCGGATGTCTGCCGAATTCTTTCCCGAGATCCGCAGGTGCGGGATCTCGATCATCTCGAAAGACGCTTCGTGCATCGATGCCTTGAATTCCTTGTAGCGATCCCAGTCGCAATAGGCCTTCTTGACGACGATGCTGCCCTTCAGGAGGAGCCTTTCGAGGACCCGGTTGATGTCGAACTTGGCGTACTTCGCGTCACGAACGCCAAGAGCAACGTTCTCGAAATCGCAGAACAGAGCCATGTTTGTCGTGGGGTGCGCCATGTGCGTGCTTCGCTGGAGGATAGAGAACCGCGAGAACTGCGGTCAGGGATCAGGGAGTGCAGACCGTTGGACGGACCGGTCGCGTGAATCCGCCGGCATGCCCGCAGAAGGCGGGCATGCCGGCTTATGTGCGCTCAGCCGCGTTCGCGGGCTGCGAGTTCGTCGATGAGCTGGAGCAACTGCTGGTTACCGCCAGCCGAGCCGACGTCGGCGGTGTACTTGCCGTTCACGACAACCATCGGGACGCCCTGCACGCGGTACCGACGGTTGAGTTCCTCGGCTCGCCGCAATTTCGCCTCGACCGCGAACGAGTTCGCGGCCTTCTTGTACTCATCGGCAGTTACGCCGTGCTGGCCGAGGAAAGCAACGATCTTGTCCGTGGAGTCGAGCAGGTTCCTGCTGACGTTGATCTCGCGGAAGATGATCGGATGCAGCTCTTCCAGCTTGCCGAGCGCTTCCACCGTATAGAACAAGCGGGCATGCGTCTTCAGCATGTCGTTCCACATCGCAGGGACACGCACGAACTGCACGTAGGGAGCCTTGCCTGACTTGCGCCAACTCTCGACCGACGGGTCGAGCGCAAAGCAATGCGGGCAGCCGTACCAGAAGATCTCGACGGCCTCGACCTGGCCGGGAGAGACGCTTGTCGGCTGAGCAGGAACCAGTGGCTTGTAGTTCACGCCCTGCTGGAACCTGGATGCCTGGGCCTGGGCGGACGCCACGGGCGACAAGTCACGCAACCTGAGGGAACCCGATGGAGCAGGCGCCTCTTCGACCGTCTCCTGCTGGTCTTCAATCTCGCTGATCTCGGCCGCCGCCGTAACCTGTCCCGATTCGGTCACGGAAGCCTGGGGTGGCGCTTCCGCGGCCGCTGGGGCAGCTGCCGGGGCTTCAGACGCAGGGGCGGGCGGTGTTGCCGGTGTGGCGGGCTTGTCGGGAGAGCAGGCAGCGACAAACACCAGCCAGCTGGCAGCCAGAGTTGCAATGAGTGGCTTCATGCCCGTCTTCATGTAAGTGACCCTCTTAACGTAGTCCCTGGACGTAGGAAGCCAGCGCATCGATCTGCTCGTCGCTGAGCAGGGCTGCGACGCTTCGCATCATCTGATTCTGGTCGGTTGCACGCTCGCCACGCTTGTAAGCGCGGAGCTGCGCGGCGACATAGGTTGCATGCTGGCTCTTGATGGCGGGATACAGGGCAGCGGGGTTGCCGTTGCCGCCGGGGCCATGACATGCGATGCAAGCGGTCAATTGCGCCTTCTGGTCGCCGCCGCGGTAGAGCTTCTGGCCAAGAGCGACCTTGTTTGCGTCAGCCTCCTTGCCTTTTGCGCGCTGCGCGGAGAAATACGCACCGAGGTCCAGCATGTCCTGGTCGGACAGCGTGGAGGCCATCGGCGCCATCAACACGTTCGCACGGCCACCGGACTTGAAGGCCTTGAGCTGCTTGACGGTGTATTCCGCGTGCTGGCCCGCGATCGAAGGCCATTCCGGGTTGACGCTATTGCCATCGAGCCCGTGACAAGCTACACAGGTCGCCGCTTTTGCCTGTCCCGCTTCTGCCGACCCGGCTTCGCCCTGGGCGAACACGGCCTGACTGACGCACAGGCTGGCAAGAACGGCTATCGACTTGAACTTCATCGCTACAACTCCCCTAGATACTGGTCCCGCCAGATCTGATCAGGCCTTAAGGCACCATACCGGACCCGCCGGGCCCGCCGGCCAGCCCCTGGCTGGCGCGAAACGCCCTGCAAGACCCTGTGTGCGGCCGCTGGCTCCGGCGCAGGAACTCGGAATTGTACACTAAGGCGCGCAAACGCCAGCCGCCCGGTAGTTCATTTAGGAACTCTTATGTCCCAGTATCCAAACGTTAAATTCATGCTGGGCGCTTGGCAACCCGGACAATTCCCTGCCGACGCCGGTGCGGAGGTCGCGCTGGTTGGTCGGTCGAACTCCGGCAAGTCGAGCGCCCTCAATACCCTGATGGGCCGCAAGGGCCTCGCCCGCATCAGCAAGACGCCGGGATTGACCCAGCAAATCAATTTCTTCGAGATCAATCCGGCCGAGCGACTGGTGGACCTGCCGGGGTACGGGTTTGCAAAGGTTCCGGCCAGAATCCAGGAGCATTGGCGCGAGCTCATGACGCGCTACTTCGAGTCCAGGCAGTCCCTGACCGGCATCATGGTCATCATGGATGCCAGGCGGCCGCTGCGCGACCTCGACTGGACGATGCTGGAATGGGCCGAGGCCCGCCAGATTCCGGCGCATCTCATCATCACCAAGTGCGACAAATTGAGTCGCGACGAAGGGTTACGGACGCTCAAGCAGGTTCGGGCCGAGGCCCCCTCCTACGCGACCGCCCAGCTCTTCTCGTCCGTCAGCAAAGCCGGGACAGACGAGGCCAGGGCCTGGCTCGACGCGCGCCTAAAAGAACCCCGGCAACCTCACGAGGAGGTCACCGGGGCAGACTAGCCCGGCATGGGGATGCACCGGGGCAGTATTGCCCGCAAAAGGGAGGATCGCGGGCAAGAGCATCGCAATGACGCTCGCAGTCTGGGACCGCTTCACGTTCAAGGAAGTTCCCGTCGGCCAAGCCCAATACTTGGCTCGGTGGTACCCGAGTCAGGCTGGAGCGAAAGGCACGATCAGAGAAACGTCCAGGTCAGACCGATCGAAAACAGTTTCACATCGTTCAGTTCTTCGATCTTGAAGACCTCGTACTCGCCCCGGATGCTGAGGCTGAGCAACCGGAACTGCACGCCGACCCCATACGAAAAATCCGTGCCGCTCTCGTCCATCGACAGGGCGGGCAGGGCGGGAGCGCTCAGGCTCGCATCCCAGTTCACGAGGCCCGCTTTCGCAAAGATATCCACCGGTCCCACAGGCAGGAAGCCGACGGCATAGGCCGAGATGCCCTTGCCATCCGACTTGATGTTGACGCCGCCGACCGAATCATCGGGGCTGCCGAAATCGACGTAGTTGGCTTCGACGCCCAGCCAGTCGAGAGGCCTCAGCCCCGCGATGAACTTGAAGGCCGTATCCGTGCCGTCGAATTTCAAAGCCTGTTCCGTCAACTGGATACTCGATTGACCCAGGCTGCCGCCCAGATAGAAGCCGTTGTCTGCGGCCCCTGCGGACCCGCAGCCCAACACCAGAAGCGCTGCGGGGAACATGAACTTGCGCATGATCTCTACTCCTCGACGGATGCCGTCTTGCCTGCTGCTCGACTACCCGCTGATCGTAGCAGTCGTATCCCGGAACGAAATTGTCGGAGAAACCCGACACGCGTGCTCCTTCGGAATCAGTGCGCCTCGTCCCAGTTCTTGCCGACACCCACATCGACCCGAAGGGGTGCCCGGAGCACCGCTGCGCCGGACATCCGCATGCGCACCTGTTCGACTACCGAGTCAACGCGGTCAGCGGCGACCTCCAGAATCAGTTCGTCGTGCACTTGCATGATCAATCTCGCTCCCGCGTCATCCCGCTTGAGCCATGACGCGATGTCGATCATGGCGAGCTTGATGATATCCGCAGCCGTTCCCTGCATCGGGGCATTGATGGCGCTCCGTTCTGCGTACTGTCGCAACGCGCTGTTCCGCGACTGGATGTCAGGCAGATGCAGCCGGCGCCCGAAGACAGTCTCCACGTAGCCCTGTTCGCGGGCGCGTTGCCGGGTCTCGTCCATGTAACGCTTGACGCCGGGATACCGTTCGAAATACAGATCGACATATTTCTGGGCGTCGCCGCGCCCGATGCCGAGCTGTTTTGCGAGCCCGAACGCGGACATGCCGTAAATCAACCCGAAATTGATGGCCTTGGCAGAACGGCGCTGGTCTGCGTTCACTTCTGCCAGCGGCGTGCTGAACACTTCGGCGGCCGTTGCCTGATGGACGTCGCGGTCCTCCGCAAATGCTTGCAGCAGTCCGGCGTCACCCGAAAGGTGGGCCATGATCCGCAGCTCGATCTGCGAGTAGTCGGCGGCAACCAGCAATGTGCCCGGAGGCGCGATAAACGCCTGTCGGATGCGCCTGCCCTCCGGCGTGCGGATAGGGATGTTCTGCAGGTTCGGGTCGGTCGACGACAGCCGGCCCGTCGCGGCGATCGCCTGGTGGTAGGAGGTGTGCACGCGACCCGTGCGGCGATTGATCTGGTCCGGCAGTTTGTCCGTGTATGTCGATTTCAGCTTCGACAGACTCCGGTACTGCAGGATCACACGGGGCAACTCGTGCTCTTCGGCAAGCTCCTCCAGTACATCTTCCGCCGTGGAAGGCTGGCCGGTCGGCGTCTTGCGCAGCACCGGAATTCCCAGCTTGCCGAACAGGATTTCCTGCAGCTGTTTGGGTGACTCGATATTGAACGGGCCGCCAGCCGCAGCATGCGCCGATGCCTGCAGCGCCTGCATGCTGACGGACAACTCACGACTCTGCTGTCGCAGCAATGACTGGTCCACCAGGACACCCGCGTGCTCCATCTCGAGCAATATCGGCACCAAGGGTTGCTCGATGGTGCGGTACAGCTTCTCGAGCGCCGGGATTGCTTCCAGCTGTGGCCACAGCGAGCGATGCAGCTGCAAGGTGACGTCCGCATCTTCCGCGGCATACTCGGCAGCCTGATCGATGGCCACCTGGCTGAAGTTGATCTGCTTCGCGCCCTTCCCCGTGACGTCCTCGTAGTGGATCGTCTCAATGCCGAGGTACTTCTGCGCGACCGAATCCATGTCGTGGCGCGTCGCCGTGCTGTTCAGTACATACGATTCGAGCATGGTGTCGAAGCGCATTCCCCTCAAGGCAATGCCGTAGTTCAAGAGTACGTGTGCATCGTACTTGAGATGGTGTCCCACTTTGCCCATCGCCTCGCTCTCGAGAACGGGCTTCAACGCGGCCAGCACCTTCGCGCGATCCAGCTGGACGGGTGCCCCCGCATAGTCATGGCCGAGTGGCACATAGGCTGCCTCCCCCGGTTCGAGCGAGAACGAGACGCCGACAATCTCGGCGTCCATGTAGCTGAGTGATGTGGTCTCGGTGTCGAACGCAAACAGATCGGAGGCTTCGAGCCGCTTCAGCCAGCGATCGAGCTCCGGCTCGGCCAGGATCGTTGCATAGCTGCCCTTGGTCCGAGCGAAGCCTCGCGTCACGCCGGATTCGGTCACGACCGCCGGCACTGCAGCCGAACCCGCCTCCGTCTCGTCGCCACCCAGCTGCTTCAGCAACAGGCGCAATTCAAGGCGGGCGTAGAGCTCGCGCAGCGCCGGCACGTCGGGCGATCCGCGGACGAGTTCGTCCGGGGTCTTGTCGAGTTCGAGCGAACAGTTGATGGTCGCCAGACGCTGCGACAACTCGAGCTGCACCAGGTTCTCGCGCAAGCTCTCGCCGACCTTGCCGGGTACTTCGCCGGCATGCTCCAGCAACGAAACCACCGTCCCGAATTCGTTCAGCCACTTCGCCGCCGTCTTGGGCCCGACCTTCGGCACGCCCGGGATGTTGTCCGACGAATCGCCGACCAGCGCCAAGTAGTCGACGATCTGCTCGGGATACACGTCGAACTTTGCCTTCACGCCCGCGCGGTCGAGCACCGAGCCCGTCATCGTGTTGACCAGCGTGACGTGACCGTCGACCAGCTGGGCCATGTCCTTGTCGCCCGTCGAGATCAGCACCTCGAGCCCGGCATCGGCGGCTCGGCGCGCGAGCGTTCCGATGACGTCATCAGCCTCCACGCCGGAAATGCGCAGCAGGGGCAGCCCGAGCGCAGTCACCGCATCCAGCAAAGGTTGAACCTGCGATCGCAGTTCGTCCGGCATGGGCGGCCGGTTCGCCTTGTACTGTTCGAACAGCTCGTCCCGGAAGGTCTTGCCAGGCGCGTCGAAGACAACCGCGACGAGTTCCGGGTTCTCTTCCTTGATCAGCTTCTGCAGCATGTTCAGCACGCCGAGCACCGCACCCGTGGGCTCGCCCCGTGAGTTGGTCAGTGGCGGCAGCGCATGAAATGCCCGGTAGAGATACGAAGAGCCGTCGATCAGCACCAGCTTGCGGGTCGCCGTGTTCATCAATCAGTTCGCCGGCTGCGGTGCCACTTGTTCGGTCGATTGAGTTGCGCGATCGCGCTTCTGTGCTTGCGGCGCGGGCTGGGGCACAGAGACATCGGACTTGCCACCCGTCGCGGCCGGCGCCGGCAACGCGCCTTCACCTGCCACTTGGGGTTTGTCCTCGGGAAGATACAGCGGCCCACGCAGGCCGCACGCCCCAAGCATCAACGGGGCGGTCAACGCGACAATGAGTGCATGCATGCAGGATTTCATCGAGGAGGCTCCGTGGGCGGCGGGTCCGTGAAATCGCGCCGGGAAGGGGAGGGCATTGTATCAGGCGTCCTCGATGTTGGGCGTTCCAGCAATGCCGCCGGAAGCCGGCTCCAGAGGCAAACCGCTTTCTGATTGGGTTAGACTGCGCGCTCTGAAATTGTTGTGCGCCCTGTGGCTCAGCGGCAGAGGGGAGATCAGGCCATGGGTTATGTGATTGCACCGAGTCCCCAGGCTTCGGTGGAAGTGCGTGGTACGCTCGACCGGTATCCGGTCCATCGAATCTATTGCGTCGGGCGCAACTACGCCGACCATGCCCGTGAGATGGGCGGAGATCCAGAGCGCGAGCCGCCGTTCTTCTTCATGAAGCCGGCAGACGCAGTCGTTCCAAGCGGCGCGACGATTTCGTATCCGACCCGAACAGCCAATTTTCATCACGAGCTCGAGCTTGTCATCGCGATTGGCAAAGGGGGAAGCAACATCCCCGTTGACCGGGCGCTCGAGCACGTCTACGGCTATGCCGTCGGCAACGACTTCACGCGACGTGACTTGCAGACCGCGATGCGCAACGTCGGCCGTCCATGGGATGTAAGCAAGGGGTTCGATCGAGCCGCCGCCATCGGCAGCATCCGCCCTGTTGCCGATGGCGGACATGCGTTGGCTGGCCGCATGGTCCTGAAGGTCAACGGCGAAACCCGCCAGGACAGCGATGTCAGCCAGATGATCTGGAGCGTTCCCGAGATCGTCGCAGAGCTTTCCACGTTCTTCGAGCTGGTCGCGGGTGACTTGATCTATTCGGGAACGCCTGCCGGTGTGGGTGCGCTCAAGGCGGGGGATCGCATCGACGCGAGCATCGAAGGTCTCGATCCGCTCGTGACCTTGATTGCCTGAGTTCGGGAATCGGCGGTGTC
This sequence comes from Steroidobacteraceae bacterium, assembly GCA_040080215.1. Classification (GTDB taxonomy): domain Bacteria; phylum Pseudomonadota; class Gammaproteobacteria; order Steroidobacterales; family Steroidobacteraceae; genus CAIUGU01. Next base: position 96,173 of record JBEBIT010000003.1, read on the forward strand.
TTCGCGCCTTTGCGTCCGGGCCTTACTTCTTGCCGTACTGAGCGCCGATACGCCGATAGGCTTCGCGGAACGGAATCCCTTCCTTCACGACCAGTGCGTTTGCCTCGGCAGCGGCATTGATTGAAGGATCAAGGCGGATATTGTCTGCCCTGAACCGGACGCCCGCCAGCGCCGGACCCAGGATGTCCAGGGTGTCGGCACAGAGATCGATACCGCGAAACAACGGGATCTTGATCAACTGCAGGTCGCGCTGATAGCCCGATGGCAGCTTGGCCACGATGCCTTGGACTTCGTTCAGGCAAGCATGGGCAGTCGCCGTGCGACCGCGGATCAACTCGAAGACGTCCGGATTACGCTTCTGCGGCATGATGGACGAGCCCGTCGTGAATTCAGACGGCAATTCCACGAACGCGAACTCCTGTGTGTAGAACAGCATGAGGTCTGTCGCAAGACGCCCCACGTCCTGCATCACCAGCGCGATCTGGAACAGCAGCTCCGCTTCGGCCTTGCCGCGCGAGAGCTGCACGGCTGTCACCGGTTCATGGACTTCACGAAAGCCCAGGCTGCGCTGCGTCGCGACGCGGTCAATCGGGAGATTGGGAGAGCCGTAGCCTGCCGCCGACCCCAGCGGGCTCTTGCTCGCCCTGCGCTTGACCTGGGCAATGCCTGCAGCGTCGTCACGCAACTCCGCAGCAAATCCTCCAGCCCACAGCGCGACGGAGCTCGGCATGGCCTGCTGCATGTGGGTGTAGCCGGGAAGAACAACTGCACCCGAGCGAGTCGCAAGTTCGTCGAGAGAGGTCGCTGCGGCAAGCGTCTTCGCCTCGAGTCCGTCGATGACGTCCAGGAGATAAAGTCGCAGCGCGGTCAGTACCTGGTCGTTACGGGACCGGCCGAGGTGAACGCGTCCGCCAGCCTCGCCAATCTTCTGGGTGAGTAGGCTCTCGATCGCCGTCTGGCCATCTTCATGCTCGAGCTTGACGCTCCACTCGCCTCGAGCGTGAGCCGCTGCGATCTCGGTGAGTCCGGTTCGGATCGCAACGAGGTCCGTGGCAGAAAGCAGCCCCTGCGCACTCAGCATCTCGGCATGTGCGATCGACGCGCGCACGTCATAGGCCACCAGGCGATTGTCGAGCGCATGGTCTTCGCCTGCCGTATAGCGAAGAACGCGTTCGTCGAGCGGAGCTCCCTTGTCCCACAGGCGCGTCATGGACGATTCCTATCCCTGCTGCTCAGCGGCGCTTAGGGCCTTCGTATCCTGCACGATGAGCGTGCCGGTGCCCTCGTTCGTGAAGACTTCCGCCAGGATGCTGTCCTGCGCCTTGTACGAAATGACGTGGACGCGGCGCACGCCACCGCGGATCGCATCCTCGATGGCCTTCGCCTTCGGCAACATGCCGTCCTTCAGGCTGCCCTGGTCACGCAGGCGCTTCAGGCCGTTGAGGTCGGTGTACGACACCACCGATCGCGGATCCTCGAGTGATTCGAGAATGCCGGGCGCGCCCGTGCACAGAATCAGCTTCTCGGCCTTGAGTGCGGCGCCGATCGCAGAGGCCACCGTGTCGGCATTGATGTTCAGCAACTGTCCCGAGTCATCTGCGGAGACGGGGCTGACGACGGGCATCAGTCCATCGTCGAGCAACTGCTGCAGCACCTTTGCGTCCACGAAGTCGATATCGCCGACAAAGCCGTAGTCGATGGTCTGCCCTTCCACTACGGTGGGCGGGCGCTTGTGAGCACGGATCAAGCCCGCATCGACGCCGCTGACGCCGACGGCAGCAATGTCGAGTTCGCGGCACATGCCGAGAATCTGCGTGTTGACGAGGCCATTCAGGACCATGCTTGTGACTTCGATGGACTTCGCATCCGTCACGCGACGTCCAGCCACGATCTTCGGTTCGAGACCGAGCGACTGCTGGATCTCCGTGAGCTGCGGGCCGCCCCCATGCATCAGCACCACGCGAATGCCGACCTGGTGCAGGATCGCGACCTGCTCCATGAGCCCGCGCGTGAGCGCCGGGTCGCCAAACACGCCGCCGCTCGCCTTGATGACGAAGATCTTGCCCTTGTACATGCGTATGTACGGGGCGGCGCTTTTGAGGGCGCGGACGGCAACCGAAGGATCAGTACGATGAACCATGACTTTGACTCACATCAATGAAAACGTTGGCGGGTAGGGCGGAAGTACCAGAGGCGTTGTAGAGTAACGGTGTGCGACCGCGTCAGTTGCGACGGCCGCGAGACTGGCTCGAGTTGCTGCGGAACATCTTGTAGAGCACGGCCATCTGCACGACCATCCGGTTGTAGGCCTCGCGCACGACAACGCTGCGCGGGCCGTCGAGCACCGCATCGGCCACGGCGACATTCCGCCTTACCGGCAGGCAGTGCATGAAGTGGCTGTTCGGGACGGCGGTCTTGAACCAATCGTCCGTGATGCACCAGTCGCCCAGGTTGCCGCGCAGCTTCGCCTCGGTCTCGGCGTTGCCATAGTGCAGTGGCGAACCCCATTCCTTCGCGTAAACGACGTGGGCCCCAGCCAATGCCTCGCCGCGATCCGCGGTTTCACGGAGCGATCCACCCGAGCTGGCCGCCGCCTGGCGAGCCTTCTCCATGATGGGGCCGGGCAGGGCATAGCCCTCGGGGCGCAACACGACGACTTCCATCCCGCGAAGCGCAGCCATGTGCACGGTCGCCGACGGCACTGCAAGCGGCAGCGCACGCGGGTGATTGACCCAGGACAGCACGAACTTGCCGCGCTCAGGGACTTTGAGTTCATCCATCGTGTACCAGTCCGCCAGGGCCTGGCAGGGATGGTTCATCGCGGATTCCATGTTCACGAGCGGCTTGTTGCAGAGGTCCGCCATCATCTTGAACTGCGTCTCAGCCATATCCGTTTCGAGGCTCTTGCCTTCGGCAAACATGCGGATGCCGATGGCATCGCAATAGGACGCGAGCACCGGCACGGCTTCGCGGACGTGTTCCGCTGCGGCTCCGTTCATGACCGCGCCGCTGCGAGTCTCCAGCTGCCACGTTCCCTGGCCGGGGGTGACGACGAACACCGAGCCCCCGAGCCGCATCATGCCGCTCTGGAAGGAAGCGAGCGTCCGTAGCGATGGATTCAGGAACAGCAAGCCCAGCACCTTGCCGGCCAGCGCTTGCGGGTCGGGGTGGCTTTGCAGGCGCGCAGCGAGTCCCAGCAGGTCCTTGACCTCATCGCGAGAGAAGTCAGCCAGGTCCAGGAAGCGGTTCATGGGAGGGCGCTCCATGCCATGGGCACCGGGAGCTTCACACAGGTAGTCATTTGTCGATCCTCAGGAGCGCGGTACGCAGCATTTCCACGTGCTCGCTCTGCAATACGTAGGGAGCCAGGATGCGCACGACGTGAGGATCACCGCTGGTTCCGGTCAGGATGTCCTGCTTCAGCAGTGCGGCCTGGATGTCCTTGGCCGGACGAGTCGTCCGCAGGCCGAGCAGGAACCCTGCGCCCTGTACTGCAGTTACGGGACCTACGATGCAACGCTCGCGGATTTCGGCGGAGCGCAGGCGGACGTTCTCAAGCAGATTCTCGGACTCGATGATATCCACCACCGCTTCCACCATCGCGCAGGCCATCGGCCCGCCGCCGAACGTCGTGCCCAGATCATCGACATGCAGGTGCGCGGCCATCGCATCGGACATGAGCAGGGCAGAGACCGGGAAGCCGGCACCCAGCGCCTTGGCCGTCGTGATCATGTCCGGCGTCACGCCGTAAAGGTTCGCCGCAAAGGGATAGCCCGTGCGCCCCACTCCGCACTGCACCTCGTCGAAGATCAGGACCGTTCCGGTCTCGTCGCAGCGCTCGCGCAACGTTTCCAGCAACTGCTTCGGCAGATCGAGTGCACCGGCCACGCCCTGAACCGGCTCGACGATCACGGCACCCGTCTTTTCCGTAATCGCTGCACTCGCGGCGGCGTAGTCGTTGCGTGGAATGAAGCTCACGTCGAAAGGCGTTTGCGGGAAGCCATACCACTTCTTCTGGGCACCCCAAGTGACGGCGCCGGCAGCCGCGGTGCGGCCATGGAAGCTGCCCTCAACCGCAACGACCTCGCGGCGGCCCGTAATCTTCAGGGCCAGCTTCAGCGCATTCTCGTTCGCTTCGGCGCCGGAGTTGATGAAGAACACCGTGTCGAGCCCGAGGCCACAGAACTTCGCGAGGCGGGTTGCTGCGCGCTTGCGCACATCGAGTGGTACTGCATTGCTCTGGAAGGCGAGTGCTTTCGCCTGGTTCGTCAGCGCCGACAGCCAGCGCGGATGACCATAGCCCAACGCCGCAACGGCATGGCCGCCATAGAGGTCGAGCACGCGGCGACCGTCTGGCGTGTTGAGGAAGACGCCGTCCGCATCCACGACCTCAAGCGGAAACTGGGCGTAGACAGGGGCCAGATGGTCCGGCGGCGCGTTGTGGCCTGCAACAGGCGGCTTGTTCAATGCGGGTGCTTGCACGGTAGTCATCCTTCAGGTCCAGCCTGGCGCGGGAGCGGTGAGACCGGCGGTCTCCTCAAGGCCAAGCATGCGATTCATCCATTGCATGGCGCCGCCCGCCGCACCCTTCACGAGGTTGTCGACGACGCACATGACCGCGACTGTCTCACCGCTCGCAACGGCGCTCAGATTGGCGAAGTTGCTGGCGACCACGTCCTTGATCCGCGGCATGTCGGAGCCGACGCGGACAAAGTGCGAGTCGCGGTAGAAGTCCTCGAATGCGGCAACAAGATCAGCTGTCTTGAGCGACTTGCGCGCGGTCGCTTGCACGGTGACATGGATGCCACGTGCGAAAGGCCCCGAATGGGGAACGAAGCAGAAGTCCGCGGCCATACCCGAGGCTGCCGTCGCGAGCGCCGTGATCTCCGGAGTATGACGATGCCCCAGCGCGTTGTAGGAATAGAGGTCGCTGTGACGCTGCGGGTGATGGGTACCCGCGGTCGGTGTGCGACCCGCGCCGGTGCTGCCGGTGACGCCCGACACGAACAGGCGCGGCTCGATGAGACCGAGTTTCAGCAGCGGCACGCTCGCGAGCAGGATCGCCGTTGCGAAGCAGCCGGGATGGCCTACGTGCGGAGTCGTCAGTGTCTTCAGGTGCTCAGGTACCGCGCAGGTGAAGTCCTTGATGCGGCCAGGGGCGCCATGCGGATGCTTGTAAACCGCCTCGTAGGCGGCCGCCGTCGAGTAACGATAGTCGGCCGAGATGTCGACGACGCGGGGCTTCGCTCCTTTGCTTTCGGCTACCGTGAGCAGGGAGTCCAGCAATGCATGCGAAACGCCATGTGGAGCCGCAGACAGGACGGCGGACGTCGGCAGCGACGCTACCAGCGCAGTGGTGTCCTCCTGGCTCGTGTACTTGAGGTCCGGAAAGCTCGAGCGCAGGTGGGGGAAGAACTTCGCGACCGGCTCGCCCGGCTGGCTGTCCGACGCAACTGCTTTCAGCACAAGGTTCGGATGGCCGGCGATCAGGCGCAGCAACTCGCCAGCGACATAGCCCGTGCCACCGAGAACCACAGCAGGAATCTTCTGCGCACTGCTCATTCAGAGACTGCCTTTGCGAGCTGCGCAGGCGACAAGCCGAGGCTGGCGATGACCTCGTCACCGAGCGATGCGCCGTTCGTCATCGCGTTCCATGCAGCAACGCCCATCTGCTCGCGGATGATTTTCACACCGACGTCATTGTCCGTTGCCGGACCCGTCACGACGCTGGGCTCGATGCCGAAGCGCTCGCGCAGCAGCTTGACGCCGCCCCATGCGGCAACCGGATCGTTCGCGGACAGCACGACGGAGGTCAGCGAGGCCTTGATGTCCGGCGAGGCCAGGATCGCTTCCACCCCGTACGCACCCAGGATGCCGTCGCCGAGCTCGAACACGATGACGTCGGGCTCGCCCTGTGCCATTTCAGTGAGCAACGCACGCGTGATCGCCGGGCCGGTCTTTGCCGTCGTCGTGACCACGCCGAGATCGGTGAAGATCATGCTCCGGCTCGCGCCGGCGTCTTCCATGGCCAGGATGTCGCGACGCAGGGATACGCCCGTCGCCTTGAACGCATGAACGACCAGGCCGCGATGCCGCATGCGGCTCACGATTGCGCAGGCCGCTGCAGTCTTGCCGGCTTCCATGCAAGTACCCGCAAGCGCGACGACCGGGACCTTCTTCGTGTCGACCTGGACGTTGTAGTCGAGCGGACGATAGCCCACCTTCGCGGGTATGCCGATGCGCTCACCGAGGTACGGGAATTGCAGTACGACGCCGAGCACGCGGCAGTCGAACGGCTTGCCCTTGTCCGGATTTGCCGAATCGACTATGCCGAGCACGCCGCCGATGTTCAGCACCTGGATGATGTCGCCTTCCTTGACGGAAGTCGGCAAGTGGCCGGAATAGCCGAACAGCGCCTGACGATGGCCCAAGGCCCCGACGATGATGTCGCCCTTCGACACCTTGGCCATGCGGCCGCTGGTCAGCTCCAGCGTGTTGTAGGTCGACTTGCTCGTCAGGATCTCGACGACGAGGACGACGCCTTCCTCGCACGGCATGTCCGTGGTGGCGATGCGCAGCTCGTGCCCCAGGTTCAGCGCCTGGGTGATCGAAGCGACCTTGTCAACAACGACGGTTTTCATTGCTCTTTACTTCCCACGGCCGGCGCGCGCCCAGAACATTCCGGGCAGGCCGACCATCTTCGAAAAACCCAGTGCATCGGCGGCGGTCCATTCACCGGCCGCTTCACCGTAAACGCCCTTGGAGGCGGCCATGATCGAGTAAGGCGAAGTGACGCCTTCGATGAAAGCGACCCCGGGGCGGTACAGCACTTTCACTTCGCCGGTGACACGTGCCTGCGATGACAGCAGCAGCGCTTCGATGTCGCGACAAACCGGGTCGAGATGCTGGCCTTCATGGACCAGATCGCCGTAGGTCGACGACACGAGCTCCTTGACGCGCACCTGACGACCCGTCAGTACGAGCTTCTCGAGCTCACGATGCGCATTCAGCAGCACTTCCGCAGCGGGTGCTTCGAAGGCGACGCGGCCTTTGGTGCCGATGATGGTGTCGCCCAGGTGGATGCCGCGACCGATGCCGAAACGGGCACCGATGGATTCCACCTTCTCGATGAGCGCGACGGGCGACAGTGACTCGCCGTCGAGGCTCGAGGGCACGCCCTGCGTGAAACCGATCGTGTGGCGCTCGGCGGGCTTCGGATTCGAGAATGCATCGCGCGACAACACCCACGCTTCATCCGGGATGCTGCCATCCGAAGTCAGGGTCTCCTTGCCGCCGATCGTGACGCCCCACAGGCCGCGATTGATCGAGTACGCTGCGCCGTGCGGCGGGATCGTGAGCTTGCGGTCCTCGAGGTACTTGAGTTGCTCGGGGCGCTTGAACGCCTTGTCCCGCACGGGTGCCAGGATCGTGAGCTCCGGTGCCAGCGTGCGCAGTGCCACCTCGAAACGGACCTGATCATTGCCGGCTGCGGTGCAGCCATGCGCGACGATCTTCGTGCCGAGCTTGCGGGCCCACTCTGCAATCGTCTGGGCCTGCATGACGCGTTCAGCGCCTACACACAGCGGATACAACTGGCCGCGGCGGATGTTGCCCATCACCAGGAATTTGAGCACCTGGTCGAAATAGCCGTCGCATGCTGACACGAGGATGTGGTCCTGCGCGCCGAGCTCGCGGGCACGACGATCGAGCACCTTGGCGGCATCGGCGTTGATGCCACCCGTGTCCACGGTGACGGTGATGACCGGGCGGCCATAAGTCTCCTTCAGCCACGGCACGCAGAAGGACGTGTCGAGGCCACCGGAAAACGCCAGCAGGATGGGCTCTGCGCCCGCAGGAATCGTGTCGCTCATAGGGAATCTCTAGACGTTGAAGACGGCGCGAAGACGGTCGGCCAGCTTGCGCTGGTCACGGGCATCCTCGGTGGCGATGAAGATGGTGTCATCACCTGAAATGGTCCCGACCACTTCGGGCCAGGCGGCTTTGTCGATCGTGACCGTGACGCTCTGGGCCGAGCCTGTCATGGTCCGCAGCACCGTCAGCGACGGTCCGGCGGTACGCATCTCGAGGACGAACCGGGAGACTGCAGCGAAAGGGTTCGCGGGTGCCATGTCCTCCTGCGCCGGGATGATGTAGCGATCGCCGGCCTTGGCGACGCCCAGTTCCCGCAGGTCCCTGCTCACGCTCGATTGAGTGGCGTCAAAGCCCTGCTTCTTGAGGACTTTCACCAGCTCTTCCTGTTTGTGCACGGGCGATTCCCGGAGGATCCGGAGAATGGCCGCACGGCGCGAAACGGGGTGGTGGACGTCGATGCTCACTCGGGGTACCTGCATAAAGTTGCGCGGATTGTGCATAAATATGCAGAGGCAGTCAAGCCATGCCTGCCGGTCGGCCGCAGTTGGTTGTTGGCGACTGGTCAGGCAGCGGCGCCTGCCGTGAGCCGGGCTGGTTGCAGTATCCTCAAAGCCGTACTGGTCCCGAATCGCCATTCGCCGTTCTGATTACACCCTGCCTATCCTTCCCTGATGCCTACCCTCGACCTCGCTCGCAAGCTGCTGGCCTTGGCGCAGAGCGGCCTGCATTTCACCCGCGACCCCTACGACAAGGAGCGCTACGAGGAGATCGCACGGATCGCCTCCGAGTTGCTCGCGGCTCAATCCGCTGCGCCCGATGTCACCCCGGGGGGCATTCTTGAGCTGTGGCGTAAGGACCGGGGCTATGTAACCCCAAAAATCGAAGTACGTGGTGCCATCTTCAGGGAAAGAGCGTCTAAATCCGAGGTTCTTCTTGTCCGGGAGACTATCGACGGCAAATGGACGCTTCCCGGGGGGTGGGTGGACGTTAACGAGGGGCCCCGCCAGGCCATTGAAAAGGAGATCGTGCAGGAATCCGGGTACGTCGCCGAGGTCGTGAAGCTGGCGGCGGTCTACGACAAGCTGCGGCATGCCCATCCACCGTCGCTATTCCATACCTGGAAGCTGTTCTTCCTGTGCGAGATCCGGGGCGGGCAGCCGACGCTCAGCCTGGAAACCGACGGTATCGAGTTCTTCGCACTGGACTCGCTGCCTGAGCTCTCGATGCCCCGGACCACGCCTGCCCAGATCGCGCGCATGCACGTCCACTACCTCAACCGGGACTTGCCGACTGACGTCGACTGATCAGGCAGTTAGGGAACCTCTGATTGACCTATACGCGCTCGCGTTGCGTCTCCAATCCTCTGCTGCGAGGCATCGGGCCGCAGGCAATATCGGGCCATGTTCAATGAGGATGGTGACAAGGTCCGTAAGAGCAGCAGAGGATTAGAGGCGCAACCCATAAAATGTTGATCTAATTCATTGATCGGGACGGGATCCATTTCGCTCAGGGCAGTGTTGCTCCTCCCTTGAGTACATCGAGTACACGGCGGTCGTCGCGCCTCGCCCTGAGCGAAATGGCTCGCCGTCGCGAGCGTGTATAGGTCAATCAGAGGTTCCCTAGGTGCTGGATCGCAAACACGGCCCACGCCACGGCGGGCAGCAGCAACAGGCCCGGCAGGATCTGTAAGGCGAAAGGCCGATCACCGAGGGTGAAAGCCGCTACGCACTTGCTCACCGTATTGCTGGTCACCCCGACCAGCACCCCCATCGCCGCGAGGTGAACTGTATCCCCGCCACCGGCGACTGAGACGGCAGAGATCGCGGCGGCGTGGGCGTCCGCGAATCCGGCGAACCCGGATGCCAGCAGCAGGCCGCTTGTCCCGAACCACCGGGTCAGCAAAGTCGATCCGATGAGGGCGCAGCCCAGAACCGCCATGAACAGCAGGGCGGTCCTGGGATCGAAGGGACGCCCGAGCGCGGACTCGCTGTTCTGCGGTGCCCGGACGCTGCGGAGGGTGAACAGCGCGCCATACGCAACCGCCGTCAGCCCCGCCGCCACCAACGGCCAAAGCAGCATGCGCAGCGCCGGGAGGTTGGTAAGGCCGATGACGATGGCCAGTTGTAATACCGTTGCCACTGACGAAAGGGCAGCGCCTGCCACGGCACCTTGGCGCAACGTGGGGTGCAACTTGGCCCGTGCGCCCATCGCCCCGATCGTCGCGGTGCTGGAGACGAAGCCCGACACGAGTCCCGCGATGGGCAGCCCCAGTCGAGTACCGAGCGAACGCAGCGCCACGTAGCCAAGGGCATTGATCGCCATCAGCAGGACGACCAGTACCCACAGCCGTCTCACATTGATAAGGTCCCACGGATCCACCGCCTTGTCAGGCAGCAACGGCATGATGACGAGTGCCGCGGCCGCGAGCAGGAGGCCATCGTGCACCTCGACATCGGTGAGAACGCGGTGGATGAACGTATGCAGGCGAGTGCGGGATGCGAGCACGATGGCGACGATCACCGCGACACCGGCCGCTAGCCCGGGTTGCCGCATTGCCCAGGCGCCGAGGAGGAAGGTGGTGAGTTGCGCAATCTCCGTCGTGATGCCGGGATCGTGGCTACGGGTGCGCTGGTAACCCACGACGACCAGCAAACCGACGATGATGCCGAGGATGCCGAGCGCTACCTCACCAATGGACAGCGCAATGGCGCCTGCGAGGGAGGTCAGCGCAAACGTGCGGACGCCGGCGATGGCGCGATTGGCGCCTTGCCCCTTGTTGCGCTCGCGCTCTGTACCAATCAGGAGGCCGATGCCGAGCGCGACGGCGAGTCCTACCAGGGTATCTTCGAGCGGCATCATCCGCTCATCTTAGCGCGTTACGGTCCGCGGTCCTTGATCCAGACATCCTTCAGATGGCCGAGCGCAAGGGTGCGGATGTTCTGCACCGGGTTCTTCTCCCACGTGAAGCACGGCGGGTCCCGGCGCAACATCGGCCAATGTTCGGTACGGAGGATCTTTTCCAGGTACACGAGCGTGCCGCGAATGGCATCCATGTAGGGATTGCGTCCGTTGAACAGCACCTCGAGATAGCGGTACGCGCCGGCGAACTCTCCGTCCAGGCGAGTGCGCATGACCTCCTCGAAGAACTCGGGCGTGGTGCGCAGCAGGTCGAGTCCGGAGCTGTAGCGAACCTTGGTATTGCCTTGAGCGTCGGTGCCGAGCGCGATGCCCCCCAGCACGAACTCGGGGTAAAGCCGGTCGCGGCACTTCTCGAGATAGCAGCGATCCGACATCTGCGCGATGAGGTCGCCGGTGCCCACGAGATGGCCGAGCGTGCGGTCGCGCGGATCGTCGAGGCGGATCTGGTCGAACTGCACTTCGTAACCCGTGAAGTGCACGATCTGCGTTGCAACAGGTACCCACTCCGCCATCCCCACGGTCGACAGGTAGCGTGCGAGGAACTGGGCGCTGCGGCTCACGTGGCTCGACGTGAACTCGGCGCCGTTGCGATGAGTGGTGTCGTCGGTCTGGCGGATATAGCCCGCGTCATGAAACAGCGCCGTGACGACGCCCAGAATGGCGCGCTCCGGCCCAAGCTTCTCGTCGGGGCCATGAGAGCGCTCGTACCCCGCCATCAGGCGAGCGCCGGCGAGGGTGCCGTCCAGCGAGTGCTGCAAGTCGTGATAGACGGTGTCGCAGCCGTAGTAGCCGGGAAACTGTCCGGTGAAGAGGCGCTCGAAATCGCGGAACGCCATCTCGAGCCGGTCGAACGAGAATCCAGGCCAGGTCTGCACGAACAGCTCCTGGACCGCGCGCATGACCGCCGTCGGGGAACTCACCTGCACCGTGTTCGTGACGTCGTAGTCACTGCGCCGGTACTGCATTACGTTTTTCGCCTGTCCCCGCCTGTTGAGTCGCTTGATTCTAGCCCGCTGGCCAGCATTGTCCATGCGTTCCCGAACCAATATCCGTCATTTGGGACGCGCGCCCTGACAAAGGCAAACCTGACCTTCGCCCCCGGATGCGTGGCCTTCCTCGCCCGTATCGACTTTGGCACGGAAAAAATAGGCCTTTCCGCAATGCTTGATCGCTAAGCGCGGACGCGACCGGCACAAGGTCGGTGCATCGCCAACATGGTGCAGAAAATTCAGCCAATTTGACAAAAGCCGCAATTCCCGCAAGCAGTCTACTGCGTCACGACGAGGCTCATGCCCGGTCCTTGCTTACCGTAGCGAGCAGTTGCGTGAAGGCCCCACCAGCAACACCGCTCCTCGCGAATCTGGTTCGCCTATCGATGCGATTGCCAGAAGCTATTTGATAGATGGGTAGCCCGGGGGGCACACTCAATCTGCCAGATGATTCAAGACCGACGCAGGAGAGCGCCATGACGACCGAAGCCAAGTGCCCTTTTTCAGGAGACGCCCGCAAACACACGGTTTCGAGCGCGCCTTCGAACGCGGACTGGTGGCCCGATCAGCTGAAGCTCTCGATCCTGCACCAGCGTTCGCCGCTCGCAGACCCGATGGGCGATGCGTTTGACTATGCCAAGGAATTCAAGGGCCTCGACCTCAAGGCCTTGAAGCGGGATCTCGCAGCCTTGATGACGAACTCACAGGACTGGTGGCCGGCCGATTTCGGACACTACGGGCCGTTGTTCATTCGCATGGCCTGGCACAGTGCAGGCACCTACCGCATCGGCGACGGGCGCGGTGGAGCAGGGAATGGGAGTCAGCGCTTTGCGCCGCTGAACAGCTGGCCGGACAACGCGAACCTCGACAAGGCGCGCCGGTTGCTGTGGCCGGTCAAACAGAAGTACGGCCGCAAGATCTCGTGGGCAGACCTCATGGTCCTGGCCGGCAACGTTGCGCTGGAGTCGATGGGTTTCAAGACTTTTGGCTTTGCGGGTGGGCGCGAGGATATCTGGGAGCCCGACGAGGATATCTACTGGGGAGCCGAGAAGACCTGGCTGGACGACAAGCGCTATTCCGGCGACAGGAGTCTCGAGAACCCGCTTGGCGCCGTGCAGATGGGCTTGATCTATGTGAATCCGGAGGGGCCAAACGGCAACCCCGATCCGCTCGCTGCCGCGCGGGATATTCGCGAGACGTTCGCGCGCATGGCAATGGATGACGAAGAGACGGTTGCGCTCATCGCGGGAGGCCACACCTTCGGCAAGACCCATGGCGCAGGCGATGCAAAACTGGTCGGGCCAGAGCCGGAGGCGGCGGGCATCGAAGACCAGGGCCTCGGCTGGAAGAGCAGCTATGGCGCCGGCAAGGGTGGGGACGCGATCACAAGCGGTCTCGAAGTCACCTGGACAACGACACCGACGAAATGGAGCAACAACTTCTTCTGGAACCTGTTCGGCTACGAGTGGGAGCTTACGAAGAGCCCCGCTGGTGCACACCAGTGGCAACCGAAACACGGCATGGGTGCCGGGACCGTGCCCGACGCCCACGATCCGTCCAAGCGCCACGCGCCAGCGATGCTGACGACAGACCTCGCCCTGCGCTTCGATCCCGCCTACGAGAAGATCTCGCGGCGCTTCCTCGAGAACCCCGATCAGTTTGCAGATGCGTTTGCTCGGGCTTGGTTCAAGTTGACCCATCGCGACATGGGCCCTCGCGCGCGGTATCTCGGTCCGGAAGTGCCCGCAGAGCAACTCATCTGGCAGGACCCGCTCCCCGCAGTCGACCACGCGCTGGTCGATGCGCAGGACATCGCCATGTTGAAGTCCAGGATCCTCGCTTCGGGGCTGTCCATCTCTCAACTGGTCACGACAGCGTGGGCGTCCGCAGTCACGTTTCGCGGCAGCGACAAACGCGGCGGCGCCAACGGCGCACGCATACGCCTCGCACCCCAGAAAGACTGGGAGGTCAACCAGCCGGCAGAGCTCGCGAAGGTACTCAAGACCCTCGAAGGGGTGCAGAAGGACTTCAACAACTCGGCGTCCGGGGGCAAGAAGATCTCGCTCGCCGACGTGATTGTTCTCGGCGGCTGCGCCGCCGTCGAGGCTGGCGCGAGAAAGGCGGGTCATGATCTACAGGTTCCGTTCTCGCCCGGTCGGACGGACGCGTCGCAGGAGCAGACGGACGTGCATTCGTTTGCTGTGCTCGAACCGGTTGCCGACGGCTTCCGCAACTTCGCGCGCAACGACGTTGCAGGGTCCGCTGCCGAAATGCTGATCGACAAGGCTCAACTGCTCACGCTGACTGCGCCGGAGATGACGGTGTTGATAGGCGGATTGCGTGTGCTTGGCGCGAACGCCGGTCAAGCCGGCCACGGTGTTTTCACGCAGCGACCCGGTGCATTGACCAACGACTTCTTCATCAATCTGCTCGATATGGGCACGCGATGGCAGAAGTCCGCCACCTCCGCGGGCGTGCTTGAGGGGCGCGATCGCGTAACGGCTGATCTCAAGTGGACGGCCACCGTGGTGGACCTCGTCTTCGGTTCGAACTCCCAGCTCCGTGCCATCGCGGAGGTCTACGCGAGCGGCGATTCGCAGCAGGCTTTCGTGCGTGACTTCGTGGCCGCCTGGAGCAAGGTAATGAACCTGGACCGCTACGACCTCGCCTGATCACCGCGGGATGGAGTCCGGTTCGTGCCTTTTGGGGTAAAGCGGGAGTAGCATCGCGTCCCGCTTTACCCAAACCAGAACCTGACTGTCCGCAGTCCCGGAACCCCCGTGCGCCTGATCGCCACCTGCCCCGAAGAGACCAAGCCTGCCTTGCTGATCGAGCTTAAGGCCCTCGGGGCGGCAGATATTGTTCCGGGGTACCGGGCCGTGGCCTTCGAAGCAGATGCCGCACTCTTCTATGAGCTGCACCTGAAGCTCAGGACGGCAAGCCGCATATTGCAGGTCATCAAGGAGGTGCCTGCCAAGTCGCCGGAGATGCTGAGGTCGCAGGCAAGGCGGATTCGCTGGAACGAGCTGTTCGATTCCAGGCACGGATTCATCGTCGAAAGTCTGGGCGATGACGCGGACCGGGGTGGCATGGCGCCCAAGCAGGTCATCACGCAGGTACGTGAAAGCATCCGCGACGTGTTCGAACGCGCACAGGGACAGGCACCGCCCGTGGATCGCAGCGAGCCGAAAGTCGTGGTCGTGGCGCACCTCAGGCATGGACGCTGCATGCTGAGCCTCGATACGTCCGGAAAGTCATTGCACAAACGCGGCTATCGGGAGCAGGGCCACCCGGCCCCGCTCAAGGAAACGCTGGCGGCGGCGATCCTCCTTCTGGCGGGCTACGATGGCAAACAGGCCTTCTTCGATCCCATGTGCGGCAGCGGCACGCTCGCGATCGAAGCCGCGATGATGGCCGTGCACAAGGCACCCCAGATACATCGGAAGAAAGGGGAGTTCCACTTCGAGTGGCTGAAATCTCTTGACCGCGAACTGTGGCGTGCGACCCAGGACCGGGTGCGCGCTGAAAAGCTCGACGCCCCGCCTGCGCTCGTGGTGGCCGCGGACATCAATCCGGCCTATGTCGCGATGGCGCAGAAGAGTGCCCTCGATGCCCGCGTCGAGAAATACATGACCTTCCGCACCGGGAGATTCCAGGACGCCGAGCCGCCGGCTGAGCGCGGTCTGCTGGTGACCAACCTGCCGTACGGCGAACGCATCGGCAGCAGCGAGGGCCAGGTCGTGCAGCTCTACGAAGAGGTGGGCGACACGCTCAAGCAGCGATTTGCCGGTTGGCAGGCCGCGATTCTCGTTGCCGCGGCATCACCGTACAAGTCCATCGGGCTCAAGCCGAAAAGGACTTTTCCGCTCATGAACGGCAGCATTCCGTGCAAGCTCCTGTTGTTCGACCTCTATGCGGGGAGCCGACGTGAGCCAGCCGGGGAGTCGTCAACAGATGCCTAGTCCATCCAACGGAAGCTGCTCGCAGCCTGCTGGTGTCGTCTATCCGGTCATCGACCGGAATCGTTGCGAAGGCAAAGCCGAGTGCGTTGCCGTCTGCCCCGTCGAGGTCTTCGAGATCGGCGTGCTTGCCCCGGAGGCACGGCGCGAACTCTCATTCAAGGGCAAGGTGAAGGGCTTCGCGCACAGCTGGCGACAGGCCTTTGCAGTTCGTGAGGCCGCCTGCGAGGCCTGCGGACTGTGCGTCAAGCACTGTCCCGAGGGCGCGATCAAGCTGGTGAATCGAGGCGCCTGACCCAGCCTGGGCTAATCGGATCGCGGGCCCCTTCAGCCGATGAACGCAACGCGTGCCCGATAGTCCTCAAGATCACGTCCATACTCGACTTCGTCGTGCTCCAGCTGCCTGATTTCCGACTTCAGCCTTCCAACCCGCTCTGCGAGCTGCTTGGTGTCGACCAGCGCCTGGGCCCGTTCTTCGCCCGTCGATTCGCCGCCGACAATGACGGCGGTCTTCTTGACGATGGTATCTTCGACTCGCTCGAGCTCACGCCGCTTGGAGACAATCTGATTCCGCGTGTTGCTCAATCGTGATTCCAGCGAATAGAGCTGTCGACCCGACTCGTAGGCCGTCGTAAACGCGCTATCGAGTTCCGCAGGGCAAATGCCAGCGTAGCTGCCGCCGTGGGAGCCGACGCGGAAACCGTTTGCCGGCTGGCAGTACTCTCGCAGCCCGGCCTCGCGACCTCGCTGGTAGCCGACCAGATCGGGGCTGACGCCGTGCTTTGCACATGCCTTGCGGTGCTGGCCGATGCGATCGCCCGAGTAACCGGCGACGCCATCCTCGAACCCGACAGTCTGCCAGTCCACCGTCAGGCACTCGGACTCGCTCATCGTCGCGCAGCCGCCGAGCAGCAGCATGCTTGCAAGCAGGCCAAGAGGTGCTGAACGCATTGGATCTGGCTCCAGGCGAGGGTCCGGGAATTGGGTGAGAACGCCCACGCCCCGATAAGGTAACGGGACGCTGTTTCGCGGAGCGTGCGTCATTTCACACCTGCCGTTGCCTCGCCAGGGCTCCAGCCTGCATTACAATCTAACGAGACAGGCACGGGGACTCGGCCATCCTTAGTGTCCGCGCCGCGCGCGCAAACTCCTGCGCCAACCCCGATGCCAAGCCAGAATCTGCGAGGATGCCCTGCCATGAGTGACACAGAAGCCCTCAAGCCCGGTCGTTACCGGCACTTCAAGGGCAACGAGTACGACGTCATTGGCGTTGCGAAGGACTCGGAAACGCTGCAGGCGATGGTGGTATACCGGGCGCTCTACGGTGAGCACGGCTTGTGGGTGAGGCCCCTCTCGATGTTCACGGAAGTCATCGAGCGAGACGGGAAGGCGATTCAGCGCTTCCACTACATTGGCGAGCACTGAGCGAGTCCGGCATCAGACTTCCTAGGGGACGGCATCGACGCTTAGGTCCGGAGGCGGTACCCGGTCTTGAAAATCCATCCCACGACGGCAAGGCAAATCGCGAGGAACGCGACAGTCATGGAGAGGCTGATCACAACGCTGACGTCGGCCACTTCGTAGAAGCTCCAGCGGAATCCGCTGACCAGGTAGACCACCGGATTGAAGAGGGCAATCGTGTTCCATGGCGCTGGCAGCACGCTGATCGAATAAAACGTGCCGCCGAGGAAGGTCAGCGGGGTGATGATGAGCAGAGGAATGATCTGCAGCTTCTCGAACCCGTCCGCCCAGATGCCAATGATGAAGCCGAACAGGCTGAATGCGACCGAGGTCAGCAGCAGGAAGGCAACCATCCAGAAAGGGTGCGCAACCTGCAGCGGAACGAAAAAACCGGCCGTCGCCAGAATAATGAGTCCAAGGATGATGGACTTGGATGCAGCCGCACCTACATATCCCACCATGATCTCGATGAACGACAGAGGCGCCGACAGGAGTTCGTAGATGGTTCCGGTGAAGCGCGGAAAGTAGATGCCGAACGATGCGTTGGCGATGCTCTGGGTGAGCAGCGTCAACATGATCAGCCCGGGCACGATGAAAGCCCCGTAGCTCACGCCCTCGATTTCCGTGATGCGCGAACCGATCGCAGCGCCAAACACGACGAAGTACAGCGAAGTGGAAATCACGGGGGACACGATGCTCTGCATCAGCGTTCTCCCGGTACGCGCCATCTCGAAGCGGTAAATCGCCCGCATGCCGTGGTAGTTCACTGCTTCTGCCTCACGAGATCCACGAAGATGTCCTCGAGCGAACTCTGCGAGGTCTTCAGGTCCCTGAACCGGATGCCTGCTTCCGACAGATCCTTGAGCAGTCGGGTAATGCCGGTGCGCTCTGCCTGGATGTCGTAGGTATAGATGAGTTCGTGGCCGTCGGCGGCCAGGGTCAGCGCATAGTCGGCCAGCGATTCCGGCAGCACAGAGAGCGGTTCGTGCAAGTGCAGGGCGAGCTGCTTCTTGCCGAGTTTTCTCATCAGTGCCGCCTTGTCCTCGACGAGGATGAGTTCGCCCTTCGTGATCACGCCGATCCGGTCGGCCATCTCCTCGGCTTCTTCCAGGTAGTGCGTGGTCAGGATTATCGTTACGCCCGAATCGCGCAGCTTCCGGACCACTGCCCACATATCCTTGCGCAGGCTCACGTCAACGCCGGCCGTGGGCTCGTCGAGAAACAAGACCTTCGGCTCGTGCGACAACGCCTTCGCGATGAGGACGCGGCGTTTCATCCCGCCCGAGAGCGTCATGATCCGGTTGTCCTTCTTGTCCCACAGCGACAGATCCTTGAGCACCTTCTCGATATGCGCCGGATTCGGCGGCAAGCCGAACAACCCCCGACTGAAGGAAACCGTCGCCCACACCGACTCGAACGCGTCCGTCGTCAGTTCCTGCGGCACGAGACCGATCAGCGAGCGCGTGGCACGAAAATCCTTGCGAATCTCGTGACCGTCCACGTGCACCGTCCCCGTCGAAGGATTCACGATGCCGCAGACGATGCTGATCAGCGTCGTTTTACCGGCTCCATTGGGCCCAAGAAGCGCGAAGATCTCGCCCCGCTTAATCTCGAGGTCGACGTGCTTCAGCGCCTTGAAGCCTGAGGCATAGGTCTTGGAAAGCCCCGCTATCTCGATGATGGGTCGCATGGGCGCCAAGGATAGCGGATTGTCTCCCTCGCATGCAGGTTGCCCGGCTCGCATTCCCCGTCGATTTGCGCTTAAGCTTGCCACCCGATCCGCCACTTCGACGCAACTTCCGGAACAGACACCCATGCTACTCAAGTCCGCCATCAGTCATGTGGCGCTGCTGCTGGTGCTTGCGGGTATTGGTGCCGCACCCGTCGCGGTGGCTGCCGAAGGCGAGCCGCTGCAGCGGTTGAAGATCATGGCGCCCGCTGCTCCCGGGGGTGGATGGGATACCACCGCCCGGCAAATGCAGGCCGCACTGACGCAAGCCCGCATCGTGCGCAACGTCCAGGTCAACAACGTACCCGGCGCCGGCGGCACGATCGGGCTGGCAACACTGGCCAACAATCTCAAGGGTGACGGCAACCAGCTCATGGTCAACGGCCTCGTCATGGTCGGCGCGATCCTGACCAACAGGTCAGCGGTGACGCTGTCCCAGGTGACGCCCATCGCGAGGTTGACCGGGGAATATGAAGTCGTCGTGGTTCCCTCGCAGTCACCTATCCATTCGATGCAGGAATTGGCTGCCCGGCTCAAGTCCAATCCGGGTGGCGTGTCCATTGCCGGCGGATCGGCAGGCGGAACCGACCATATTCTCGCTGCATTGATCGTGAGGGCGGCTGGCGCGGATCCAGCGCGGACCAACTACATCGCCTATTCAGGAGGCGGTGAGGCGCTCGCGGCAATCATGGGCAATCACGTCGCCGCGGGCATCAGTGGCTATGGCGAGCTGATCGGGTCGATCAAGGCGGGTCGATTGCGGGCCCTGGCAATCTCGTCCGACCGGCGCGTGCCGGGCATCGATATTCCGACGCTCAAGGAAAGCGGCATTGATGTCGAACTCGCCAACTGGCGTTCAGTAGTGGCGCCGCCTGGGCTCAGCACCGCACAGCGGCAAGCACTGCTGGATGCAGTGGATCGCATGGTCAAGAGCCCGGAGTGGCGCGCCACCCTGGCCAAGAACGACTGGGTCGATCTCTATCTGCCGGGCGACGCCTTCAGCACGTACCTCAAGGCGGAAGAGTCACGCGTGACCGATATCCTGAAGAGCATCGGTCTGGTCAAGTGACGCCGGCAGTCACTGTTTGATCATGGACAATCGCTTCTTGCGCGGTGAAGTGCTGGTTGCTGCCGGCGTTGTTGTCCTTGGCCTCGCGATGGCCTGCGGCACCCTCACGATTCCGGCCTCTGGCGGATATGAACGCATTGGCCCGGCGGCCTATCCGTGGGCGATCTCGCTGTCGCTGGTGATCATCGGTGCGATCCTTGTCAGGGGCGCTTTGCGCAGCGCTGCACCAGCAGAACCAGCAGACGGCGGTCAAGGGACGTTTGCGCTCCGTCCTTTTGCCAGTGTCTGCCTCGGATTGGTGCTGTACCTCCTGCTGATCGAGCGCGCAGGTTTTGTCGTGGCTTCTGCGGCTCTGTTCTTCTGTACGGCGCAGGGGCTGGGTGCGCGCCACTGGTTGGTTACCGCAGCCATCGCGGTCGCGCTCTCGATCGCAGTCTATTTTGTCTTCTCCACCGGATTGGACCTCGGACTGCCGACTGGCTCGCTGCTGGAGGGACTCTGATGGCAACGCTGGACGCGTTGCTGCACGGCTTCTCCGTCGCACTGACGCTGCAGAACCTGGGGTGGGCATTGCTCGGCGTGACGCTCGGCACTGCCGTTGGCGTGCTGCCGGGGATCGGCCCTGCACTCACCGTGGCGCTGCTGCTGCCGGTCACCTTCGATCTCGACCCCACGAGCGCCTTCATCATGTTCGCGGGGATCTACTACGGCGGCATGTACGGCGGATCGACCGCATCGATCCTGCTCAATACGCCGGGCGAGAGTGCGTCGATCATCACGGCGCTCGAAGGGAACCGCATGGCTCGCAGCGGCCGCGCCGGTCCTGCGCTCGCGACGGCTGCGATCGGTTCGTTCGTCGCCGGCACGCTGGCCACGATCCTGTTGACGTTCCTTGCGCCCCTCGTTGCCGATTTCGGCCTGCGCTTCGGACCCGCCGACTATTTCGCACTGATGGTGTTGTCGTTCACCACGGTCTCGGCAGTGCTCGGTCGCTCTCTGGCGTGGGGTCTCGCCAGTTTGCTGTTCGGCATGGCACTTGGCCTCGTGGGCATCGACGTGCAGACCGGGCAGGAGCGCTTCGCCCTCGGTGTGCCTGCGCTCCTGGATGGTATCGACGTCATTGTCGTCGTGATCGGTCTGTTCGCGGTGGGTGAAACGCTGTATGTCGCGTCTCGGTCGGGAGATCCCGAGTCCGTCGTCCCGCTGCGTGGATCCCTCTGGATGTCGAGAAGCGACTGGTCTCGCTCGTGGAAGCCATGGCTCCGCGGGACGGCACTGGGTTTCCCGTTCGGCGCGATGCCTGCGGGCGGTGGTGAGATCCCCACGTTCCTGTCGTACGCGATCGAGAAGCGACTGGCGGTCAAACCGGACGAATTCGGCAAGGGGGCAATTGAAGGGGTCGCGGGCCCCGAAGCGGCGAACAATGCCGCCGCCGCAGGCGTGCTGGTCCCTCTTCTCACGCTTGGACTGCCGACATCCGCTACCGCAGCGGTGATGCTCGCGGCCTTCGAGCAATATGGCCTGCAACCGGGCCCCTTGCTGTTCCAGAACTCGGGTGACCTGGTGTGGGGGCTGATCGCCAGTCTCTATATCGGCAACGTCATGTTGCTCGCGCTCAATCTGCCGCTAGTGGGCCTGTGGGTCAGGCTGTTGTCAATTCCGCGCCCGTATCTTTACGGCGGCATCCTCACCTTCGCGACGCTCGGTACCTACAGCCTGAACAACTCGGTCGCGGATCTCGTGACGCTGTATCTCGTCGGCATCGTAGGATTCCTGATGCGACGATTCGATATCCCGGTGGCGCCGGCGGTGATCGGCCTGATTCTGGGCCCCATGGCGGAACAACAGATGCGCAGGGCGCTGTCGATCAGTGAGGGACATTTCTCCATCTTTGTCACCGAGCCGATCTCGGCCACGCTGTTTGCCGTTGCCGCACTGGTCCTGGTCGCTCCCCCGGTCTGGCGGCGACTGCAATCCTGGGCAGGTCGCGCCAGGGCCGGACAGGCCCGTTAGGGCTTCCTGACAACGATATCGACCGACTCCGTAGTCGGGTCGAACAGGACGTCCGCCTCGCCGCGTTCGAGCTGGCGCATCACATGGGTCACTTTCTGGTCCAGCGTGAAGTCCCGCTCACCGTACTCCGTGCCTTCGCGAAGCACGAAGGCTTCGACCACGCGGCGCAACGTGTCCGGCGAGAGTTCTGCAAAGGGCACGACGACCGGAGGCTGTGCCTCGGCCGACTCTTCAGGGTATAGCGACCACTCAGACACCAGAGACCCTCCGGTCGATCAGCGCGCGGCCAAGGCGAATCCGCCTACTTGCCGAAGCGTTCAGTACGGATGGCGCCTGCAGACACCCCACACTGGACAATGCAGCGCGAGGCCGTGTCTACAAAAGCCGTTCCACCACAGACATATACGTGTGCGGGAGGCGATGCCAATCTGCCCAGCGCGGCCGACACCATCTCTACATCGACACGTCGCGAAAGCGCATTGCCCGGCGGTGCCACCTCCCGCGTCAGCGTCAGGGTGACATCCAGTCCGTTCGCCGCGAGCGCAAGCAGCTCTTCCCGGAAGAGGATCTCGTCCCACGTACGGGCAGAGTACAGCACGGCAGCGCGAACTGTTGAGCGTCGGGCTGCCCAATGTCGAATCATGCTCATCAGGGGCGCGATGCCGGATCCACCCGCAACCAGCAACAGCGGTCCGCCGTCTTCCACGGACCAGACGAAGTGACCGCCGACCGGGCCGCGGATCTCGACCTCGTCCCCCACCTTTGCGATATCGTGGAAGTACGGCGAGACCTCACCCGTGTCGAGCCGCTCGATGGCCAGCTCGATGAAGTCAGGGTTCTCAGGCGCCGACGCGATCGAGTAACTGCGCTGTGCAGTATGGCCTGTCTCCGACGTCAGCCTCACTGTTACATGCTGGCCTGCTGTGAAGTCGAAGGGCTGCGTGCCCGAGAGAAAAACGCTCTTCACGCGCGACGTCTGGCGTTCGATGCGCACGATGCGCAGGGTCTGCCATCGAATCGGCGCAACCAGGCCTGCCACGGGAATCAGGTGTCCCCCGTGAAGCGCTGTTCCCGCCAGGGGTCGCCGTACATGTGATAGCCGCGGAGCTCCCAGAAGCCCGCCTCGTCACGACTAGTGAACTGCAGGCCGTTGATCCACTTCGCCGACTTCCAGAAGTACAAGTGCGGAACGACCAGTCGCGCTGGCCCGCCATGGTCGGGTTCGAGCGGCCTGCCGTCATACTGGAGGGCAATCATCGCCCTCCCTCCGACCAGATCGGCCGTGGGGACGTTGGTGGAGTAGCCGTCGACGGAATGCGCAAGCGTGAAGGGTGTCGGCGATTCCATGCCGGCCGCGGTCAGCAGGTCGTCGACCAGGACGCCACGCCAGACCGTGTCGAGCTTTGTCCATTGGGTCACGCAATGGATGTCGCACGTGAGGGACGATTGCGGCAGCTGGTTGAATTCGGTCCAGTTCCATCGTGCGACGACCCTCGGCCCGACTTTCAGCGTGAAGGACCAGTCATCCGGTGCGACCTCCGGGGTCGGGCCTGCCGACAGGACCGGAAAATCCGCTGTCGTGGACTGACCGGGCGGAATCCTGGAGCGAACGTCCGCGGTGGGTTCCTTGCCTTCGAATCCCCGGGTTGTCATCGAAGCACTACTCCCGACCTGTGCCTGCCAGGGCACAAGCATAGCGGCATTCCCG
>JBEBIT010000043.1:0-29447 GCA_040080215.1 Steroidobacteraceae bacterium
CCCGGCTGGAACATCATGGAGGAGCACAGTTTCGACGGCGATCGCTCGCAGGTGGATTTCCCCCGCATGGTGGACGGCGGTCTCGATGGCGGTTTCTGGGCGTTGTTCACGCCCCAAGGTGCGCGGACCCCCGAAGGCTATGCCGCGGCCCGCGAACGCGCGTTGCAGATTGCCGCGCGCATCCGCGATATGGTCGAGAAAAACCCCCGCCAGTTCGAGTTCGCGACCACCGCCGCCGATGCGGAGCGCATCGTGAAGGCGCGCAGGCGCATCGTTTACCAGAGCATCGAGAACGCGTATCCGCTCGGGACCGACGCCACGCAGCTCAAGACGTTCTACGACCTCGGCGTCCGCATGGTCGGCCTCGTGCATTTTGCGAACAACGACTTCGCCGATTCGGCGACGGATCCCAAGGGACCCGAATGGCATGGCCTGAGCCGGCTCGGCAGGGAGCTGGTCAAGGAGGCCAATCGGCTTGGCGTGATCCTCGACGCATCGCACGCGTCGGATGACGTGCTGAGCCAGCTGATCGACCTGTCGAAGACGCCGGTGATCCTGTCGCACTCGGGGTCGAAGGTCGTGCACAACCATCCCCGCAACATCGACGACGAACTGATGAAGAAGCTCGCGGCTGCCGGCGGCCTCATCCAGATCAATTCATTGAGCGACTACCTTGTCGACGTGCCCGCGAATCCGGCGCGGGACGAAGCGCTCAAGGCGCTGCGTGCCCGTTTTGGCGCGACGATGACGCAGGAGCAGGCCATCGAATTTGCGGCTGCCCGGCGCGAAGTCGACACCCGCTATCCCGTGCCCACTGCCACGTTCGACGACTTCATGCGGCACCTGCTGCATGCGTTGTACGTCGTCGGTCCTGACCACGTCGGCATCGGTGCCGATTGGGACGGCGGCGGCGGCGTCACGGGCATGTGGGAAGTGTCGGCGCTGCCGCAGGTGACCACGCGCTTGCTGGCTGCGGGCTACACCGAAGCCGACCTCAGGAAGATCTGGGGCGGCAATGTCCTGCGCTTGCTGCAGGCCGCCGAGGACTACGCGCAGAAGCAATCCAGGTAGGTCTGCCGTTTGGTCATTTCCTCATAAGGAACCGGCCTTAGGCGGAGGGTTTAATTCCGCGCCGCCGGTAGCACACTGTTTCGGACCACAGTCCGTCTCGAACAGTCGCCGGAGGTCCCCATGACCCAGTCCATTGCTCCCGCTACCCTGACCAACGCCACGTTTGCCCAGCAGGTGCTGGAGGCAGACACGCCCGTCGCCGTCGATTTCTGGGCGCCGTGGTGCGGGCCTTGCCGGGCCGTGGCTCCTTTGCTCGATGAGCTGGCAGTCGACTACGCCGGCAAGGTGACGGTCGCCAAGCTGAACGTGGACGATCACCCCGAGCTCGCGGCCCGCTACGGCGTGCGCTCCATCCCGACGGTGATGGTGTTCGCCAAGGGTCAGGTTGCGGCCACAATCATCGGTGCCCGGGCCCGCCAGGACTACCAGAAGGCTTTCGACGCGGCGTCGCATTAGGGGCCTGGCAACAAGGGGGCAGGTCTGTCTTCCAGGCTCGCTGCTGGACAATGGATCTGTCGCCTTTCAGCCCCGCCCAGATTGGAAGTCCCGGCGGCGTGGCCTATGATGCCGGTTCTACGTACTTCTACGGCACGGGGGGTGCCTTCAGGCGGCCTCCCCGGTGGCAATTCCGGTCATTTGTACAGCGATTTCGATTCCACAACACAAGACTCAAGCAGGGGAACCCATGCGTATTGCTTCATTCGTAGCCGCCGGTCTCTTCACTGCCTTCGCCCTGCCTGCCATGGCACAGGCCCCGGCCCCGGCGGCTCGCGTCGCGGGTGCAGTGGAAAAGGTCGAAGGCAACAAGGTCACGGTCAAGGGTGAACAGGGTCCGGTGACCTTCGACATCCGTCCGGAGTCCGCGATCATGGTCCGCGAACCGGGCAAGCTGAGCGACATCAAGTCCAACACCTTCCTCGGGACCACGGCTGTCGAGAAGGACGGCAAGATGGTCGCGACCGAAATCCATATTTTCCCGGAGTCCATGCGCGGCGCCGGCGAAGGCCATCGTCCGATGCAGGCTCCGGCCACGACCATGACGAACGGCAACGTCACCGCGACGATGACCAACGGCGCCGTCTCGTCGATTGCCAATGGCGGCACCATGAAGGTGGCGTACAAGGGCGGCGAGAAGGAGGTCACCGTGCCGGCAAACGTCGAGATCACGGTCATCAAGCCGCTCGACATCTCGGCGCTGAAAGCCGGCACCAAGCTCACCGCGAACCTGCGGCAGAACGCCGACGGCAGCATCACCGGCATGATCGTCACGCTGGTCAAGTAAGCCCCATCGTCCCGGGGAGCGAATCCGTTCCCCGGGACAGATCGAACGGAGTCCTCATGAAGCGTGCGCTGCTGGCTGTCGTTCTCTTTGCCGCGAGCCTTCCCGCCAGCTTCGCGCATCACTCCATCACGGCGATGTACGCCGAAGAGGCCCGCATCACGATCGAGGGCGAGGTGACACTGTTCGAGTTCCGCAATCCGCATCCGGTGATCCACCTCGCGGTGCAGGGCAAGGACGGGAGCAAGGAAGAATGGCTGCTGGAATGGAGCAGCAAGACTCGTCTCGATTCGAAGGGCTACGCTGCCAACGTGGTCAAGCCAGGCGACCGCCTGGTCGTGACGGGCGGGCCGGCGCGGGACGGCTCCAAGGGGCTGTTCGTCGGCCGTCTGCAACGGCCGGCCGACGGTTTCGAATACGTCTCCACCCGGTTCGCGCCCACCCGCTGAAGCGAATCAACCAGGCGGTGCTTCAGGCCCGGGAAGCCGGAGCTGCTCCGGCAGGCATCTCTTGCATTCCGTCCTTCCGCGCTGCCATCACTTCCCCGTTCCCGGCCTGTACAATGACGACCCGATCACTGACCCCAGAGAGCCGATGAGCGCGCAGCTACCTCTCGAAATTCCGCCGCCGCCCGCCCCGTTCGAACTCGATGCGCCCGCCCGGCTTCGAGAGATTCCATACAACTACACGTCGTTTGCCGACCGCGAGATCGTGATCCGGTTGCTCGGCGCTCCGGCGTGGAAGATCCTCAATGATCTTCGCGGCGAACGTCGCACCGGTCGCTCTGCGCGCATGCTGTACGAAGTGCTGGGCGATATCTGGGTGGTTCGCCGCAACCCTTACCTCGAAGACGACCTGCTCGACAATCCCGATCGGCGCACGCTGCTGGTCGAGGCCCTTCAGCACCGCCTGAACGAGATCGACCGCCGTCGCGATGCGTCCGACCGCGACCGCGATGCGAAGGTTGCAGAGCTGCTTGTAGAGGCCCGCAAGGCCATCCAGGATTTCGCCGCCGACTTCGACAAGGTGGCCGAGCTCCGCGCCCGGGCCCGCAAGCTGCTTGAACGCCACACGCGTGCCGACAACATCCGCTTCGACGCGTTCGCGCGCGTCTCGCATGTAACGGATGCGACCGACTGGCGCGTCGAGTATCCCTTCGTCGTCCTGATGCCCGATGCCGAGGACGAGATCCCGAGTCTCGTCACCGCCTGCGTCGAGCTCGAACTCACGATCATCCCGCGTGGCGGCGGCACGGGCTACACCGGCGGCGCGATTCCGCTGACGGCTCGCGCGGCGGTGATCAATACAGAAAAGCTGGAAGCGCTGAGTGAGGTCGAACAGACGACGTTGCCCGGCGTGATCGGCACCGTGCCGACCGTGTTCTCCGAAGCGGGCGTAGTGACGCGCCGGGTCGCGAACGCAGCGGAGCGTGCCGGCTTCGTGTTTGCGGTTGATCCGACGTCGGCCGATGCGTCGTGCATCGGTGGCAACGTCGCGATGAACGCGGGCGGCAAGAAGGCCGTGCTGTGGGGGACCGCCGTCGACAACCTCGCCTGGTGGCGCATGGTGGACCCGCAAGGCAACTGGCTCGAAGTCTCAAGGCTCGAACACAACCGCGGCAAGATCCATGAGGTGGACGTTGCCCGGTTCGAACTCACGTGGAAGGACGGCAAGCAGCCTCCAGTCGGGGCGCCTGTGCTGCGCACCGAGCAACTCGCGATTCCGGGTGCTCGCTTCCGCAAGGCCGGGTTGGGCAAGGACGTTACCGACAAGTTCCTGGGGGGGCTGCCCGGCGTGCAGAAGGAAGGCTGCGACGGCCTGATCACCGCCGCGCGCTGGATCGTGCACAAGATGCCGAAGCACACGCGCACCGTGTGCCTCGAGTTCTTCGGTCAGGCACGCGACGCGATTCCGTCCATCGTCGAAATCAAGAACTACCTGGAGCGCGACGGACGCGGCAAGGGCGTGCTGCTCGCAGGTCTCGAGCATCTGGACGAGCGCTACCTGCGTGCCGTCGGCTACACCACCAAGTCGAATCGCGGCCGCCTGCCGAAGATGGTGCTGATCGGCGATATCGTGGGTGATGACGACAATGCCGTCGCCCACGCCACGTCGGAAGTGGTGCGCATGGCGAATGCACGCACGGGCGAGGGCTTCGTGGCCATCACTCCCGAAGCGCGCAAGAAGTTCTGGCTGGACCGCTCGCGCACGGCCGCCATCGCGAAGCACACAAACGCCTTCAAGATCAACGAGGACGTCGTGATTCCGCTCGATCGCATGGGCGAGTACACCGACGCGATCGAGCACATCAACATCGAGCTCTCGATCGCGAACAAGCTCGAGCTGCTCGACGAGCTGGAGCGCTACCTGTCCGGCCCCTTGCTGCTGGCCAAGACCGACGACCCCGAGATGGAGCGCCTGCCGCCCGACGAAATCCTCGGCGAGCGGCCGCTCGAAGCGCGAGACCTGATCTCCGAGGTCCGCAAACGCTGGTCGTTCCTGCTCGGCTTCATGGACGCTCCGCTCGCGAGCGTGCTCGGCGACCTCAAGGGGCTGGGTCTTGAAGAAGTATTGCCCGCGTTGTCCGAGCGCGCGGCCGCTCATCCGGACATCAAGCTGTTCGATGCCCTGCAGGACCGGACGATTCGCGTGTCCTGGAAGCTTGAGGTTCGCAACCCGCTCAGGCGCCTGTTCCTGGGCGGCGCGTTCGCGCCGGTGCTGGCCGAGTGCGAGGCGATCCAGAAGCGCCTCCTGAAAGGACGCGTCTTCGTCGCGCTGCACATGCATGCCGGTGACGGCAACGTGCACACGAACATCCCGGTGAACTCCGATAACTACCAGATGCTGCAGACGGCCAACGCCGCCGTCGCGCGCATCATGCAGGTGGCACGGCAGTTGAACGGCGTGATCTCCGGCGAGCATGGCATCGGCATCACGAAGCTCGAGTACCTCACGGACGCCGAGATCGCGGAGTTCCGCACGTACAAGCACCGCGTCGACCCCGAAGGCCGCTTTAACCGCGGCAAGCTGCTGCCCGGCGGCGATCTGCGCGACGCCTACACCCCGAGCTTCAACCTGCTCGGGCATGAATCGCTGATCATGCAGCAGTCGGACATCAACTCGATTTCGGACGCCATCAAGGACTGCCTGCGCTGCGGCAAGTGCAAGCCGGTGTGCGCGACGCATGTGCCTCGCGCAAACCTGCTCTACAGCCCGCGCAACAAGATCCTCGCGACCTCGCTGCTGGTGGAGGCGTTCCTCTACGAGGAGCAGACGCGTCGTGGCGTCTCTCTGCAGCACTGGGATGAGTTCTCTGACGTCGCGGACCATTGCACCGTCTGCCACAAGTGCGAGACACCGTGCCCGGTAGATATCGACTTCGGCAACGTGTCCATGGACATGCGCGACCTGCTGAGGCGCATGGGCAAGAAGCGCTTCAATGCCGGCTCGGCGGCGTCGATGTTCTTCCTCAATGCGACGAACCCCGAGACGATCAAGTTCACGCGCAAGATCATGATCGAGTGGGGCTACAAGGCCCAGCGCGTGGCGAATGTCGTGCTCGGCAGCGTGGCCAAAGCCCAGACGCGGCATCCGCCGGCGACAACCGGTGGCCGTCCCCCGATGCGCGAGCAGGTGGTGCACTTCATCAACAAGAAGATGCCGGGCGGATTGCCGAAGAAGACAGCGCGCGCGCTGCTCGACATCGAAGACAAGCGCTACGTGCCGATCATCCGCGATCCGAAGCGGACGTCGAGTGAAACCGAGGCCGTGTTCTACTTCCCCGGCTGCGGCTCGGAGCGGCTGTTCTCGCAGGTGGGCCTCGCGACCCAGGCGATGCTGTGGCACGCGGGCGTGCAGACGGTGTTGCCGCCGGGGTATCTGTGCTGCGGCTATCCGCAGCGCGGCTCCGGCGATTACGACAAGGCCGACAAGATCATCACGGACAATCGCGTGCTGTTCCACCGCGTGGCGAACACGCTCAACTACCTCGACATCAAGACCGTCGTCGTCAGCTGCGGCACGTGCTACGACCAGCTGCAGGGCTACGAGTTCGACAAGATCTTCCCCGGCTGCCGCATCATCGACATCCACGAGTTCCTGATGGAGAAGGGCATCCGGCTCGAGAACGTCACGGGCGTGAAGTACATGTACCACGACCCCTGCCATTCACCGATGAAGAGCTACGACCCGCTCAAGGTCGTCAACACGCTGATGAACAGCGAGCAGAACGGCAGGATCGAGAAGAACGACCGTTGCTGCGGCGAGTCCGGCACGCTGGCCATTACGCGCCCGGACATTTCGACGCAGGTGCGCTTCCGCAAGGAACAGGAAGTGAAGATCGGCGTCGACAAGATCAGGAAGGCCGGCCATGAGGGCGACGTGAAGATGCTGACTTCGTGCCCGTCGTGCCTGCAGGGCCTCAAGCGCTACAACGACGACGCCGACCTCGATGCGGACTACATCGTCGTCGAGATCGCCAAGCACCTGCTGGGCAAGAACTGGTTGCCCGAGTATGTGGAGAAGGCGAATTCGGGGGGGATAGAGAGGGTGCTGGTCTGAGCGGAAGCCATGACGGCTGACTTCGTCAGCGAGTAGGCCTTCCGGCGGGAAGGTCTGCCGACAAGTAGGTCTGCCGACAGGCCAGAGGAAGTAATCGAATGAAGATGGGTTGGCTGCTTGCGGGGCTGCTGGTTGCGCTGCCGGGCTGGGCGGCGGAGCGGGATGGCGAGATTGTGGCGAGCAGCCCGTGCGTGGCGCGGCCGCAGCAGTCTTATGCCGAGTACCTGAAGCAGGCGAAGCGGCGAGGCAAAGGTGATGTGCAGGCGGCCGTTGAAGAGGACTTCAAGGCCAAGGCACCACCGAAGGTCTATCTGCTGAGCAAGGATGAGTTCGCGGAGCGATCGGCGTACGCCGGCTTCGAATGCCTGCAGATCCGTTACCTGAGCGACGGCATCGAAATCACGGGCTTCATCTGGAAGCCGCAAGACACGGCGGGCAAGCGGTTTCCGCTGATCGTCTACAACCACGGTGGCTCGGGCGGACCCGGGCACCTGAGTCCGTGGCAGGGGTCCGGATTCCATAATTTCCTCAAAGCCGGCTTTGTCGTCATCGGCTCAAGCTATCGCGGCGGCTCCAAGGGGAGGGACGAGTACGGCGGTGCCGACGTGCACGACGTCATGGCGCTCGAACCGCTGGCGGCGTCGCTCGGTTACATCGACACGAGCAACCAGTTCATGCTCGGTCGCTCGCGCGGCGGCATGATGACGTACCTCGCGATGAAGCAGGGGTTCCCGCTCAATGCGGCCGCGACGGAGGCAGGCAATCCCAACCTGATCGAGGAAAGCCAGCGTCGTCCGCTGCTGGCGGCCGGTCTCGCCTTCTCGGTGCCCGGTTTCGATGAACATCGCGAGGACCTGTTGCGGGAGCGCTCAGCCGAGTTCTGGCCAGAACGCATCACTGCGCCGCTCTTGATCCTGCACGGCAGTTATGACTGGCGTGTGCAGGCCGCGACGCAGGAGCGCTTCGCCAAGGTGCTTGCGGCTGCCGGCAAGCCCCACGAGCTGCATATCTACGAAGCCGACAACCACGGCCTCACCATGAATCGCGGCGACGTCGACGCGCGCGTGATCGCGTGGTTCAAGGGCCACCTGAGCCCCGTGCCGGCGGTGGCCCGATGAGCCACGATTTCAAACCCGGTGATCTGGTCAAGCCCGTGAGCGGCGGACAGGTGATGATGGTCACCCGCATCGTCGACGAGCGCGTCGAAGTGAAATGGAGCGCGAACTGCAGGATCGTGGTGAAGGCGTTCGATGCGGACGTGCTTGAGAAAATCGTCGTCGAGCACCCGGGCCCGAAGCCCTCGATCGCCTGAACAACGGCACCGTGGCCAGCCGCTCCCTTCCCAATGCAATCCGGGCACTCGGGCACCGGGATTTCCGCTACTACTTCTGCGGCCACGCGGTCTCGATCCTCGGCTCGTGGATCCAGCAGGTGGCGATGTCGTGGCTGGTCTACCGGCTGACCGGTTCGGCGGTCCTGCTGGGGGTCACGGCGTTTGCCGCGCTGATTCCGCAGCTGGTCATCGGGCCGCTTGCGGGAGCGTGGATCGACAAGCAGGACAAGCGGCGCTGGCTGATCGGCGTGCAGACCGTCCTTGCGTTGCAGGCACTGGTGCTGGCGTTCCTGACCGCGACGAACCTGATCACCCCCTCCATGCTGGTCGCCATGTCGCTGGTGCTCGGGCTCGTCAACAGCTTCGATGCGCCGCTTCGGCAGTCGCTGATCGGCCGCTTCGTCGGCAGTCCTGGCGACCTGCCCAATGCGCTCGCGCTCAATGCCATGCTGTTCAACACCGGCCGCTTCATCGGCCCGCCAATCGCAGGCCTGCTGCTGGCGCTGACTTCGGAAGCGGCCTGCTTCGCGATCAACTCGCTGTCTTTCATTGCGCTGATCACCGCGCTGCTGCTGATCAGGGGCGGCGTCGACGAGCGGGCCACGGGCTCGATGGCGAAGGTCTTCCGCGAAGGCGTGCGCTACGCGTGGCACACATGGGAAGTCAGGATGCTGCTGACCATCCTGGTCGGCCTCAACGTCACGGCGTCCTGTTATACCGTGCTGTTGCCGATCTTCGCCAAGGATGTGTTCGGCGGCGATGCGACCACGCTCGGCTGGCTCTGGGGCGCAGCCGGTAGCGGCGCGTTCAGTTCCACGATCTTCCTGGCCACGCGCCGCTCGCTACCCGGCCTGGTTGGCAGCGTTGCCTTTGGCGTCATGCTGAGTGCGGCAGCGCTGCTCGCTTTTGCTGCCGCGCCGGTGCTGTGGCTCGCGATGGCTGCGATGGCCTTGCTCGGCTTCGGCATTTCGGTCTGCAACGTCGGCTGCAACATGCTCCTGCAGACCATCACGCCCGCTCAGCTGCGCGGCCGCATCATGTCCTTCTTTGCATCCGCCCGATTCGGCTTCGACGCGATCGGCGGCCTGGCCGCAGGCGTTCTCGCCGCCTCGCTCGGGGCAAGCCATACGCTGCTCGTCGAAGGCGGCTTGTTGCTGCTGTTCGTGCTGTTCCTGCAGGCCCGGAAGGCGCGGCTGCGTGAGCGTATCGTGCAGACCGGCAGTCCTGTGACCGTCGAGCAACTCTAATGTCCGCCGCTGCCGATCAAGCTGCCGAGTGACCTCTCGGGGGATCGTCCCCCGCTTTAGAAGCGGAACGTGTAGTTGATCTTCACCGTGCCGTCTGCGCGCGTCGAGCGGAAGGTCCCGTCCTCGTTCTCGTCGAGCAGGTTGTGGTTGAAGACGATGAACATCTCGCGGCCTGCCTGCGGAATGTAGCGGATGCGGCTGTGGGCCGCGATGCTGTCTGAGACGTTGTCGTACTGGACCAGCGTAACCCATGACCACTCGGCGTTGAACATCACGTCGAAGCGCGTCGAGGCGAGGCGCACGATGAAGTCGCCCTGCGGCAGGGAGACATCGTTGTACTCGTAGCTGCCGGTGAGCCAGAAGTGGGGGCTGGCCTTCCATACGAGTTCGCCGGTGCCCCGCCACCGCTGTCCCGAATAGAAGTCGCCCACGCGGTAGTTCAGTACCACGGAGACCGGGCGGAAGCTCGCGCTGTTGAAGTCGAACTCCACTTCATCGAACGAGTACTCGCCGACGGGCAGCACGACACCTCGCGAGATGGTGAACGGAGTGCTAAGGACTTCCGTCTGCGGGCGGTAGCGGATCTTGAACTGGTCGTTCTGCCGGCTGGACACTTCGAACGCACGTATCGTCAATGCGCGGCTCTGCAATCCGCCGTCGATGCCGTCGATCTGCTGCGCGTCGATGCCGGCGAAGGCGGCCTGGATCCACCCCGTGCGGTACCGTCGCGTGTAGCCGAGTTCGGCCGTATAGTCGTGGATGCCGGTGCGGTTGATGAAGCCCATGGCCGGGCGGAAGTTGGCTTCGAGGGTCTTGACGCCAACGCCGCCTTTCCAGCCGGTGTTGTTCGGGCTGCGCAGCCGCAGGCCATAGGCCATGTCGTCACCCTGCACTCCCTCGGTGTCGCTCTGCTGCACCCAGGCCTCGCCTTCGAGCGTCCGGCCGCCCGGAAACCGGCTGTTGAGATAGCGGAAATCCGCGCCGAGCAGGCTGCTGTCCAGGTTCGAGCGCGGCGCACCCTTCGTTGCGATGAAGCCGAGGCTCGACTGCGACAGCACGTTCTTGACGACGCGACCGACGAACAGGTTCTGCGCATTGATCCCTGCAAACTCGTCCTGGCGGATCGCAAGCGCGCCGACATTGAGGCCGCCGATGCGCCCGGACAGCTTGCCGCCTGCAATCAGGTCCACGGGCTCGCCGGTGGACGACAAGCCGATGCTGCGCGAGAAGAACGGCTTGCCGTTTTCCAGCGACTGCCGCGAGAAGGTCGGTGCGTTGGTGTCGCCACCCTTGATGCGCCCGAACTCGAAGATGTCCGATTCCCGCAGGAAGAAGCCGCGCTTCTCCGGGAAGAACAGGCTGAACCGGTCGAGGTTCACTTGCCGTGTGTCCACTTCCGTCGCGGAGAAGTCGGTGTTGAGCGTGAGGGATGCATTGAGCCCCGGCGTAACGCGGTAGTAGGCATCGATCGACGGCTCCACCTTGAACTCGCGAGTGTCCGCTACGAAGTCCTTGTTCTCGCGAAAGCTGACACTGGGGACGACATCGAGGCCGAGTCCCTGGTCCATGCCTTCGAGCCCGTTCACTGTTCCCGACACGCCAGGATTCTGAGAGCGGTTGCCATAGACCCAGCCGTCGCCTTCGTTGCGACGGGCGTTGAAGCGCGTGAAGTTGATGCCCCAGGTCTTGCTGTCCGTGCCGAATGACAGGGTCTTGAACGGAATCGCCATTTCCGCCGTCCAGCCATTCTCTTCCATCGCGGCCTTCGCCAAGAAGATGCCGTCCCAGTCCCACTGCGTCTGCGTGGTATCGAGGTATAGCGCATCGTCACGGATGCTGTTGGCATTGACCTCGAAGCGGTACCCGTTGCGCTTGTCATTGAACGTGTCGAGGATCACGGCGATGCGGTCCTCGTTCTGCAAGCGCTGGCCCTGGCGCAGGATCGAGGCCGTGAACTTCGACGGATCAGGCTCGGAGAGGCGCGCGCCGATGTAGATCGCGTCCTTGTCGTACATCACGTAGAACACGGTGGGCACCGATTCGGGCTGCCCTTCGTTCGGCAGGAACTGGCTGAATTCGTCCACCTTGACGGCCTTCTGCCAGACCGCATCGTCCAGTTGCCCGTCGATCCTCGGCGCTTCGCTCTCGGCGATGCGGACGATGTCGATGCTCTTCATGGCCGGCGATGCTGCCAGTGCTCCCTGGGCGAGAAACGCAGCCGCAAGAACGAAGGCAGCAAGGGAAGCGCCACCCCTGAACAGGGCGGGGACACGCGAAGAAGGGCAATTCACAAGGACTCCAGGTTTCCGGCTGGCGGCAAGTCTATAGAGGCGCCCCAACCCTTTGCACCAGCAAATCCCCATTCCCCCAAAAAAAACGGCCCCTCCGGGCCGTTTTGTCTCGATCTTTTGCGGAAGTCATCATCCCCGCTTCCGCTCTGGCCTGCCGGCAGGCCTTTAGCCTCGAAGGGGCTACTTGTCGGAGACCCGCCTGCCGGCAGGCCACCTCGCCGACAGAGTCGGCCGGTCGCGTCTTCTCGTCTCAGAACCTGAACGTGTAGTTGAACTTCACCGTCGCGTCCGCGCGCTGCGAGCGGAATCCCCCATTCGGGAGCTCTTCCGTGAGGTTGTGGTTGAACACGATGAACATCTCGCGGCCGGCCTCGGGGATCCATCGCACGCGGCTGTGGGCGGCGATGCTGTTCGAGACGTTGTCGTACTGGATCAGCGTCACCCATGACCAGGTCGCGTTGAACATCACGTCAAGGCGCGTCGACATCAGCCTCACGATGAAGTCGCCCTGCGGCAGCGTCACGCCGTTGTACTCGTAGGCGCCCGTGAACCAGAAATGCGGTGACATCTTCCACAACACGTCGCCGCCGGCCTTCCAGCGATCGCCGGTGTAGAAGTCGCCCGCGGAGAACGTCAGCCCGCCGGACAGTTTGCGGCTGGCCGAGCCTTCGAGCTGCAGCTGTACTTCGTCCCAGTCGTACTTGTCCACCGGCACGAAGATGCCCTGGGAGATCTCGAACGGCTTGTCCAGAATCTCGGTGCTCTTGATGTAGAACAGCTTGAACTGGTCGTTGAGCGGCGAGAAGGCTTCGAGCGCCCGCCACGTGATCGTGCGGCTTTGGAGGTCGCCGGTGTCGATGCCGTTGAACTGCTGGATGTCGACGCCCGAGCGCAGCGTCTGGAGCAACCTGCCCGGGCGGCGCTTCGTGTAACCGAACTCGACGGTCTGGTCGTTGATGCCGCGGCGGTTCACGTAGCCGAGCGCGGGATTGAAGTTGTCCTCGAGGTGCTTGATCCCGAGGCCTCCGTACCAGCCCGTGTTGTTCGGGCTGCGCAGTCGCGCGCCCCACGCGCCGTCCTTGCCAATCAGCCCCTCGGTGTCGCTCTTCTGTGCCCAGGCTTCGCCCTCGAGCGTCCGTCCACCCGCGAAGCGATTGTTCGTGTACTTGAAGTCGGCGCCGATGACGGTGTTGTCGACATTCGAGCGCGGGTCGCCACTGGTTGCGATGAGGCCGAGCGACGACTCGGACAATACGTTGGCCACCGCACGCGCGACAAACAGGTTGCGTGCGTCGACGGTGAGTTGTTCGTCCTGCCGGATTGCGAGGGCCCCGACATTGAACCCGCCGATCCGCCCCGCGATTTTGGCGCCCGCGACGAGGTCCACCGGATCACCGGTGCCCGAGAGGCCGATGCGCCTTGAGAAGAACGGGCGACCGTTTTCCTGCGTGGGTCGCGTGAACGTGGAGCTCACGTTGCCGGTGGTATCGCCGCCCTTCAAGCGGCCGAATTCGAAGATGTCGGATTCACGCAGGAAGAAGCCGCGCTTCTCAGGGAAGAACAGGCTGAATCGCGACAGGTTGACCTGGCGGTTGTCCACCTCGGTCGCGGAGAAGTCGGTGTTGAAAGTCAGCGAGGCGTTCAGGCCGGGCGTGACCTTGTAATACACATCGAGCGACGGCTCCACCTTGAACTCGTCCGTACCCTGCACGTAGTCCTTGTTCTGCTTGAAGCTGACGCTCGGAACCACGTCGAGGCCGAGTCCCTGTTCAATGCCGACGAGGCCGTTCATCGTGCCCGAGCTGCTCGGGTTCTGGTTCCGGTTGCGGTACACCCAGCCGTCGCGCTCGTTCTTGCGGGCGATGAGGCGTGCGAAATTGATGCCCCATGCGTTGCCTCCCGGCGTGAACGACAGGGTCTTGAACGGAATGGCCATCTCGGCTGTCCAGCCGTCGGCGTCGCGCGCGCCCTTGGCGGCGTATATGCCGTCCCATTCCCATTGCAGCTGCGTGGTGTCGAGGTACAGCGCGTCATCGCGGATGCCGTTCGGATTGACCTCGAAGCGATAGCCGTTGCGCTTGTCGTTGAACGTATCGAGGATGACGGCGAACTTGTCTTCGTTGTTCATGCGTTCGCCCTGCCGCATGATGTTCGCGGTGATCTTGCCGGGCTCCGAGTCGTACATCTTCGCGGCGATGTACAGCATGTCTTCGTCGTGCATGACGTAGACGACCATCTTCTCGGTCGGGTCCGCGTGTTCGATCTGCTGGAACTGCCTGAAGTCCTCGATCACCGCCGCCTTCTGCCAGGAGGCGTCGTCGATGCGACCGTCGATCTTGGGGGCTTCCTGCCTCGTGATCTGCCTGACCTGGAAGGACTTGGGGGTGCTCTCCATGGCACCGGCCAGGCCAGGCAGGGACGACGCGGCCAGGCCAAGCGCGAGCGATACGCCGACTTTCAGGTGCAACAGGGCAGGGTGGGGCGCGGCGGTCCCAAGGCGATTCTTCATACAGCTTCCCGGACAAACGAGTCGATATGGCCGGGAATCCCAACTGGGGCCCGAAACCCGGCGCCAATGGTAGCAGAGCAGGTGGGGCTGCCGGGTGGACGGGTGGGGCGACGGTGGCGAATTCTGCGACCTGTAGCCGGGCAGAGGGGGACCATCGCCCGACTAGAACCGGAAGGTGTAGCCGACCTTGACGGTCGCGTCGGCGTGGATCGAGCGGAACGTGCCGTCCTCGTTCTCGTCCAGCAGGTTGTGGTTGAACACTAGGTAGAAGTCCTGCCCCGCCTGCGGGAGCCAGTGCAGCCGGCTGTGGGCCGCGATGCTGTCCGTGACGTTGTCGTACTGCACCAGCGTCGTCCAGGACCATTCCGCGTTGAACATCACGTCAGTGCGGACGGAAGCCAGCCGGACGATGAACTCGCCCTGCGGCAACGTGACGTCGTTGTACTCGTAGTTGCCCGTGAACCAGAAGTGCGGGTTGGCCTTCCACATGATCTTGCCGGTGGCTCGCCAGCGTTCGCCGGAATAGAAGTCACCGGTGCGGTAGTTCACCTTGCCGGACAGCGCCCTGGAACCCGTGCTTTCGAGTTCGAGTTCATACTCATTGAACTTGTAGTCGCCCACTGGGACCAGCACGCCACGCGAGATCAGGAAAGGCGTGCGCAGCGCTTCCTCGTTCTGGTAGATGCGGGCCTTGAACTGGTCGTTCTTGCGACCGTAGAAGTCCATGAGCCGGTAGGTCACGAGGCGGCTTTGCAGGCTGTCGTCAACGGTGCGGTTGTACTGCTCGAAATCGACGCCGCTGTAGAACCCTTGCGTGGGGCCGGTCGCATAGCGCTTGGTATAGCCGGCTTCCGCCGTGTAGTTGCGGACGCCCTTGCGATTCACGAAACCCATCGCGGGATTAAAATTGGCTTCGAGCTCCTTGATCCCGAGGCCGCCTCGCCAACCGGTGTTGTTCGGACTGCGCAGGCGCGCACCGTACGCAGCGTCGTCGCCCACCAGGCCTTCGGTGTCGCTCTTCTCGTACCACAGCTCGCCCTCGAGGCTGCGGTTGCCGGGCAGGCGGTTGTTCACGTAACGGAAATCGGCGCCGACCACGGAGTTGTCGAGGTTGGAGCGCGGATTGCCCTTCGTGGCAATGAGGCCGAGGCTCGATTCGGTGAGCACGTTGGCGACCAGGCGACCCACGAACAGATTCTGTGCATCCACGGTGTCTGTCGCATCCTGTCGAATGGCCAGCGCGCCGACATTGAAATTGCCGACGCGGCCGGAGACCTTGGCGCCCGCCAGAAGATCGACCGGTGCGCCCGTGCCGGACAAGCCGATGGTTCGCGAAAAGAAGGGCCGTCCGTTTTCGAGCGCAGCACGCGAGAACGTCGAGTTGATGCTGAATGCGATATCGCCGCCCTTCAGGCGGCCGAATTCGAAGATGTCCGATTCGCGCAGGAAGAAGGCCCGCTTCTCCGGGAAGAACAGGCTGAACTGCGACAGGTTCACCTGCCGGTCGTCGACTTCGGTGGCGGAGAAGTCCGTGTTGAACGTGAGGGCCGCGTTCAGGCCGGACGTCAGCTTGTAGTACATGTCGAGAGACGGCTCGACGCTGTCTTCCGTCTTGCCAGCGACAAAGTCCTTGTCGCGCTTCAGGCTCACTGACGGCACCACATCGAGCCCCAGCCCCTGGTCCGCACCCACGAGTCCCGTCATCTCGCCCGAGCTGCTCGGGTTCTGCGAGCGGTTGCGGTGGACCCAGCCGTCGCGCTCATTCTTGCGGGCGATCAGCCGCGTGAAGTTGATGCCCCACGTGCCGCTCGCCGGGTCGAACGACAGCGTCTTGAACGGGATGGCCATTTCCGAGGTCCAGCCCTTGTCGTCGCGCGCCGAGTCGGCGAAGTAGATGCCGTCCCACTCCCACTGCGTCTGGGTGGTGTCGAGATACAGAGCGTCGTCGCGCACGCCGTTGACGTTGACTTCGAAGCGGTAGCCGTTGCGCTTGTCGTTGAACGTGTCGAGGATGATGCCGATCTTGTCCTCGTTGTTGAGGCGCTCGCCGGGGCGCAGCACCTTGGACTCGACCTTGTCGGGCTCCGAGTCGAGCATACGTGCGCCGATGTACAACATGTCCTTGTCGTACATGACGTAGAACTCGCTCTGCTCGGTGGCCTCGCCCACGTTCTGGGCAAACTGGCCGAGGTCCTTGATGACCGCGGCACGTTGCCATACGGCCTCGTCAATCTTGCCGTCGATCTTCGGCGCGTCGGCTTCAGGAATGCGGACGATGGCGAAGGTCTTCGTTGGCGCCGCCTCGGACGCTACGGACAGGGCAGGGAGTGTCATCGTGACGATCAGGCCAGCAATCAGTGCCTCGGCCCGGAAACTGCCAACCGCTGATTTCTTTACATTTCTTTGCAATTCAGTCGATTCCGGTCGCGTGCGCACAATGGCCGGGGAGACTAGCCGTGTTGGGACCTTCCGTCGAGACGGACATGCCCTGATCAGGGCGACGGCTATTGAGGACCGTCAGCCGAGCACCAGCTGGAGTCATGGAACGTCGAGCGCTGCCCGGTTATGGAGCGAAAAGTCGCGTTTGCGGTGGGCCGGGCCACGTCGAGCGGTGATGCGAACTCACGGGGGCGGCGCCTCGGAGTCCCAGAAGATGCCGTGTGGCCGGCACCCTGCCATCGGATTGGCGCGCCTCAGCGATTCATCCGCTCATTCACCAGGCTCTCGACGACACCCGGATCCGCGAGCGTCGAGATATCCCCGAGCTGGTCGTGCTCATTCGCGGCGATCTTGCGCAGGATGCGGCGCATGATCTTTCCCGAGCGAGTCTTCGGCAGGCCCGGCGCCCACTGGATGAAGTCCGGTGTCGCGATCGGGCCAATTTCCTTCCGTACCCAGTCGCGCAGTTCGCGACGCAGTTCCTCGGTCGGAACCGCAGCAGCGACCAGTGTCACGAACACATAGATGCCCTGGCCCTTGATGTCGTGCGGACAACCGACGGCGGCGGCTTCCGCGACCTTCGCATGAGCGACCATCGCGCTCTCAATCTCGGCAGTGCCAAGGCGATGACCCGCGACATTCAGCACGTCGTCGACGCGTCCCGTGATCCAGTAGTAGCCGTCCTCGTCCCGCTTTGCACCGTCGCCAGTGAAATACGTGCCCGGGAACGTCTTGAAGTAAGTCTCGACGAAGCGGGCGTGATCGCCGAACACCGTACGCATCTGTCCGGGCCAGCTGTCCGTGATCACGAGGTTGCCCTCGCACGCGCCTTCGAGGACCTTGCCTTCGCCATCGACGATGGCAGGCTTGATGCCGAAGAACGGCAAGGTCGCCGAACCCGGCTTCTGGTCGATCGCGCCGGGCAACGGCGTGATCAGGATGCCGCCGGTTTCCGTCTGCCACCACGTATCGACGATCGGGCAACGGCCATCGCCGACAACACGGTGATACCACTCCCACGCTTCCGGATTGATGGGTTCGCCGACGCTGCCGAGCACGCGCAGTGTCTTCCGCGACCAGTGCTTCACCGGCTCCTCGCCTTCACGCATCAGCGCGCGGAGGGCCGTGGGGGCGGTATAGAACAGCGTGACCTTGTGCCGATCCACGGTCTGCCAGAGCCGTCCTGCATCGGGATAGTTCGGCACGCCTTCAAACATCAGCGTCGTCGCGCCATTCGCAAGCGGTCCATAGAGGACGTAGCTGTGTCCGGTGACCCAGCCCACATCGGCCGTGCACCAGTACACATCGTCTTCCTGCACATCGAAGATCAGCTCATGCGTCATCGACGCGTAGACGAGGTAGCCGCCGGTCGTATGCAGCACGCCTTTCGGCTTGCCGGTCGAGCCAGACGTATACAGGATGAACAAGGGATCCTCGGCGCCGACGGCAAACGGCGGGCACACCGCGGACTGATCGCGGACGAGATCCTCGAACCACTGATCGCGCGGCGCATGCATCGGTACACGGACGCCGGTGCGACGCACGACGAGTACGTGCTTGACGCATTCAGTGCCTTTGGTTGCGAGGGCGAGATCGACGTTGCTCTTGAGCGCGATGCGCTTGCCGCCGCGGATGCCTTCATCGGCGGTAATCACGACGGCGGAAGCGCAGTCCGCAATCCGGCCCGCGAGGGAGTCCGGCGAGAAGCCGCCGAACACGACGGAGTGCACGGCCCCGATGCGCGCACACGCCAGCATAGCGACTGCGGCTTCCGGAATCATCGGCAGATAGATCGTGACGCGATCACCGGGTTGCACACCCAGCGCAATGAGCGCATTGGCGCAGCGGCACACGCGCTCATGCAGTTGCTTGTACGTGATGTGTTCGGACAGGCGCGGATCGTCGCCTTCCCAGATGATGGCCGTCTTGTCGCCGCGCGTGGCCAGATGACGGTCGAGGCAATTGGCAGAGACGTTCAGCAGGCCGTCTTCGTACCAGCGGATATGCAAGTCGCTCTCGCGGTAGCTGACATCCTTCACTTTCGTGAAGGGCTTGATCCAGTCGATCCGCTTCGCCATGCGGGCCCAGAATCCCTCCTGGTCGTTCACGGACTCGGCATACATCTTGTCGTAGTCCGCTCGCCTGACTCGGGCTCGGGCGGCG
Source organism: Steroidobacteraceae bacterium (assembly GCA_040080215.1). GTDB lineage: Bacteria > Pseudomonadota > Gammaproteobacteria > Steroidobacterales > Steroidobacteraceae > CAIUGU01. The sequence continues at coordinate 18,893 of JBEBIT010000043.1, forward strand.
AATCCGGCGGGGACGCTGTAGATTTTCTGGCTCATGATTCGGTACGAGTCGACAGGTGAGCGGGAGGTCAGCTTGCTGCCAGTGCCGCGCGGATGCGTTCGGCGTGATCAGCCAGCAGCGCATTGTCGGCCATCTGGCGCGAGTGCGAGCGCAGTCCGACGCCGGCATAGCGCGGCACGACATGGAAATGGATGTGGAAGACGGTTTGCCCCGCCTCCGGGCCGTTGAACTGCATCAGCGTGAGGCCGTCCGGCTGGAATGCTGTCCGGACTGCCACGGCCACCTTCTGCGTGACCTGGATCAGCCGGCCGAGATCGGCAGGCGACAGGTCGAACAGGTTCTCGGCAGGTGATTTCGGGACAACGAGGGTGTGGCCCTCGGCTTGCGGCATCACGTCCATGAAGGCGAAGGTGGCCTCGTCCTCGAAGACCTTGTGGGCCGGGATTTCGCCGCGAAGGATCCGGGCAAAGATGTTGTTGGTGTCGTAGCTCATGGCCAAAGTCTACCCCCTGGTGGAGGCCTTCCGCAGCCCTTCAGCAGAGAGACCCTGATGCCCGAGCCTTGCGTCAAATGCCGGCTTTGCCCAGCGCGTCGACGACCTGGCGAATTGCCGTGCCGAGGGCCGGGTGCTTCGCTTCGAAACCCAGCGCCAGTGCTTCAAGCCGCTCGCCCACCGGCTGTTCGTCGTCGCCGGCCGGGGCGGACTTGTCGAGCAGGCGGGTAATGTCGCCGAGGAGCGCAATCAGCGCCTGGCGCGAGCCGGCGTCGACTGCGGTGGTGCCAGCGAGCTCCGCATGCAGGGCTTCGAGACGTTGAAGCAGGGGGGATGACATGACTGGCTCCGGGACGGTGGCGCTTGCAGGTACCTGGCAGGCGCGGGCCTGCATGGCGAAATCATGGTAGGGGCACCGCGGTTCCACGCGCAAGCGCGAAACCGCGTGTTCCACTAGGGGCTTGTCACCTGCAGGCCGACGCCGCGCGGGCTACTTGGTTGCCTTCTTCTTGGGCAGCAGGTTCACCTTGTACTTCTCGCCCAACTCGGCCAGTGCGGCATCGTCGAGCTTGGTCATGCCGGTGATGGTCGACTTCTCCGGATACGCCCCGCCGGTGATGACCAACTGGTCCATGCCATAGCCGCACAGCCGGCCATCGCCGTTGCCGTCGACGATACCGAGCGTCTCCGTCGACTTGAGATCCGTCAGCGCGAAGCCGAGCGTCACATGGTAGGCAACGTGGTTGTTGGGCGCCCAGATCACGAGGTTCCTCGAGTCGAGCCCGCGCCAGTCGTTGATCGTGCCGGCAAAGACGCAGCTGTTGTCGTCCTTCTTCGCGGCCGGCGTCTCGGCGGCCGACAAGGGTGTGGACGCAAGAAGCAGGGTAACGACGGCGGCTGCCGCGGCACCGCTCATTGCGGACTTTGCAAAAAATGCATCGGTGATAAAGGTATTCATTTCCTTAGGCTCCAGTCATCCAGCGTTGGAACACTACCTCAGGGCTACGCCCGTGGCCTTGAGGGTTCTCTGTGTAGGCTACTCTTATCGCATGCGGGCTGAATCAATACTGAATGGAGCGGGATACCGCAACGCACCGTGTCGTTCATGCCGGAACGGCGGGCTCTCCTCGATCTAAGTCCCCCGGGGTTTGGCCCTGGCCGTAGGCTCGGCTTCAAGCGGGTTGTCCGGCCAGTAGTGCCTTGGATACCGGCCCTTCAGCTCCCGCTTCACATCGGCATATCCCCGGGTCCAGAAGCTTTCCAGATCGCGCGTGACCTGCACCGGCCGGCGTGCGGGCGACAGCAGCTGCATCGTGACGGGGACCTTGCCGCCACCCAGCATCGGCGTCTCCGTCATGCCGAAGACTTCCTGCAACCGGACCGACAGCACCGGGCCCTCGGCGGTGTACTCGATCGGGATGCGCGAGCCGCTCGGCACGTCGAGGTGCGTCGGTGCGACTTGGCCCAAGCGCTGCTGCTGCGGCCAGTCGAGCCGCGATTCAAGGATCGACGCGAGCGAGAGTCGCGACAGATGATCCCGCCGCGAAATGCCGTCGAGCCACGGCGCAAGCCATTCCTCCAGCGTCGACGACAGATGGGCGTCGTCCACCTGCGGCCACGGCTTCGGCGCCTGGGTGTCGTGTGCCCGGGCAAATTCGATGCGCGTCTGCAGGACGCGTGCGTCCTTCGACCACGGTAAGGCATCGAGGCCCAGCTCGCGGATTCCGGTGAGCATCGCGCTGCGGATGCGCTCCGGATCGCTTGCGGAGAGCAGACGGTCATCAAGCTTCAGAGCGCCGAGCCAGCGTTCCTTGCGGGCGAGCACGCTGCTCGAGCGGCTGTCCCACTCAATGCGTTCCGTCTCCAGAATGGCGTCGCGGAATACGGACTCCACCTGCCGTCGCGTGATCGGTGCCGCTAGGCGAATCCGGGCTTCGCGATCGCCTGCATCGAGTTCCGCCACGACGAGCATCTCGGCGCGCCCAAGCAGCTGCGCGTCCTTCAGCATCGCACCGCGTCCGCCGGAGAGAAGGTAACGCGCCGAATCGCCTTGTCCTTCGGAGCGCGCGAGGCCGATGCGATCCGGGTACGCATGCGCGAGCAGTTCGCCGGTCAGCGTATCGGTGTCGATGCGTTCCCGATCGGCAGTCTCCCCCAACTGCCGGGCCAGTTGGCCTGCCGTCTGCAGGATTCGATGACGGGCGCCTTGGTCGACTGCGAGGCCCCCCGGCATATTGCCCTTGCCGCGCAGGGCATCGATACGCAGCCGGAGGTCTGCATCGCGGGTGGCATCGCGGCTGCGCAAAGGATCGCGTTCCGTCAGCACGGCAGCGAGCTCCGTGCCGAGGCGCGCTGCGCCTGCAACACGTGCCTTCAGCAACATGTGAGCCAGCCGGGGATGCGTACCGAGCGCAGACATCTCGCGGCCATGGGGAGTAATGCGCCCGTCAGGGGTCAAGGCGCCGAGCGACTGCAGCAGCTCAACGGACTGTGCGTAGCTCCCGGCAGGCGGCGGATCGAGCCAGCGCAGCTGCGTCGGCGCAGCGCCCCACAGTGCGAGCTCCAGTGCAAGTGGCGCGAGATCGGCTTCGAGCATCTCGGCCGGTGTCTGTGCGGCCAGCGCAGCCTGTTCGGTTTCAGTCCACAGCCGATAGCAGACACCGGTGTTCAGCCGGCCCGCTCGACCGCGACGCTGGTCGGCGGCCGAGCGTGCGATGCGGACGGTCTCAAGGCGACTCATGCCCGTGCCGGGGTCGAAGCGTGCACGGCGTTCGAGCCCCGAGTCGACAACGATGCGAATGCCCTCGATGGTGAGGCTGGTCTCGGCGATGTTGGTCGCCAGCACGATCTTGCGCTGTCCCGATGGAGCCGGTTCCAGCGCGGCATCCTGTTCGGCAATGGGCAGGTCGCCATACAGCGGCAGCACGCGCGTGCCGGGCGGCAATGCCGATTCGAGCAGGAATCGTTCGGTGCGGCGGATCTCGCCCTGTCCCGGCAGGAAGGCCAGTACATCGCCGGCACTCGCATCGAGCACTCTGCCGATCGTGCGGGCCATCTGGCTCGCGATGTCGACCCACGGAGCGGGACCGCTGCGATTCGCCTGCGGCGCGACGGTCTGGTATTGCACGTCGACGGCAAAGGACTTGCCGGCAGACGTAATGCGCGGTGCGTCGCCAAGCAGGCGGGCCACGGCCTCGCCATCCAGCGTTGCCGACATCACGAGCAGCCGCAGGTCCTCACGCAGCGTGCCTTGCACATCGAGGCACAGCGCGAGGCCGAGATCGGCATTCAGGCTGCGCTCGTGGTACTCGTCGAAGATGACGAGCGCCACGCCGTCGAGCGACTGGTCGTGCTGCAAGCGTCGCGTGAGGATGCCTTCGGTGACGACTTCGATGCGCGTCGCGGCACTCACCTTGGTGTCGAGCCGCGTGCGATAGCCGACCGTCTTGCCGACGGGCTCTCCGAGCAACATCGCCATGCGGGCTGCCACGGCGCGGGCGGCGAGGCGGCGTGGTTCCAGCATCAGGATCTGGCCCTTGCCAAGCCAGCTCGCGCCAAGCAGTGCGAGCGGGACGCCGGTCGACTTGCCGGCGCCAGGCGGTGCTTCGAGGACGACGTTGCGTTCGCGTTCGAGCGCGGCCAGCAGGCGCGGCAGCGCTTCAGTAATGGGCAGGGGGGTGGACACGGAGGTAGAGAGGCTGTCCGCCCGTCAGAGACTCCTCGCCGCAAACGTGTCGCACTGATTCATGTCGCCCGTCGAGAAGCCGCGGCGGAACCAGCTCACCCGTTGCTCCGACGTGCCGTGCGTAAACGAATCGGGCGAGACGTAGCCTTGCGACTGCCGTTGCAGGCGATCGTCACCGATGGCGTTCGCGGCGTTCAGGCCTTCCTCGATATCACCGGCCTCAAGCAATTGGCGCGACTGGTCCGCGTTGTGGGCCCAGATCCCCGCGAAGCAGTCCGCTTGCAACTCCTGCCGGACCGACAGCGCGTTCGCGTCCACTTCGCTGGCACGCTGGCGGGCGGCCTGGTTGCGCTCGGAGATGCCGAGCAATGTCTGCACATGGTGGCCGACTTCGTGCGCGATCACGTACGCCTGCGCAAAGTCGCCGCCTGCGCCGAGCTTTTGCTGCAGGTCTTCATAGAAAGAGAGGTCGATGTAGACCTTCTGGTCGCCAGGGCAGTAGAAGGGGCCGGTGGCGGATTCCGCCTGACCGCACGCGGAGTCGACCGCGCCCGTGAAGAGCACGAGCGTCGGCTCTACATACTTGCGTCCGGCTGCGGCGAACAACGTATTCCACGTCTCTTCCGTGTCGGCGAGGACGAAGCCCGTGAACTCCCGCAGCTGGGCCTCGGCGGCGGACTCCTGGTAAGCCCCCTGTTCCGTCTGCGTCTGGGCGCCGCCCGTCATCTGCTCGACATTCCGCAGCAGGGTAGTTGGATCCTGGCCCGTGTACAGCGCGATCAGGACCACGACGACGGTGCCGATGCCGCCGAGACCCACGCCGCGTGACAGCCGGCTGCCGCGACGGTCCTCGATATTCTCGCTCTGTTTGCGGCCTTGCCAACGCATGGGAAGTTGTCCGGATCGGGGAGTGGAGGGAGACAGAGCGTACCGCTCGGCAGCGGTGGGCGATAGTGGGACGATGGCGCGATCTTCTGCAGGCATCGACTCACAGGCGTCGATTCAGTCAAGATGCGGACGATGAGGGAATGCAATGACTGAAGGGACGGTGGCGATTGTGGGTGCGGGACTTGCCGGGCTCGCCTGTGCAAGGGTGCTGTTCGGGGCGCAATACGCGGTCACGGTGCTGGAGAAGAGCCGCGGACTCGGCGGGCGCATTGCCACCCGGCGAGTGGGCAGGCTCGCCTTTGATCACGGCGCACAGTATCTGGTCGTGCGCGACGCCGGCTTTCGCGACTACATGGATCTCGCGAGCGCCACCGGGTACGCGGCACGGTGGCAGCCTGCCGGCCCCGGCCTGTCGCAACGCGAACCTTGGTACGTCGGCGTGCCCGGCATGAGTGGCATCGTCAAGCCGCTGGCGGCCGGGCTCGACATCAAGCGTGGCCTCAAGGTGCTCAAGTGCGAGCGACGCGAGGGGGAATGGTTCCTCAAGACCGAGTCGGGCGACGAGCTGGGCCCGTTCGCTACTCTGCTGCTGGCAGTCCCTGCGCCGCAGGCCGTCGAGCTGACACGGGATTTCAACAGCACGCTCGACGTCGAGGTGCGGCTGCGCAATGTGCGCATGGCGCCGTGCTGGGCGGCGATGGTCGCCTATGCGGACCGGCTCGACGTCCCCTCCGACGTGCTGGCCAACCAGCCAGGAACGCTGTCGTGGGCAGCGAGGGATGTCGGCAAGCCGGGTCGACTGTCGACCGATGATTGCTGGGTGCTGCATGCGTCTCCCGAGTGGACGCGAGAACACATCGATGACACGCACGCGGCCGCTGCCGAGGCGCTCGTGACCGAATTCGGCAAGCGCTTGGGGTTGACAGCTCGGGCGAAGTATTTCAGCGCACACCTGTGGCGGTACGCGCGGGTCGAGCAGCCGCTCGGCGAGCCCTGTGTGTGGGACGCGAAGCTGCGTTTCGGTCTGTGTGGTGACTGGTGCCTGGACGCCCGTGCCGAGGCGGCCTGGTCAAGCGGCACGAGCCTCGCGCAGCAGGTGCTGGCGACGCCCTGAGGGGGACCAGGTTCCCTAGGGCTGGCCGCCCTGTTCGGCAGGGCCGCCCACCTTCTGTGCGGGGGTCGAACCGAGCCACCGCGCCGGCAGATTGAATGCACTGATCAGCGATACGGCGAGTGCCGCCGCATAGGGAATCGACTGGATCAGCAGCACTGCGGTCCATACCGACAGGTCGGGGCTGCTCAGTTCTTCCGGTACGGTCTGCAGGCCGAGTGCGGCCAGCCACAGCGCGAGCATGAGCAGGGACTCCTGGCGGGCGGCGGCGACCGCGGCGGCGAAGGCATGCGGCTGGGCCTGCTTCGGCGTGCGGAAGAACGGCTCGTCCTTGGTGACCAGGCCCTTCACGACAGCAAGGCCGATGGTGTGCGACAGCGCGAGTCCCCCGAGCGCAGCGGCGAACGTCTGCCGGAGGTTCGCCTTCACACGCGTCACGTACAGGTGGATGAGTTTCACGAGCTTGAACGTGAACAGGGACAGCGGCAGCACCGAGAACATCAGGAGCGGCGGCTCGATGCGGGCCGGCGCGATGATCATGGCAATGGTCCAGCCGATCGCGAGCGCGTTGAACAGCAGGTTGAGTCCGTCCGCGACCCACGGCAGCCAGCCGGCGATGAAGTGGTAACGCTGCCCGGACGTCAGGCGGTCGTCATTGGGCGAGAACAGCGAAGCAGTGTGCGCCCGCAGGATCTGCATCGCGCCATAGGCCCAGCGGAACCGCTGCTTCTTGAAGTCGATGAACGTGTCCGGCATCAGTCCGCGGCCGTAGCTCGTCGGCGAGTACGTGGCTTCGAAGCCCGCCTCGAAGATCTTGAGGCCGAGATCCGCGTCCTCGGTGATGCACCACTCTGCCCAGCCCTCCACGCTTTCGAGGACAGTCCGCCGGACCAGTGTCATCGTGCCGTGCTGGATGATGGCGTTGCGCTCGTTGCGCGTGACCATGCCGATCTGGAAGAACCCGCGATACTCGGCATGGCACATGGCCTTGAACAGGTTGTCGTCGGCGTCGCGGTAGTCCTGCGGCGCCTGCACGATTGCCGTGCGCGGGTTGTCGAATGCCGGCACGAGCTCCTTGAGCCAAGCGGGTTCGACCTTGTAGTCGCTGTCGATCACGGCGACCACTTCGGCATCCGGCGCCGTCTGGCGCAGCGCGAAGTTGAGCGCGCCGGCCTTGAAGCCGGCCAGCGGGCTCACGTGGAAGAAACGGAAGCGGGGGCCGAGGGTGAGGCAGTGCGTCTCCACCGGACGCCAGGTGGCCTCGTCCTTCGTGTTGTTGTCGATGACGAGCACTTCGAAATCCGGATAGTCGAGGCGCGCGAGCGCATCCAGCGTCTCGATCAGCATCTGCGGCGGCTCGTTGTAGGCCGGCACATGGATCGATACCTTGCGCACTGCCCCTGATGCGGAAGCCGCTGCCACTGCCGCATTGCTGCTCTTGTTGGCGTGCAGCAGTCGTCGCCGTCCGGTATCCCAACGCGCTTCGGCCCACTCGTGCGCCTCCGCGAGCAACACGGCGATCAGGCCGAGCATGCCGATGATCAGCAGCGTGCCGACCAGCACGCCGGTAATCGTCAGGTACTTCTGCGAATAGTCGTAGATGATGAGGACCGTGATGGTCGCGGTCGCGTACACGACGGCCGCCAGGAAGCTCCGGCCTCGCGTGCCGAGCGAACCGCTGAACATGTACATCGCGCCGAGCATCAGCGCGGAGATCACGACCGACAGGCCCGCGAGGACGTGCCACTCGGGAATGCGGATGATCGGATCGACGAACTCGAACTTCGGCTTGCGGTTGACGTCGTACACGCCCCAGTAGGCGCCCACGGAGCCTTCGATGGCCGACTTCCACGGCTGGTCGAAGGCTTCCATCACGTAATAGACATACTTCTCTTCCTTGGCGCGCGCGATGAAGCGACGCAGGAACAGGGCTTCGTTGGCAGGAGACGCAACGGCTTTCTCGCGAGTGCGTCCGTCGGAAGGCCAGCCCACTTCGCCGATGACGATGCGTTTGCCGGGGAAGGCGGCTTCGAGCCGATTCATCTTGTCGACGATGTAGTCGTTCGCTTCGAAGACATTCACGCCTTCCCAGTACGGCAGCATGTGCACGCCGATGAAGTCGACGTGGTTGCCGAGTTCGGGATGCGCGAGCCACACATGCCACGGCTCGGCCGTGCTGACCGGCTTGTCGACGGCGGCGCGCACCCGGTCGAGGTACGCCGCGAGTTCGGAAACCGTGAGGTCGCCGCGCAGCACGGATTCGTTGCCGACGAAGACGCGGATGATGTTGGGCTGGTTCTTCGCGATCCGGATGGCGTTCTGGATCTCTTCCTCGTTGCGCTCGGTGCGCTTGTCGAGCCACGTGCCGAGCGCGACCTTGATGCGCGGCTTCTGCTGCCAGGCGATGCGGGGGACTTCACCGACGGAGCCGATGGTCGAGTACGTGCGCACGGAGACCGTCTTGCCGGCGAGCACGGCGAGGTCCTCCGCCAGCTGCTCTTCCGAGGGCAGCTGGTCGAGCGTGGCGTCCTGGTCGATGCGATACGGGGAGAACGCGAAGCCCTGGATGCGCTTGGGCCACGGCGGCTCCTGCGTGGGCTGGTTCATGTACGCCCACAGCCCGAAGGTGACGCCCGCAAAGATCAGGGCGACAAGCAGGCTCGACAGGATGCGCAGGGTTCGGGATAGGGGCATAAGGAGGCGGAGTTTTCCGCCGCGCGGAACGTGAGTGGATCCCAGCCCGTATGATAGCCGTTGCAACCGGTTGCCGGGAACGTGCGAATTCAGCAACGCGAGGGCCGGGTTGCTGGATCCCCCAGGGGTGGCTCCCTGCCTTCCGGGCTGGTATCCCATTCATTTGCAAAGCTTTATGGCGGGTCGCGCGCGCAATGCTGACATTGAGACAGGTGCGGAAGAGCTTCCCCGGCCCGGACCCTGGCCGGCTTCGGGCCGTGCTTGCCGAGGTGTCGCTCGCGCTGCTGCCCGGTGACTACATCGCCATCATGGGGGAGTCGGGCGTCGGCAAGTCGACGCTGCTCAATCTGATTGCCGGCCTCGACGTGCCGGACTCGGGCGACGTCCTGCTCGAGGGCCAGAATCTCGCTGCACTCGATGACGACGCGCGCACCCTGCTGCGCCGGCGCCGGATGGGGTTTGTCTTCCAGGCTTTCCACCTGCTGCCGCATCTCACGGTGGCGGGCAACGTCGGGTTGTCGCTGGCGCTCAACGGCGTGGCAGGGAAGGAGGCGGACGAACGGATCAGTGAGTTGCTTGAGGCCGTGGGCCTCGGCGACCGGCGCGACAGCTTCCCGAAAGAGCTCTCGGGCGGCGAGATGCAGCGGGTGGCGGTGGCGAGGGCGCTGGTGCATCGTCCCGGCGTCGTACTGGCCGATGAGCCCACGGGCAATCTTGATCCCGAAAGCGCGGTCCACGTCCTCGAGCTGCTCCGGGCACAGCTGAAGCGCGACGGCTCGACCGGCATCCTCGTCACGCACTCCGCCGTCGCGGCTGCAACGACCGACCGCGTGTACGTTCTGACCCGCACGGGGCTTGAGCTGCAGCCTGCCCGTTCGAGCCCTCGTCCGGAATGACGGGGGCGAACGCCCAATTGTTTGCGGCGCTGGTCACGGGACCTCTGCGTCACGCGGCCGGCCGGACGCTGCTGGCGGTCGTCGTCATCGCGCTCGGCGTGGCGCTCGGGCTCGGGGTCACCCTCGTCAATCGCTCTGCGGCGAGTGAAGTCTCGTTGGCGGCGCGCAGCCTGTTCGGCCTGTCTGACCTCGTCGTGCAGGGGACGAGTGCCGGATTCGACGAAGCCGTGTTTCCCGTGCTCGCGCGCCTGCCGGAAGTGGCGCTCGCCAATCCGGTGGTCGACGTGCAGGTTCGTGTCGTGGGCCAGCAGACGGCGCTGACGGCGATGGGCATCGATTTCTTCCGCGCGGCGCGCATGCAGCCTTCCATCGGCGTGGACGCGCCGCGGACCAACCTGTCGCCGCTCGCCTCCGATGCGGTGTTCCTGAGTCCTGCGGCGGCCCGCGATCTCGACCTGGAGCAGGGCGACACACTGACGGTGCAGGTGGGGCTCGAGCCCGTGAGCTTCAATGTGGCAGGCATCCTGCCGGCCGCTGCGTACCGGCAGCGGGTGATGGTGCTCGACATCGGGACGGCTCAATGGCGTCTCGGACAGCTTGGCAGGCTGCATCGCGTGGAGCTGCGGTTGCGCAGCGGTGCGGCGACGGATGAGGTCCGGGACAAGATCGCTGCGTTGCTCCCGCCCGGTGTCACCGTCACAACCCCGGGTGCGGAGACCGACGAAGCGTTGCGACTCACTCGCGCGTACCGCTCGAACCTGACCGCGCTCGCGCTCGTGGCGCTGTTC
>JBEBIT010000110.1:0-7124 GCA_040080215.1 Steroidobacteraceae bacterium
AGCAACAACTCCTTGCCTCACCGCTTTGACGGGAGGCTTTATCCAAAGGGACGTATCGATATGTTGAGACACTATGAAGTCGTGTTTCTGGTCCATCCTGACCAGAGCGAACAGGTTCCGGCCATGCTGGAACGCTACAAGGGCATGATCACAGCGGGCGGTGGCACTGTTCACCGGCTCGAAGACTGGGGTCGCCGCCAGCTCACCTTCCCGATCGCGAAGGTACACAAAGCCCATTACGTGCTGCTCAACATCGAGTCTGACAAGAAGACGCTCGATGAACTGACCGGTGCCTTCCGCTTCAGCGACGCCGTGCTGCGTCACCTCGTCATCAAGATGGATGCCGCCGTGACCGAGCCGTCACCGATGATGCGCGGCGATGACGCCGAGCGGAACGAGCGCTTCGCCGATGATGGCGATGACGACGGCCCCGGCATGTCGGACCGCTGAGCCTCGCGGCTCGCGTTACTCCGCAGCATCACTTCAAGCATTCGAGGGTTAACTCATGGCACGCTTTTTCCGCCGGCGCCGTTTCTGCCGGTTTACTGCTGAAAAGATCGTCCAGATCGACTACAAGGATCTGGGCATCCTCAAGAACTACGTGACGGAAACCGGCAAGATCGTCCCGAGCCGGATCACGGGCACCAAGTCGCACTACCAGCGTCAGCTGGCAGTTGCGGTCAAGCGCGCCCGCTTCCTCGCGTTGCTGCCTTACACGGATCAGCACTGATCTGACTGACTGATGGTTTCCGGTGGGGGCCGGCGGTCTTGGGGTAATCCCCCAGGCCGCAAGTCCGATCCGGTGGGAGCGGTGGCGAGCGATGCATCGCAGGTTTGCTGCCTGGTTGGTCGGACAACCGTGGCGAGCGTTCTTCATCGGCGCTTGTCTCGCGGCGTTGTCGCCCCAGGGATTCTCTCCCTTCGCGCTCGTCGCTTCGGCGGCGGCCATCCTGGTGATCCTGTTCGGGGATTCGCCGGGCGCGGTGACGCGGGGGATGACGGTGGCCGTGGTGAGCTTCGCGGTGGCGACGGGCACGTTGCTGTCGATCAAGCAGCCCTACATGGTGGCGGCAGGACTCGCGGCGCTCGCGTTCCTGGTGCCGGCCGTGCTCGGGGTGCTGCTCAAGCGCACAGGGTCGCTGACGCTGTGTTTCCAGCTCGCCGTGCTCGGCATGGCGATGTTGCTGGTCGGGATCTACGCGACGCTCGATGATCCGAGCGCGGTGTGGGAACAGTTGCTGCGGGATGCCGTGACCTCGCTGAAAGCGAGTGGCGTGGTCCTCGCGAATCCGGAAGAGATCATCACCGGGTTTGCGCGCACGATGTGGGGCGCCTATGCGGCGCTCGTGCTGCTCGGGACGTTGAGCTCGCTGTTCCTCGCGCGCTGGTGGCAGTCGCTGCTTGAAGCGCCCGGCGAGTTCGGGGTCGAGTACCGCGAGCTGCGGTTGGGCAGGGCGCTCGGGGTGGTGGCGATCGTCATCATCGTGACTGCGGCCCTGGTCGATATCGAGCTGGTCGATTGCCTGTCCTGGATTGCCATGAGTGCATTGGCGTACCAGGGGCTGGCCGCGGCGCACAGGCGCAAGGCGGCGCAGCAGATGGGCCAGGGCGGGCTGGTCGCGATTTACGTGTTCTTGATCGTGCCCTTGTCGGCGTTCGTGATGGTGACGCTGCTCGCAGCCTGGGGTGTCGCGGACAACTGGCGGCAGTTCAAAGGCGTAGCGGGCGCGTGATCGCGAAGGCGGACGCGGGTCGGATAAGGTTCTGTTTCAAGTTTGCATAGGTGAAGGTGTCACGATGGAAGTCATACTCCTGCAGAAAGTCGCCAATCTCGGCAACATCGGTGACCTCGTGAAGGTCAAGTCCGGCTACGGCCGCAATTTCCTGTTGCCGCACGGCAAGGCCACGCTCGCGACCGAAGCCAACAAGGCCAAGTTCGAAGCGCGCCGCGCCGAGCTCGAAAAGGCAGCGCGCGAAGAGCTGGCCGCAGCAGAGGCCCGCGCCGCCAAGTTCGCGAGCTTCAAGCTGTCGATCACCGCGAAGGCGGGCAGCGAAGGCAAGCTGTTCGGCTCCGTCGGCACCGCCGACATCGCCGAAGCCGCCACCAAGGCCGGCCTTGCGCTCGAGCGTTCGGAAGTCCGCCTGCCGGAAGGCCCGATCCGCCTGGCCGGCGAGCACAGCGTGCAGATCCAGTTGCATGCCGACGTCGTGACCGCGCTCAACCTGACCATCGTCGGCGAAGAGTAAGCGGAAGCGGTGTAAAGGGTCCCAGCCATGGCGCTACCCGTGCCTGATGGCGAACAGGGGCTCTCGCGGCGGCCGCGAGTGGTATCTGCTGAAGAAGCCATTCGCGTGCCCCCGCATTCCGTGGAGGCAGAGCAGGCCGTCTTGGGCGGCCTGATGCTCGACAACACCACGTGGGACGCGATCGCCGATCGCATCACTTCCGACGATTTCTATCGGCGCGACCACCAGTTGATCTTCGCCGCCATCTCGGACCTCGCAGCCCGCGGCGAGCCGAGCGATGCCGTCACGCTCGCCGAGTATCTCGACCGGCAGGGCAAGCAAAGCGATACGGGTGGCCTCACCTATCTCGCTACGCTCGTGCGCGAAACGCCGAGCGCCGCCAACATCCGTGCGTATGCCGATATCGTCCGCGAGCGTTCGCAGCTCAGGCGGCTGATCCGTGTCGGCGGAGAAATTGCAGCCAGCGCCTACGACGCCGAAGGGCGTTCTGCGGTCGAACTCGTCGACGACGCCGAGCGACGCGTGTTCGAGATCGCGGAGAGCGGTCGCAAGACGGGATCGGGCTTCGTGGCGCTGAACCAGGTGCTCGGCCCCACGATCGACCTCCTCGACAAGCGCCACCAGAACCAGGGCGAATTGACCGGCGTCAGCACCGGTTTCCGTGAACTCGACAAGATGACCGCCGGCCTGCAGCCGGGCGATCTCATCGTCGTGGCCGGCCGTCCGTCCATGGGCAAGACGACATTCGCGATCAATATCGCGGAGAACGCCGCGATCGGCTCGAACACGCACGTTGCGGTGTTCAGCATGGAAATGTCGCGCGAGCAGCTGGCGCTGCGCATGATTTCATCGCTCGGTCGCGTCAACCAGTCGCACCTGCGAACGGGCCTGTTCGGCGACCAGGAGTGGTCGTGCATCAACAGCGCGATCAGTCTGATGAAGAATGCGCCGATCTTCATTGACGACACGGGTGCGCTGACGCCGACTGAAATCCGCGCCCGCGCGCGGCGGCTCAAGCGCGAGCATGGCCTTGGACTGATCGTGATCGACTACCTGCAGCTGATGACGGTGCACGGCAACAAGGAAAACCGCGCCACGGAAATCTCGGAGATTTCGCGCTCGCTAAAGGCACTGGCGAAGGAGCTTGCGGTACCGGTCATCGCACTGTCGCAGCTCAACCGCAGCGTCGAGCAGCGGCAGGACAAGAAGCCCGTGATGTCGGACCTGCGCGAATCGGGCGCCATCGAACAGGACGCCGACCTGATCATGATGATCTATCGCGACGAGGTGTACGACCAGAACACCACGCGCAAGGGCATTGCCGACATCATCATCGCCAAGCAGCGTAACGGTCCCATCGGCGACGTGCAGCTGACCTTTCTCGGCGAGTTCACCAAGTTCGAAAACTTCGCGCCGGAAGCCTACGGCTCATATCGATGAGCTCTGGGCCTCGGGCATTGATCGACACGTCGGCGCTGCGGCACAACCTTGCCGTTGTCCGCGAACGTGCGGCCGGTGCGCGCGTGATGGCGGTCATCAAGGCCAACGCCTACGGCCATGGCCTCGTTCCCGCCGCACGGGCACTCGCGGACGCCGATGCCTTCGGCGTGGCGCGCCTCGAGGAAGGGCTCGTCCTGCGCGATGCAGGCCTCACACAGAACGTCGTGCTGCTGGAGGGGGTCTTCAGCAGCGAGGACCTCGTGCTTGCCGCTGCCCGTGATTTCGAGATCGTCGTTCATTCGCGCTCCCAGCTCGCGTTGCTCGAGCAATGGCAAGGCGCGGGACAGGTGCGCGTCTGGTTCAAGATCGATTCCGGCATGAACCGTCTCGGATTCCGGCTTGAGCAAAGCCGATCCGCGTGGGAACGCCTGATGAAGACCGGCCGCGTGCGCGGGACGCCGCGGCTCATGACGCATCTTGCCCGGGCCGATGAACGGACCGAACCCACGACCGCTCGGCAGGTGCGCGAATTCGAGGAAGCCGTGGCGACCTTACCGGGTGCGCATGAGGCTGAGCGCAGCATCGCGAACTCCGCGGGATTGCTCGCGTGGCCGGAAGCGCGCGGTGACTGGGTGAGGCCGGGACTTTCAATGTATGGCATGTCACCCTTCGCGCATGAACTTGCCCGGGACTATGGCCTCAGGCCCGCAATGACCTTGACGACGCGACTCATCGCGGTGGGCGAAGTCGCGGAGGGCGAGGGAGTGGGCTATGGGGCCGCGTGGCGGGCACCGCGCCGGTCCCTCATCGGCATTGCAGCAGTGGGCTACGGAGATGGCTATCCGCGGCACATGAAGAGCGGCGCACCCGTGCTGGTCAACGGCCACACCGTGTCGCTGGTGGGGCGCGTGTCGATGGACATGATTGCGATCGACATTACCGATGCGCCAGCCGTCGTCGGCGATCCCGTGGTGCTCTGGGGCGAAGGCTTGCCCGCGGAGCAGTTGGCGCTGCATGCCGATACGATTCCCTATGAATTGGTGTGTGGTGTCAGCCAGCGCGTACGGATGGAGTATTCGGGTACCTGAGTTCTCGCGGCTTGCGTGTAGCTGAAGGCGTTCAGGCTTAGCAGAAGCCCATCTTCGCGGCGACGGGCTGGAGAACATCTTAGCCTTCGAGGCGATGGGCCTGCTGACGGATCGCGACGCCGCATCGAGACCGATGTATTGCCAACGGCCATGAGGACGTCTATACGTCTTGTGCTTCCCGACAACGTCCAGTAATTCCCTCTGGAGGAAATCATGCTTGCGCGATGCCTGCTTGCCCTGACAGTAATGGTAGCGACCGCCGCATCCGCCGCGGCGCAGGACGCAGCGGCCGTCATCGACGGCGCCTCCAAAGCCCTCGGAGCTAATGCGCTGAAAACGGTCCAGTTCTCGGCGACGGGGTTCGACTTCGTGCTCGGCCAGAATCCGAACGGCAGGGCGCCGTGGCCGCGTTTCATCGAAAAGAGCTACACCCGCGCGATCGACTTCGAGGCAGGGTCCTCACGCGTGGACCGGGTGCGCATGCAGGGCGAGAACCCGCCCCGCGGCGGCGGGCAGCAGCCCGTCATCGGCGAGCAGACGCAAGTCAACGTCGTCGACAGGAACTCGCCCTGGGCGCAGCAGCTCGAAATCCTGATGATGCCGCACGGTTTCGTGCGGGCGGCAGCGGGCCGCGGCGCGACCGTGGGCCGCGGCGGGAAGACGGTGAGCTTCGTCGGCGAGAACAAGGCGCCCGTCACAGCCACGCTCGACAAGCGGGGCCTGATCAGTCGCATCGAAACACGGATCGATCACCCCGTGATGGGCGACATGGAATTCGACGTCGTCTACAGCGACTACAAGGATGTCGGCGGCGGCGTCCAGTTCCCGATGCACATCGTGCAGTCGCAGGGCGGGCATCCGATCTTCGACCTGCGCCTGACCGACGTCAAAGTGAACACCACCGTCAACACCGTGGCACCGCCGGCAGCAGGCGGCGCGGCGGCCGCGGCAGCAGCCAATCCCCCGGCTCAGTCCGAGAAGCTCGGCGACGGCGTCTACCTGATCACTGGCGGCTACGCCGTCATTGCCATCGACTTCACGGATCACATCACGCTCATTGAATCGGGGCAGAGCGAAGCGCGCGCGCTCGCCGTCATCGCCGAAGCCAAGCGCCTGATTCCGAACAAGCCGATTCGCTACGTAGTCAACACTCACACCCACTTCGACCACGCCGGCGGGCTGCGCGCATTCGTCGCCGAGGGCGCCACCATCCTCACGCATGATTCCAACAAGGCCTACCTCAAGACCCTGCTGTCGCGTCCGCATACGCTCAACCCAGACAAGGCGCAGGGCGCAGGGAAGCAGCCGATCGTCGAAGGCGTCGGCGACCGGAAGACGTTCACGGACGGCACGCACGTGCTCGAGCTCTACCGCCTGAAGGACTTCCTCCACCACGACGGCATGCTCGTGGCCTATCTGCCGAAGGAGAAGGTATTGCTCGAGGCCGATGGCTACAACCCGCAAGCCGCGAACGCGACGCCGCCGAGCCCGTCGAGTCCCTACACGCTCAGCCTCGCCGACAACATCCAGCGGTTGAAGCTCGACGTGCAGCGCATCGTCCCCGTCCACTACCCTGCCGACAACCGGGTGGTCACGATGGCCGAACTCAATCGCTGGCTCGGCAGGACCGGCACGAACTGATCAGAAGGTGAATCAAAAAAGGGCCAGCATTGCTGGCCCTTTTCGTTCCCTATCGCTGGCGGTGATCAGGCTTCGAAGAAGCCCATCTTCACGCCCGCGAGCTGGATGACGTCGTTGTCTTCGAGACGACGGGCCTGCTGGCCGATCGCCACGCCGTTCACGAGCGGGAACGTGCCGTCTGCACCGCCATCGACATGGACGATGAAGTAGCCGTCCGCACGTCGGGTGATCGCTGCGACCTGCACGCCCGGACGACCGAGCGTCGTCAGCGCCTTGTTCAGTTCCAGTTCGCGGCCGGCGAAGGCACCGCTCAGTACCTGCAGCTTCGCCTTCATCAGTGCGACCGGTGCCGGTGCTGCGTCCGCGGCGACGCGACGCGAATCGCCGGCATCCGAGGCGCGCTGGGCAGCCTGTGCAGCCATCGCCGATCCAGGCGTGATGACCATGGTCTTTTCGAATTCGTCCGGTTCCGTCTCGCCCGACTGGCTGTCCACGAACCGCAGCTGGTGATGACCGACGGTGATCACGTCGCCGTGCTGCAAAGCGTGCTTCTTGATCAGCTTGCCGTTGACGTAGGTGCCGTTGGTGCTGTTCAGGTCTTCGAGGAAAGAGTCGTTCAGGATGTTGATGATCAGCGAGTGATGACCGCTGACCGCCGGATTGTCGATGCGGATGTCGTTGTCAGGGAGGCGGCCGACCGTGTACCGC
>JBEBIT010000111.1:0-7115 GCA_040080215.1 Steroidobacteraceae bacterium
GCCTGGGCTGGTTGCGGCAACGAAAGTTGTGCCGTATTGAGCGACAACTGTTGGGACTGGCCGTTGCGTTCGACGGTGACGCTGACTTGGGCGGCGCTATTCAGGGAGTTGAAGATCTCCATGCCGCGCGAGGGATCGTCCAGCGGTGTACCGTTCACCGAGGTGACGAGATCGCCGGGCTGCAGCCCCAGATTCGCAAACTGCTTGCGATCGCGGCCCGGGTAAACCCGATAGCCGCGCTGCACGCCATTGGCGAAGACCGGTTGCGGACGGACAACGGACGTGAATGCACTGGGGTTTGATTCGGCGATTTGCCTCAGTTGGTCGCCGACCCCGTTGCCGGCTGCCGCTACCGGGGGGCGGACCGGCGCGGCGGTCCCTGCGAATTGCCGGGGGAGTACCAGCGTCTCGAGCCTTCCCCCGTTGTCGAGAATGACCCGGTCCGTGAATACCGAATGGAGCTTGGTTCCCGGCCGCAGCGTTGCGCCCGTGGGGTAAGTCTTTGCTGTCGTGGCGCTTTCACCAACGATTGCGTAGCCCTTCTGCGGGTCTGCGCTCGCCATGGTGCCTGTGAGCACAAGGTTCATCTGCGTCTGGGGCGCCGCGTTGACATCCGCGGCGCTGGGCTCGCTCGAGGCAACACCGAACAGGTGCGCGCCGACCAAGGCGTTCAGGTCGACAGCTGCCGAAGCAGCCGCGCGCTGGGGTTGTCCTGCGTTGCTGGCTGGCGGCTGGCCACCGTCTGTTGCGCCCAGGAAAAGCCATGTGGCCTGCACCAGTTGCCAGGCCAGCGCCACGACCAGAATGGCGCCCACCAACCCCGGACCCACTCGCACAAGCGTCTGCAGCCACTGCTCGGGTGACTGATCGCGAAGTGTCCTGAGGTTGAGGGCTAGGGCGGGCATGTTACCGATCATGATACGAAGTTGAGATAGTAAGCCTCAAGGGATTGTTCCCGTTAGCGAAATGAGGGGAGGGGGGCGGCACTGTGAGACCGGTCACGGCCGTCTTAAGGAGTCGGGCTCGGCGAGGGCGGGGCAGTTACAGCGGGTGGGTGAGGGACTGGCCCGGTATTGTGCGCGCTCATTTGGACACTTATATGAACGGGAGTGCCGAAAGCGGCAACCTGGCGCTACTCGACGACACCTCCTCGGGGCCTCCCGGTCGTGCCTTGTATTGCCCCGCAAACACCCCTATAAAGTGTTGCAATGAATCATCCGATGAGGCCATGAGCGAAGAGCGAACGGGGAACGAGCGAGGACTGGTACTCGAGGAGGCTGCCCCCAAACTGAAACGGCCCCCCCTTTACCAAGTCATCTTGCTGAACGACGACTACACCCCGATGGAGTTTGTTGTCGATGTCCTGCAGCAGGTGTTCGGGTTGGACCGCCAGAATGCCACTCGCGTGATGCTTGAGGTTCATACCCGCGGCAAGGGTGTCTGTGGGGTATTCACGTACGAAATTGCGGAGACCAAGGTGGCGCAAGTGATGATTTACGCGCGCCAGCATCAGCATCCACTCCTTTGCACGATGGAAGAGGCCTGAGTGTTAAGCAGCGAACTCGATATCTGTCTGACTGAAGCCTTCCAGTCTGCGCGCGAGGCCCGGCACGAATTCGTGACGGTCGAGCACCTGTTGCTCGCCATCGTCGATACGCCCCGGGTACGGGACATCCTGCGTGCCTGCGGAGCGGACGTCGCCCGGCTGCGCGGCGACCTCAGCGACTACATTGACCAGATGACACCCCGCCTCAAGCAGAGCGACGAACGGGAGGTCCAGCAGACGCTCGGCTTCCAGCGTGTCCTGCAGCGCGCCGTCCTGCATGTGCAGGCCAGCGGCAAGAAGGAAGTCACGGCAGCCCACGTACTCGTCGCGATCTTCAGCGAAAAGCACTCCCATGCCGCCTACCTGCTGTCGATGCAGGATGTGGCCCGGCTGGACGTCGTCAACTACCTGTCCCACGGACTGTCCAAGGTGTCCGAGGAGCGGTCGGAAAAGGATGAGGCCAATACCAGCCAGGAAGGCGAGCGTGAGGGCGAGGGCGGCACGGCCCTGGAAAAGTACGCCACCAACCTGAACAAGCTGGCCATGGAGGGGCGGATTGACCCCCTCATCGGTCGCCAGCTGGAGATCGAGCGCACCGTCGAGATCCTGTGCCGCCGCCGCAAGAACAATCCCCTGTTCGTCGGTGAAGCCGGTGTTGGCAAGACGGCGATCGTCGAGGGCCTGGCGCGCCTCATCGTCGAGAACAAGGTTCCGGATATCCTGCTCGATTGCACCGTATATTCGCTCGATATGGGCGCCCTGATCGCCGGAACGAAGTACCGCGGTGATTTCGAGAAGCGGCTGAAGGCCGTGGTCAGCGAGATCAAGAAGAATCCCGGTTCGATCCTTTTCATCGACGAGATCCACACCGTCATCGGGGCCGGCGCGGCGTCGGGCGGCGTGATGGACGCCTCCAACCTGATCAAGCCCGCACTCGCGAACGGCGAGCTGCGCTGCATCGGATCGACGACGTATACGGAGTATCGCGGGATCTTCGAGAAGGACCACGCGCTCGCGCGGCGCTTCCAGAAGATCGATGTCGTCGAGCCGTCTGTGCCCGAAACCATCGAGATCCTGAAGGGTCTGCGCTCGCGCTTCGAAGAGCACCACGGCGTACACTACACCGACGAGGCTTTGCAGACCGCAGCCGAACTCGCCGCGCGCCATATCAACGACCGGCAATTGCCTGACAAAGCCATCGACGTGATCGACGAGGCCGGGGCGCGGTTACGGCTCAAGCCGCTCGCGGAGCGCGGCACCGACGTTACGGTCAGCATGATCGAGGAAGTCGTGGCCCGCATCGCGCGCATCCCGCCAAAGAACGTTTCGACTTCGGATCGCGACCTGCTCAGGAACCTCGAGCGGAACCTGAAGCTCGTCATCTTCGGACAGGACGCCGCGATTTCGACGCTGGGTGCCGCCATCAAGATGTCCCGTGCGGGACTCGGCGACCAGCGCAAACCCGTGGGATCGTTCCTGTTTGCAGGTCCCACCGGCGTCGGCAAGACCGAAGTGACGCGCCAGCTGGCCCTGGCCCTCGGCGTCGAGCTCGTGCGATTCGATATGTCCGAGTACATGGAACGGCATACCGTGTCGCGCCTGATCGGCGCGCCTCCGGGCTATGTCGGGTTCGACCAGGGCGGTCTGCTCACGGAGGCGATCACCAAGCATCCGCATTGCGTGCTGCTGCTCGATGAGATCGAGAAAGCCCATCCGGAGGTTTTCAACCTGCTGCTGCAGGTCATGGATCACGGCACGCTGACCGACAACAACGGTCGCAAGGCCGATTTCCGTCACGTGATCATCGTGATGACGACCAACGCGGGCGCCTTCGAAATGAACCGGCCTTCCATCGGTTTCACGCAACAGGACTCGGCGACGGACAGCATGGAAGCGATCAGGCGCCTGTTCTCGCCGGAGTTCCGCAACCGGCTCGATGCGGTCATCCAGTTCGGCCAGCTCGATAAGCGCACCATCGAACGCGTGGTCGACAAGCTGCTGGTCGAGTTCGAGGCCCAGCTGGAGCAGAAGGGCGTGCAGTTGCATGTCGATGAGGCTGCTCGCGCGTGGCTCGGCGCGAAGGGCTACGACCCCAAGATGGGTGCGAGGCCCATGGCGCGGGTCATCCAGGACTCCATCAAGCGTCCGTTGGCCGAGGAACTGCTGTTCGGCAAGCTATCCGAAGGCGGCCACGTGCATGTGAGCGTAGGGTCCGACGGGGCGCTCAAGCTCGAGACGCGTTCCAACAAGGAACCCGCATTGCTGGAAGAGCGAGAAGCCTGACAGCCGCCCTTGTTCGCGACTGCAAATAAAAAGGCCGGCAATGCCGGCCTTTTTCGTGATCTTGCGGAACCGGGCATTACCTGCCGCGGTAGACGATCCGTCCCTTCGTCAGGTCATACGGGGTGAGTTCGACGGTGACCTGGTCGCCGGTGAGGATACGGATGTAGTTCTTGCGCATCTTGCCAGAGATGTGCGCGATCACCGTATGGCCGTTCGTCAGCTGGACCTTGAACGTCGTGTTGGGCAGCGTGTCGACGACACGGCCTTCCATCTGAATGGCATCTTCCTTCGACATGAATACCTGCTGGACGGGGGGTAAAAAGCACGCGTAAAAGCGCGCGAATTGTGCATAAAGGGGCGACCCAATGCAATGAACGTCGGTCAAACCCACGCTCCGGGCTGATCCGGCCAAGCGCCGGCAGCTGCCAGACGGGCCAGATAGTCCGCCCTGGGCACCGTCCGGGCGCCCAGACTGAGCAGGTGGGGGGTGGTCATCTGGCAATCGATCACCGCGTAATCGCGGGCGATCAGTTCCTCGCACAGCCTGGACAGGGCAACTTTGGATGCATCGCGTTCCAGGCTGAACATCGATTCCCCGCAGAAGATACGGCCGAAGCCGACTCCATAAAGGCCGCCCACGAGCTGCCCGTCGCGCCAGGTTTCCACTGAATGAGCGTAGCCCGCTGCATGGAGACGGGTATATGCCGCGATCATGGCCGGCGAGATCCAGGTGCCTTGTGGCCTGATCGCCGAGCTGCCGCAGGCGCGCATCACGTCTTCAAAGCGGCTGTCCAGACGGGTCTCGAACCCGCGATTGCGGATGCTCTTGTCCAGACTCTTCGAGCGCTTGAAGTCGCGCGGATCGAGGACGGCTCTCGGGTCGGGAGACCACCACAGGATAGGCTGGCCGGGCGAGTACCACGGAAAGATGCCGCGGCGATATGCAGCCAGTAACCGCTCCTGTGACAGGTCGCCGCCTGCGGCGAGCAGTCCGTCCGGTTCGCGCAGCGCCCGTTCGACTGGCGGGAAGCAGTCCGGCGGGTCTTCCGCCGTAAGCCAGACGATTGCAGGCATCAGCGGGGATTCCCTTCTTCAGACTCGTAGAGCGCCCCCTCGGCACGACGGAATGGCAAATGCTCGCGAATGCCCGCCATGTACTCGTCGACTGCAACGCCTTCCTGACGCAGGTGCGCTGCAATCGCACTCGCGAACCGGCTGTCCGCGAGCCAGTGGGCCGAGGTGGTCAACGACGGTTCGAAACCCCGAGGGACCTTGTGCTCGCCTTGCGTGCCGGGCTCGAACCGGGCGAGACCCCGTTCAATGCAGTACTCGATGCCTTGGTAGTAGCAGGTTTCGAAATGCAGGCTGTCGAAGTCCGCCGCGGCGCCCCAGTACCGGCCATACAGGGTATCCGCGCCGACAAAGAAGATGGCCGCCGCGACCGGTCTCGAGCGGTAGCTTGCCAGCTTCACCATGATCATTTCCGGCAGCAGCTCGGCGAGGTGTTTGAAGAATGCAGCGGTCAGGTAGTGATCATGGCCGTGGCGCCTGAACGTGATGAGCGAGAACTCATGGATGACGTCCCAGAGTCCTGCATCGATGTCCGCGCCGCCCAGCGTGCGGAACTCGATGCCCGCTTCGGCGATGCGCCGCCGTTCGCGATTGGCCTTCTTGCGCTTGTCGGCGCGGAATCCTGCGAGGAACGCATCGAAGTCGGCGAAGCCGCGGTTGTGCCAGTGGAACTGGCAGTCGCGACGCGGAATGAAGCCGTCGTTCACGAGCGCCGCTTGTTCGGGGCCCTCCGGGAACAGGACGTGCAGTGATGACACGTCCAGCTGGGTGGCGAGATCGAGCGCGCCGCGGATGAGCGTCTCGCGGATGGTGGCGACATCGCCTCCCGGCGCGCACAGCAGGCGAGGGCCTGTCGCCGGCGTGAAGGGGACTGCACTGACCAGCTTGGGGTAGTACTCGACGCCGGCGCGGGTGTAGGCATTGGCCCATCCCCAGTCGAAGACGAACTCGCCCCACGAATGGGGCTTGAGGTACAACGGCATCGCGCCGAGCACTGCACCGGTGTCGTCTTCCACCACGAGATGCTGGGGTGTCCATCCCGTCTGCGGATGGGCGCAACGCTCGCGTTCAAGCAGCGCCAGGAACTCGTGCCTGACGAACGGGCAGCCCTTGAGATCAAGCGCGTTCCACCGCTCGGCCGCGATCGCATCCAGTGTCTTCAGTATGCGAACGCGCACCGGGCGGTTTCTCGGGGTGCCGAATCAGTGCTTGTTGGCGGCGTCCAGCTGGTCCAGGTACTTGTCGGCATCAAGCGCCGCCATGCAGCCGCTGCCCGCCGAAGTCACGGCCTGGCGATAGACGTGGTCGGCGACGTCGCCAGCCGCAAAGACGCCGGGCACGCTCGTGGCCGTCGCGTTGCCTTGCAGGCCCGACTTGACGACAAGATAGCCATTGCTGGCCATCTCCAGCTGCCCTGCGAACAACGCCGTATTCGGCACATGGCCGACCGCAATGAATACGCCGCTCACGTCCAGGCTCTCGGCCTTGCCGCCCTCCGTCGCCGAGACCTTGAGCCCCGTGACGCCGCTGTCGTCGCCCAGCACCTCGTCGACGACGTGGTTCCATACGACTCGGACCTTGCCCTCGCGTTCGCGCTCGAAGAGGTGGTCCTGCATGATCTTCTCGGCACGCAGGCTGTCCCGGCGGTGGACCAGCGTGACGTGGCTCGCGATGTTCGACAGGTAGAGCGCTTCTTCGACGGCTGTGTTGCCGCCCCCGACGACGGCGACCTTCTGGTTGCGGAAAAAGAAGCCGTCGCAGGTTGCGCAGGCCGAAACACCCTTGCCGCGGAATTCCTGCTCCGAAGGCAGGCCGAGGTAGCGGGCAGTTGCGCCGGTGGCGATGATGAGGGCGTCGCAGGTGTATTCCCCGCGGTCCCCCTCAAGGTGGAAGGGGCGCTTCGACAAATCCACTTTATTGATGTGGTCGTTGACGATGTCCGTGCTGAAGCGTTCGGCATGCTTGCGCATGCGTTCCATCAGGCCGGGCCCCGTCAGTCCGTGAACGTCGCCCGGCCAGTTGTCCACTTCGGTGGTGGTCATCAGCTGGCCACCTTCCTCCATGCCTGTGATGAGCAAAGGCTTGCGGTTGGCGCGAGCAGAATAGACCGCTGCGGCGTAGCCCGCGGGACCAGAACCGAGAATCAGCAGCCGCGAGTGGCGGGGGGTGGCCATGTATACTTCACCTGCATTTCATCAGCACGTTTCGATTCACT
>JBEBIT010000044.1:0-28572 GCA_040080215.1 Steroidobacteraceae bacterium
ACACCGCCCAGCAGCACGCCCCTGCCCCCATTGGCTTTCTGCAGGCTGACGGCCCCGACCTGGATGGACAGCCGCCCCGCCACCTCGCTCATCGGCGTCAGCAGCGGCAACGAGCCATCGGCTGCCGTGACAGTCTCATACGCAATCGCCGTGACACCGGATGCACAGAGCGCGCGGGCCTGCGCGGGATCGGGCGCCAGGTGCAGGTACGTGAACAGCACCTGCCCTGCACGCAGCATCGCGATCTCCTGCGGCTGCGGCTCCTTGACCTTGACGATCAGATCGGCGGCCGCGAATACCTCCGCAGCACTCGCAGCCACTCGGGCGCCGGCATCGCGATACGCCGCGTCGTCATCGCCGATGCCCGCACCCACACCGGTTTCGACGACGACTTCAGCCCCAAGCTGCACCAGTTCGCGCACGCCCGCGGGGACCAGGCCCACCCGGTACTCGTGGACCTTGATCTCCTTGGGGACGCCGATTCGCATGGCGGGACTCCGGTCTGGCTTCAATCGCGCGATAAAGTGGCATTGAACGATGCGAGGTCGGCATGCACGTTGTCCGCGCCAAGCGTCGCGAGGACGCCTGCGCGTTCCAGCTTGCGCTCCACGTTGGGCTGCAGCTCGCACACGACGACGCGCACATGGCGCTTCTGGAATCGCACGATGATGCTTGCGAGCGTGGCGAGGCCGGTGGCATCGACGAAAGGCACGCGGCCCATGCGCAGCACGACCGTGTTCACATGCGACTGGACCCGGTCGAGCACGCTCTCGAGCTTCTCTGCCGCGCCGAAGAAGAACGGACCGTCGATGCGGTACACCATCACCCCCGGCATCGCGGCAGCCCCCTCTGCTGCAGCGGTTCCGCCATTGCCCCCTCCCGACGCAACCTCCTCTTCCACGTTGACCGATTGCGCCATGCGCCGCATGAAGAACAACGCCGCCACGACGACGCCCACATTCACGGCCACGACGAGGTCGACGAACACCGTCAGCACGAAGGTCAGCAGCAGCACGGCGACATCGGCCCGCGGCGCCGTGCGGGCCAGCCGCGCGAAATGTCCGACATCGCTCATGTTCCACGCCACGAAGAACAGGATGGCCGACAGTGCGCACAAGGGAATGGACGACGCATACGGTGCGAACAGCACGATCACGAGGATCAGCGTCACCGCGTGCACGATGCCCGCGAGCGGACTCGTCGCTCCGTTGCGGATGTTGGTGGCCGTACGCGCGATCGCGCCGGTGGCCGCGAAGCCGCCGAACAGCGGCGCCGCGAGATTCGCGATGCCCTGGCCGACCAGTTCCTGGTTGGAATTGTGCCGCGTGCCCGCCATGCCATCCGCCACTACCGCCGCCAGCAATGACTCAATGGCGCCGAGCAGTGCAATCGTGAACGCCGGGCCGACGAGCTGGATCACCAGGCTGAGCGACAGCTCGGGGAACTGCAGCGACGGCAGCGACCGTGGAATGCCGCCGTAGGCAGAACCGATCGTGGCAACGGTTGGGTAGTGACCCACAGCCTGGATGCCCGTAGCGACCAGCAGCGCGATCAAGGGAGCAGGAACACGACGCAATCCCGGGATGCGTTCGAGGTACTTGGCGCCCGCGACCAGGATGCCGAGCGAAAGAAGCGCGATGACGGTCGTATGCAGGTCGAGGGTGGGAAAGGCCTCGAGCAGATGCAGCAGCTTGTCATGGAAATGGCCGTTGTCCGCACCGGGCTTCAAGCCGAAGAAGTCTTTCCACTGCCCGATCCAGATGATGACGCCGATGCCGGACGTGAAGCCGACGATGACGGGGTCGGGGATGTACTTGATCACCGCACCCATGTGCGCGATCCCCATGACCAGCAGGATCAGGCCCGCCATCAGCGTCGCTACCTGGAGGCCCGCGATCCCGTATTGGGCGGTGATGCCGGACAGCACCGCGATGAACGCGCCCGTGGGGCCTGAAATCTGCAGCCTTGTACCGCCGAGCGTCGTTGTCAGCAGGCCGGCGACGATGGCGGTGTAGAGGCCTTGCTCCGGCTTCGCACCGGAAGCAATGGCAAAGGCCATCGCGAGCGGGATCGCCACGATGCCGACGATGACGCCGGCGACGACGTTATTGAGGATGTGGCCGCGCTTGAAGAGACCGGCGCGATGGGCTTCGAGCAGCGCGATCATGGCAGCCGGAGGCGAGGCGGAACGGACAAACGGTCAGGCACGGACGTCTCGCGAGTGGCAGCAGGGGATCTGGTCATTTATGCGTCATGTCCTCTCGGGCCGCCATTCGGAACTCCACCTAAACCACGCACGGGGGCCAGCTTGATCACCCTCGAGCTATTTCATCGTGGGCATCACGAAGTCGGAACCGTCCTTTTGCCCCTTGGGCCAGCGCGACGTCACCGTCTTCAGGCGCGTGTAGAAACGCACGCCGTCAGGCCCGTGGACATGCAACGTACCGAACAGCGAGCGCTTCCAGCCGCCGAAGCTGTGGAACGCCATCGGCACCGGGATCGGCACATTCACGCCCACCATGCCGGCCTCAACTGCCTGGGAGAAACGCTGCGCGGCCGCGCCGCTCGCCGTGAAAATGGACGTGCCATTGCCGAATTCGTGGGCATTGACGAGCGCAAGCGCCGCTTCAAGGTCGGGGACGCGCACCACGACCAGCACGGGACCGAAGATCTCCTCGCGATAGATCCGCATCGAGGGCGTTACATGATCGAACAGGCAGCCACCGAGGAAGAACCCGCCCTCGAAGCCGGGAACGACCTTGTCGCGGCCATCGACGACGAGCGTCGCGCCTTCCTTCAGCCCGAGATCGACGTAGCCGCGGACTTTGTCGAGGTGCTCGCGCGTGACGAGCGGTCCCATGTCGACGTCCGTCGTGCCCGGCCCCACACGCAACGCGTTGACGCCCGCCTTGAGTTCGGCCACGAGCGCATCTGCGACGCCGCCGACGGCAACGGCAACGGAGATCGCCATGCAGCGCTCGCCGGCGGAGCCGTACGCGGCTCCCAGCAACGCCTGCATCGCTTGCCGTACATCCGCATCCGGCATGACGACAAGGTGATTCTTCGCACCGCCCAGGGCCTGCACGCGCTTGCCTTGCCGGGAAGCTGTCACGTAAATGGATTCGGCCACCGGCGTCGACCCCACGAAGCTGACAGCCGCGACATCCGGATCCCCAAGCAACGTGTCCACGGCCTCGCGATCGCCGTTCACGACATTGAACACGCCGGGCGGCAAGCCCGCTTCGGCGAGCAATTCCGCAAACCGCAATGCGCACCCTGGCGCTTTCTCCGAGGGCTTGAGCACGAACGTGTTGCCGCACGCAATCGCCACGGGAAACATCCACATCGGGACCATCGCGGGGAAATTGAAGGGCGTGATGCCGGCACACACACCGACCGGTTGCCTGAGCGACCAGCTGTCGATGCCGCTGCCGACGCTGTCCGAGAACTCGCCCTTGAGCAGGTGCGGGATGCCGCACGCAAACTCGACGACCTCCGCGCCGCGCGTCACTTCGCCACGCGCATCGGCCATGACCTTGCCGTGCTCGCGCGTGATGATCGCGGCCAGTTCGTTGGCGTGGGCATCGAGCAGCGCCTTGAAGCGGAACATGACGCGAGCGCGTTGCAGCGGAGGCGTTGCAGCCCAGGCCGGCAGCGCAGCCTTGGCCGACTGGATGGCGGCCTTCGTCTCCTTCGTCGAGGCAAAGGCGACGGTGGCCTCGACTTTTCCGGTCGCGGGGTTGAACACCTTGCCGGTGCGTCCGGATGCGCCGGCCGCGTGCTTGCCGCCCAGATAGTGGCCGTACTGCGGGGTACCGGGTGCCGAATCCGTTGCGACGCTGGTGCTCATGGAGAATCCCCTGGTAAGCGCTGATTCTATGCCATGTCGATGCCACTCGCGGCGATCAGGTTCACTCCTTCAAGTCAGTGCGCTAAGGTCGCACCCATGGGGACAAGTGCCAGATTGAGTTTGCGGGTGGACCTCGCGTCGCCCGAGGCGGGCCGCATCGGCCCGGGCAAGATCGCTTTGCTCGAGGCCGTCCGGGAACACCGTTCGATTTCGGCGGCGGCCCGGCAGCTCGACATGTCCTACCGGCGGGCGTGGCTGCTGCTGGACGCACTGAACCAGTCCTTCAAGTCGCCGGTGGTCATCACGGCCACGGGGGGCAAGCGTGGCGGTGGTGCCGAGCTGTCTCCGGTCGGTGAACAGATCGTGCGTCACTATCGTGAGCTGGAGAAGGCGGCCCACTCCGTTGCCGGCTCGCATCTCAAGGCCCTGCAGCAACTCGCCGGACGCTAGGCGTCTTGCACACCCTCGCGGCCCCGACGATCCACTTACGCCGACAGACGATGACCGCAAGCCGCGCCGAGTTCCTGACCTTCAACAGCCCGTGGAGCGCCAGCCCCGGCATCGTCCGGCTGCGGGCGACCGGCGACTTGAGCGCCGATGAAGCCTCGCGGCGCTTGCTGAGCGGCGAACTCAAAAAGCCGTACATCCTCGAAACGTCTTCCGAGCGCTGCCTGTACTTCACGCATACGGCCGTGCAGAGCCGCATGCGGCTCAAGGATCCGATCGCGCTGGTGAACGCCTACACCCGCAAGATGATGTCGTTCCTGCTGTTCAACCCGTCCCCCAAGCACATGGTCATGGTGGGCTTGGGGGGCGGCTCGATACCGAAGTTCTGCTACCGGCATTTTCCGGAGATGCAGATCACCGCCATCGAGATCGACGCGGACGTCATCGCCATGCGCAACGAGTTCTGCATCCCGGCCGACGACGAGCGCTTCCGCGTCGTCCATGCCGACGGCGCGAAGTACATCTCCCGGCTTCCGACGCCCGCGGACGTGGTCCTGATCGACGCGTTTGATCCGGAAGGCGTCGCCCCGGCGCTCGCGAAGTCGGATTTCTATGACCGTGCCGCCGCGAGCCTCACTCCGGACGGCTTGCTGGTCATGAACCTCTCGGGACGGCGGGATCGCTTCACGGCGCACATCGAGCGCATTCGCGAAGCGTTTGAAGGCAACGCCCTCCTTGTCCCGGTGCCGGCCGACGACAACACGTTGCTGTTCGCGTTCAAGGGCCCCGTGCCGCTGTCGATGACCAGGGACTTCGCGGCCCGCGCCGAGATGCTGAGGTCAAAGCTCACGCTTGAATTCCCGAAGTATCTGCGCCGCATCAGCCAGGGCGAGATTCTCTCTTGAGCGGTGCCGCTCACTCCGCCAGCGCGACGCTCTTCACGAGGGCCCAGACGGGTGTGCCCGTTTGCAGCTGCAGCGCGAGCGCGGACTTGCGCGTGATCCTGGCGAGCAGCGGATGGCCAGCGACATCGAGCCTCACGATCATCTGCGCCGGCTGGCGCGGCGCGACGACGAGGTCGCTGACCTTCGCCTCAAGGACATTGAGGATGCTCACGGCACCCGGCGCCGAGAGTGCGAGACTCACGTCGCGCGCGGCGATCTGCACTCGATGGCTCGATCCCACGGGCGCCTCCACCTGCGTCAACCACAACGCCTGGTTCGCGCAGCGGATGCGAGTGAGGCCCATCTGCTCGTCATGCCCCTCGATCACGCCGTCAAGCAGGCTCTCCGCTTCGTCGAGTTCCGCGAACGGCAGATGTACATCGGTCAGCACGTCACGGGCGTTGCCCTGCGCCACGACCTTGCCGCCTTCCATCCACAACATCTCGTTCGCGAGCCGCGCGGCCTCACGCAAGTCATGGCTCACATAGACAGAGCGCACGGCGAAGCGCTCGAGCACCAGGCGCAGATACCGCAGCACGTCAGCGCGACCAGCGACGTCGAGCGCAGATACGGGTTCATCCAGCAACAGCACCTGCGGGCTGCGCAGCAACGCGCGTCCGATCGCAACCCGCTGGCGTTCACCGCCCGACAGGTTCGTCACGCGCCGGGGTAGCAAGGACTTGAGACCGAGCCCATCGACCACGTCTTCGAGCGTCGTCTTGCGCGCCGACGGTGCGAGTCGCTTGTAGCCGTACAGCAGGTTGTCCTCGACGGACAGGTGCGCAAACAGGCTGGGTTCCTGCGTGACGTAGCCGATCGAGCGGCGCTGCGGCGGCACCGAGACGCCTCGCTCGGCATCGAACCACACCTCGCCGCCGACGCTGAGCGTTCCGGCTTCGGGCATTTCGAGCCCGGCAAGGCACCGGAGGAGGCTGGTCTTGCCGGCGCCCGACGGACCACACAGCGCAGTCACGCCCGGCCCTGCCGAATCGAACGCGGTATCCAGCAGGAAGCCGCCACGACGGAGCGTGAATCGACCGTTCAAGCGCGTCATGTCGCCGCCTTCGTGCGGCTGTGGGTGAAGTGCAGCACCGCGAGCACGACGAACGAGAAGGCGACGAGGCCGGCCGACAGCGCATGGGCGGCCGGGTATTGCAGTTGCTCCACGTGGTTGTAGATCGCGATCGACAGCACCTGGGTTTCGCCGGGGATGTTGCCGCCGAGCATGAGCACCACGCCGAATTCGCCGAGGGTGTGCGCAAACGCCAGCACGCCCGCCGCGAGGAACCCCGACAGCGATGCAGGCACGGCAACGGAGAAGAAGCGATCGAGCGGGCCTGCGCCCAACGTGGCTGCGGCCTCAAGCTGCGCGCGCGGCACCTTCTCGAAGACGCCCTTGAGCGGGTAGACGACGAACGGCAGCGAGAAGATCACCGAGCCGATCACGAGCCCGGTGAAGCTGAACACCAGGCGCACATCGAGCAGGGACCACAGCCGGCCTAGCGGTCCGTTCGCGCCGAGCAGCTGCAGCAGGTAGAACCCGAGCACGGTGGGCGGCAGCACGACCGGCAGCACCACGAGCGCTTCGACGAGGAAGCGGACACGCGAGCGGCCCTGGGCGAGCCACCACGCGAGCGGCGTCCCGAGGATCAGCAGGATCACCGCCGTGACGGCAGCGAGCCGTAGGCTGAGCGCAAGCGGGGTCAGGTCGAGGGCGGCATTCACGGGTCTTGAGCGTACCCGGCGGCGGCGATCATTGCTCTGCCTTCAGGGCTGCGGACGAAGTCGAGGAACCGGCCAACGGCAGCCTTGCCGGCCGACCGCTTCAACCGCACTGCGTCCTGCGCGAGCGGCGCGTACAGCCTGGAGTCGATCTCGAGGACTTCATTCGCAATGGTCCCTTCTGCCGCTGACATTGCCTCCTTCACCTGCGACAGCGCGATGAATCCGAGCTGCGCATTGCCGGTCGCGACGAACTGGAAGGCCTGACCCAGGCTCTCGCCCTGCACGACGCGGAACGGTGGCTTGGCCCACAAGCCCAGCTTCTCGAGAACTTGCTGCGCTGCGACTCCATAGGGGGCCACGGCGGGATTCGCAATCGACACCACCTTCACGTCCGGGGCCTTCAGCGCCTGCTCCAGCGTCCCGCTCCAGGTGCGGCCGGGCCGCCAGATCGCGAGCTTGCCCACCGCGTAGGTGTACCGCGATCCCGGCACCACCAGGCCGTCCTGCTCAAGGCGCACGGGCCGGTCCTGGTCGGCCGAGAAAAAGACATCGAACGGCGCCCCTTGCACGATCTGGCTGTACAGCAAGCCGCTCGCGCCACTCGACACGATGGGCGCTAACTCGCCGGTTCTCTTGGAGAAATCGGCAGCGAGCCGGTCCATTGTCTGCTTGAAGTTCGCGGCGACGGCGACTCGCACCGGCTCGTCGGCACCCCATGCCGCCGGCCCGCAAAGTCCGAGCCCCACAGCCGCCAGCAGCAGCCAGGCGCGGAAAATGCCCGGGATGCGGCTCAGCCGGACAGCCATGGGATCAGGTTTGTCGCAACGCAACATCGTCATGAACGGCGGGTTTCAATTGCGCCCCGTTATATACGCTCAAGCATATCGACGTCTACTGGCAACGGCCCTCGGGGGAGGCAGTAGCCAAGCCTTCGCCCGCGCGACTAAGATAGAACTTAAGCCAACAATGCCGGTCTGCAATAGCAACGGATTGGATTGTTGAGTCTTCACTGATAACAGGGTTACCCAGGGGATTTCGAAATGAAGAATGTTCTGCTTTCGCTGTCGGCGCTCGCCGCCCTCACGCTGTCCGTTGCAGCCGGTGCCGAGTGCATCTACCCGAAGGCCACTGCCGAGATTCCCGACGGCTCAAAGGCCACGCAGGATGAGATCGTCAACGCCATGAACTCGGTGAAGAAGTACAACGCGGACATCAACGCGTACATCAGCTGCCTCGAGATGGAGTCGGAGTCGCAGATCGCCGCGATCACGGACCCGAAGCCCGAACAGATCAAGCAGATCAAGAGCATCCAGACCTCGAAGCACAACGCCGCTGTCGATGAGCTGGAGAAGTACGCCACGCGCTTCAACGCGCAGCTGAAGGCGTACAAGGCCAAGAACCCCGGCTGATGCCTCGGATAAGGGGACAGATCTATTTTCTAGATCTGTCCTCGATGTCCGAAAATAGATCTGTCCCCTTATCGGGTTATTCGCGGCCTTATGCTTTCTCCGCCTGAGGCCGAGGCGGCCATCGCAAAGCGCGTGCCCGCCGCCCCGCACGCAACGCTTCCCCTCACCGGTCTCGCAGGCCGGCTGCTGCGCCAGGGCGTCGTCGCCGAACGCGACCAGCCCCCTTTCAATCGGGTCTCCATGGACGGCGTGGCCATCGCAAGCCAGGCGTGGGAGCAAGGTGTTCGCGAATTCGCGATCGTCGGCACGCAGGCGGCCGGCGCACCGCAATCCTTCCTGCCCGATCAATCTGCCTGCATCGAGATCATGACCGGCGCCGTGCTTCCGGACGGCTGCGACTGCGTGATCCCGGTGGAACGGATCACGAACCTGGGTGAGCGCATCCGCGTCGCGGATGACGTGGTCGCAAAGCCGTGGATGAACGTGCACCGCCGCGGCAGCGACAGCCGCGCTGGCGAGACGCTCCTGACGCCCGGCTGCGTGCTGGGTCCCGCAGAAGTCGCCATCGTCGCCTCCGCCGGCCTCGCAAGCGCCGAGGTCACCGAGGAACCTCGGATCATGGTGATCTCGACGGGCGACGAACTCGTTGAACCGGGGCAGCCGATTCGCGACTGGCAGATCCGCCGCTCCAACGCCTACGCAGTCATCGCCGCCCTGCAGCGGCGCGGCTATCGGAGGGTGGCGCACGACCACCTGCCTGACGACCTGGACGTACTGCGCGCACGGCTGCGCGTGCATCTCGACACCCACGATGTCCTGATCCTGAGCGGCGGTGTGTCGATGGGGAAGTTCGACTTCATCCCGCAGGTCCTTCGCGAACTGGGCGTCGAGACGGTTTTCCATAAAGTCGCGCAGCGGCCCGGCAAGCCCATGTGGTTCGGGGTGCGTAGTCCAGGGAAAGCGGTCTATGCTCTACCGGGCAATCCGGTGTCGACACTCGTGAGCTGCATCCGGTACGTGATCCCCGGCCTTGAGGCTTCGCTCGGCATGGCACGAACGGCACCGCTTCAGGTCGTATTGGGTAGCGACGTGACGGTACCGTCAGACCTCACCATCTTCCTGCCGGTGCAACTCGCGCAGGATGGCAGCGGCAGGCAGATCGCCACGCCGAAGCCGACACGCGGCTCCGGGGACTTCGTGTCGCTCACGGGCACGGACGGATTCGTGGAACTCACATCGGGGCCGCGCACGGCGCAAGCCGGGACGCTCGCCCCTTTCTATGCCTGGTAACACTATGTCGGATGAACCTGCAGTCGTCGCGTTGTCAGTCAAGCAGAAGCCAAGGGACACGCTTGGCCGGCCGCTGCACGACCTGCGCATTTCCGTCATGGACCGCTGCAACTTCCGTTGCCCGTACTGCATGCCGCGCGAGCAGTTCCACGAGAACTACCGCTTCCTGAAACCGGCCGAGCGGCTGTCCTTCGATGAAATCCTGCGCGTGACGCGCGTGTTCGTGGACCTTGGCGTGCGCAAGGTCCGGTTGACCGGTGGCGAGCCACTGCTGCGACCCAACGTCGCGGAACTCGTCGGCGAACTGTCAGCGCTCGAAGGCGTGGAGGACGTCGCGTTGACCACCAACGGCGTCCTGCTCGCAAAGCATGCCGCCGAACTCAAGGCCAATGGCCTGAAGCGCGTGACGGTCAGCCTCGACTCGCTGGACCCGACGGTGTTCGCGAAGATGAGCGGCGGCTTCCAGGGGATCGACCAGGTGCTCGAGGGCATCCAGGCGGCCGTCGACAGCGGCCTCACGCCGATCAAGATCAACGCCGTCGTCGAGCGCGGCATGAACGACCATACGGCGCTCGACCTCGTGGAGCGCTTCCGCGGCACCGGCGTCATCGTGCGCTTCATCGAATACATGGATGTCGGCAACCGCAACCACTGGAGCCTGGACCGTGTCATGCCGTCGCACGAACTGATGCAACGGATCCATGCGCGCTGGCCGGTGCACGCCGCGGCCGGTAATTACCGGGGCGAAGTCGCAGAACGCTATGTCTTCGACGACGGCAGCGGCGAAGTCGGCTTCATCTCATCGGTAACGCAGCCCTTCTGCGGCGACTGCTCGCGCGCACGGCTCTCCTCCGAGGGCGTGCTGTATACCTGCCTGTTCGCCGCCACCGGCACGGAC
The DNA here is from genome assembly GCA_040080215.1 of Steroidobacteraceae bacterium. GTDB lineage: Bacteria > Pseudomonadota > Gammaproteobacteria > Steroidobacterales > Steroidobacteraceae > CAIUGU01. The sequence goes on from JBEBIT010000044.1 coordinate 10,564, forward strand.
CTGAAGGGTCCGCTGCGGGATGGCGCAAGCGACGCGGAACTCACCGAGCTGATCCGCAAGGTGTGGCTCACGCGCGAGGATCGCTACAGCGAACAACGCGCAACGCAGACGGAACATCCGCTGCGCAAGATCGAGATGTACTACATCGGTGGTTGACGAAGTATTCCCATGAGCGGTTTCTCCCATCTCGATTCGCAGAACCAGCCGACCATGGTCGACGTCGCCGACAAGGCCGTCACCAAGCGCACTGCTGTCGCCGAAGCCCGCGTGTTGTTTCCCGTCAGCGTCGCCGAAGCGCTGCGTGGCAATGGCTTCAACAGCGCCAAGGGCCCCGTGTTCCAGACCGCGATCATTGCCGGCGTCATGGCCGCCAAGCGCACGCACGAGCTGATCCCGTTCTGCCATCCGCTTGGGCTCGAGAACTGCAAAGTGCAGATCGACATGGAGGGCGATACCGCCGTCATCCGATGCACCGCGACCGTCACCAGCAAGACCGGCGTGGAGATGGAAGCGCTGACGGGTGCCAGCGTCGCAGCCCTCACGATCTACGACATGTGCAAGGCGCTCTCACACGATATCGTCATCACCGGCACGCGACTGCTCGAGAAGAGCGGCGGACGGAGCGGGCATTTCAAGAGCGCGGTGTAGGCGCGTCCCGCCGCAGGATGAACTCCCGGTCCACGGTCTTGCCGACCACAAAACCGTATTCCCCCACTTTCGCGAATCCGTAGCGGGCGTAGAAGCGCTGGGCGCCTTGGTTCTCCAACCACACGCCCACGTAGAGCGGCGCTCTGCCCTCGGCCTGAAGCCAGTCGAGACCGTGCTCCATGAGGCGGGAACCCAGCCGCAGGTTGTGGTGTTTCGCGAGGACGTACAGCTGCTGGATTTCACCCGCAGTGGGTTCGAGATTCTCGACTGGCAGCTTGCAGGCACCCACGGACAGGAATCCGACGGGAACGCCATCAACCAGAGACGCGATCCAGACCGCGCGGTGCGGATCCTTGAGCGCCCGTTCCCACGCAGCCTCTGAATGGGACGCGGCGAGAAACCCTCGAAGGTCTTCCGGCGGATACAAGTGACCGAAGGTCTCGGTGAACGCGGCTGCGCTCAAGGCAGTGAGCAGTGCTGCATCTGCGACCGTCGCAAGACGAAAGGCGGCGCTGGCGGAATCGATCACTGACCGTTGCACTTCATTGATGGGAGCTCGCAAGTCACTGGGCGGGATGATAGGCGAGCTGCTCGCCTTACTGCACAAAGCGGTCAGATTTGCGACTCGAAGGCGCCGTGCACGCGGGACAGACTCCATCGAAGGCCTGTGCGAAGCCGTTCGTCGCCGTAGCTCGCGCGTTGACCCACCCAATTTATGTATCTACAATTAATCCGTGCGCATCACTTGTGATCCGCACAAGCGAGAGGCGATCCTCATCCTGCGCGGTCTGGACCTGCGTCGCGCCCGGGAGGTTTTTGCTGGCACGCATCTGACCCGCGAGGACGATCGCTTCGACTACGGAGAGACCCGCTATGTCACGGCGGGATGGCTCGATAATCGGATCGTAGTGTTGGTCTGGACACCGCGCGGCTCGGCCAGGCGGATCATCAGCATGAGGCATTGCCATGAACATGAAGCGCAAACGCTCGAGCCGCATCTCAAGCCAAAGGGATGAAGCGCCGGCAATCACGCCGGAATGGGTTGCAGAAGCCGACCTCCACCAGGGGGAGCGGCTGGTTCGCCGCGGCAGGCCACGGCTCAAGCAACCCCGCGAGTTGTTGTCAATTCGCCTGCCACCCAGCGTCATCGCGTCATGGAAGGCATCGGGCCCCGGATGGCAGACGCGCATGGCGGAAGTGCTTGAAAAGGCGCAACCGCGCACTCGGCATGGCGAGCGAAGGGCAGCCTCCTAGAAGGCTCGCGTGGAGTCACTGATCGCAACCTCCCGACGTCCTTCGCTACGAACGTATATCACGCCCCTTGCCCGGGCCGGGCGATCCCTCTACCGTACCTTCCCATGACTTCCCCTCCCCCCGTTTTCGGCCTGATCCTGGCCGGTGGCATGAGCCGCCGGATGCAGACGGACAAGGCCGCGCTTGAGATCCAGGGCAAGCAGCAACTGGAACGGGCGTTCGAGCTGGCGAGCGGCGTGTGCGAGAAGACCTTTGTATCCGTCAGGGCCGATCAGCTCAATGATCCCCTGCGCAGCCGTTTCCCCACGATCGTCGACCAGAAGGACGGCCTGGGCCCCATCGGCGGCATCTCCTCAGCCCAGGCCGCGCACCCGGAAGCCGCGTGGCTAGTACTCGCCTGCGACCTGCCGTTCCTGACGACGGCGACGCTCAAGTACCTGCTGGGGAACCGTGATCCCGCGAAGCCGGCGACAGCCTTCATCAGCACAAGCGACGGCCTGCCCGAGCCGCTGTGCGCTGTGTGGGAGCCGTCGAGCCGCGAGTCCGTGGCTGCATGGATTGCGAGCGGCAAGACGTGCCCGCGCAAGTTCCTGATCAATTCCGCTACGCATCTGCTCAAGCAACCGGACCCACAGGCGCTCGACAACGTGAACACACCGGATGAACTGAGTGCCGCGATGAACGTGCTCGAAGGCAAGGCGCCTGCGGCCGTGCTCAAACAGCTCAAGATCCAGTACTTCGCGTTGTTCCGCGAGCAGGCGGGCCGCGGCGAGGAGACGCTGGAGTCCACGGCCGACACCCCGGCACGGCTCTATGCCGAACTGCAGCGTCGTCATCCTTTCAAGCTGCAGAAGGAACAGCTGCGCGTCGCGGTGAATGCCGAGTTCTGCGACTGGCAGGCTTCCCTCAACTCTGGCGATACGGTGGTCTTCATTCCACCGGTGGCGGGCGGATGACCCTCTTTCGTTTCAGCGATGTGAACCTGGATCCGGCGGCCGAGCGACGGCTGCTCGAGGATCCGGCGTGCGGCGGCTTCGTCAGCTTCGAAGGCTGGGTGCGCAATCACAACGAAGGCCTCGAAGTTCGGCGCCTGGAGTACGAGGCCTTTGCGGCGCTCGGGGTCAAGGAAGGCGAACGGATCGTCGCGGATGCCATCAAGAAATTCGGCGTGGAGCGTGCGGCCTGCGTGCATCGCATCGGCTCGCTCGAGATCGGCGACCTCGCGGTGTGGGTGGGTGTGAGCTCAGGCCACCGCGGCGAAGCGTTTGCCGCGTGCCGCTACATCATCGATGAAGTGAAGCACCGCGTGCCGATCTGGAAGAAAGAGCACTACGTGAACGGCGATTCGGGCTGGGTGAATTGCGAGGCCTGCGCCGCGCCGGGCCCCCACCACGACCACGATCACGAGCATCATCACGATCACTCGCACGATCAAGCCGAAAAAGCGTGACCCGCGATCCCTTCCGGTCTTGCCTATCGTTAGTCGCCAATCACTAATCGCTGCGCGTCCGCGCTACTGCGCGGCCTGTGCCTGGTCGATACGGATCACGAGGTCAATACGGCGATTACGCGCCCGGCCATCCGCGGTGTCGTTGCTCGCAACAGGACGCGTCTCGCCGTAGCCGATGGACGTGATCTTTTCCTGGTCGATCCCGAAATTCGTCACGAGATACTGCTTCACGGCGTCGGCGCGGTCCTGCGACAGGATCAGGTTCGCCGAATCGCTGCCCTGGGAGTCCGTGTGGCCTTCCACCACCACGGAGACCACCGGGAACAGCGCCAGCGAATCCCGCACCTTGCCCATCAGCACTTCGTTCGACGCGTCGATCGTGCTCTTGCCCACCGGAAAACTGATGCCGAGCAGCGAGATCGTGATGTCGTCACCCGTCCTTGATACGCGCGCCTCTTCCGGCTGGAAGGTGGTCTCTACCGTCGTGAGATTCGCGCGCAACCGGGCCTGCGCATCCACGCGACGCTGCAGGGCGATCCGCTCCTGCGATACGCCGCCGAGACGGTCTTCCAGCCGCTTCACTTCGGCGTTCAACGCTGCGATCTGGCCTTCACGGTCCTCGGCTTCCTGCTTCAGGCGCGCGAGTTCCTGACGCCGCGTCTGCGCGGCTTTGAGCATGTCGTCGAGCGGCTGCTGCACGCCCGCATCGAAGCGCGCCTGCAGATCCATTTCTGCCGCCAGCCTCTCGAGCGGCGGCTCCCAGCCGAGCAGCAACTCTTCCAGCGCATGCTCGTCCTTCTTGCGTTCGAGCAGCGGGCCGATGAGTCCGGCGAGGTACAGCGCATGGCGAGCCTGGTACGCAGACTGCTGCGCGAGGTCCTTGGGCACGGCAATGTCATAACGATTGCGGTTGATTTCCTGGTCGGCCTGCGCGAGCAGGCGCTTGGCTTCATCGAGCGTACGCGGTGCGAGGTCCGCAACCTTCGCGAGATCGGCCTTCGCGATCAGTGCGCGGGCCTCACCGAGCAAGCCGCCCTTGATGGCCAGCAGTTCGGCATCGCGCATCAGCACTTCGGCTTCTGCGGCGCGCTTCTGGGCGCCTGGCTCGTCACCGCGCTCGAGCCGCGCAGCCGCATCGGCAAACCGTTCCGATGCACGCGCCCATGCTTCCGGTGCGTTGCGAGCCGCATCGGCGGTGACGGCGTCTTCGCGGGTCTTGAGAACGGTGGCCAGCATGCTGCGGGCACTGGTTGCGGCGCTGGTCGCAGCCTGCAATGCCTGCCTGCTGGTGGCGAGCTGCGCATTCACGCGCCCGGCGTCACGGCCGCGGTCGAAGTCCTTCTCGGCATTCTGGAATGCGATCACTGCCTGCCCGTAGGCACGCGGAGCCAGCGTATCCACGAACGTGGCGCGCGCGGCCTGGAGCGCAGCGCGTTGTTCGCCGAACAAGGCGTCTTTCGGAGTTTGCGCCATTGCGGGCGCGACCAGCAGGAGCATCGCTGCGAGCAGCGCAGGGAAATGGCCTAAAGGGGACAGATCTATTTTCCAGCGGGCGAAAATAGATCTGTCCCCTTTTGCATGCGAATCAGGGCCGCAGCTGGCCCGTACCATGGACGACATACTTGTAACTCGTGAGTTGCTCGACGCCGACCGGCCCACGCGCGTGGAACTTGTCGGTGGAAATGCCGATTTCGGCGCCCATGCCGAATTCGCCGCCGTCGGCAAATTGCGTGGACGCGTTGTGGAGGACGATGGCGCTGTCGACACCGGACAGGAACCGTTCGGCGGTCGCAGCATTGTCGGTGACGATGGATTCGGTATGCGCCGAGCCGTACTTCTCGATGTGCGCGATGGCGGCATCGACGCCGTCAACGACCCGCGCCGCGATGATCGCGTCGAGATACTCGGTGTACCAGTCATCCTCGTTGGCCGGACGTACGCGCTCGTCCACCTTCTGCACGCTGGCGTCGCCGCGGACTTCGCAGCCGGCATCGAGCAGCGTCTTGATGACCGGCGCCATCAGCGTCGGCGCACCTGCCTTGTCGAAGAGCACGGTCTCGGCGGAACCGCAGATGCCGGTCCGACGCAGCTTGGCGTTGCGGACGATCTCGCGCGCCATGTTCACGTCGGCATCGCGATCGACATACACATGGCAGTTGCCTTCGAGATGCCCGATGACCGGCACGCGGGCATCCTGCTGTACGCGAGCGATCAGGCTCTTGCCACCGCGGGGCACGATCACGTCGACGTAGTCCGTCATGGCCGAGAGCAGGTAGCCGACAGCCGCACGGTCCGTGGTCGGAACCATCTGGATGCAGGTTTCAGGCAAGCCCGCTGCCTTGAGGCCGGCCATCAGGCACTGATGGATCGCCATGCTCGAACGCAGGCTCTCCGAACCGCCCCGCAGGATGACGGCATTGCCCGACTTGAGGCACAGGGCGCCCGCATCGGCGGTCACGTTCGGGCGACTCTCGTAAATGATGCCGACGACACCGAGCGGCACGCGGACGCGCGTGATGCGCAGCCCGTTAGGGCGAGTCCAGTCGGCGATGACCGTGCCGATGGGATCGGCCAGGCCAATGATCTCTTCGATGCCCCGCGCCATGGCGTCGACGCGCTTCGCGTCGAGCTTCAGCCGGTCAAGCATCGCACCCGACAGGCCCCGTTCGGTGGCCAGGCGCATGTCCTCGGCATTCGCGGCTAGGATGGCATCGCACTGATTCCGGATGGCGTCGGCCGCGGCCTGCAGGGCGCGGTTCTTGTCGTGGGCGGTGGTCTGGGCCAGCACGCGGGCGGCTTCGACCGCAGCCTTGCCGATCCCGGTCATCAAAGCGCCCACTTCCGTTGATGCGGCCGTGGGGGTTGCAATCTGCTGGGTAGAAGCGTTCATGATGTGCTTGATTCTAGCAGGGCCGCTCAAAACGACGCCCGTGCTTTTGCCCTCAATTTGGGACTTCAGGCGCTTCGACCATGACTCACACGATTTCGTTCTGGAACGGGATGCGAGCAGCCTTGCTGGCACTGATCCTGTTGCCATTGACCGTCACCGCGGGCACCCCCTCCCCCGGCCAGCACCCGCTCACCGGCCGGACCTATGCCTGGCCGATGGGCGTGGCGGGGGCCGACTGGCTGGAGCGGCCTGAACGGGTCCGGGAAGAGCAGCCGGACAAGGCGCTCGACTACATCGGGATCGCGCCCGGCAGCGCGGTGGCGGACATCGGCGCGGGATCCGGCTATTTCACGACCCGGCTGGCTCGCCGCGTCGGCCCGACCGGCAAGGTGTACGCCAACGACATCCAGCAGGGGATGCTGCTGCTCATCGCGGACAAGGTGGGCCGGATGGGTCTCAGGAACGTGGACCTCGTGCTCGGGACGCCCGACGACCCGAAGCTGCCGGCGAACTCACTGGACCTCGCGCTGATGGTCGACGTCTATCACGAGTTCTCGGCGCCCGAGCGGATGCTGGGCAAGCTGTTCACGGCCCTGAAACCCGGCGGCCGGCTGGTCCTGCTCGAGTACCGGGCCGAGGACCCGAAGGTCCCGATCCTCGAAGAGCACAAGATGACGCGCGGGCAGGTGAAGCTCGAAATCGAGGCATCGGGCTACAAGCTGGAGCGCGTGGACGAACGCCTACCGCGGCAGCACCTGTTCATCTTCACGCGACCCTGAATGGCTTAAGATCCGAAGCCATAGCCCACTGACTGGAAGTAACCCGATGCTGCGAATCGCCCTGCTCCTGCTCGTTGCCGGCACCGCCGTCGCCGCCGAACCGGAAACAGCCGATCCCGTGAGCGTCGCAGTCGCCAACTGCGAGTCCTTCAATACCCGGTTCGTGGATACGTTCTGTGCGGCGACGAAGCAAAAGTCCGGCGCTTACCGGGTCGAGATCCGCGCCGGCACGCCCGACGCGATGCGGGTCGTATTCATGCGCTCGCTCGACGTGGCCGATCTGATCTGCAACGCCGGCCACAAAGTCGAACTCGTGCAGCAGCTCAAGGATGCCGACGGCGCGCACACCGTGCGGTGGGCGATCAATCCGAAGGAATGCGGAATCACGCGACTTCCCGGCTGACACCTTCGGAGTGTCCCTGCGAAGGCGACCGCCGCCTCTCGCCTCACGTTGTCATCAGAAGCATCGCCTACCCGGCACAGCCGGGCGTCGCGCATCCTGAACTCGTCAGGACCCGTGGCATCACGGGGCGGGGGACACAGGCGTCGCCTGCGTCAACGCCTCTCGCTCCACCTTGAGGAAACTGCCGGCCTTGTCGAACTTTGTCGACTGGATCGACAACAGGTCAAGCACGCTGTCGAACACATCGGGCTGGCCATATTCGGCACGCTTTGCAATCGAGACGGGCACCGATGATTTCACGATCAGCGGAATCTGCGCCTGCCCCTCCGGCAGCGCCATCCCCGGCGGCACGCCGTGGAACATCACGCCATGCTCCATCAGCGACTCGCCGTGGTCCGACAGGTAGATGAACACGTACGGCACCTTGGAGCGCTCGAGCGCATCAATCGACTTTCCCAGGACGTGATCGACGTACAGGATGGTGTTGTCATACGAGTTGTACAGCTGCTCAAGCGAACACTTGGCGGCGACGTCCGCATCATCGCAGGTGGGTTTGAATTGCCGGAATTCCGCCGGCACTCTTTCGTTGTAGTTCGGGCCGTGGCTGCCGCCGCCCAGGTGCAGGACGACAAAGCGGTATCCGGAACGATAAGTCCCGAGACTCTTCTCCAGCAACGGGATGACGTCTTCATCGAAGCATTGCCCACCGTGCCCGCAATCGGCCGGTTTTACTTCTCCGACAGCGGCGCAGTTCTCGTACAGCGTGTAGTTGACGAGGCACTCGGTGGGGATGCCGGCTTTCGAAACAACCGTTGCCAGCTTGATGTCGTCCTTCGTCAGGATCTTTGGCAACGCGTACAGGGTGGAGGCTCGCGTCGCCGTGCCGTCAAGAAGATGCAGGCCATCGATCTTCGCGAGTTCCGGATTCGTCGGATTGCCGGCGTAACCGTAGGCGGAGAAATTCTTCCTCCTCGAGGATTCCCCTACCGCGAGCACGACCACCAGATTCCCGGGCTCCGTGACGCGCGCGTCGACAACGACGCTTGCTTCGCTCTTCTTGAAGTACGGCCTGATCGCCTTGCTGGCCGCGCTGAATGAACCGGAGATGACATTGATGGGCACCAGCATGTAGACGATGTACTTGTTGGAGGTATTGCCCACCCGCATGATGGCGTTGTATTCGACACCAAGACAGGCCAGCGCCAGGCAAAGCGCCACGACCGAGAGCTTCAGTGAGTCGAGCAGGTATCGAGCCCCTGGCCGGAACGAAATGCGGACGAGAACAACGAAGGTCACCGGCAAGATGACCAGGAACAGGATGTACGGGACCATGTTGAACGACAGGAGCTGCGTCACTTCCGTCGTATCGGTGTGAATGGTGTTCTGCACCATCGAACTGTCGATGGCGACGCCGTACTTCCTGATGAAGTAGGTGGCAGCAGCGCTTGCCAGGACAAGCAGGATCGCAACCGGCTTGATGATGGTGCGGTGCGCGAGGAGCGTGAAGACGACGATGAAAAGACAAACACCGGCGACCAGATAAGCCCCAAGTGCTGCATAATCCAAGCCGTCGCCCCGCTGAAACCAGTGGGACAGCCGGTCGATGATCAGCGCATTGCAGATGACATACAGAAAAATCGGGAACGCAATCGAGAATCCCGTATGACTGATCTGGTATCCAAGTCCCGACGCACGCACAAGCCACCCCCCTCTTTCACCCGGCCATAGTGACTGATTTCAGACCGTTGCGGGCGACTGCGGCCCTGCGGTGACACCTCCCTCCGGTGTTTTCCTGGAAAAGACGACGATTCGGACAGAATCGCGATTGCTTTGTTCGAGCGCGGACGTCCAACTTCACACGACTTGGAAACGCAGCTACCCGATGCACTACCTGAAGCTAAGACGTACCCAGCTCATTCTCGGTGCCTTCGCCGTCTTCGCGCTGCTGTTCGCCGAGGTGCCCGGAATCGACTTGTACGTCGCGGGACTTTCCTTCAAAGCCGGCACATTCGACCATGACAAGGGCTGGCAGATCTTCCTGCATTACAGCCTCACCTACTTCCTCGTCGCTTCCTCGCTCGCGATTGTCGGCATTTATACGTACAACCTTGCACGACGATGCAAGGTTCTGGACGTTGACGGCAAGAGGGTCCTCTTCGTCTTTCTCGTCCTCTTCCTTGGCGCCGGCCTCACCGTCAACGTGGTTCTCAAGGACAACTTCGGTCGAGCACGACCGCGGGACATCGTCGAGTTCGGCGGATCAAAGATGTTCACGCCTGCTTTCGTAGTCAGCCACGAGTGCAGGAAGAACTGCTCCTTCTCGTCAGGCGACGCGGCCGCTGCTTTCTTTGCAATGGCCCTGGTGCGGGCATTGAGTCGGCGCCGCGCGCTGATGTTGGCGGCATTCGCGTATGGAGCGATCGTGTCAGTCGGCCGCATCTACTCCGGCGCACATTTCCTGTCGGATACGGTCGTCTCGTTCTTCGTGATGCTGGTGATCGGAGATGCCCTGTACCACTTCATGTTGCGATCCGCCGCTGATCGCGAAGGGGTCAGCCTCGCAGATCCCGGACTCAAGGCCACGTACGCCGCCGACTCTCACTGAGGCCTGGCCGCGGATCCAACGCGTCCTGGGCGTTGGGTTGAGCTTGCTGGCTCATCTTTTTGCCGAGAGCTGTTCCCCGCCACCGAATTAGCTAATAAGCTGAACCCGGTGGAGATGCAGGAAGACGCAGGGGAGCACTCAATTGCAGATTGGCATGATCGGGCTCGGGCGCATGGGCGCGAGCATGGTGACCCGGCTGTTGCGTGGCGGCCATGACTGCGTGGTCCATGACCATTCACCTGAAAACATCGCGCGCGTCGCGGCACTCGGCGCGACGGGCGCCGCAACCCTGCAGAAGTTTGTCGAAGCGCTGAAGTCGCCGCGAGCCGTTTGGCTCATGGTCCCTGCCGCTGGCGTCGATTCCCTGCTCGCCCAATTGACTCCACTGCTGCAGCCCGGCGACATCGTCATCGATGGCGGCAACTCGCACTACCACGACGATCTGCGCCGCGCTTCTGCCCTCGCCGCTTCAGGGATCGCTTACGTCGACGTCGGAACGAGTGGCGGCATCGCGGGCCTCGACCGCGGCTACTGCCTGATGATCGGCGGCGCCAAAGAACCGGTGCAGCATCTTTCGAGTGTGTTCGAGACGTTGGCGCCCGGCGCTGGAAGCGCTGCGCCGACACCAGGGCGGAACGCGGGACAAGGCACAGCCGACCAGGGCTGGCTGCACTGCGGGCCACAGGGCGCCGGCCACTTCGTGAAGATGGTCCACAACGGCATCGAGTACGGAGTGATGGCCGCCTACGCCGAAGGGCTGAACATCCTGAAGCACGCGAATGTCGGACTACAGGACCACGCCGTCGATGCCGAAACGACACCGCTGCGCGACCCCGCGCATTACCGCTACGAGATGGACCTGCCCGAGATCACCGAAGTCTGGCGCCGCGGCAGCGTGATCGGTTCGTGGCTGCTGGACCTCACCGCCGCAGCCCTCGCCCGCAATCCCACACTGGCCAACTTCGAAGGCCGCGTGTCCGATTCCGGCGAAGGCCGCTGGGCCGTGCAGGCCGCCATCGACGAAGCCGTGCCCGTGCCGGTGCTGAGCGCAGCGCTGTATGCCCGGTTCGATTCCCGCGGGGAGTCCGACTTCGCGAGCCGAGTGCTGTCAGCGATGCGGCGCGAGTTTGGCGGGCACGTTGAGAAGCCCGGCCAGAGCCTGCCGTCGAAGTCATGACATTGAACACCGACGCCCCCGCGCCACACGCGCAGCCCGCCGACGCACTGGTGGTGTTCGGTGCCACCGGCGATCTGGCACGCAAGAAGATCTTTCCCGCGCTCTACGCGATGTGCCTGCACGGTGCGCTGCAGGTACCGGTCATTGGCGTAGCCTCGTCGAAGTGGGACGTCGAACAACTTCGTGCGCAAGCGCGTGAAGGCATCGAGCATGCCGTTGCAGAGATCAACCCTGCGGTACTCGACCGCCTGTTGTCGGCTCTGCACTATGTCAGCGGCGACTACCGGGACGCGGCCACCTTCGAGGCCCTTCAGCGCGCCCTGCACGGCACGCAGCGCCCGGCGTTCTACCTTGCCATTCCGCCGGCATTGTTCCCCACCGTCATCCTCGGCCTGAAGGCAGCCGGCCTGGCCGAAGGCGGACGCGTCATCGTCGAGAAGCCTTTTGGGCGTGACCTCGGGTCGGCGCGCGAACTCAATCGGGTTGCTCGCGATGCCTTCCCTGAAGATGCGATCTTCCGCATCGATCACTTCCTGGGCAAGGAAGCGATCATGAACATCCTCTATTTCCGTTTCGCCAATTCCTTCCTCGAGCCCCTCTGGAACAGCCAGCACATCGCCAGCGTGCAGATCACGTTGGCCGAGCAGTTCGGCGTCGAGGGCCGCGGGGCGTTTTACGAAAGCGCAGGCTGCCTGCGCGACGTGATCCAGAACCATCTGTTCCAGATCGTCGCGTTGCTGGCGATGGAACCGCCGGCCAGCCGTCACTTCGAGGCGGTTCACCGCCACAAAGCCGATGTCTTTGTCGCGATGCGGCCACTGGAAGTAGACGACATCCTGCGCGGGCAATACAGGGGTTACCGCGACGAGTCGCAAGTAGCGAACGATTCCGACGTCGAAACCTTCTGCGCCCTGCGCGTGCATATCGATAACTGGCGCTGGAGTGGCGTGCCCTGGTACCTGCGTTCGGGGAAGTGCCTGCCGATGACCGCCTGCGACGTGGTGGTGCAACTGAAGCCGCCGCCGCAGAACCTGTTTGGCGACGCAGCCGGGCGCGAGGACGCCAACTTCCTGCGCTTTCACCTGTCGCCGCGCTCGAAGATCACGCTGTCCGTGCGCGTCAAGCGTGATGGCAAGGCCTTCCTCGGCGAACAGCGCGAGTTCTCGATGCTCGAAGAGGGACCGGGCGAAGCCTCGCCCTACGAGCGCTTGCTCACCGACGCGATGGAAGGCGACGGTGCGCTCTTCACGCGGGAGGATGCCATCGAGGCGGCCTGGGCCGCGGTCGATGCAATACTGGTCGATCCGCCGGCCGTGCTCACGTACGAGCCAGGTACCTGGGGCCCACCCGCCGCGGACCAGTTCATCGCCGCAGATGGTTCTTGGCGAAATATCGAGGTGGAGGACTGATGCGCGAACGTCTTGGAAACCGGGTTGAGCTTATGGGCTTGTTTGGAATAAGCCAATAATCTCAACCCGGTACGGAGGAAATTGATGGCGACAAGCTACTGCGCTGGCCGCCAACTGTCCGAAAGAGTTGCGAGCATCGGTCATTGGTGAATGCTGTCTAACGTCCGCGCTCACCGGCACGCCGAAGGCTGGCGCGGCCTTTGCGATGCGAAGGGCGTGACAGACGAGGTGTGTCCGTGTGCAGCGCGCTGTTATGCAGCTTTGGTCTCATTCGCCCCAGCGCCAACGTGGTGGCTCTCCCTTCTTGTAGCAAACGCCAACTAGGGCCGCGACCATCAATGCGAAGAAGAGCCAAGACCCCTCTCGGCTAATCGCTGCGATGAAGCGACTACCTGCCACCAGAACCAGGAGCCACGGTATGAGAAAGGCCCACCCCTGCCAAGTAGCGGGCAGACCCCAACCCCAGCCGTAACGCTTTGCCCGGAACCAGTACTGAGGGTCGCTCATCGCCACTCCCCTACTCAGATACGGATGTGCTCAGCCAGTAGCCTGCGTTCAAATGATCGAGCGGCATAACTACTAGTAGACGCATTAAATGCGTAATTAATCGCGCAGATCTTTCGTCTAATCTGCCTGACCGCCGAAGGCGTAGCAACAACCAGGCCGAGCGGAGCAATGGCCGGTTCCTGATTCCGCCTCCGATTCCGCCGGGATGGATACAGGGGTGTGGGCTGGCCGACTGAGGGTGATGCACTGCCACACCTGCCTCAATGGCACTCCGTCGCATGAGCACACGATGGCCGCACCCGGTGACAGCGAGCCCGAATGGGGTTGCGAACGACGCCGCGAGACTAGATGAGTAAATGTCAGCGGGTACCCCTCCGACGCCGCGGCACTGACCTTCCAGACACTCACCGGCCAGGCCACACCCCTGTGTCCGTCCCGGCTCCGGAAGATCCGAAAGTCCTAAAGGACCTCCGCTCCGCGGAGCGCTTTAGCAGCGAGATCAATCGCTGCGTTGGCGTCGAGACTCGACGCGCCCACCACACAGCTGACGAAAACGTATGCGCGCTCACCCCGCGCCACATGCCCAACCAGCCACCGCACCCCGCGTCCTGATCGATCGAGCGTGCTGGCAGACTGCGCGCTGACGACCGCGTCCTTCGGCCAGGGCTTCGCGAAGGCGCGATCGCCTTCCGGAGTCCTGATCGCGCCGGCGGATTGCTCGAGGATCTTGCGTAGCGTCGCAGTGGACATCGAGGAGGCATCCAGCTCCTGCTGGTAGAGCCGCACAAGGAAATCCTGCTGTTGCTCGGGCGTGATTCGCAGCGCACCTGAGGACCAGAAGGCCTTCAGATCGCGCCCCGGATCCTTATTGCCGTACTGGAAGAGCTGCATGTACACGCGTTCGCGCTCGAGCCCGAGCTTGTCGGCGATACGCTGGAAATACCAGTCGACGGAGTACTGCACGGCGGATGCCAGCGTGTGATCGCGACGCGCGGACTCAGGGCCTTCCATCTTGCCGTCGAACGGCATTGACTGACTGGCATCGGTAACGATGCCGGATTCGAGTGCGGCGAGCGCATGCGGGATCTTGAAGGTCGCGCCTGGACTAAATGCAACGCGGCACGCTTCGGCCGGTTCGCGAACCACTTCGCCCACGCCGACTTCATAGAGCAGGAAGCAGGATTGCGATGGCGCGTCGGCGGCGCTGACGTGAGTCGACACACCGACGAAGGCGCACAGCGCCGCAGCGCTCGCGAGGAAGATCCGAGGTAACGCCATCACTCTCCCCCGCGCCGGCTTCAACGCCGGTCGCCCAGTATTCGCTATTCGCTGACCGTGACCACCAGGTCGTCGCGATGGATCATCTCGTCACGGCCGCGATAGCCGAGCAGGCCTTCGATCTCGTTGCTCTTGCGGCCGCACAGCTGTGCGGCCTCGTCGCTCGAGTAGGCAGACAGCCCGCGCGCGATCTCGTTCCCCTCCGCATCGCGGACCAGCAGCGCGTCACCGCGCTCGAACTTGCCCTTCACGCGCGTAACCCCCGCCGGCAGCAGGCTCTTGCCACGCTTCAGCGCGGCAGCCGCACCTTCATCGACGTGCAGTTCACCGGCAGGTTTCAGCGACCCCGCGATCCACTGCTTGCGCACGGTGACGGGATTGGTCGCCGGATAGAACCAGCTGCAGCGCGCGCCGTTCTCGATCCGCTTGAGCGGATGCATCTCGTGGCCGATTGCGACGCACATGTGGCAACCCGCACCGATCGCGATCTTGGCCGCCGCAATCTTGGTCGCCATGCCACCCGACCCTACTGACGACGACGCGCCGCCGGCCATCTTCTCGATCTCGGGCGTGATGCCGCGGATCTCGGGGATGAACACGGCACTCTTGTCCTTCGTCGGATCGGCCGTGTACAGCCCGTCGACGTCGGAAAGCAACACGAGGCAATCGGCACTGATCATCTGCGCAACGCGTGCGGCAAGACGATCGTTGTCGCCGTAGCGGATCTCGGCCGTCGCGACGGTATCGTTCTCGTTGATGAGCGGAATCGCGCCGAGCTTCAAGAGCGTCGCCAGCGTATTGCGACCGTTGAGATAGCGACGACGCTCTTCGGTATCACCGAACGTCAGCAGGATCTGCGCCACCGTGAGGTCGTGCTGATCGAGGACTTCTTTCCATGCATGCGCTAGACGGATCTGGCCAACAGCTGCAGCGGCCTGGCTTTCGTCCAGCTTCAGCTTGCCGGGCTCGAGCCCAAGGTGCCGCCGACCCAGGGCAATCGCGCCCGAGGACACCAGCAGCACTTCCTGACCGCGGGCACGCAGCCGCGCAATATCGGAGGCGAGTGTTTCCATCCACGCGCGGTTGAGACGGCCCGTGGCTTGCTCGACGAGCAGCGCCGAGCCGATCTTGATGACAACGCGGCGGGCCTGCAGCAGCGGGCGCGCAACGACTTTGCGTTCGCGGGGGACCATTTTCTTGATTCTTCTAGAATGCGAAGTGCGCTGCGTCGAGGCTCATCAGGTTGTTTGCGCCGCTCTTCATGGCGTCGGCATGCGCCCGCGCACGCGGCAGCAGGCGCTCGAAATAGAAGGTCGCGGTCGCGAGCTTGGCGCGGTAGAAGTCGCCTTCGGAATCAGACGCCGCGAGCTTGGCCTGAGCCGTGGCGGCCATCCGTGCCCAGCACCACGCGAAGCACAGGTAACCGGAGAACTGCAGGTAATCGACGGCAGCCGCACCGGGTTCGTCCGCGCTTTCGCTCGCCTTCGCGGCGACGAACTGCGTGAGGTCGCCCCACTCGCGCACCATGGCCGCGAGCGGCGCGATGTAAGGCTTCAGTTCCGGGTTCTCGCTGTGCGTGCCGCAGAAGTCCACGATGAGGCCCGCCATCTTCCGCACCAGCTCGCCGCGGCTGCCGAGCACCTTGCGGCCGATGAGGTCCAGCGCCTGGATACCGTTCGTGCCTTCATAGATCGGCGCGATGCGCGCATCACGCACGAACTGCTCCATGCCGGATTCGTGGATGTAGCCATGCCCGCCCAGGACCTGCATGCCGAGATTGGTCACCTCCATGCCGGCGTCGGTGAGGAACGCCTTCACGATGGGGGTGAGCAGCGCGAGCAGGTCGTCGGCATTGCGCCGCGCTTCCGCATCGGGATGGCTAAGCGCGATATCAAGCTGCTGCCCGGCGAAGTACGCGAGCATGCGCCCGCCTTCGGTGAGCGCCTTCTGCGTCAGCAGCATGCGCCGCATGTCGGGATGCACGATGAGCGGATCGGCAGCCTTGTCCGGGTACTTGGCACCCGTCGCGGCGCGGCCCTGAAGGCGATCACGTGCATAGGCAAGCGCACCCTGGAACGACGTCTCCGAGAGCCCGAGCCCTTGCACGCCGACGCCGAGACGCGCGTGGTTCATCATCGTGAACATGGACGCCAAGCCGGTGTGAGGCGCCCCGACCAGCCAGCCCGTGGCATCACTGAAGTTCATGACGCACGTGGCCGAGCCCTTGATGCCCATCTTGTGCTCGACGGAGCCGCAGCGCACGCCGTTGCGCGCGCCAGGCTTGCCCTCTGCAGTGGGCAGGAACTTCGGCACGAGGAACAGGCTGATGCCCTTCGAACCGGCCGGTGCGTCCGGCAGGCGGGCGAGCACGAGGTGCACGATATTCTCGGCAAGGTCGCTCTCGCCGCCGGTGATGAAGATCTTGGTGCCGCTGATCCGATAGCTGCCATCGCCGTTCGGCTCAGCTCGCGTGCGCAGCAGGCCGAGATCCGTGCCGCAATGGGGCTCGGTGAGGCACATCGTGCCGTTCCAGTTGCCGGAAGCGAGATGCGGCAGGAACAGCGACTTGAGGGCATCGCTGGCATGCGCGTTGATGGCGAGGATCGCGCTCTCCGCCAGCCCGGAGTACAGGCGCCACGCGAGGTTTGCGGAGCACAGCATTTCGCCGAACGGCAGCTGCGCGCTCTCAGGCAAGCCCTGGCCGCCATAGTCGACCGGCGCCGTCATGCTGGCCCAGCCGTCGCTGCAGAACTTGTCGTAGGCGTCCTTGAACCCGGCCGGGGTCCGCACGATGCCGTTCTCGTAGTGGACGCCCTCGGCGTCGCCCGGCAAGTTGGTCGGCGCGAGGACCTCCTCGGCAAACCGCGCTCCTTCTTCGAGCACGCTGTCCACGAGGTCCGGGGTCACATCGTCACGGCCGAGCGCGCGGTAGTGGGCGCCGAGCTCCAGCACTTCGTGGACGACGAAGCGGATATCTCTCAAGGGGGCTTTATAGGCGTGCATCTTGCATTCGCAGGCCGGGGCGGCGTGGATATAGTGAGTGGCAGCGAGTCTAGCAGATCGCCTGCCGGTGCTTTCCCAAGCGCGGGCCTGCGGGTTATGCCCGGCAAGGGCAATCCCTGAGTGGCGTGGCGAAAAGGGCGGTGCGGGACTGTTGCCAATGAAATGCACCGGCCTGCTAATATTCGGCCCCCGAGTAGTTGTGTCGCGATGCGGTGCGTCGCCCTTTTTGAGGTGTGCTGTGGGCAGAGATTACGATCCTGTTGCCGGTCAATGGTTCGAGGACCTGGAAGAGGAAGAGCTCTTTCTGGTGCTGGCCGTGGATCCCGACGAAGAGCTCGTCAAGATCCAGTACGAGAACGGCGATATCGAGGAGATCGACCTCGACACCTGGCATGTGCTCGATCTCGAAAAGACCACCCAGCCCGACGGCTGGTCGGGCTCCGTCGCCGATGACGAGGATGACGACGACTTCGACGATGAGGACGAAGACGAGGACGACGACTGGGACGAGGATGACGACGACCTGGACGACGATGACGACGAGCTCGACGACAGGGAATAAGCCTCGCCGTCCAGGCGCCGTGAACCAGGGCAGCGGATTCCCGA
>JBEBIT010000045.1:0-28479 GCA_040080215.1 Steroidobacteraceae bacterium
TCCACCGAAGAAGCAACGCGCGAGACGGTCGCGCGGAAACTCTCAGGTTCCAGGACAGCGGGAGCGGCGATTCACCCAGGCAACTGGGCTCGATGCCGTTCATTGCTGTCGCCTGTTCCCGCAAGGGAAGGGCATCGGAACGTTAAGGAGTCGAACATGCCCATTATCGGTGACAAGAAATTGAAGGCCTGGTTGCCGTTCGCAATCAGCACCGTGCTCCTCACCGCTTGCGGTCAGGAAGCGTCGGCGCCGACCACGGCACCCACTGCAGCCGCGCCAGCCAAACCCACCCTCGGCATCCGGCCGGCGGGCGACGAGACCGTCGCGCCCGACATGAGCAAGATCCATTCGGACGAGCTCAAGAAGGTTTATGCCTACATCGATGCGAACATCGATGAGCACGTGATGAACCTGCAGAAGTGGATCCAGCAGCCCAGCATCTCGAACACGGGCGAGGGCATGCAGGAATCCGCCGAAATGGTGAAGGGCTACTTCGACCAGCTCGGCTGCCAGCAGACCAAGGTGTACGACGTCGGCATCACCGAGTGGGGCCAGCAGGGCAACCCTGTGGTCTACGCGAAGTGCGATGAAGGCGCCGAGAAGACGCTCGTCATCTACTGGATGTACGACACGATGCCGGTCACCCAGCCGGACCTGTGGAAGGCGCCGCCTTTTGAAGGCCAGCTCATGGAGCAGGCGCCTTACAAGAAAGTGATCATCGGTCGCGGCGCGACGAATTCCAAGGGCCCGCAGATGGCGCAGTGGAATGCGTTCATGGCGATCAAGGCCGTCGCCGGCAAGCTGCCCGTCAACCTGATCATCGTTGCCGAAGGCGACGAAGAGCGCATGTCGATGGGCTACCGGAAGTTCGTCAAGGACCACCCGGACCTGTTTGCTGGTGCCGATGCCATGTACCGGTTCGGTACGCAGGGCAGTATCAGCGGCGGCTCCGAGGGCTGCGTGTTCGTCGAGCTGACGACCAGCGGTGCCAAGTGGGGCAGAGGCCCCAACTACAGTGATATCCACGGCGGCAACAAGCGGTCGGTGGATGCGCCGGCCTGGCGGCACATCAAGATGCTGTCGACGCTGGTGGATGAGACCGGCAACAAGGTGATGATCGACGGCTTCTATGACGACATCGCGCCGCTGACGGCGGAAGAGAAGGTCAAGCTCAAGAGCGCCGCCGGCAAGATCAACCTTGAAACTGCCGCGAAGAACCTCGGCGTCGAACGCTTCATCGCGGACGACCCCCTGACCTACGTGACGATGGCGCGCTACGGTACGTCGATGAACCTGGACGGCATCTGGGGCGGCAACATGTTCGCGGGCGGCTCGGGCGCGATCCTGCCGAACAAGATCACGTCGAAGCACAACTTCCGCTACGTGCCGAACATGACGGGTCCGGACATCGTCAAGAAACTGCGCAAGCACCTCGACAAGCACGGTTATCAGGATGTGGAGATCAACGTCGTCGGCGACGTGCCCTGGGCCAAGAGGACCTACGACAACGATATCGCGGACGCACTGAAGAAAACCTTCGACACTTTCGGCATCGGCTACGACCAGCCGGTGGAAGACACGGCCTCCATCCTGGGTGGCTACTGGCCTGCGTACCTGTTCGCCGGCGATGTGCTTGACATCCCGATCGTGGGCGGCGCCGCCGGCAACGGCGGCAATTCCCATGCAGCCAACGAGTACTTCGTCATCGAAGGTGCAGGCAAGACCTACGGGTACGCCGGCGCCGAGAAGTCCATCGCCACCGTCCTCTACAACTACGCCGGCAAGAACAACCCTCCCGGTGAAGCCAAATGAAATCTGCAACCCCAAATGCAAAGGGAGCCTCGTCCATGAATTCCCAGACTCACCGCCCGAATCGCCTGTGGTTGCCGCTCGTCATCAGCACCGTGCTGCTGGCCGCTTGCGGCCAGGAAGCTGCAGCGCCCACCGCGGCGGTGCCCGCTGCACCGGCCGAGCCGAAACTGGGCATCCGTCCGTATGGCGATGAAGAAGTCAAGATCGACATGGCCAAGATCCAGTCGGCCGACCTCAAGTCGGTGTTCGACTACATCGACAAGAACATCGACGACCACGTCATCAACCTGCAGAAGTGGATCCAGCAGCCCAGCATCTCGAATACCGGCGAAGGGATCCCCGAGTCCGCCGAAATGGTGAAGGGATTCTTCGACCAGCTCGGTTGCCAGAAGACCCAGGTCTACGACGTCGGCATCACCGAGTGGGGCCAGCAGGGCAACCCTGTGGTCTACGCGAAGTGCGATGAAGGCGCCGAGAAGACGCTCGTCGTCTACTGGATGTACGACACGATGCCGGTCACCCAGCCCGACCTCTGGAAGGCGCCGCCCTTCGAGGGCCTTCTCGTCGAGCAGGCGCCTTACAAGAAGGTGCTGATCGGTCGTGGCGCCACGAACTCGAAGGGCCCGCAGATGGCGTTCTACAACGCGCTGCTGTCCATCAAGGCGACCACCGGCAAGTTGCCCGTGAACATCATCTTCGTGGCCGAAGGTGACGAAGAGCGCATGTCGATGGGCTATCGCAAGTTCGTCATGGATCACCCGGACCTGTTCGCAGGCGCGGACGCCATGTGGGGCCCCGGCGGCTCCGAGGGCTGCGTGTTCGTCGAGCTGACGACCAGCGGTGCGAAGTGGGGCAGGGGCCCCAACTACAGCGACATCCACGGCGGCAACAAGCGCTCTGTCGACGCCCCGGCCTGGCGGCACATCAAGATGCTGTCGACGCTGGTGGATGAAAGTGGCAACAGGGTGATGATCGACGGCTTCTACGACGACATCGCGCCGTTGACGAAGGAGGAGGAAGCGGACCTGCGGGCGACGGCCAAGGGTCGCAACCTCGCAGTGGCGGCCAAGAACTTGGGTGTAGAGCGCTTCATCTCCGATGATCCGTACGAGCAGACCAAGATGGCGCGCTACGGTACGTCGATGAACCTGGACGGCATCTGGGGCGGCAACATGTTCGCGGGCGGCTCGGGCGCGATCCTGCCGAACAAGATCACGTCGAAGCACAACTTCCGCTACGTGCCGAACATGACGGGTCCGGACATCGTCAAGAAACTGCGCAAGCACCTCGACAAGCACGGCTTCCAGGACGTCGAGATCAACGTGGTCGGCGACGTGCCCTGGGCCAAGATGAGCTACGACAACGATCTGGCGCGGGCCGTTGAATCCATGCAGGTCACGTTCGGCTCCAACCCGCAACCGCCCATTCCGCATGAGTCCATCCTGGGCGGCTACTGGCCCGCGTACCTCTTCGCAGGCACGGTTCTCGACATTCCGATCGCGAGCGGCCGCGTGGGTTCCGGCGGCAATGCGCATGCGGCCAACGAGTTCTACGTGATCGAGGGCGCAGGCAAGACGTTCGGCATGGCAGGCGCGGAGAAGTCCATCGCGACGGCCCTGTTCAACTATGCCGGCCTCAACAAGATGCCTGAGGGCGCCGCTGCGACAGCTGCCGAGACAGGCACCGCGCGTCCCGTGGGTGCGCTGACATCCGCTACCTCCATGCCTACCGGGAGCTGATCATGTCTGTCATATCTCTCAAGAACCTGAAGAAGGTCTACAAGCTGGGTGAGAACACCGTGCATGCGCTGCGCGGTGTATCGCTCGACATCGAGCAGGGCGAGTTCGTGGCCATCACCGGGCCCTCGGGGTCTGGCAAGTCCACGATGATGCACATCCTCGGTTGCCTTGACCGGCCGACCGAGGGGCATTACCTGCTGAATGGCAAGGACGTCTCCAACCTGTCCCGCGACGAGCTGGCGGACATCCGCAACAAGCAGATCGGCTTCGTGTTCCAGGGCTTCAATCTGTTGCCAAGGACGACCGCCGCCGAGAACGTGGAGGTGCCGCTGCTGTACTCGCGGCCCGTCCTGACGGCGGTCAACCGGCGCGAGCGTGCGATCAAGGCGCTCAAGTCGATGGGCCTGTCCGATCGCACGGATCATCACCCCAGCCAGTTGTCGGGCGGCCAGCAGCAGCGCGTTGCCATCGCGCGGGCGCTCGTGAACGAGCCGACGCTGATCCTGGCTGATGAACCGACGGGCAACCTTGATACCAAGACCAGCATCGAGGTGATGAGCCTGCTGCAGGAGCTGCGTGAACGTCGCGGCATCACGATCGTGCTGATTACGCACGAGGCGGACATCGCGGCTTACGGTACCCGCATCATCGCGGTTCGCGACGGCGTGATCACGAGCGACAAGCCCAATGTCCCGCGCAAGGCCTTTGAAGAGGCCGACGTACTTCCCATGGCCGCGGCCGGCGGAAGATAAGGGAGTTGCCCATGTTCGGCGGACGTCAGTTCCTGGGACTTGCAGTGCAGTCGCTGCAGCGAAACCGTATCCAGACGGGGCTAGCCATGCTCGGGGTGGTGGTGGGGGTCGGAGCGCTCGTCACCAGCATGGCACTCGGGCGCGGCGCGCAGGAGGCGATCAAGGACCAGTTGCTCGCGGCCGGCGCGAACATGATCGTCGTGACGGCCGGCAACTACCAGCTGCAGCGCTCCCAGGGCAGCGAGACGCCGGCCGATCACGCCAGCGACCAGAGGCCCGGCCAGATGGGGGTGTACGCAGCCAGCCTGCGTCAGGCGCCTGTGCCGCGTCTGAGTTCCGCCGTGTGGTATCCGGATGGCACGCCACTGAGCGAACGGCTGCAAAAGATTCATTTCGAAGACGATCCGATGGCGGTGCACGACCATCCAACGGCCAAGGACCGTCTTGGCGACTCCATGGCCGGTCTCGGTGCCGCCGCGACGCTGACGCTGGAGGATGCCGAGGCCATCCGCAAGGAAATCCCTGGGGTGCAGTTCGTGGCGACCGGCGTTCACGAGAACGCGCGCATCAGCCTGGCCGACAACGAGGCGAAGCAGTGGCTGACGCGCCTTCATGGTACGGAGTCAGAGTTGCCGCAGATCCGTCGTGGCTGGACGTTCCCTGACGGCAAGTTTCTGACCAAGGCCCAGGCCGATGCGGGCGAGCAAGTCATGGTGCTGGGCCGCGTCGTGGCAGACCGGCTGTTCGGAGAAGGAGTGAACCCGGTCGGCAAGAAGGTGCTGCTGTGGAAGCAGCCCTTCGAGATCGTCGGTGTCGTCGGCAGCCGCAGCTGGGCAACCCAACCGGTCGCCGGTGACGACCAGTTCGATGCCGTGTATGTACCCGTCAAGGCCATCCACCGTCTGCTCAACCTCAGCAAGCTGAATACCATCACGGTGACCACGGCCTCGGCCGGCGACACCACGCGGATCGCCAAGGAGATCGTCGCGCTGCTGCGTGATCGCCATGGCATTGCCGAACAGATGGCAGATGATTTCACCGTGAAGACGCAGGCCCAGGAGCTGCTGGGCAAGGGCCTGCCGCCGGAGCTTGCAAGAATCGTCGGGGGCAATCTCGCAAGCGTCGACAAGCTCACCATTGAACAATTGTCCTCGTCGCTGCAGCGGGCCAACTGGACCATGCTCGCGTTGCTGGCCGGCGTGGCCACCGTGTCGCTGGTCGTCGGCGGCATCGGCGTCATGAACCTGCTGCTGCTGTCCGTGACCCAGCGTACCCGCGAGGTGGGCCTCAGGATGGCGCTAGGTGCCAGACGCAGCGACATCGCCCTCCAGTTCGTAGTCGAAGCCGTGCTGCTCAGTCTGCTGGGAGGACTGATCGGGGCGGGCGCGGGGGTCCTGATCTCGGCCAGTCTGGAAAGCGTGCTCAACTGGTCCACCGTCGTCTCGCCGTTGTCGACAGTGCTCGCCATCATCGTCGCGGCCGTGCTCGGCATCGTGTCCGGCGTCTATCCGGCGCGCCGCGCCGCCCAGCTCGATCCCATCGAAGCCCTTCATCATGAATAACGAGGCAGTCCGTCATGCATAAGCTAGTTCGTTGCCTGATTGCAGGAGCCGCCGCAGCGTTGCCCCTGGCGTTGTCCGCCGTCGCAACCGCGCATGAAGGGCATGATCACGCCGCCATGGCGCACGGCGACCACGAGCCGCATCACGGGGGCTATGTTGCCATGTACCAGGACCTCCATTTCGAGGTCGTGATGCCCGCGGCCGGCGGTGTCCAGCTTTACTTCACGGACGAGGCCCGCTCGGATCTGCCGGCGGCTACCGTGTCGGACGTCGCCGTCGAAGTGGAACGCGCGGGCTCCAAGCCCGAGTTCGTCAAGATGGCGATCGGCGCCAACGGCGATCTGTGGGAAGGCAAGGTGAAGGCGCTCGCCGACGCGCGCGCGGTTATCCGTGTCGCCTTCCTGTACAAGGGCGCGCCTGCACAGTTCAACATCTCGGCAGCGAACCTCCCCGCCCAGGCCAAAGGCGTGACCGCGAAGGACGCGGCGAAGCCGGCCCACCATGGGTAACAACCTGAGGATGGCGCTGAAGGCGCTGACGCAAAACCGCCTGCAGGCGCTCCTCACGCTCTGCGGCATGAGTGTCGGCGTGGCGATGGTCGTGGTGGTTTCCGGGCTCGGCCGAGGTGCGCAGCTGCGCATCGAATCGCAGATTGAAAGTGCTGGCCCGACGCAGATCACGATCCGATCCGGCAACCTGCGTCCTGCCGCGATCGTAACCAGCGGCGAGCAGGATACGAGTGGCGGCGAGATGGCGGAAGGCGCGGTCGGAAATGCGGAGCTGGGCACGGCTCTGGAGGAGGGCGACAACGCTGCCGTCGATGACGCCCGTCGGCGTGCGGTGGCACCCAAGATGACGAAGTACCGCACGCCAGCGACGCCGTTGGGCGCCGCGGAACGTCAACTGCTGACCAGGGGCATCAAGGACGT
This sequence comes from Steroidobacteraceae bacterium, assembly GCA_040080215.1. GTDB lineage: Bacteria > Pseudomonadota > Gammaproteobacteria > Steroidobacterales > Steroidobacteraceae > CAIUGU01. Next base: position 6,795 of record JBEBIT010000045.1, read on the forward strand.
GAAGTCGATCGCCGGCAGCGTGGCGGGCAACGTCACGCTGGATGCCAATCCCGGATTGACGGTGCGCATCGCCAAGGCCTACGGCTTTGAACCGGCCTGGCCTGAGATGAAGGGCTGGAAGCTCGCTTCCGGTCGCTTGCTCACGGAGCGCGAGCACGCCCAGGGCGACAGGGTGATGATCGTGTCCGCAGCCGTGGCCTCGAGGTTATGGCCGAATGTCATTGCCACCGAACAGTCGGTCAATATCGGCGGGCAGCCGTTTCGCGTCGTTGGCGTCATCTCGGGCGCCGTGGACGAGGGTAGCGGCCTGGTCGTCCCGACCTTCTATGTGCCCTTGGCCGTAGCGCAGTCGCTCCTGAAGCGCGACACCTACGACGAGATCAACGTGCGGACCCGATCGGTCGCAACGACCACGCAGGTTGCCAAGGACATCAAGCAGCGCTTGCGGGAACTGCACCAGCTGCCGGCTGACACGCTCGACGACTTCCGTGTGGACACCCAGAGCGTCTCCGCGATGCCGAGCATGGGCATGGATCCGCGTCTCGCCCGTGCCGTGCATTCCAACGTCGTCGAGTTCGAACAGGCGTCGTGGGAGGAGATGGCGAAGAGCCTCCGCCAGGCGGGCCGCACGTTCACGCTGCTGCTGGCGGCAGCCGCGGCCGTGTCGCTGCTGGTCGGCGGCATCGGTGTCATGAACATCATGCTCGTTTCGGTCGCCGCGAGAACCCGCGAGATCGGGCTGCGCATGGCGCTCGGCGCGCGCATGAACGATGTGATGGCGCAGTTCCTCGTCGAGGCCGTCGCACTGGCCGCGCTGGGCGGTGTGATCGGCTTGGGCTTGGGCTCAGTGGCCCTGTTGTTCGCCGAGTACGGATTGCATTGGGCCACCGCCGTGTCGCCGACGATGCTCGTGCTTGCAGTGGCGATGGCTGCCATCACCGGCGTGATCTTCGGTTACGGGCCCGCTCGTCGTGCCGCCGGACTCGATCCTGTCGTCGCCCTGAAATCGGAATGACTGTCTTGCTGGTTGACTGGAGTACGCCATGTTTCCATTGATGCCCGTGAACATCCGGCTGGCCGTCCGGTCCCTGAACCGCAATCGCCTGCGGACGATCCTGACGATGCTTGGCATCATCATCGGCGTGGCGGCGGTGCTGACGATGGTGGCGCTCGGCACCGGGGCGAGGGCGTCCGTCGAGGGCGAGGTCAGTTCGGCAGGCACGAACCTCATCTTCGTGAAGTCAGGCAACTACACGCGCGGCGGTGACAGCGTGGGCATCGTGGCGGGGCGGGGCGCAGCAACGACGCTGATGCCGGCAGACGCGGAAGCTATCGCGACCGAGGTCAAGGGGATACTGGGCATCAGCCCGGGCATGTCGATCCGGACGTTTATCTCTGCGGGTGACGCACGCTCCTTCACGCGCATCCAGGGCATCTCGACGGGCTACGCGAAGATGTACTCCTGGAACCTGAAGCCGGGACGGATGCTCGCCGGTGGGGAAGCGCTCGAAGCGGTGGTCGGCCGTGGACTCGCGGACTCGCTGTTTGGAGTGGGTGCCGATCCGGTCGGCAAGACGATTAGCCTGCGCGATGCAACGTACACGATCGTTGGTGTCACGGACGGCCAGGCGGAGGACCACAAGGACGTGCTGTTCCTGCCGTGGGCCGCGCTGCAGAAGGCGCTTGGTGAGAGCCATCTCGAGACGATCACGATTGCGGCGGAGAAGGCCGGCGAGACGTCGCGCATTTCCACCGACGTGACGACGTTGCTGCGCAAGCGGCACGGCATCTCGGGCAGCACCAGGGAAGTGGGCTATCTCGCTGCGCAGCGGGGTGGGGGCGAAGTCCCTGACGATTTCACGGTCGAGACGCAGGCCGCACAGGCCTTGACCAAGGGCCTCTATACGCCGGCCGCGGCGTTTGCGCTCGCCAACCTGCCGAAGCTCGACGAGGTCACACTGGAAGAAATGGCCGACACGCTGGACCGCGCCAGCGGCACGATGACGGCACTGCTCGCGAGCATTGCCGGTGTGTCGCTGATCGTGGGCGGCATCGGCATCATGAACATCATGCTCGTGTCGATCACCGAGCGAACCCGCGAGATCGGTTTGCGGATGGCAGCGGGGGCGCGCTCGGGTGATGTCGCCATGCAGTTCCTGATCGAAGCCGTGACGTTGAGCGTGGTCGGCGGTTTCGTGGGGCTGGTCCTCGGACTCCTGTCCGCACGTATCCTGGGATGGTCGCTGGGGTGGCCCGCGACGGTCTCCGCAGGCGCCATGGCGCTGGCGCTCGGCATCGCCGCGTTGGTCGGTCTCGTGTTCGGCAGCTACCCGGCGCGCCGCGCGTCGTTGCTGGACCCCATCCAGGCGTTGCGTACGGAATGAGGCGAGAATCGATGCGGCGAAGTGTATGGGCCCTCATCGCGATTGCGGTCGCGCTCGTCGGGTGCAAGCCGCAGCCCCCGGCCGATCCGGTGGCCAGACAGGCAGAAGAGTACGTCCGGATCGCACTGGAACTGGATCGGCATCGCAAGGGCGAGGTAGATGGCTATTTCGGACCCGCTGAACTCGACACGCGATTGGCGAAGGAGGGCCCGTCACTGGCCGAGTTGCTGGGCCGGACTCGCGCGCTGATTGCCGAAGGTGACAAGAACCCGCCAGCGGCCGGCAATGACCGCGGCACTCGCCTGCAGGCGAAGGTCAGGCAATTGCAGGCCTTGCTGGAAGTGATGAGCGCGTCGAAGCCGCTGCCGTTCGCCGAAGAGGCGCGCAAGCTGTACGGGGTTGATCTGCCCCAGGTGGACAATGCAGCCAACGCTGCGCTCATCAAGGAGCTCGACACGCTGTTGACCGGCACCGGAACCCTCGCGTTCCGACTGGCATCGTTCCAGAACCAGCTCGTGATTCCGGCGGACAAGCGCAAGGCAGTATTCGACCGTGCACTGGAGGAATGTCGCGCCCGGACCAAGGCCCATTGGAAGCTGCCCGACAACGAGCAGCTGACAGTGGAATGGTCGCGGTCCGTGCCGGCGGCCTGGCATCGGTATCAAGGTGGGGGTCGCAGCACGCTTCAGGTCAACCCGACGGCCATCGCGCTCGTCGGGGCCGCAGTGGATGTTGCCTGCCATGAAGGCTATCCCGGTCATCACGCGCAGTTCCTGCTGCTGGAGGCAGCGTCACCGGCCGGGTTTCCTCTGGAAGACCAGGTGGTGCTGCTGCGCTCTCCTGATTCGACTTTCCGGGAAGGGGCTGCAAACTACGGTGTCGATCTGGTCTGGTCGGCGGACGAGCGCCTGGCATTCGAGCGGGACGTGTTGTCGCCGCTGGCGGGCGTGGCGCCCGGCCAGGCAGAGAAGGCGATCAAGGTCCATCAGCTGCTCAACCGGCTGAGCGTCGCGGTGATGCCGATCCTGAGTGACTATCGCTACGGAACGCTCTCGTTCAACAGCGCCACGTTCCGGCTGGAACGCGAAGCGCTGGTGTCGAGCCCGGCCGCGTTGCTCAAATACGTCGATGACTACGGTGCCTATTCGGTCGGGTACACGGTGCTCCGCGACCGTCTGCAGCGCTACATCGAAGCCGACGTGCAGCAGTCCGGTGGGGATCCCTGGATGGTGCTGCAGAAGCTGCTGACCACCCCCGACAGCTCGCTTAGGCCTTCCGGATAAGGACGAGCAGAGCCACGACGCAGAAGCCGGCGCCCGTGTAGAACGTGACCGACGCGCCCGCCTGATCCCACAGCAGGCCTGCCACGGCGCTGGCGATCAGCATCGCAACGCCGCTGACCAGATTGAAGAAGCCGAACGCAGTGCCCCGCAGGTCCACGGGCGCCGTGTCCGCGACCATCGTCGCCAGCAGCCCCTGCGTCATCCCCATGTGCACGCCCCAGAGTGCGACTCCTGCCAGGACCGTCAGCCAGTGGTCGTTGTGCGCGAGCACCATGTCGGCGGCAATCAGGACGACCAATCCCACGGCAAGCAGCATCTTGTGACTCATGCGGTCCGAGAGCTTGCCAAACGGATAAGCAGTGCCGGCGTACACCAGGTTCATCGCGACCATCACGAGCGGGACGAGCGCGACGGGAACGCCGCTTTGCTGTGCCCGCAGCACCAGGAACGCCTCGCTGAAGCGTGCGAGGGTAAACACGGCGCCCACGCTGACCACCCACCAATAGGCTGGTGAAAGGCGGCGCAGGTTGTCGCGCCGGATCGGATTCACCTTCCTGGCGCCCTCGTGGCGGTCCGGTTCCTTCACGCCGAAGAACAGCAATGCCACCGCGAGCAGTCCGGGAATGACTGCGACCCAGAACACGGCGCGGAAGTCGTTGGCCCAAAGCAGCATCAGCCCGACCGCCAGCAACGGACCGAGGAAGGCGCCGACCGTATCGAGCGACTGGCGCAGGCCGAACGCGGCGCCGCGGATCTCGGGCGGCGTGATGTCAGCGACCAGGGCATCGCGAGGCGCGCCGCGAATTCCTTTGCCAACGCGATCGAGGAGTCTCGCGGTGAGTACCACGCCCGCAGCGGGTGCGATCGCGAACAGGGGCTTCGTCAGGGCACCGAGCAGGTAGCCGAACAGCGCGAGCGCCTTGCGCTTGCCTAGGAAGTCGCTGAGGACGCCGGAGAACACCTTGACGATGAGCGCCGTACTTTCCGCAAGGCCCTCCATCAGGCCGACGGTGAAGGCGCTGGCACCGAGCGTGCCCACCATGAAGAGCGGCAGCAGGCTGTGGATCATCTCGGACGACACGTCCATCAGCAGACTGACGAAACCCAGTACCCACACCCCGGCGGGAATGCGCGCCAGGGTGCGTTGGGTGGGAAGCGTCATGGGGTTTCCGGCGTCAGAAGCCGAGCTTGGCGCCGGCGCCCAGCAGTGTAGCAACACCGAGCAGCGCGAAGATCGCAGCGGCAATCGAATGCACCAGCTTCATGGGAATGCGCGTCGCCAGTTTGTCGCCGATGAAGACGGCCGGCACGTCCGCGATGAGCATACCGAGCGTGGTTCCGAGCACGACGAGCACGGGCGTTCCGTAGTGCGCGGCCATGGCGATCGTGGCGATCTGCGTCTTGTCGCCCATCTCGGCGAGGAAGAACGTGATCAGCGTGGCGCCGAAGACGCCAAAGCGCTTGGCGACCGTGGCTTCTTCCTCCTCGATCTTGTCGGGGATCAGCGTCCAGATGGCCATGCCGATGAACGAGGCACCGAGGATCCAACGCAGGATCTCGGGGCTGATGGCAGCTGTGATCCACGCACCGAGCGCGCCGGCGAGGCCGTGGTTTATGAGGGTTGCGAGCAGGATGCCGGCAATGATCGGCACAGGCTTCTTGAAGCGCGCGGCCAGGATGAAGGCGAGTAGCTGCGTCTTGTCGCCGATTTCCGCGAGGGCGACGACACCGGTCGAGACGAGTAGCGATTCCATCTTGATGCTTCCATGGCCGGGCACATGACAAATGACCACGACGCATCCCCGGCCAAGGCAGAGGCGTAGTGGTCAAAGGTCTTGCCAAGGATTCAAGCCTCAAGGGCTCAAGGGTCTGCGTACGCCACGGCCTGCCGGCCAAGTATGTTGACGTAAGCCTCTTCGCTTTGAAGAGCGGCTACTCCCCGATGACTCTTCGAGTCTAGCCGATGTTCCTCGTGCGGTCGATGGGGGCCGGCGTTCTGTCGGCGAAGCTTGTCGCTGAACGGTCACCGGTCTGACATACGGAGCGCCCACACTCTGCCCGCCTTGTAGCTGCTCGTTCAGCTGGCCCGTGCGTCTTGCGGCGGACCGTGTGTCCCGTCCATCCAACTAGAGAAAAACCGATGAAAAAGCTGCTTGCTTCGACCGCCCTGCTGGCTACCGGCCTGGCAGTGGTGCTGCCCGCGATCGCGGATCGCGACGACGACATGGAATTCCGCTCGGAAGACGCCTTCGCGCTGGCTGTCTACGGCGACGCGCCCTATGGCTGCAAGGCGCCCACGGCTGCCGCTGCGGCTGACGAATGCCCTGCAGGCGGCGTATACGTGCCTGACAGCAAGGACGGCCCGAATCCGGGCGATACCCGGCAGATCCTTGCGACACCAGCGTTCATCGACGCGGTCAACCGCGACCCGAAAGTGCGCCTCGTGCTGCATACGGGCGATATCCACTCAGGCAGCACGTTCTGCACGCTGTCCTACAACCAGACGGTCTTCAACCTGTGGACCCAGTTCAAGGATCCGCTCGTCTATACGCCCGGCGACAACGAATGGGCAGACTGCCAGAAGGCGAAGGAAGGCGGCGGCATCAAGAACTCGGCGGGCGAGTACGTGGACTACGCGGCTGGCCATCCCGTTGCCAATCTTGCGCTCGTACGCTCGATGTTCTTCCCTCAGGCGGGTGAGACGCTCGGCGGTCGCGCCAAGCACGTCATTTCCCAGGCGCAGGCATTCGATCCGGCCCATCCGTCCGATGCGGAGTATGTCGAGAACGTCATGTGGGAGCAGTCGCAAGTCCTGTTCGTGACGATCAATGTCCCGGGTGGATCCAACAACGATGACGACCAGTGGAACACGGGCGCATTTGGAGCAGTGAAGTCCGCTCCGCAACTGCAGGAGGTGGCGCAGCGCAAAGGCGCCGACCTTCGCTGGCTGGAAGCGGCATTCGCCTTGGCGACTGCCCACGGTGACAAGGCCGTGGTCATCACGGAACAGGCTGATATGTGGGACCTCGATGGTACGCTGCCTGCTGCGAACCACCTCAGCAACTACGAGCCCGTCATCGAGAAGATCGCGACGCTGACAAAGGCTTTCGCGAAGCCCGTGCTGCTCATCAACGGTGATTCCCACAAGTTCCGTTCTGACAACCCTCTGAAGGACAACGCGCCTTGCGTCATCGAAACGGGCGTGGGAGCCGAGACGGCCGCCTGCACGGACGACAACTATGACACCCACCCGAGCTATGACGTACCGAACTTCCATCGACTGGTTGTCCACGGCAGCACCTTCCCGCTGCAGTACACGCGGCTGACCGTCAATCCGAAGGCAAACGCGGCGGCGAGCGCCACTGCGTTCGGACCTTTCAGCTGGGAACGCGTCATTCCCTGACGTTTCCGCTTTCCCTCCGGCCTTCGGGCCGGAGGGAACGCTTAAGCAATCGTACCTCTCCAATCCGGATGGATAGATCGCGGGGGCCTCGGGCCAACAGGGTCCCTGTTACCCCAGGACCGTCACAATCTCGGCCACCGTGCTTCGCGCCGTGCGCGTGATCCCGACCAGCGTGGCCGACGCGGCGCCAGTCCAGTCTCCGTAGCCGACCAACCACACGCTCGGCATCTTGATCGAGCGAGTGCCTGCCACCTGCACGCGACCATCCGGCTCCACGAGATCAAGGGATGCAAGATGGCCAAGCGCCGGCCGGAATCCTGTACACCAGATGACGACGTCGATGGCCTCCTCAGCACCGTTCGGCCAGATGACGCCGGTACGCGTGAACCTCTCAAAAGGCCGCACGGAGTGGAGCACCCCGCGTGCTCGCGCTTCTTTCAGTGCGGGGACCATCACGATATCGCCGAGTCCGCCGACGGGCACGTCGACGACGCGCCCTTCCTGCTGGGCTTTCCAGCGTTCGGTGGCACGCGCGAACAGCACGCGTCCATCCACGTCGTCTGCCAGGAAGGCAGGAGGCTGTACCGTTACCCACGTAGTCGTGGCGACCTGGGACACCTCCGCAAGAATCTGGGCACCCGAATTGCCTCCTCCGACCACAAGGACTCGCTTGCCCGCGAAGCGAGTCGGTTCCGCATAGTGCGCGGAATGAAGTTGCTCGCCTGCGTAGGTCTCGCTGCCTGGGTAGGGCGGGATAAAGGGCGCACGCCAGGTGCCGGTTGCGCTGACCACCGCCCGTGCATGCCAGTCGCGCGCGGCGGACTTGACCGTGAGGGCACCTTGGTTGTGGGCTACGGACTCCACCCACACCGGCCGCTCCACAGGCAGTTGGTAGTGGTGCTCGTAGTCGTCCAGGTAGTCGATGACGTCGTCGCGGGCGGGGTAATCGCCAGACTTTTGTGGCATCGGTCGGCCCGCAATGGAACTCCACGTGGCCGGCGAGAACAATCGAAGCGATTGCCACGCGTGGCGCCACGCGCCGCCCGGGCCGTCCTCCGCATCCAGCAGTACGAAGGAGAGTCCCGCGCGCTTCAGGAAGTAAGCGGTGGCCAGCGCAGCCTGCCCGCCGCCGACGACAATGACGTCGTGGCGCGCGCTAATCACTTGCCCGCGCCGATTTCGCCGGGAAGCAATGGCGAGTGCGGTTCGAAATCGCGACCAGCGACAGCATGACGGGTACTTCGACGAGCACTCCCACCACTGTGGCCAGGGCAGCACCGGAGCTGAGGCCAAACAGCGAGATTGCGACAGCGACGGCCAGTTCGAAGAAATTGGACGTGCCGATCAGGCAGGCGGGAGCCGCGATGTCGTGCGGCAGCTTGAGCCAGCGGGCCAGGAAGAACGTGATCGCGAAGATTCCATAGGACTGCAGTACCAGCGGAATGGCGATGAGGCCGATGACCAATGGCTTCGCGACCAGAGTGGTTGCCTGCAGGCCGAACAGCAGCACGACGGTGGCGATCAGGCCGATGACCGACCATGGCTTGAGGCCGGCGATGTGTCGCGCAAGGTAGTCCTTGCCATGGGTGAGCCACAGCCGCCGCGTGACGAACCCGGCGATCAGCGGCAAGACGACATAGAGCAGGACGCTGATCAGCAGCGTCTCCCACGGCACGCTGACATCGGTGACACCGAGCAGGAATGCGGCGATGGGCGCGAAAGCGAATACCATGACGAGATCGTTTACCGAGACCTGCACCAGGGTGTAGTTCGGATCGCCGCGGGTCAGTTCGCTCCAGACGAAGACCATGGCGGTGCAGGGGGCGACCCCCAGCAGGATCATGCCGGCGATGTATTCCGAAGCGGACTGCGGGTCCACCCACGGCGCGAACAGGTGATCGAAGAACAGGACCGCCAGCATGGCCATCGTGAAGGGCTTGATCAGCCAGTTGACTACCAGCGTCAGGATCAGTCCGCGGGGTCGTTGCCCGACGTCGCGGATCGCCGCGAAGTCGATCTGGATCATCATCGGGTAGATCATCACCCAGATGAACACCGCCACCACGAGATTCACATGCGCGACTTCGAGGGCGGCGATGCCCTGGAACAGTTCAGGCGACAGCAGTCCGACGCCGACACCTGCCAGCATGCCAAGGCCGACCCAGAGGGTGAGATAGCGCTCGAAGAGTCCCATGGTCCAAGGAGATCCGTGTGCCGGCAGGCCAATCCCGTCCGGCCCTGAGGCTGCAGAAATGTATTTTGAATGCGTCACCACCGTTCGGCGAGCGGCGGCAGCTTAACGATGTTTTTCGCATATCACAGGACAATTCGCTATACGGGTTGCACGCGAGCGGCTGCTACAGTGGCGGCCGATTGTCCCTCGGTCCCAGGAGTCCATCATGGCCACTTCCACGAATGCGGATGACGCATCCAAACTCGCCTTGCCGCCGAACCTGTTCTCACATGCCGTCGTCATGTTCATCCTCGCGGTGCTGCTGAACCTTGCGCAGACGATCGCATGGGTATGCGCCGTGCTGCAGATTCTGTGGATGTTGTTCGCCCGCTCGCGCAATGAGGCGCTCGCGGACTTCGGTCAGGGGCTCGGGAACTGGATGGCTGCGACGGCGAGATTCCTGACGGGAGCGTCTGATCGACGGCCGTTCCCGTGGAACAGGTGGGAGTAGCGCTTGAAGGTATTCGTTTGCGGGGCCTCGGGGTTCATTGGAAGCGCGATCTGCCAGTGCCTCGCTGCCGACGGCCATGCCGTGGTTCGCGGCGTACGGACGCCACGGTTGGCTGGCGATGTTGCGATCGACTTTACCAAGGACGTCAAGCCGGAAGCCTGGACCGCTCGACTTGCCGGCGTCGATGCGGTTGTCAATGCCGTGGGCATCATCGTCGAAACTCGCGGGAGTCGCTTTGACGAAGTCCACCACCGTGCTCCGGCAGCCTTGTTTGAAGCGTGCGCGCGGGTAGGGGTCGAACGGGTCGTGCAAATCTCGGCACTCGGCGCCGACGGCGGTGACACGGGCTACTTCAAGTCCAAGTTCGCAGCAGACCGCGCCTTGATGGCCTTGCCATTGCAGTGGACGATCCTCCGGCCATCGTTGGTCTATGGCGAGGAGGGTGACTCGTCACGCATGTTCCGCGTGCTCGCGAGCATGCCGATCATCCCGGTGCCGAGCCTCGGCGCCGCTGCCTTCCAGCCCATTCACGTCGATGACTTGGCTGAGGCGGTGAGTACTTGCCTGCGATCCGATGCTGCTACCGGCCATTCCGTGGCAGTGGTTGGTGCCACGTCGGTTTCCTATCGGGACATGATCGACACGTATCGTCGAGCGATGGGCTTCGGGGCCGCCTGGTACGTAACGGTCCCGGCATTCGTGATGGCTGTTTCCGCGTGGGCCTCCGGACTCATCCCGGGTGCGCCGCTCAATCCCGAGACCTGGCGCATGCTCAAGGCGGGCAGCGCCGGGGACGTTGCGGGGATGACCGAGTTGATCGGGCATGAGCCCAAGGGCATCGCGGCGTTCATCGAGCCGAATGAAGCCCGGCGGCTGGCAGCGAATGCACTTAAGGAATGGCGTCCCCGGGTGCTACAAATCGCAGCGGCGATCGCCGCAATCCTGATCGTCTACTTCCTGGTGGTACGCAGGACCCTTTGACGAGGTCGTAACCCGATTGCGCTCACGACGCGTCCAAGGTGCATTTGCGCTACGGGCTACAAAAGAGACAAACTTGCCGCCTTCGGGCTCGTGATTCCTAGACCACAAAGCAGGGCGGGGTTCCATGGCAGAGGTTGTTGCACGAGCACCCATGCTCGAGCTGTCGGTTGAGGTCGGCAAGCCGGTGGACTTTGGCGAGGTTGCGGGACAACGTCGGCGGTACGTGCCCATCGTCGGCGGCACGGTTTCAGGCGAATACATGGGCACCATCATTCCGGGTGGTGCAGATTGGCAGGCGGTCGGCCCGAACGGCGTGATCGACCTCGAGGCGCGCTATGGTGTGCTGCTGGACGGGGAGGCGGTGGAGGTTCGCTCAACCGGCTTGCGCAGCGGCAGTCCTGAAGTGCTCGCGAAGCTCGCGACCGGGGCCATCCTGCCGGGCAGCGACTACTACTTTCGCACTATGGTCCGGTTCTACACGTCGAGCGAGAAATTGGCTTATCTGAATAACCTGATGGCAATTGCGGTGGGCGAGCGGTTGCCGACCCATGTACGCCTGTCCGTGTACCGCGTCCTGTAAGAGAACAAGATGGAGCAGCGTTTGCGTATCGCAATTGTGGGTGGCGGCATCGTCGGTCTTGCGACCGCAATCAGTCTCGCGCGCGTGGGGTTCAAACCCACCGTCTACGAAGCGGTCAAGAAGCCCGAGCCGCTCGGCGTCGGCATCAACCTGCTGCCGCATGCGGTTCGTGAGCTGACCGAGCTCGGGCTGCTTGCAAAGGCGAGCAAGCTCGGCGTCCTCATCGACGAACTCGTCTATCGCATGGACGACGGTCGGGTGGTGTGGCGCGAGCCGCGGGGACTGGCCGCCGGCTATGACTGGCCGCAGATCGCCATTCACCGTGGCCGGTTCCAGATGCTGTTGCTCGAAGAAGCGCGCGCCTTGATCGGCGATGACTCGATCCGGTTCGGCCATGCGCTGACGGCCGTGGAACCCGCGGGCGATGCCGTGACGTTGAGGTTCATGGACCGTGCAACCGGAGCTTCTCTGGGAGAAGCCACAGCCGATGTCGTGATCGCAGCGGACGGCATCCATTCCGCGATCCGCAAGCAGTTCTATCCGACCGAAGGCATCCCGAAGTGGAGTGGCGTCTCGCTGTTCCGGGGTGCAACGACGCTGCCCGCGGGTACTGTGGGCCCGACGATGAACTGGACGGGCCATTCGAAGCAGAAGTTCGTCGGTTATCCGATCAGCATCGACAAGGATTCGGGCGAGATCCTGTTCAACTTCATCTGCGACATCCAGACCGGCGAGCCCGGCTCCACGCCGCGCGAGGACTGGAACCGCAAGGTGAACCCCGCAGAGTGGCTCGGCCGCTATGCCAACTGGAAGTGGCCTGGTGTCGACGTCACGGCAGTGGTCAGTAAGACAGCGGACATCTACGAATTCCCGATGGTCGACCGCGACCCGCTGCCGCGCTGGACGCATGGCCGCATCACGCTGGCCGGCGATGCCGCGCATCCGATGTACCCCATCGGTTCGAACGGCGCGACGCAGGGATTGATTGACGCCCGCGCACTTGCGTTCCATCTCGCAACTGCACCCACGGTAGAGCTTGCTCTCGGCCGCTACGAGGAAGAACGCCGCGAACCCACGAGCCGCATCGTGCTTGCCAATCGCGCGCTGGGTCCCGACCGCGTGCTCGAGATCGCTCGCGAGCGCGCGCCGTCACCGGAGACAGATCTGGAAGGCGTCTTCCCGACGTCCGAGCGCGAAGCCATTTCGCGCGACTACAAGTCGCTCGCCGCGTTCAATCCCGCGCAGGTCAAGGCCAGGAAGAGCTATACGCCGGAGACGAGTTCCACAAGCTGACGCGCTGCTGCCGCATCGGGCACAAGCACCGCAAAGGCTTGATGGCGTGTCAAAGGGAGTCCCTCCGGCGCAATCGCCGGAGGGACATTGGTGGAGGCGGCGGGACAGCTCGTTCCACCTCTTTCGAGGCGGGCTGGACTATGCCTTCATCCCTTGTCTGCCGAAGCAGGCGAGGGAGCGGAGCGTGTTATCCGGAACTTCACCAACATCCTCTCCGAAGGGAAAGGCAGTAAAGAATCCCGGATCCTAGTATTGGCTCCACCGCTTCCGGATCAGCCAACCTATGAGTCTCTACAGGGCAGGCCTGAGGTTAGCCCTCTTCCTACCCCTCGGCGTTGCCTGTGCACTGTTGCCAGTGCGGTAAGGTTTCACCGATGTGAGCCCCGTGTATCTATCCATCCTTGCGGATGGAAGCGACCCATCTGATCGAACCCGCGTCCGTAAGTCCTACGCTACACGATCTACATGCTTAGCCCATTCTTTGTATCTCACCGCGCGCTACCCGAAGGGCAGGGAAGACGCGAAGCCAGCTCAGGAGCGTTTTAACCAGTCAACCCTCAGCACGTTGAATGGCGATCTTGTGAGCGCGTCCCCCGATTCTGGATGCACAAGCACATACCAGGCGAGGGTTAAGCGGGATTAAGCCGCTAGAGCGTAGTTGTCGTCGTTTGCAACTATAAGTTTGTAAGCGGTTTTACGAGGAACCTTACACCTCGGCATGCACCTGGAGTTTCGTAACCCACGTCGAAACCGATCGCCCCCAGACACAAGGGTAGTGTAGGGGCACACGGCCAAATATCAAGGAAACGTTTCGGGGAGTGCGGGTGGGATTTCAGGGACGGCCTCCGGCAAGTAGGCCTCTGGCAGGTGGGTCTCGCGACAAGTAGGCCTGCCGGCGAGTCAGAACAGAATCGGAGCAGGGCACTAATCAATTCCGACATGTATAGAATTCGTCTAGCTCCAGCCTATGCAGCCCCTTGGGTCGTACGGCGTTCTCCCGTTTTACCTCTGGCTTGCCGGTAGGCCTACTTGCCAGCGGCCCTCCTGCCGGCAGGCCCACTTGCCGGAGGCCGACCCTGAAGGCTTTCTCGGCTATCGCCTCGACGCCTTCAGCACCCTCGACTTCTCCCGCTTCCAGTCTCTGTCTTTCTCGGTGTTGCGCTTGTCGTGCTCGGCCTTGCCCTTGGCCACACCCAGCTTCAGTTTCGCTCGGCCGTTCTTCCAGTACAGCTCGAGCGGGATCAGCGTGTAACCCTTGCGGTCGACAGCGCCGACGAGGCCGTTCAGTTCGGCCCGATTGAGCAGCAGCTTGCGGGTGCGCAGGGGTTCGGCAATCACATGCGTCGAGGCCGTGGGGAGCGGAGCCATGTGGGCGCCGTACAGGAAGGCCTCGCCGTTCTTGAGGAACACATAGGCTTCCTTCAGCTGGACGCGGCCCGCGCGCATGCTCTTGACTTCCCAGCCCTTGAGCACGATGCCGGCTTCGTAGGTGTCCTCGATCGCGTATTCGAAGCGAGCCTTGCGGTTATCGGCGATCGATGACTTGGACTTGGGCGACTTTTTCTGGCTCATGGTATTGGCGCGCATTGTATCCTTAACGCTGCCCGGTCGATCCGTTGTCTTTGGTGGTTCGCGTCCTGAAACTCCATGCGTGAAGTCATTCGCAGCGCCCTGGTTCCCCACACTCCTGCGCAGATGTTCGCGCTGGTGGAGGACGTCGAGCGCTATCCGGAATTCCTGCCCGGTGTGGTCGGGGCGCAGCTCGTTGAACAGAAGGACGGCGAGCAGGTCGGGCGCCTCGAGATGGAGAAGGCCGGCGTCCGCGAGCAGTTCACGACGCGCAATACGCTGACGCGGCCCGAGCGAATCGACATGCATCTGCTCAATGGGCCCTTCCGCAGCCTCGAGGGCGTGTGGACTTTCGTGCCGATCCTGGAAGAGGGCATCGTCAAGGGCACTCGCGTGGGTCTCACGGTGCGGTTCGAGTTCAAGAACCCGCTGACGTCGATGCTGCTGTCGCGCAGCTTCGAAGGCATCTTTGCCTCGCTGATCGATTCGTTCACGAAACGGGCACGCGTCGTCTATGGGCCAGCCTGACCTGATCAAGGTTGCGGTGGCGTATGCATTGCCCGAGAGGCAGGCAGTGGTGCCCCTCGAACTTGCGGCCGGCAGTACCGCCCTCGACGCAGTTCAGCAGTCAGGGGTGCTCGCGCTCTTTCCGGAGATTGCATCGCGCCCGCTTGAACTCGCGGTCTTCGGTCGCAAGGTGCAGCCGGCCACGGTGCTCAAAGCCGGCGACCGGGTCGAGATCCTGAGACCCCTGATTCACGATCCGAAGGCAACGCGCCGGCAACTGGCCGGGCGAGGGCAGACGATGGGGCGCAAGCCTCCACCCTGACCGGCGCTCAGCCGGAAGGCGCCGTGCTGCTCTTGGTGCTGGCGGCGGTGCCGGTTTCGCGGCGCTCGATGCGGGTCACCTTGTCTTCCTCGAAGTAGACCGTGAAATGCCGCTGGTCGGTCTTGTTGGTCCGGCCACGCTTCAGGAAATACACGTAGTCCCATCGAGAGTTCTGGAAGGCATTGCCGACGATCGGTGTACCGAGCAGATACCGGACCTGGCTGCGCGTCATGCCCACGGTGATCTGGTCGATCTCCTTGTTTTCGAGGAAGTTGCCCTGCTGGATATCGATGCGGTACACGCACCCTGTCGCGAGCCAGGCGAGGCCCAAGGTCAGCACGGCTGCAGCGAGCCGGCGAGGGGACAAGGAAAAGGGCAGATTCTGCATAGAAAAGGCTTCGTGAGCGGCTTGGGCTTTCGCGCTATTGCGGGCATCATAGCGGAACACGCTGCGGTTAGCAGCGCAGGTCCGGCGGGCCCGCTTGCGACGACGTCGAGACGACGTTGAGACAGCGTCGCCCGGTGAGCGTTCGCCCCGGTGCCCATTCAGGTTCGCAAGCGTTGAGGAAGCCGTCTTGGAAAGCAACGATCTGCGCAAAGCCGGGCTCAAGATCACGCTGCCCAGGGTCAAGATCCTGGAGATCCTGAGCAACGCGCAGCCCCGGCATATGAGTGCCGAGGACATCTACAAGCACCTGCTCGAATCGCACGAAGACATCGGCCTCGCCACCGTTTATCGCGTGCTTACGCAGTTCGAGGCCGCGGGCCTCGTGGCGCGGCATCACTTCGACGGCGTGACGGCGATGTTCGAGCTCAACGAAGGGTCGCACCACGACCACCTCGTGTGCCTTGCGTGCGGCCGGGTCGAGGAGTTCATGGACGCCGGCATCGAGGAAAAGCAGATGGCCATCGCGGCCAAGTACGATTTCGAGATCCAGGACCACTCGATGATCCTCTACGGCCGGTGTGCCCGTTGCCGGCAGGTGGCGAAGACGGTGAAAGAGCAGGTTCGCGTCCGGCGCTAGCTTCTGGCTATCGCCTGCGCGCCGACGACTTCTTCGTGGGCGGCCTCTCCAGGCCTTCTCGCAGCATCTCCGCCGCGTGCTCACGGGCTCGTTCCGTGATCTCCACGCCGCCCAGCATGCGGGCGATTTCTTCCACTCGATCAGTTGCCGACAGGGCTGTCAGCGTCGTGCGGGTGGTGCGTCCATCTGTCAGCTTGGCAACACGAACGTGGTTCTGTGCCTGCGATGCCACCTGCGGCAGGTGCGTCACGCAGAGCACTTGCGCGCGGTCACTCAAGGTGCGCAGCTGCCTGCCCACGATCTCGGCGACGCCGCCGCCGATGCCGGCATCCACTTCATCGAACACCAGGCAGGGCAGGCGGGCCGACTCGACCGCGGCCACCTGGATGGCGAGGCTGATGCGCGACAGCTCGCCGCCGGACGCGACCTTGGCGAGCGGCTTCGGGGGCTGGCCGGGGTTCGCGGCCACGAGGAATTCGATTTCATCGGCACCGTGTTCACCGGCGCTCTCGGGAGCGAGCGGCGTGACCTCGATCGTGAGGCGTCCGCCCGGCATGCCGAGCTGCTGCATCAGGGCCGACACGCGTTCCCTCAGGCCAAGGGCAGCGGCTTGCCGCGCGGCGGTGAGGCGTGCGCATGCGAGTTGCCAGCGGGATTCGCTGTCGGCCAGCTGCTTCTGCAACCGGTCGAGCGTGACTTCGAGATTGAGCAGTCGCTGGAGTTCTTCCTGCAACGACACGTGCAGTGCCGGCAATGCAGCCGCCTCGACGCGATGCTTGCGGGCTGCGGCTTCCATGGCGGCAAGACGATTCTCCAGCCATTCCTGGCGCGACGGATCGGCATCGAGGCCGGCCTGGTAACGGCGCACTCCCTCCGAGGCTTCACGCAGCGCGATCAGTGATTCGTCGATCAGGCCGGCAATAGGTTCCAGGCGCGCATCGAGTGCCGACAGGTTGCGAGCCGCGCCGAGCGCGCGGACCAACGAGGGTTCCGCTGCACCGCTGTCGGCTTCGAACAGCAGGCCCGCGATCTCTGCAGCGCCAGACGACAGCCGTCCGCCCTGGGCCAGCCGCTTGCGTTCGGCGAGAAGCGCTTCCGGTTCCCCGGGCTTCAGCGCCAGCTCATTGAGCTCTTCAACGTGGTAGCGCAGCAGCTCCAGCCGTGCCGTGCGGTCGAGTGCCGCGGCTTCCGCCTGTCGCAGCGCCTCGCGCTGGGACTTCACTTCCTTCCACAGCGTCGCGACCGAGTGGGTGAACTCGTCGTGGTGGCCGTGCCGGTCGAGCAACTCGCGCTGGGCTGACTTGCGCATCAGCGACTGGTATTCCATCTGGCCGTGCACTTCGACCAGCAGTTCGCCGAGCTGGCGGATCGTCTGGATCGACATGGCCTGGCCGTTGACGTATCCACGCGAACGGCCATCCGTGCCGACCAGCCGGCGCAGGACGCACTCGCCGTCGTGCTCCAGGGATTGTTCGGCGAACCACGCATCGACGGCCGAGCCGGGTTCCAGCGAGAACGTCGCCGACACCTCGGTCCGCTCTGCGCCGGCGCGGATGACTTCGGCGCCTGCCCGGCCGCCAGTGGCGAGCACCAGCGCATCGACCAGGATCGACTTGCCTGCGCCGGTCTCGCCGGTCAGGACCGTCATGCCAGGCCCGAGCTCGAGCTCGATGCTGTCGATGATGGCGAGGTCGCGGATCTGGATGTGGGTCAGCATGGGGGCTTTTAGTCTTCGAGGTCGATGGACGACCGGGACGGGTCGCGATCCGGATCGCGCGGATGCGCGCCGCGGCCCCAGTGCAGCTTCGAGCGCAGGATGCGGTAGTAATCGTGGCCCGGAGGATGCAGCAGCGTGACATGCGCATCGGTCGGTTCGACCAGCAGTTTGCTGCCAGGCCCCATTTCACCCAGCAGCATGCCGTCGCAGGTGACCTGGGCCTTGGTGTCGGGGCGTTCGATCAGGCGGATTTCCACCTTGGCATCGCCGCCCACCACGATCGGCCGGTCCGACAGGGTGTGCGGGCAGATGGGCACAAGCACGAGCGCAGCGAGACTCGGGTGGATGATCGGCCCGCCGCAGGACAGGGCATATGCGGTTGAGCCCGTGGCCGTGGCGACGATCACGCCGTCGCCGCCGTGGGTATTCACATAGAGATCGTCGATCCACGTTTCGAAGTCGAGCATGCGGCCGGTTTCCCACTTCTGCAGCACGACGTCATTCAGGGCTTGCGCATGGACGTCGGCATGGCCGGGTCGGACCAGGCTTGCCTTGAGCAGCGCACGGCGTTCGGTGGCATAGCGGCCTTCCAGCACGTCGTCCAGGCGGTCGCGCATTTCCTGCGGGCTGACGTCGGCCAGGAACCCGAGCCTGCCGCGGTTTACGCCGAGCAGCGGGACAGGCGAGTGGGTAGTGAGGCGAGCGGCATAGAGCATGGTGCCGTCACCGCCCACCGCCACGATCAGGTCGGCCTGGGTCGCAAAGCGGTCCTCCGGGATCTTCTCCACGGAGCCGGGCTCGAACGGCAGGTTCGCACCGGAATCGACCAGGATGCGGCGCCCCCGGGCCTTGAGATGTGTGGCAAGCGACAGCATGGAGTCCCCCACTCGGGGGTCGAGATGCTTGCCGAGCAGAGCGATGGTCCTGAAGTCGGTTGTGCGCGCAGCGTTTCGATGAGGCATGGGACCGATTTGTAGCATGGGCCGATCAACGCCGGCCAGCGCAAGCGAGGAGATTGTCGCGCCGGCATCCTCGCGGGATACAGTGAGGCCTGCTGTTCTTGCGATGCAGTGGGCCGACCCGCTGCTGTTTGCTTGACAGGGGGAGGGACCCTGTTACCGTCCAGCCCCATGCGGCGCCCGGTTTGCCCAAGGGCTTGAGCGCCGCCACGTTCGTCGGCAAAAATCGAGCTGTCGTCACCACCGTCCCGCATCCATGACTGCCGAAACGACTGAAGACCACTTAAGCGATCGCGCCCAGCAATTGCTCAAGGTGCTGGTCGAGCAGTACATCCGCGACGGCCAGCCGGTCGGCTCGCGCACGCTGTCGCGCGATTCCGGTCTCAACCTGAGCTCGGCCACCATCCGCAACGTCATGGCCGACCTCGAGGAGTTCGGGTTCGTGACGTCGCCACACACTTCCGCGGGCCGCATTCCCACCGGCAAGGGCTACCGGCTCTTTGTCGACACGCTGCTCAAGGTCAAGCCGCTGCATAACGCCGACGTGATGGCGATCCAGAAAGGCCTCGGTCGCCATGCCGAGGATCCGAAGGGGCTGGTCGGCGCCGCGTCGCAGATGCTGTCGTCGGTGACCCGCCTCGCCGGCATCGTGACGGTGCCGCGCCCCACCCACGCCTCCTTGAGCCAGATCGAGTTCCTGCCCCTGTCCGACAACCGCGTGCTCGCCATCGTCGTCGTCAACAGCCGCGAAGTGCAGAATCGCATCCTGCAGATGGACCGGGCGTACGGATCCGAGGAGCTGCGCCGGGCGGCCAACTACCTCAACCAGGAATTCGCCGGCAAGGAGCTGGGCGCCGTCCGGGAGCACCTGCTCGGGCAATTGCAGCGCACCCGCGAGAACCTGAACCAGCTGATGATGGATGCCATCCGGCTCGCCCAGCAGGCGGTCGGGCCCGGGCCCGGGTCGGAGCGGCCCGAATACGTGATGGCCGGCGAGACCAACCTGATGGAGTTCTCGGAGCTGTCGAACGTCGAGAAGCTGCGGCGGCTGTTCGAGGCCTTCACGCAGCAGGGCGACATCCTGCATCTGCTCGACCAGAGCCTGAAGGCAGATGGCGTCCAGATCTTCATCGGCCAGGAATCCGGCTACACGATCCTGGACGACTGCAGCGTGGTCACCGCGCCCTACACCCTCGGTCAGGAGGTCGTCGGCGTACTCGGCGTCATTGGGCCCACCCGCATGGCCTACGAACGCATCATTCCCATCGTCGACATCACGGCCAGGCTGCTCGGCTCTGCCTTGAATTCCAAGTAGGCCGCCTCCAGATCCCGACCGGCCGGATCCGGCTTGGGTCCCCTTGGCTTCGGGCAACGGGTCTTTGAGTCGCGCTCAGGCAGATAACTGGTTATTGTGCGCGCCCCCGGACGTCGGTTCCGGGTTGCGTTTTGAGGAGACCCGAGTTCATGACCCTTCCGGATGAGAACGGCCCCGAGGCAGGCGCTGCCTACAATGCAGACGGCGCAGAGGGCGATACCCTCGAGGCCGCGTTGGCCGTCGCCCAGGCCGAAGCCCAGCAAGCCAGGGAACAGCAGCTGCGCGCGTTTGCCGAACTCGAGAACTTCCGCAAGCGGTCCCTGCGTGACATCGAGCAGGCGCGCAAGTACGCCCTCGAGAAGTTCGCCGGGGAACTCATCGGCGTGAAGGACAGCCTGGAGATGGCATTGGCCGCCCAGGGGGGCCAGGCGGGATCTGCGGTGCTGGCTGGCGTGGAAGCCACGCTCAAGCTGCTCGGCGCCTCCTTTGAAAAGGCGGGCATCACCGAAGTCGTCCCCACCGGCGAGACCTTCAATCCCGAATTCCACGAGGCCATGGTGGCCCAGCCCTCGGCCGACCTGCCGCCCAATTCGGTACTGCAGGTCATCCAGAAGGGGTACCTGCTCAATGGCCGGCTGCTGCGTCCGGCCCGGGTCATCGTCTCGCGCGAACCGTGACGGATTCGTCGCGACCCGCGACTTGAAACCCGCAGACCCGGCCCACATAAAGCGTCAACGTTTACAAAATGGGTCCCGCACGCCGGGACCCCCAGTTCGGGAGTGAAGGATCCATGGCGAAAATCATCGGTATTGACCTCGGCACGACCAACTCGTGCGTGGCGATCATGGAAGGCGGCAAGCCCCGCGTCATCGAGAACAGCGAGGGCGACCGGACGACCCCGTCCACGGTGGCCTTCACCAAGGACGATGAAGTGCTGGTCGGCCAGTCTGCCAAGCGCCAGGCAGTGACGAATCCCCACAACACGCTGTTTGCCGTCAAGCGCCTCATTGGCCGCAAGTTCGAAGACGACGTCGTCCAGAAGGACGTCCACATGGTCCCGTACAAGGTCGTGAAGGCCGACAACGGCGACGCCTGGGTCGAGGCCCAGGGCAAGCGCATGGCGCCGCCGGAAGTCTCGGCTCGCGTGCTCATGAAGATGAAGAAAACGGCCGAGGACTACCTCGGCGAACCGGTGACCGAGGCGGTCATCACGGTGCCTGCTTACTTCAACGACTCGCAGCGGCAGGCGACCAAGGACGCCGGCCGCATCGCGGGTCTCAACGTCAAGCGCATCATCAACGAGCCGACGGCGGCTGCGCTGGCCTACGGCATGGACAAGCAGGGCGGCGACCGCAAGATCGCGGTGTACGACCTGGGTGGCGGCACGTTCGACGTGTCCATCATCGAGGTGGCCGATGTCGACGGCGAGCGCCAGTTCGAAGTGCTGGCCACGAACGGCGACACGTTCCTGGGCGGTGAAGACTTCGACATGAAGGTCATCAATTACCTGGCGGACGAGTTCAAGAAGGAAAGCGGCGTCGACGTGCGGAAAGACCCGCTCGCGATGCAGCGCCTCAAGGAATCGGCCGAGAAGGCCAAGATCGAGCTGTCCTCGAGCCAGCAGACGGAAGTGAACCTGCCGTACATCACGGCGGACGCCTCC
>JBEBIT010000112.1:0-6834 GCA_040080215.1 Steroidobacteraceae bacterium
GTCACCGTCACAACCCCGGGTGCGGAGACCGACGAAGCGTTGCGACTCACTCGCGCGTACCGCTCGAACCTGACCGCGCTCGCGCTCGTGGCGCTGTTCACCGGCGCGTTCCTCGTGCACTCGACGCAATCGCTGGCAGTGATCCGTCGTCGTCGTGAATTTGCGCTGCTGAAAGCCATGGGCGTGTCGTCGCGTGAGCAGATCGGCAGCACGTTGGCTGGTGGCGCGATTGTCGGCAGCGTGGGCGCGCTGTGTGGCGTCGGGCTCGGCATCCTGATTGCGGACCTGGGGTTGAATGCGTTCGGTGCCGACCTCGGTGCGGGATACTTTCGCGGCATCGCACCGGCACTCAAGGTGGATTGGCTCGACGCCGGCGTCTTCTTCCTGCTCGGCACGGCCGCTGCGATCGCAGGTACGGTCCGACCCGCGATTGCAGCCGCGCGGGTTCCCGCGGCCCTCGCATTGAAAGCGGGGGATATCGAAGAGCCCGCCGTGCGCGGCAACACGATCGCCGGGTTGGTACTCTGGGGGCTGGCGGGCGGACTCCTGCTCTTGCCCGCCGTCGACGGTTTGCCGCTGGCCGGCTACGGCGCGATCGCACTCGTGCTGATCGGCGCGGTGTTCCTGATGCCCGCGGTGACGCGTTTGCTGTTGCGTCTGCTGCCGACCGCGCGCTCGGTCCCGTGGCAGATCGCAACTGCACATCTTCGCGGCACGGCGAGGCAAGCGACGACCAGCCTGTCCGCCATTCTCGTGAGCTTCAGCCTGATGGTCGCGATGGCGGTGATGGTCACGTCATTCCGCACATCGCTCGACCAGTGGCTCGAGAAGATCCTGCCAGCCGACCTGTACCTGCGCGCCGGCTTCACCAGCGAGACCGCCTTCCTGGGCGCGGATGACGTCACCGCACTCATCGCATTGCCCGAGGTGGACCGCGTTGACGCGAACCGCTTTGCCCAGCTCGCCGTGGCAGGGGTCAAGACGCCGCTCGCACTCATCGCGAGGCCCATCAGGGAGCAGGACGCGGACCGCACGTTGTGGCTGGAGGAGACGGCGACCACCGCGGCGCCGGACGATGCGCAGCCAGCATGGATCTCTGAAGCGGCGGCGGATCTGCTGTCGGTACGGTCAGGAGGCGAGTTCACCGGCTCCATCGGGGACCGTGCAGTCAGGTTCTCCGTTCGCGGCGTGTACCGGGACTATGAGCGGCAGAACGGCGGTGTGGTGATCGACCACGATGCGTACGTGCGCCTGACCGGTGACGTACGGACGAACGCTGCGTGGCTCTGGCTCAGGTCGGGCGCCGACGTCGACGCCCTCGTCGGTGCGATTCACGAGCGGCTGCCTGGCCTCGCGGAATTCGACATACGTCGGCCCGGTGAAATCCGGGCGATCACGTTGCGCATCTTCGATCGCACCTTTGCGGTGACGTACTTGCTCGAGGTCATTTCCGTCTGCATCGGACTCGCGGGCATTGCGGCCAGCACCAGCGCACAAGTCATCGCGAGGCGGGCCGAACTCGGTGTGCTGCGCCATGTGGGCCTGCTGCGCAGGCAGGTCGGCTTCATGCTGGGGGCGGAGGGCGGATTGCTGGGTGCCGTAGGGGTGCTGGCGGGCCTCGTCACGGGCACGGTGGTGAGCCTGATCCTGATCTATGTCGTCAACCGCCAGTCGTTCCACTGGAGCATGGACGTGTACTTCCCCTGGGGATTGCTGTTCGCGCTCAGCGTGTCGCTCGTGGCCGCGGCGGCACTGACGTCGGTGTGGAGCGGCCGCCTTGCCCTGCGTGATGACGTCATCCGCGCCGTGAAGGAGGACTGGTGATGGCAGTGTCGCGGTCACTGTGCTCGCTGTTCCGGGCCGCCGGCGCAATGCTGGTGACCGTGCTGCTGGCATCCGCCATCGCTGCTGCCGCCGAGTATCCGCCCGTCGTGAGAGGCACGGCACTCGCGTTTCCGCAGGATGAAGGCAGCCATCCGCAGTACCGGATCGAGTGGTGGTATGTCACCGGCTGGCTGCAGGACGACGCCGGCAGATCGCGTGGCTTCCAGGTGACGTTCTTCCGCAATCGGCCCGGCCTCGACGAAGGCAATCCGTCGCAGTTCGCGGCGCACCAGCTGCTGTTCGCACATGCTGCGATCAGTGATCCCGCAGTCGGCCATCTTCTCCATGATGAGCGGGTTGCCCGCGCAGGCTTTGGGCTTGCTGACGCCAGGGAGGGCAGCACGGACGTGGTGCTTGAGGACTGGTCGCTGCGGCAGGACGGGCAGGCTTACCACGTGAACGTTCCAGGCAAGGATTTCGAGCTCGTGCTCGACCTTGCCGCCACGCAGCCGCCGCTGCTGCAAGGCGACGCCGGCTTCAGCCAGAAGGGGCCCGATCCTGCTTCGGCGAGTCACTATTACAGCCAGCCGCAGATGGCGGTTTCCGGCCGGATCAACATCGGAGGGCGCGACATCCCCGTGCGGGGTACCGCGTGGTTCGACCACGAGTGGTCCAGCACGTTGATGGATGACGCGGCACAAGGATGGGACTGGCTAGGGATCAATCTGGCGGACGGGGGCGCGTTGACGGCTTTCCGCATGCGTGACGCGCAGGGCGGGTCACATTGGGCAGCCGCCGGAATTCGGCGCGGCTCGGGTGCTGCTGCCACGACCTCGGTCTACCGGCCTCAGCAGATTGAGTGGCAGCCGCAGCGACAGTGGCGCTCGCCCCGCACCGGCATCGACTATCCCGTCGAGTGGCGGGTCCGTGTCGGCGAAGACTGGTATCGCGTGAGACCCCTGTTCGACGACCAGGAAAGCGACTCCCGGCGCAGTACCGGGACGATCTACTGGGAGGGCGCGGTGGAGTTGCTCGATGGTGCCGGCGCCGTGGTGGGGCGAGGCTATCTTGAGCTGACCGGGTACGGCACCCGCCTCAGGATGTAGCCCGGGCCGGTCCGCGCCTCGGGGGGCTTAGTGTGCCGCCGTTAACAGTTGCCACGGCCCGAGACCCCCCGGCCGACGGGATGGCATTGCCCGGCTGATACGATCCGGCCCAATGTCATCCCTCTACTCGCCAGACTTGATCGAGACGCCGCTGGATGCCGCCAATGTCAGGCCGCAGCGCGTGCTGCACCTGGTCAGCGCGCAGACCGAAGGCAATCTGGTCGTGAACAGCATGCTGCTGCCGCTCCTGCTCCGGGGCGACCGCAGAACCCTGCTGCACCGGGCGGTCCATTTTGCGACGGGACATCCCCACGCCAACGTGATCCGCCAGGGGGGCGTTCCGGTTCACGAGATCACGCTCTCCCGCAAACGCTGGTCGGCACTCGCACCGCGCGAGCTCGTGGAGGTGGTCCGCGAGTTCGACCCGGACGTGATCCATGCCTGGGGGCTCTCGGCCCTCATCACTGCACAGCTGTTGCGTCGCTTTGCCGGTCCGGAGGCTCGTTTGATATGCAGCCAGCTGCAGACCGACGTACTGCCTTCGCGGGCCGGGGCGCTGGATCGCCTCAAGCTCAAGATGGCGCTGAAGCTCGCGCCCAGATTTGATCAGATCGTCTATCCGTCCGAAGCGTCGAGGTCGAAGCACCGGCGCGCAGGATTTCCGGAAGAGAACTCAACGGTCGTCTCGCCAGGCGTTGATGCCGAGCGGTACAAGCCGAGCCTCGTGGCGCGCAAGCGCGTGCGCGAGAAACTGGGCCTCGCCGCCAACGCATTTGTCATTGGCATGCAGGCGCCGTATCAGCCCGAGTTCGACCATATTACGTTCTTCAAGGCGGCGGGCGAGATCATTCGCGCCAACCCGCATGCGCAGATCCTCCTGGCGGGCAAGGGCGTGCAGAAGGGCAACGCTCCGCTGATGGCACTCGTGGGGGGCGGTGCGCTCGCGACCCGTGTTCGCCTGCTTGGTGAGTGGTCCGACTTGCCGGGGCTGTTCAGCGCTTGCGACGTGGTGGTCTCGAGCGCGCTGACCGACGAGATGCGGCTGACCCTGGCGATGGCGATGCTGTGCGGCATCCCTTGTGTCGCGACCGGCGTGGCGGCTCAGGGCGAAGTGGTCGGCCGCTTCGGGATCTCCGCCGAGGCCGGCAGCGAGATGTCGCTGGCACGAGGGATAACTCGTGTGATGGAGATGCCGGCGGAACATCGAGTGTTCATGGCGCGCAATGCGCGTGACAACGCGATGACCCACTTCAGCCAGGCAAGGTCGATCTGGCGGTACCAGATGGTCTATCTGGGCGTTCCCGATGCCGGGATCGCGGCTGTCGATGAGCGGCCCGCGCCGCAAGTCGTGCCACGCCCCATGGATCAATCCACGGCAGCCTGACGCCTACGTTCGCAGCGACGCAGCGTCGCGAGCGAGCGCTTCGATCTCGCTCCACTTCCCGGCATTCATCAGTTCCGGGGTCGCAATCCAGGATCCCCCGACGCACGCGACATTCGGCAACTGCAGGAAATCCGGCGCGGTTGCGCGACTGATCCCGCCGGTGGGGCAGAACACCACGTCGGGAAACGGTCCCGCCATCGCTTTCAGCATCCCGATGCCTCCCGCTTGCTGCGCGGGAAACAACTTGCAGGCCGTGAAGCCCGCCGCGCGCGCAGCGATCAATTCAGACGGCGTCATCACGCCGGGCAGCAGCGGGTAGTCCACTCCTGCCGCGGCCGCAACGAGTTCCGGCGTGAGGCCGGGGCTCACGCCGAACTGCGCACCCGCGCGACCTGCCGCAGCGAATTCATCCGCGCGAGTCAATGTGCCGACGCCGACGATGGCGCCCGGAACATTCCGGCTCATCGCTTCGATGGCGGCGAGTCCCACCGGCGTTCGCAAGGTGACCTCGAGTACCCGGAGTCCGCCGGCAACGAGCGCTTGGGCCAGCGGCACGGCATGTTCCAGCTTGTTGATCGTCAGCACCGGAATCACCGGCGCCACCTTCAGCAGTTCGCGAATGTTCAAGGCATGTACCCTTCAGATTGCCATGCAGGAGACTGCGCCTTGTTCGGCGCCGGTTGCGAGCTTGCGGAAGCTTGCGAACAGTTCACGACCTGTACCGCTGCCATTCGCTGCGAGGTCGGGGTGGGGCACGCTTCGCTGTTGCCAGACTTCCGGTGCCACCTTGGCTTCGAGAATACCGTGGTGGCTGTCGAGCAGGATGACGTCCCCATCGCGGATGCGGGCCAGCGGGCCGCCGTTCAGGCATTCAGGGGTGACGTGGATCGCGGCGGGCACTGTGCCCGACGCCCCCGACATCCGTCCGTCCGTCACGAGTGCAACATGATGGCCCTTGGATTGCAGCGACGCGAGGCACGGCGTGAGCTGGTGGAGTTCCGGCATCCCGTTGGCTCTCGGACCCTGGAAGAGCACGACCACGACGACATCGCGCGCGAGCTTGCCCGACTTGAAGGCGTCAAGGACTTCCTGCTGGTCGTTGAACACGAGGGCAGGGGCTTCCACCACTCGATGCTCCGGCCGAACAGAGGAGGACTTGATGATTGCGCGCCCGAGGTTGCCCTTCAGCAGTTTGAGGCCACCGTGCGCGCTGAACGGATTGGAGGCCGGCCGCAGGATCTCGTCGTCACCGGACTTCTCGGGCGCCGGTCGCCATGCGAGCTTGCCCGCATCGAGCCAGGGTTCGCGGGTGTAGTCGGCAAGACCCGTCCCCACCACGGTCTGCGTATCTCCATGCAACAGCCCTGCACTCAGCAGTTCGCGGATCAGGAAACCCATGCCGCCTGCCGCCTGGAAGTAGTTGATGTCCGCGCTGCCATTCGGATACACGCGTGCGAGCAACGGAACGACTTCCGACAGGTCGCTGAAGTCATCCCATGTGATCTGGATGCCGGCCGCCTTCGCCATCGCGACGAGATGAATGGTGTGGTTGGTCGACCCACCCGTGGCGAGCAGGCCGACGATGGCATTCACGATGGCTCGCTCGTCGATGACGCGGGCGAGCGGTACGTACTCCTGTCCCAACGACGTGATTCGGGCCGCCCGGCGCGCCGCCGCTGAGGTCAATGCATCGCGTAGCGGCGTGTTGGGTGGAACGAAGGCAGTGCCCGGCAAATGCAGGCCCATGACCTCCATCATCATCTGGTTGCTGTTCGCCGTTCCGTAGAAGGTGCACGTACCGGGCGCGTGGTAACTCTGTGCCTCTGACTCCAGCAAGGCATCGCGATCTACCTTGCCTTCGGCGTAGAGCTGGCGGACCTTCGCCTTCTCCTTGTTCGGAATGCCGGAGGGCATGGGCCCCGCGGGAACGAACAGCACGGGCAGATGTCCGAACGTCAAAGACCCCATCAGCAAGCCCGGCACGATCTTGTCGCAGACGCCCAGGCACAGCGCGGCGTCGAACATGTTGTGTGACAAGGCAATGGCGGTGGACATCGCGATGACATCGCGACTGAACAGTGATAGTTCCATGCCGGCCTGTCCCTGCGTCACGCCGTCGCACATCGCCGGAACGCCACCGGCGAACTGGGCAACGGCACCGGCCTCGCGTGCCGCCAGCTTGATCAGTTCGGGAAACGATTCGAACGGCTGGTGCGCCGACAGCATGTCGTTGTAAGCCGAGACGATCGCGATGTTGGGCCAGCGCATTGCCCTGAGCGCGGCCTTGTCGTGGTCGCTCGACGCGGCGAACCCATGGGCGAGATTCGTGCAGGCCAGCTGGCCGCGGGTGGTGCCGTGCCGACGGGCGGCCTCCATGCGACCGAGGTAGTCATCGCGGGACGAGGCGCTGCGCTCGCGGACGCGATCGGTGACGTGGCGAACAGCAGTGGCGAGGGGCGGCATGCTTGCCATCGTTCAACTCCGGTTTCGGTGCGGGCACCACGGAACGTCTCGATTGTA
>JBEBIT010000113.1:0-6568 GCA_040080215.1 Steroidobacteraceae bacterium
GATTGGCGGGTTTCTCAGGCCAGGGCGGAAGTGGCCAGGGGACGATAAGGTGGCGATAAAACTTCGGGTCATCAGCGACCAATACCGGCAATTGGGAAAGCGCAGCTCGCGGCTGTTCGGCGTTTCCGGTGGTCGCATTGGCCGGTCCGCCGACAACGACTGGATCCTGCCGGATCCGGATCGCTATATTTCAAGCCATCACGCGAAGGTTTCGTACCGGGCAGGCGCCTGGATCCTCGAGGACACCAGCACGAACGGCGTCTTCGTCAACGGTTCGGATACGCCGCTGTCCGAGGCCGGGTTCCACAAGCTGCAGGATGGCGACCGCCTGCGCCTCGGCGACTACGAATTGCTGGTCAGCATCGACGAGCGCAACGACTTCCCGCCGGATGCCAGCGGCCAGATGCCTGCTCCTGAGATCGCTCGTACAAGCAGCCCCTTCGGCGAAGACCTGGGCGAAGACCTCGACATCTCGGAGTTATTGCTCGGCGGTTCAAACCAGACCCCACGATCACTTGCCGAAGAACCGTTCGAGCTGTCGAACGCCTACGGCATCGAAGTCCCCCTGACTGCGCCTGAGCCGCACCCGGAGCGTGAATCGGCTGGCTCGCTGGTTGGCAATCTCGCAGACCAGGGCCCGCAGCGGACGCTCGCGGGCAAGACCCCGCCGGATTGGCACATGGCCACCCGCCCGCTTGATCGCAAGCAGGTCGCCGCGCTGCAAAGCGCGACCCGCCGGGATCCCGATGCGCCCCGCCATGCCAATGGCTCTCGCGAGCTTGATGCAGGATTGGAAGCCTTCTGCCGCGGGATCGGCATCGATCCGACGTCGCTGCCGGCAGAGACTCATGCGGCGATGCTCACGATGGCGGGCCAGATGCTGCGTGAAGTTGCCGTCTCGCTGATGGATGCACTGCAGTCGCGCTCGGACCTCAAGAGCCGTCTGCACATCGGCGAAACCACGATCCAGCCGGGCGACAACAACCCCTTCAAGTTCTCGGCCAGCGTGGACGAGGCCGTGAAGAAGCTGCTCGACGGCCACAGCTCCAGGTACCTGGGTCCCGTCGAAGCCATCCGCGAATCATTCAACGACCTCAAGACCCACCAGACTTCCGTGAATGCAGCCATGCACGCTGCCGTGGATTCACTGCTCGACCGCCTCGAACCCACCGACCTGCAGGAGCGGTTCGATCGCGGCCTCAAGCGCGGCTCGCTGCTCGGCGCTGCCAACAAGATCAAGTATTGGGACCTCTATGCAGAGTTCTACCAGGTCCTGAACCAGCGCGACGAAGCCGGGCTGCCCACTCTGTTCTCGGAAGAATTCGCAAAGGCTTATGTGGACCACACTGCGGAGCCGAAGCCAGGCGGTCGTCGCCGCGGCTAGCTCGAATCGAACGACGGTGCGCGACCGCGCCCACCACCGTCATCCTGGATAGCAGCACCATCCACCGCGGAGCTGCCGCATGAACGCGAACCGTCTTTCGTGACGGCTCGCACATCTCCCCTCCTCGCCCGCCCCGGCAACGCACATGGAACCGTGCGCTCCTGTCGCCAATCCGCGAACCAACCCTCGAATCCGCACTAAGCACGGGCCGCCATGCGCCTGCGGCCTCCACTTATGACGCATCGGGACGATACGGACTTTAACGAGGCCAGCTGCACAGCCACCTCGGACGATCGGGATCTCTTGCTAAGGAAGGCTCACATGCATCACTCACAGGACTATGTTGCCGCATTGGCACCGGGCTATTTCTCGCGGATCCTGCAACAGCAGGACACGTTGCACCGCTACGCCGCCCGCATCAGCCGCCACGACTTCAGCTGCCTGAACGACATGTTCGAAGCAACGCGGCGCATCGCGCTAGACGCACCCGTGTTCGGCTTCGACGAGATCGGGGAAGCGGCGCAGGCACTGCACGACCTGGTCGCGAGCTTCAGTGCGGCACCCTGCCGCTTTGGCATCGAGCGCCTCGGCAGCCTGCTGCTTGAGTTCGACGATGTCGTCTATGGCGTAAGTGAATCGAGCCGCCCTGCCCTGGCGCCCCGCCCACCTTTGCACCACATGGCTCCGCTCGCGCAGATGGTCGCCTGATCCGAGGCAGCACCAGGCCGGATCAACTTCCGGCAACTTGCTGGCTCCTCGAAGCAGCAGCCTGGCCTTCGTGCTCCCAGGCCGGCCACGCGGAAGCATCGATCGTCTCTCTATAGCCGTGCCACGTAGCGTGGCCGATCAACGGCAACAGCACGACAAACGCCAGCATCCCCGTGGCAAAGCCGACCAGCACCGCAGCGACCACGATCATTCCCCAGACCAGCATGGCGGACTTGTTGCTGAGTACGGCATTGACGCTCGTGACGACCGCAGTGACAGCATCCGCTTTGCGATCGAGCATCATCGGCAGCGAGAACGCACTCGCCGAAAAGACAATCGCCGAGAACACCGCACCCACCGCCGAACCGATCCCGAGGAACGGCAGCAGGCTGCGCCACGTGGGATTCCCGCTGTTGGGGAAGAAGACATGCAACATCGTGGCGGCACGGGCCCACACCAGCAACACGACCATGAGCACCAGCCCGAACAGCAGGATGTCGCGGACGTGCATCCAGCCGTCACGCAGGCAATAACCCAATGCAGGTTTACGCCCGGCCTCCAGCTGCCAGCTGATTGAATACACGGCAAGTGCCACCACCGGCCCCACGAACATGAATCCGGTGGCGAGCCCCAGGTACAGCGCGAGTGTTCCATAGAGCCAGCTGAGCACTGCGATGCACACGCTCAGCAGGCTGAGCACCAACCCATAGGAAAGACTCTGCCGCGGTGCGCGAATGAGATCGGACCACCCCAGTCGAATCCACCGAAGCGGCGCCGTCGGCGACAGTGTCCTGCAAGGCGCAACGAACGAGAGCGGAACTTCCGTCTCGACGGGATCAGTCGCAAGGGTCCCCATGGAATCGTCCCCCGTGCCTTGTGTCTTGTAGTTGTAGTACCGAACCTCGGTTTCTTGATACTGGATCAAACGGATGCGGGATATCGGGCAGACTACGTAGAGGCACGCGTGCAATGCGCATTCGCATTGCAGCATCAAGAGCTCCGCTTGCGATCAGTTCGGTTTCGGAATCGCCTGCACGAACTGGATCTTCAGATTGTCCGGGCCGTTCGTGATGGCGATGCGTTGCCCGCCGTTGGCACCCATGACAGTGACCGGCTGACCACCCTTCGATGCGACATCGAGCCCCACTGCCTTGGCCCGCGCGAGGATGGAATCCATGTCTCGCACACGCAGGCGAAGCATGGTCGTGCCCGGATCGCGCACCCGACTCTGGTAATGCTTCTTGTCCAGGCCTTTGAACTCGATCATCGCCACTTCGAAAGTCGTGCCCGGCACGAGCGCCGTCGCACGACGAATCTGTGTGTTTGCCGCCACTCCCGCCACGCGCGCCCGGCTTGGATCCTTGCTCCACTCACCGAGCACCGGATCGAAACCCATCGCCTTGAACACGTCCACCATGCGGGCCATGTCGCCGACCGTCACGGCAAAGCCGATGTCATAGACGTTGTTAGACGCCTGGGCTGCATTCGCAGGCAATACGTCACGCTGGATCAACTCGACGAAGAAGCCGTCCGGATCCTGCAGCATCACCCTGCGCGATGCCCCCTCAGGCCTCTTGACCGCCACCGGCTTGCCGCCCGTCGTAACGACAGTGGCTTTCGCGTTTTTTACCCTCGCCATGATGGCGTCGAGGTCGCGCACCTGCATGACCATGACGCCGGCGCCCGGGTCCTGAAGCCGTGGCCGGATCGGCTTGCGGTCGCCGACATTCCATTCCACGTTCTCGGCCCGCATCGGCGATTCCGTGATCATGCCGATCGCCACGCGATAGGGTGTTCCGGGTGCGTCGTACAGGTCCTGAATTTCAGGTGTAGTGAGGTAGGGACGCGGGATCACGACCGGGGGCGCGCCTGCCGGCACAGGCGGCAGGTCCATCCCGAGCACATCGTGGTAAAAGACCACCGCTCGCTCGGCATCGGCGACGACATGCAGGAAGTTGCCGACACCGATGACTTCCCCGGCTGGCGCAGCGGCAGGCTGCGCTTGGGTCATCGTGAAGGGAACCAGTAACAGTGCGAGCAGCGTTTTTGTTTTCATGGTGGCGCGGATCATCGCACAAATTCGCGCGTGCATATTCATTGCGCCCGCGCGCGATCCTTGCGGCAATGCAACGTGGATGCGTTATCAGCTTCGCTTCGCGGGCGACTTCTTCTGCGCCAGCTTCTCCTTCAGGTACTCCCAGTCGCGGCTGAAGCGATAGCCATGCCGATCCGGAAGCTGCGGAGACTGGGTCTCGAGCCAGCGCACGGTCTTCTTGCTCGTGTTGTAGAACGCGTGCACGCAACCAACGCCGGTCCAGAAAACATCGCCTTCATGCAGCGTGTAGCGCTTGCCGTCGGCCACCGCTTCGACCTCGCCATCGAGGATGATGTACGACTCCTCCATCGGATGGTCATGCGGGTGCGCGCAACCGCCCGGCTGGTACTCGATCATGAACATCGTGTGCAGCTGCGCGTCGAGCCGCTTGTCGACCAGCATCTTGAGCGCGATTCCGCTGTACGCGAGCAGCGCGGTATTCATGCTCGCGGAGACCGTCGGCGCATCTTTGCGGGCACCAAGCTTGAGCTTGTCGACGACGATGTCGTCATCGGCCATGCGGAAGAAATGGCGCGACCGGGGATCGCGGATGTCGAGCTCCGCCACCTTCACCTTGGGAGGCGGACCGAGGAAGTACGTGTCGTCTTCCGCGCCGGCCGGCCGCGGCTGGGGCGCCATCATGTCGATCCACTTCGCTCGGCCACGTTTCGGCCCCAGCCAGGCGTGTTGTGCGCCGACCGGAATCAACCCGCATGAGCCGGGCGAAAGCGGGTAACCGACGCCTTCGAGGATGAGCGTGGGCTCGCCCTCCGTGACGTAGAAGCTTTCTTCAAATGATTGCAGGTGGCTGTCGATGCGCCCGCCCGCCTTGAGCTCACACAGCCCGACACCCATGTGCACCGATCCGCTGTCGCCATCGACGACGGAGCACCGCGAGTAGCCCTTGCTGTGGCCCACGTAGTCGCTGACCAGCCGGATATCCTGTGCGCGCAAGATGTGATGCATCGCCCTTCCTCATATCTGAAATGTGATGGCGCCACGCTACGGGCCGCCCATGGCGGCAGATCAACAGGCGTAGGTGTTCCGCTACCGACTCAGGTCGAGAGCAACCGCCCGTAACCCGTTGCCCGACCGTCGAGCCCGAGCAGCCTGGCCCCCGCGAACAGCGCGTGTGGCGTGCTGGAAACGGCCGGCGCTGCGCAGCGCTTTTCCAGGGGATCGAGAATCTCGAGCGTCCGAAGTCCGCCGCAGGACATCAGGATCGAATCTGCCTTGGCCACTGAACCGAAGACCCGGGCGCCGAAGTCGACCAACTGAGGCTGCGTGACACGATCGAGCTCGGCGATGGCTTCGATGCCGAGTCCCTTGACGGCCAGCACTTCGAAACCGTGTTCGCTCAGGAAGGCGCGGAGCCTGCCGTTGACCTCGTCGTTGTACGCCGTCGCTGCCACGACGCGACGCGCCTTCACGGACTTCAATGCATCGACAACAGCCGTCGACATCGTCGTCGCGGGTAGTCCCGTCACTTCGTGCATTCGTCGCGCCAGCGTGGCGTTGAAGGCCTCGCCCTTGTAGAAGCTCAACGAGGTGCCCATCAGCACGATGGCCTCGGCTCCGCGGGCCGCCAGCTTCTCCGCGGCGGGTCCGATGCGATCGACAACCGAGTCATAGCCCTCTGGCGTCATCTTCTCGAGCCCCAATCCCTCCACGACGAACTCGATCTTGTCGCCATACATGGCAACCCCTTCTTCGGGAACGCCGCGACCGGCGGGCGGGAAGATCAGTCCCAGCTTCCGCGGACCTGCGGCACTGGCCCCTTTCGCGATCGCCAATGATGCCGCGAGGCCGGCCCACTGAAGGAGTTGTCGTCTGCTCAGGCTCATGGGAAAGCTCTTCTTGAACAAGGGATGAGCCTCATAGGATGGTCGCAGCCTTGGGCTTAGGCAAGGCCGTCCAAGCCCTGTTTCTGGAGGAGAGGGTGGGATTGTGCCTACTCCGCCCAGCCCTAGCTAAAGCTACGGGCGTTCACCGGGGCGACTGCACGTTAAGTGCACTCGCCTGAAGGCACCGGCTCACCCATGGCCGGCACGCGTTCGCGCCAGCAGCCGCTGTCCAAGACTGTTCCCTACAGTTTTGTCGAAGCCCCTCGTTAGGGGGTAAACCCACTCTGTCCCCGTGTGTTCTCAATCCCACCGGAGAAGCGAAGAACCTTCAGCAACGAGGGTGGGATTCGAACCCCCTATCCAGGGGGTAAACCCACTGTGTCCCCGTGTGTTCTCTAATCCCACCCGTCCGCCAAACAAAAAGCCCGGCACTTAGGCCGGGCTTTCTGTTTGGCGGAGAGGGTGGGATTCGAACCCACGGGGGGCGTAAGCCCACGCCTGATTTCGAGTCAGGTACATTCGACCACTCTGCCACCT
>JBEBIT010000046.1:0-27178 GCA_040080215.1 Steroidobacteraceae bacterium
CCGAAAATGAACGTCGCCATCTTGGGGTTCCAGAAGCGGGTCTGGTGTCCGAAATGGACACCCGCTTCCAGCATCTGTCGCATGGACATGCCGGGCATAATACTAATCTCCTGTCGGGGTTGAGCCGCCACGGACCCCTTGCGACGACCCCGGCTTAAAGCCCAAAAGGGCTGAATCCGGAGCACCCCGCCGCAAGTGACGGTACGTGTGTGGTTTTATTGCCAAAAAAGCGCGCGCTTTATACCATAAAGGCGCGGCATTACCAACGACGATGATTGGCGCGCCCGATGGGTGCCTGGCAACGGCCAGGCGGGCCCCTGGCAGTCTGGCGAATACGCCCGGGCGAGTGCGCATAGGTTAATCAGAGGTTGCCTAGGGCACTTGTAGTAGCCTAGCGGCCCATCCTCAACCCTGTCTTACGGACCCCTCATCAGCTCCCCGGGCTGAGCCTCCCATGCAAGTGACCTTCAAGACACCGGAAGAACAGGACAGGATGCGCGTCGCCGGACGCCTGACTGCCGACGTGCTCGACATGATCGGCCCCTACGTGGTGCCAGGCGTGACCACGGACGAGCTGAACGACCTCTGCCACCGGTACATCGTGGAGGTCCAGCAGGCCGTCCCTGCCCCCCTCAACTACCGGGGCTTCCCCAAGTCCATCTGCACGTCCGTCAACCACGTGGTCTGCCACGGCATCCCGGGCGACAAGCGCCTCAAGCAGGGCGACATCGTCAATATCGACGTTACCGTCATCAAGGACAGCTGGCACGGCGATTCGAGCCGCATGTACACGGTCGGCAAGGTGCCCCCCGCGGCCCAGCGGCTGATCGACGTCACCCGGGAAGCCATGTGGCTCGGCATTCGCGCCGTCAAGCCCGGCCTCAGGCTCGGCGACCTGGGTGCCGCCATCCAGCAATTCGTCGAAGCCAATCACTTCTCGGTGGTCCGCGAGTACTGCGGCCACGGCATCGGCCAGGTGTTCCATGAAGATCCCCAGGTCCTGCACTACGGCGAACCGGGGACCGGCTTCGAGCTCACTCCCGGCATGACCTTCACGATCGAACCCATGGTGAACGCCGGCAAACGGAGCATCCGGCTGCTGCCGGACGGCTGGACCGTCATCACCAAGGACCATTCACTCTCCGCGCAATGGGAGCACACCGTCCTGGTCACCAAGACCGGCTACGAGGTACTGACCCTGGGCGCTGCCGACCGGACAGCTTGAGATCCATGCCAACCGTCACGACACAGGACATGGAAGAGCTCGAGATCCGGGCCAGCGATCCGCCGTGGGACTACCTCAACGGCGTGGACAAGGCCCTCGCCGAGGGCAGCTTCTCCGTCGGTACGTTCCGTACCGCGCTGCTCGACGGCGACACACGTCTCCGGCAGCGCTTCATCGAGGACGAGCCCATCGAATGGCTGGTGCGCGACCGCGCGCGCCTCGTGGACCTGCTGCTGCGCTCAGCGTGGAAAATGCACATCGGGCCGCATGCCGACGAGATCGCACTGCTGGCCGTGGGCGGCTATGGCCGCGGCGAGTTGACGCCCTGCTCCGACATCGACGTGATGGTGCTGCTGCCGAAGAGCGAGCACGCCCCCTGGCAACCGCAGCTCGAAGGGTTCCTGACCTTCATGTGGGACATCGGCCTCGAAGTGGGCCACAGCGTCCGCACGATCGACGACTGCCAGCGTGAAAGCGCCGCCGACGTCAGCGTGGCGACCACCCTGATCGAAGCGCGGCTGCTCGCCGGCCCGGAATTGCTGGTCGAGGCCATGCGCCGCGCACTGGCGCCGGAACTCGTTTGGCCCACCAAGGACTTCTTCGAAGCCAAGGTCGCCGAGCAAACCGCGCGGCACCACCGCTATCACGACACCGCCTACAACCTGGAACCGAACGTGAAGGCGAGTCCCGGTGGCCTCCGCGACATCCAGACCATCGGCTGGGTGGCTAAACGGCACTTCGGCGCCGATTCGCTCGACGAGCTCGTGGACCACGGCTTCCTCACGCGCAGCGAACTGCGGAAGCTGAAGACGGCACAGGCCTTCCTGTGGAAGGTGCGCTTTGCGCTGCACGTGCTCACCGGCCGCCGCGAGGACCGCCTGCTGTTCGACCACCAGATCAAGCTGGCGAAGATGTTCGGCTACGAGGACGCGACCTATACGCTCGCCGTCGAGCAGTTCATGCAGCGCTACTACCGTACGGCGATGGATGTCGCGCTCTTGAACGAACTGCTGCTGCAGCTGTTCCGCGAGGCGATCCTGTCCGACCTCAGCATCCCGCCTGTGCCCGTCAACGCCCGCTTCCAGATCCGCAACGACTATCTCGAGGTCACGAGCGAGGACATCTTCGACCGCTTCCCGTCGGCGTTGCTCGAAGTGTTCGTCGTGCTGGAGCAGAACTCGCAGGTCCGCGGCGTGCGCGCCTCGACCATCCGGCAGGTCACGCGACACCTGTGGCTGATAGACGAAGAGTTCCGCCAGCACCCACGCAACCACCGCTTGTTCTTCGACATCCTGAGCGCGCCCGTCGGCGTCACGCACGAACTGCGCAGGATGAACCTCTATGGGGTCCTCGGCCGCTACATTCCCGCGTTCGGCCGCATCGTCGGGCGCATGCAGTACGACCTGTTCCATGCCTACACGGTCGACGCCCATACGCTGTTCGTCGTGAGCAACCTGCGGCGCCTGGCGATGCCGAAGTACAACGACGAATTCCCGGCGCTGTCGCGCATCATGCAGGCCCTGCCGAAGCCGGAACTCGCGTATCTCGCGGCGATCTTCCATGACATCGCCAAGGGGCGCGGCGGAGACCACTCGGAACTCGGCGCCGTCGATGCCGAAGCCTTCTGCCTTGAGCAGGGCCTGTCACGCTACGACGCGCGGCTCGTCGCGTGGCTGGTGAAGAGCCACCTGATGCTGTCGGTGACGGCGCAGAAGAAAGACATCAGCGATCCCAAGGTGATCTACGACTTCGCCCGCTTCGTCGGCGACCAGACGCACCTCGATTACCTTTATGTGCTCACCGTCTCCGATGTCCGGGGCACGAACCCGAAGCTCTGGAACAACTGGAAGGCGTCGCTGTTCGCCGAGTTCTACGAGCGCACCAAGCAGGCTCTGCGCCGCGGCCTCGAGAGCCCGATCGACAAGGACGAACTGATCGCCGAGAACCAGGACCAGGCCCGCGCGCTACTCGCACAGACGCAGACAAAGCCTGAACGCATCACCACAGTGTGGCAGCGATTCACGGAAGCCTACTTCCTGCGTTTCGCGCCTGATGAAATTGCATGGCACACCGAGCTGCTCGCAGCGCGCGCGGACGATGACAAGACCCCGCTGGTGGCCGTTCGCCGGCAGACAGGTCGCGGCGGTACGGCGGTGCTCACCTACACGCTGCACACGCAGCACAGCTTCGCGCGCACCACGGCTTTCCTCGACCAGATGGGACTCACCATCGTCGATGCCCGCATCATGCCGACCGAAGGCGACTTCAGCCTCGACTGCTACCACGTCCTCGAAGACACCGGCAGCGAGCTGACAGACAGCACCCGCATCTACGACCTCGAGCAGCAGCTCCGCGAGGCCCTCGGCAGGCCCCTGCAGAAAGCCGTCACCGTCACGCGCCGCGCGCCGCGACAGGTCCGCATGTTCTCGACGGCGACGCAGATCAATTTCAGCGAGGACAGCGTCAACCGCCGCACCATCCTCGAACTGATCGCAGGCGACCGCCCCGGCCTGCTGTCCGAAATCGGGAAGGTGTTCATGGCCGAACGCGTCGACATCCATACGTCGAAGATCATGACGATCGGCGAGCGCGCCGAGGACGTGTTCTACATCACCGACTACGACGGCAAGCCGCTCGACGCGCATGCCCGCGAACGCCTGGAGCAGAAGCTCGTGGAAGCACTCGACCGGCGCGAATAGGCCCCGCGGACGATCATGAACCCCAGACTGGAATTGCTTCTCCCGTATCCGTTCGAAAGACTGCGCCAGCTGCTCAAGGGCGCGAAGCCCCCTGCCGGGCTGCCGCACATCTCGATGTCCATCGGCGAGCCCCGCCATGCGCCACCCGACTTCATCCTCGACGCGTTGCGCGCAGCCTTGCCGACCATCGGCAGTTACCCCTCGACGCTCGGCATTCCGGAACTGCGGACGGCTGGCGGGGGGGCACTGATGCGGCGTTACGGGCTGCCGACCGGCTCGCTCGATCCGGAGACCATGGTGTTGCCAGTGACCGGCACGCGCGAAGCACTGTTCGCTTTCGTGCAGACGGTGGTGAATGACAAGGGCGGCCATCCCGCCGTGGTCATGCCGAACCCGTTCTATCAGATCTACGAAGGTGCGGCGCTGCTCGCCGGTGCGGAACCTGTCTTCCTGAACGCAACGGCCGACAATCAGTATCTGCCGGATCTGCACGCCGTGCCTGATGCAACCTGGAAGCGTTGCCAGCTCTTGTTTCTGTGCAATCCTGGCAACCCGACCGGCGCGGTGATGAACCTCGACTATCTGCGGACTGCGCTTGAGCTCGCCGAGAGGCATGACTTCGTCATCGCGGCCGACGAGTGCTACGCCGACCTGTATCCGGACGACAACGCACCGCCGCCCGGACTGCTGCAAGCCGCGCTGGCCGCCGGCCATTCGCGTTTTGAACGCTGCGTCGTCTTCCACAGCCTTTCCAAGCGCTCGAGCGTCCCCGGACTGCGCTCCGGCATCGTGGCCGGCGACCCTGCGCTGCTCAAGTCATTCCTGCTCTATCGCACCTACCATGGCAGTGCGATGCCGCCACCGACCCAGCTGGCGAGCGTGCTGGCCTGGAACGACGACGCACATGTCGCCGTCAATCGCGATCTGTATCGGCAGAAATTCCGCGAGGTCGGCCCGATCCTGGGTGACCTGCTCGACGTCAAGACACCAGAGGGCGGCTTCTACTACTGGCCGCACGTGGGCGACGACGAACGCTTCACGCGGGAGCTGTTCGAACAACAGCACCTCACGCTGCTGCCGGGCAGCTACCTCGCCCGCGATACCGCTACCGGCAATCCGGGCCGCGGTCGCGTGCGCATCTCGCTCGTCGCCAGCGTCGATGAATGCGTGGTGGCCGCGCGTCGCATCCGTGAATTCCTGCTGGCCAGACCACCTTCCACCTGACCCACCGGTCCAACCCTCATTCCTACAACGAGTCCGCTCCCATGCCGCACACGTCGCTTGCTACCCTGATCGATGCCGCCTTCGAGAAGCGCGCCGAGTTCAATGCGAAGAACGCACCCGCCGACGTCCGCGACGCGGTCGACAAGGCGCTCATGCTGCTCGACAACGGCGCGGCGCGTGTCGCCGAGAAGATCGACGGCACGTGGCGAGTGAACGAATGGCTGAAAAAGGCCGTGCTGCTGTCCTTCCGGCTGCACGACAACCGCATCATCGACGCGGGCTACACGCAGTTCTTCGACAAGGTTCCGCTCAAGTACTCGGACTATGACGAGGCGAGGTTCCGCGCCGAAGGTGTGCGCGTGGTGCCGTCGGCGATCGTCCGGCGCGGCGCATATGTGGCGCCGAATGCGATCCTGATGCCGTCCTACGTCAATCTCGGCGCGTACGTCGGCGAGGGCACGATGGTCGACACGTGGGTCACCGTGGGTTCCTGCGCGCAGGTCGGCAAGAACGTGCATCTGTCGGGAGGCGTCGGACTGGGCGGCGTGCTCGAACCGCTGCAGGCCAGCCCGACGATCATCGAGGACAACTGCTTCATCGGCGCGCGCTCGGAGATCGTCGAAGGCGTCATCGTCGAGGAAGGCGCCGTGATCTCGATGGGCGTGTTCATCGGCCAGAGCACCCGTATCTATGACCGTGAACGCGACGAGGTCCTGTACGGCCGCGTGCCGGCTGGTGCGGTAGTCGTGCCGGGAACGCTGCCCGCTGCCAACGGCAAGTACGGCCTCTACTGCGCCGTGATCGTGAAGCGCGTGGATGCAAAGACCCGCGCGAAGGTGGGCATCAACGAGCTGCTGCGCGAGGCCGCGACTGCCAGGACTTGAACATTCCGCCGGGAAGCACGGTGGCTCGCGGCAACGCTGACGTCAGCCGCCGCGTCGCTTCAACGCGTGGCGCACGTCTTCGCCGCTCAGCATGAAGCGGACCTGCTCGGCTACGTTCTTGGCGTGGTCCCCGATCCGTTCGAGTCCCTTCAATGCCAGTACCGTGTCGATGGTGGTCTTGAGGTAACGCTGGTCCTCCATCACGAGCGTGAGGATCTGCCGCAATGCCGACTGGAACTCCCG
Organism: Steroidobacteraceae bacterium; assembly: GCA_040080215.1. GTDB lineage: Bacteria > Pseudomonadota > Gammaproteobacteria > Steroidobacterales > Steroidobacteraceae > CAIUGU01. The sequence goes on from JBEBIT010000046.1 coordinate 6,276, forward strand.
ATCGAGTTCGTCGTCGCGGAGTTCCACCAGGGCAGCCATTTCGGCGTCCGATTCGTCAAGGGCACGAACTGCGCCACGCAGCATGTCGACGGAGAGATCCGCCATGTGCCTCAGGTAGCGCGACACCGCGACGACAGGTCCCTGGGGCTCTCCTTCGCCCAGCCGCAGCGCGAACCGCGCAATCTTCTTGGCCTCGTCGCCGGCCCGCTCGAATTCGACGGTGGCGCGCGAGATTGCCCGCTCCATCCGCAGGTCTCCCGCGACGGGCTGGTGCAGGGCGATCAGCTGGAACGCATCGTGATCGACCCGTTGCTCGTAACGATTGACACGGTCTTCACGGTCGAGCACCAGGCGAGCGGCATCCATGTCGCCCGACAGCAGCGCCCGTGCTGCAGCGGCAACCTGGTCGACAACCAGCCCTCCCATCTCGACGACGCTGAGGCGCAACTCGGCGAGGGCGTGATCAAAGGCCCGGGAGGTGTGCCCTTCGGTTGGATCGCCTTGCAGCAGCGTGGTCATCTGGATTCCCGCGACCCGCTTTCTTCGCGGACTAGCCGTAGCGGCCCGTGATGTAGTCTTCCGTGGCCTTCTTGCTCGGATTCGTGAAGATCTTCGCGGCCTCGTCGAACTCGATCAGCTCGCCGAGGTACATGAAGGCCGTGTAGTCGGATACGCGCGCCGCCTGCTGCATGTTGTGCGTGACGATCAGCACGGTCACCTGGTCGCGCAACGTGGAGATGAGCTCCTCGATGCGCGCCGTCGCGATCGGATCCAGCGCCGATGTCGGCTCGTCGAACAACAGGATCTCGGGGCGTGTCGCGAGCGCCCTTGCAATGCACAGTCGCTGCATCTGTCCGCCTGACAGGGCAAGTGCCGAGTCCTGCAGGCGATCCTTCACTTCATCCCAGATCGCCGCATTGCGCAGGGCCTTCTCGACTTCCTCGGCCAGGAGCGCCCGGTTGCGCACACCGCGCAGTCGCAGACCGTAGGCGACATTCTCGAAAACCGACTTCGGGAACGGATTCGGCTTCTGGAACACCATGCCGATGCGCATGCGGACCTCGATCGGATCCACCTGCTTGCTGATCAGGTCGATGTTCTCCGGGTGCAGCATGATGCTGCCTTCATAGCGCGTATCCGGCTGCAGGTCGTGCATGCGGTTGAAGCAGCGCAGGAACGTGCTCTTGCCGCAGCCCGACGGGCCGATGAGCGCAGTCACCTGCTTGTCGGCGATCAGCATCGACAGGTTCTTGAGCGCCTGGTTCTGGCCGTAGAAGAAGCTGAGGTTCTCCACGGCTGCCTTGACGTCGATGCGCCGGGCCTTGCGCGTGTCGTCCATGGTTATGCCAAGGCGCCCGCGACTGGCGGCCGCAGATCCGGCCTCTGCGGCCGATCGCACTGTATTCGTCGATTCCATCATGTTCACCTGTCAGGGGTCCCGAAGGACCGCCGCGCTCACCAGTTGATCTTCTTGCGGAAACGATACCGGATCCAGATGGCCACCCCGTTCATCAGCAATGTCATTCCAAGCAGGATCGCACCTGCTGCAGCTGCGTTCGACTGGAACGCAACGTCCGGCCTCGACACCCAGTTGAACATCTGGATGGGCATTGCGGTGAACGGATCACTCAGCCACTGGAACGATACGAAAGGAGGCTCGGCCGAGATCGGGGGTTCCGGCAGGAACGCGATGAAGCTGAGCGCACCGATCGTGATGATCGGCGCCGTTTCGCCAATGGCCCGCGACAGGCCGAGGATCATGCCCGTGAGCACGCCGCCAGTCGAATACGGCAGCACGTGATCCTTGGTCACTTCCCATCGGGTGGCGCCGAGTCCATAGGCCGCCTCACGTATGGCTTTGGGTACTGCCCTGATGGCTTCCCGCGTAGAGACAATCACGACCGGCAGGATCAGCAGAGCCAGCGTGAGTCCGGCGGCCGCAATGCTCTGGCCGAGGTCGAACTGGTAGACAAACAGGCCGAGCGCCAGCAATCCGTAGACGATGGACGGCACGCCGGCAAGATTGGTCACGTTGATCTCGATGATCGCCGTAAACCAGTTCTTCGGGGCGTATTCCTCAAGATAGATGGCCGCAGCCACACCCACCGGCACCGCGCAGAATGCCGTCACCAGCATGATCAGCGACGTCCCCACCCACGCGGACAGGATGCCTGCCTGCTCGGCACGCCGCGAGGGAAACGACGTCAGGAAATCCCAGGAAAAGCGCGGCCAGCCATCCCGCACCAGCTGCATGAACAGCATCGCGAGCAGCACCAGGCACGCCAGCATGACCGTCAGGCCGACGATGACGAAGAGGCGGTCGAACAACTTCCGACGCGTGAGGCCCGCGCGCAACGCCTCGATCGACTCGTGCATCTGGGCGGCCATCAGTAGGCCTCCCGGTAGCGACGCGTGAGGAAGAAGCCGATGACATTGAAGACGAGCGTGATGAACATCAACACGAGACCGGCGGCGAAGATGCTCTGGTAGCCGATGCTGCCGTGAGGCAGATCACCGAGACTGACCTGCACGATGAAAGCGGTGATGGTCGCGGCAGGCTCCCGCGGGTCGAAGGTGAGGTTGGGCTGCATGCCCGCGGCGATCGCGACCACCATCGTTTCGCCCACGGCACGCGAGATGCCAAGGATGAATGCAGCGGCGAGGCCGGAAAAAGCACCCGGGACCACAACACGCAGCGCGGTCTGCAAGCGCGTGGCCCCCATGGCAAACGAGCCTTCACGCATGTAACGCGGCACGGCGCGCATCGCGTCTTCGCTGACGGAGCTCACGTAGGGAACGATCATCAGGCCGATGACCAGGCCGGCGCTCAGCATGTTGAACCCCGGCAGGTCAGGAATGATCATCTGCAGCAGCGGCGTCACGAACTGCAGTGCGAAGTACCCGTAAACGACGGTCGGCACGGCGCCGAGCAGTTCCAGGATCGGCTTGACGGTTTCGCGTACGCGGTTGGGTGCGAATTCGCTCAGGTAGATGGCGATGGTCGTGCCAAGCGGCACCGCGACGAGCAGTGCGACCATGGTGGTGGTCAGCGTGCCGGCCACCAGCGGCATGATTCCGTAATGGGCATCCGCAAACAGCGGCGTCCAGAGGGTGTCAGTAAAGAACTCGCGCAGGGTGACGTGGTCGAAGAAGGCGCTTGACTCGTACAGCAGGATGGCCACGATGGCGAGCGTCGTGAGCATCGCCACGAGACCCGCAGCCAGCAATACCAGTTCGACGACACGATCCCGGACCTTGCGGTAACGCGTCTGCGTGACGAACCCTGCGGAGGCAGGCACGGTCGTGTTCATTTACTCGCCAACCTTGTCAATACCGTGGATGCCGGGGCTGCCCGCCGGCGCGGTGAAGCATACCCACCTTCACCCGGGTTTGTCCCGCGCCGTGCGCGGGCCAGAACCCAAGGACAAAGGGCAGGAACCGGTCTCCCGGTATCCTGCCCCTGTTGGATCACAGCAATATTACTGTCCTGGACGGGCAGCAGCGCCTTCCGCAGCCAGGAACCCCGGGTCAGAGCTTGCCTTCGCGGGCCAGCAGGCTTTCGATCGTCACACCCACTTCGGCGACGCCGCCGAACACGGTGCCCAGCTTCTGCTCCTTGAAATGCTTCAGGGTGAGCTGGTAAGACGCGGCCGGCAGCGGCACGTAGCCAACTTCCTTCACGAGGTCGGCACCCTTCGTCAGGTAGAAGTCGATGAACTCCTTGACTTCAGGACGCGTAGCGGCCGTATCGCGCACGTAGATGAAGAGCGGACGCGACAGCGGCTGGTACGTGCCGTTGTTGACGTTGTCGATGCTGGGACCCACGGGCTGGCCCTTCGGGTTGACGATTTCGACTGCGCGCATCTTGTCCTTGTGGGCGACGTAGTACGCATAGCCAAAGTAGCCGAGCGCATTCTTGTTGTTCTCCACGCCCTGCACGAGCACGTTGTCGTCCTCGCTGGCCGTGTAGTCGCCCCGCGTGGACTTGGCCCTGCCATTGACGGCTTCCGTGAAGTAGTCAAACGTTCCGGAGTCGGCGCCGGCGCCGAACAGCATCAGGGGCTCATTCGGCCACTCGGAGCGGACCTGGTTCCAGCGGGTCACGCGCTGCTGGGCACTCGGCTCCCACATCTTCTTGAGGTCGGCGATGGTCAGGGTCTTGACCCAGGTGTTCTGGGGATTGACCACAACGGTCAGCGCGTCAAAGGCCACCGGAAGCTCGAGGTACTTGATGCCAGCCGCGCGACAGGCTTCCATTTCTTCCTTGAGGATCGGTCGCGAGGCGTTGGAAATGTCCGTCTCGCCACGGCAGAACCGCTTGAATCCGCCGCCCGTGCCGGCGATGCCGACGGTGACGCGAACTTTGCCACGCTTGGCGATCTGGAACTCCTCGGCCACGGCTTCGGCGATCGGGAACACCGTGCTTGAGCCGTCTATCTTGATCGCGGTCTGTGCACTCGCGACATGCGGTGTTGAAACCGCGGCAACCCCGGAGAGGACAACCGAAGCGCTCAACCTTTGCCACAACTTCATGGTACTGGACCTCGTTGACTGCCCGGCCCGATCGGACCGGATATTGTTTCCACCCGGCAAGTCTGAGGCTGTTTAATGACAATCGTGTTACAAACTGGCACTCAGGCGGGGTCGATGGCACCGGCTTGGGGTGGAAACGACCCCTGCGGATGACACGACCGCAACATTTCTGCCATGTGGCCGCCCTTCGTTCCTGCGCGGGCCGCCTTGCCTCTTTTTTTGACTTGCCCCGGCAGCCTTGCTTCGTTATAAGACCGCTCCCCACCTCGCACCTGCAGGCCGCGCCCGCCTATGTCCACCACCCTGGAACTGACCGCAGACCTGATCCGCCGGCCGTCCGTGAGTCCCGAGGATGCCGGGTGCCTCGATCTGATCGGCGCGCGCCTCGAGCAGGCAGGCTTCCGGCTCGAGCGGCTCAAGTACGGTCCGGTCGAGAACCTCTGGGCGCGCCACGGCACCGGCAGTCCCGTCCTTTGCTTTGCGGGTCACACCGACGTCGTGCCGACCGGGCCGCGGGAGGAATGGCAAACCGACCCGTTCGAGCCGGTCATCAGGAACGGCGTGCTGTATGGACGCGGAGCAGCGGACATGAAGAGCGGGCTGGCCGCGATGGTCACGGCCTTCGAGCGCTTTGTCGCCCGTCATCCCGACCACAAGGGTACGATCGCGGTGCTTTATACGAGTGACGAGGAAGGGCCCTCGGTCGAGGGGACCCGCAAGGTGGTCGAGACCCTGATCGCACGCAAGGAGACGATCGACTGGTGCATCGTGGGCGAGCCGACGAGCGGCGAGGTCCTCGGCGACACCCTCAAGATCGGTCGGCGCGGCTCCCTGTCGGGCAAGCTGACGGTGCACGGCGTTCAGGGACATGTCGGTTACCCGCACCTGGCGGACAACCCGGTGCACGCGCTGGCCCCGGCGCTGGCTGAACTCACCAGCCGTACCTGGGATAAAGGCAATGAGTTCTTCCAGCCCACGACCTTCCAGATCTCGAACATCAATTCCGGCACGGGGGCGCCCAACGTCATCCCCGGTGAACTGAAAGCCCGCTTCAACATCCGCTTCTCCACCGAGCAGTCCGTCGAGCAGCTGCAGAAGACGATCATCGAGATCCTGGACCGCCACAAGGTGAACTACTCGCTCGAGTGGTTCGTGTCGGGCCTGCCCTTCCTGACGAGGCCGGGGGTGCTGTCGGATGCGGTCCAGCAAGCCGTCAAGGACGTGACCGGCCGCACCCCGGAACTGTCGACGACCGGCGGTACGTCGGACGGCCGCTTCATTGCAACCATGGGTGCGCAGGTGGTGGAACTCGGCGTGATCAACGCCAGCATTCACAAGGTCAACGAATGCGTGAAGATCGCCGACATCGAACCGCTGTCGAAGATGTACGAACGGGTGCTCGATCTGCTGTTGACGGCTTGAGGCCCGCTGCAGACGAGCAGGCGGTGAAACGGCTCAGCGCCGGTTGAGGCGCTCGGTAAAGTTGGCAACGACTGCCCAGGCCGCAAGCCCAACCAGGGCAATCAGCACCCAGCCGGGCATGGCGAGGCCGAGGAACCGCCAGTTCACGGTGCCGCATTCACCCGATCCCGTCAGTACCGTGGCGATGACTTCCCGCAGCGGCAGGATCTCCATCATGTAGTCGAGTCCCGCACCGCAGGCTGCGACGGTGCCGGGCGGCTGCGCCTGGATCCACAGATGGCGTGCCGCGATGCCGATCCCCGTCAGAGCGGCGACCAGGATGAGCAAGCCGTAAAAGACCGATCCCTTCCTCGCGGGATTGTGAACTGCCGCGACCAGGAACAGGATGCCGACGGCAATCACCGCCACGCGCTGGAAAATACACAGCGGGCAAGGTTCAAGCCCGAGGATATGTTCCGAGTACAGCGCGTACGCCATCAGCGCAACGCAGGCGAGAAAGCCGAGCAGGTTGGCAGTCGGCCTGCCCATGTTTGCGATACTCAATCTTCTGTCCCCCGGGTGACCTGGTCTTTCGTGGCCGATCAGCTGCCCTGTGTGGCTTCAGTCGAACGCCCCGCCCTCTGCTGCAGGTGCTTCTCGACGTCCTCAAGCGCGACGTGGCGGACATCCTTGCCGTAAACCATGTAAATCACGTACTCGCAAATGTTCTTCGCGTGGTCGCCGATGCGTTCGAGCGCACGGGCCACCCAGAGCACGTCAAGCGCCCGACGGATGGTGCGCGGGTCTTCCATCATGAACGTAATGCACTGGCGCTGGATGGCGTCGAATTCCTCGTCCACCAGCCTGTCCTTCTTGGCGATACCGAGCGCCGCTTCCGCATCCAGCCGGGCAAAAGCATCGAGCGCGCCATGCACGAGGTCCGCCACGAGACGGCCAAGGTGCTTGATTTCGCGGTAGCGATCGGCCGGACGTTCCATGGTCGCGAGGCGCGAACCGATATAGCCGATCTTCTCCGCCTCATCACCGATGCGCTCGAGATCGGTGATGGTCTTGATCACGGCCACGATCAGTCGCAGGTCGGACGCAGCGGGACTGCGGGTGGCAAGGATTCGACTGCAGTCATCGTCGATGGCCACTTCCATGGCATTCACCTTGTGGTCGTTGTGTGCCACCAGGTCGCCGATGCGACTGTCACCTTGCACCAGCGCCTCGACGGCCTGCTTGAGCTGCTCTTCGACCAGTCCACCCATTTGCAGCACATTGGTCCTGACCCGCTCGAGATCCTCGTTGTAGCGGCTCAGGATGTGGTGCGACAGGTCCGATTTTTCCATGAATGCTCTCCAGAAGTGCCGGGAGGTATACCCGGCCACGCCGCGCTGCGCAAGCGATGCAGCCGCATCCCGTGCCGCCTCCCCAAAAGACAAGGGCGACGGCGCATGTCGCGCCGCCGCCCCGCTCGTCTGCCGAACCAGGCTCTAGAAGCGCAGGTTCATGTCGAGCTGCAGCCGGTCGTAGTCCGACTTCGTGCCGACATCGATGTTGCGCTCGTTGATGAAGTACGTCGCGTTGAAGACCCAGTTGCGGACGGGCGCATAGCCCGCACGCAGCAGGAATCCCCGATTGTCGGTATTGCCGGCACCGAAGTCCGAGTCAACCAGCTGCCCGAACAACGCGTCTGCTTCGACGACTTGGTACATGGCACCCACTTCCCAGGTACGGTAGTTCGCTGCCGTGCCGAAGAGCACGCCGGCTGCCCATGCCGTATTGAGGTCGTCCGGGTCCAGGTTCTTGGAGTACTGTCCCCAGGCCTGGAACGGCAGCCCGGCGATGGTCGTGTTCCACTGCGTGGCCAACTGCAGGACATTGAAGTCGTATTTCAGGACGCCGGCGCCCGCGGCTCCCGTCGTGGAATTGCCATTCGAGCAGGCATTGCTCGTCGTCGAGCAGTTCCAGAAGATGCCGCGCCGGCCCTGTCCACCCACCAGATCGTAGTAATGGGCCGCCAGCATCAGGGTCGAGCTGCCGACGGGAAGCCGGGCACCCACCTGCACGCCATTCAGGAAGGTATCCGCCGTCACGGTGGATTCGGCACCACTCACCTCGTCCACCCACGTGCCGTACACGCTGCCGAACCAGATGCCCCGATTGAACTGCATGGCAAGTCCTTCGGGATTGATGTCGCCGTCGTAGAACTGCTCCTGTCCGATGCGCACGAAGGGAGTCCGCATCTTGCCGCCCAGCAGGTTGCCCCAGCTCGAGAACTTCCAGTCGAAGTAGGCCTGGTCAAGGTAGATGATCTTCCGCGAATTGCTGCCATCCAGCGTCTGGTTGGACGACCTGAAGTCTCCCCCCACGCGCGGATCCGTCCCGCCTTCCGCGGTGGCGAGTTGCATGGAGACGAGAATGTTGTCGGTCGGACGTGCGTCCAGACCCGCCCGGACCCGGATACGATCGCGGTACCGATCTGCGGTTGCGAGTGTGCCGTCGGCTACCTTCGCGTCGTCGAAGATTTCTTCATGGCGGTAGCGCAGGTCGCCTTTGAGGGTGATGCGCTGCGCCCATTCGGCCCCGCGCAACCCTGAGAGCGCCGCATTCGTGGCGGCGGAATCCTTCCGCAGGTCCTGCGTCTGCGCCTTCAGGTACTCGCGCTCCGCGTCATCCTTGTCTGCGGCCGCCTTCAGTTCCGCGTTCTCGGTGGCAAGCGCCGAATTCTGCTGCTCGAGGCGGTCTACGCGCTGCAAGAGCCCTTCCAGCTGGGCCCGGATCTGGGAAAGCTCACCGGTCGGGGCAGCCCCCTGCGCTCCGGCTGTCGCGGAAGAGAAGGCCGATACGAGGACGGCCGCTGCCAACAGGTTCTTCACAAAGTATCTCCCGTTACTGATTTGTGTCAGGACACGCCTCTGGCCCCGGTCTGGCGGCGAACGCCAACTACCCGGCCCGATGCGTGTAACACAATTGTTATACGGCAGATTTGTTACGGATATGTTTCACCCACCGTGGCAGCCAGGGGCGGAGATGGCACCTGGATGACAGCCCTGCTCCTTTGATTCAGAACTTCGCGCTAACCGAAGCCGAGACCGACGTGCCCACCGCATAGCGGTTGTAATAAACGGTGTTGCCACCGCGCTCCTGAAACTCCTTGTAACCGTGGCGGAGGAGATTGCGCGCCTCGAACTTCACCTCCAGCTCGGTCCCGAAGACGGTCAGACCCTGGCGAGCCACGAAGTCGAGGATGAATCCCGGTGATTCGTAGATATCCGGCAACCCGGCAGGTCCGCGGCTGGTGACTCGGTCGCTCGCATAAGAGAGAAGCAGGGTCTGCTGCGAAAGGGCCTGCGTATCCTCGAGGCCGATCTGCAGATTGACGAGATGGTCTGATTGACCCGTGAGTGGTGCCCCGTCAACGAAGAAATTGGTAGCCGGCTGGATAGTCGTTCCAAACACGGACACGGTATCGCCCGCCCCGACCTTGATCTTCGAATTCGTGAAGGTGTAGTTGCCGACCAGGACGAGGCGGCGCGATGCAAGAGAGCCCCAGTCAGTCATCACGTCAAGCGGGAAGAACTTCTGAACGTCCGTTTCGATGCCGTAGAGACTGGCGCTCGGCGCGTTCGCGAAGCTCGTCACCGGGCTGTTGTCATTGAAGCCGGTAAAGGCCTCGATCGGCTTGTCGATGGTCTTGTAGAACCCGGCAATCGAAAACTGCTGCTCGGGTGCGAAATACCACTCATACCGCGCTTCCGCGTTGACGAACTGGCTGTCCACGAGCAATGGGTTGCCGCGATAGGCCCGGTTGCTCTCAGGGTCAAAGTAGGCCTGGAAGATGAGCTCGCGGAACTGTGGCCTCGCAATCGTAGTCGATCCGTTGAACCGCACCTGCATGTTGTCCGAGAACTTGTAAGTGAGCGTCGCGGCCGGCAGGACATAGTCCTCTTCCAGCAGCGTCGATGCATTCGACGCGTTGGCGGTTGCGAACACCTGCTTTGCGCGCACGGACTGTGTCCCGCGCTCGAGGCGGGCACCGGCGTTGATTTCAAGGCCCGCCGCAATTTCGGCCTGCGCCTGCACGTAACCCGCTTTCGTCTGCAGTTCGGCAGCAAACGCGGGATCCGACTCGGTCGTCTCGATCAGTCCGATGTTGTAGTCCTCGATCACCTTTGGTGCCAGCAGGTAGTCCGGGCGCAGAAGACCGATCGCGCTGGGAAAGCTTGACGGCGCAATGATCTGGAATTCGCGCCGGGTCGAGTCGCGCTTGGTCTCCGTGAAATCGAGACCCGCCGTCAGCACCACGTCGTGCCATGCCCTTCCCGTCACATCGACACCGGCTGACCAGAGATTCTCCTTCAGGTCAGAGAAGGCCGCCTGGGCAAAACCGGACTGGCCGTTATCCAGTCGATTGATGAAATAGCCGCCATAGGGGCTCGCAGCCAGGTTGGTGCGCACATAGCCCAAGCCGAGCTCGAAAGGCGCTTTCCGACTGGACCTGGCATAGGAGGCCCGTGCGCTGATCGTCACCGGCTCCAGCTTGAAGTCGCCTGTCAACTGCGTATCGACCAGCTGCCGCTCATACCAGCCCGTGTTCTGCTCGAGGAAATCCGCACCGAAACGCTGGTTGTTCTGCCTGCCTTCCGCGAGGCTGGTCCGCTTCAGTGTGTCGTGCACGTAGAGATTGGTCCAGCGGAGCTTGTTGCCGTCACCAAACTCGTAGCCGATCCCGAGCAGGGCGTTCATCACGGCATGGTTCTCGGTCGCAATGCTGTGATAGTCCTTGTCGATCGCCGACAGGTCGAAACTGCCGGGGGTCTGTTCGATATTGTCGCGGGTGCGCCATTTGTTGCTGAATCCGGCCGTCGCGATCAGTCCAAGCTCTGAATCATCGAATACCCAAGAGGTCCCCCCAGTGGTGGACATGGAGTAGTTGGCTGGAATCTTGTCGTTTCGCTGGACCAGCGCATTGTTCGCGTCCACGAACTGTTTGGCGATCTCGCCGGAATCCACATTGCCGGCACTCAGCCGTTCCCCGCTCGCCACGAAGGCCTGGAGCGCGGACGGGAGGTCACGGTTACCACTGTCATAGCCCGTCCAGTCGGTCCTGTTGCCATAGTGGGTATACCCCACGCTCCCGGACGACTCCGAGTCACCGCTGACACCGAAACTGAAATTCAGGAACGGCATCCGCGGCGTCGCGAGGGTGGTGAGGTTGATGACGCCGCCGCCGAACTCGCCGGGGAAGTTCGCCGAATACGTCTTTTGCACCAGCGACGACGCAATCACGTCGGTCGGGAACAGGTCAAGCGGCACCGCACGCCGCAACGGTTCCGGACTCGGCAGGGGTGAACCGTTCAGCAATGCCTGAGAGTACCGATCGCCCAGGCCCCGTACGTAGACAAAGCCGCCACCCACCACGCTCAGGCCCGTCACGCGGCCCAGCGCGCCGGCGATGTCGCCCTCGCCCGTTCGTGCAATATCTTCATTGGAGAGCAACGAGATCACCTGGGTCGTTGCCCTCTCGATGTTGCTGTCGCGTCGACCCAGGACGATGATCTCGCCACCCGGAGCTGATACCTCTACCGGTGCCTCGGCTTCCGCGGCTGCGGCTGCCGGTGCTGGTGCCTCAGCAGTTTGAGCCGCCGCATTGGCTTGCTCCGCTGCCAACACCTGGGCTATCGCGGCCGGCAGAGTCAGCATGTTTGCAACAAGCAGCATGCCCGCACACGTCAGTGGCTTGGCCATCGGTAATCCTCAGTAACTTCACGCTAGAGATCCGGCGTGGGCAGCCTCGTGACTGCCCACGCCGCGAATTGCAATGTCTGTCGATCAGATTTGCGGCAGCGTGGTGCAAGCCGTATTGGTCGAACCGAGATTCGCCGTAGCCGAATTGCAGGTCCAACCGGTGTACCACGTATCATTCGCGTCCCTGACGGCACCGATGTATGTGGTGGTATCAAAGGAGGCATCGACCACTTTGGGGTCCGTCGCGATCCGAGCCGATTCGTTTGCGCCGTTCACGAACGTATTCGTAAGGCTCGACGTAAAGGCGCTGGTCACGTCCGTACCCGCATTGAAGGCATCAGCCACCTGCTGTGCCGTTATGCCGCCCGTGCCCACGAAGGGAGTCGTGCTGCACTGGAATGCCACGGAGGTAAACACAGGGGGGCCTACCTTGTCGGTAGGCACATCGGCAGGCCCCAGGATGTTGGCGCCGTTGAAGCGGAGGCACGGCATCGACGTGGTCATCACGCCATTGATCAGCCTCGCATCAGCTGCGCCTCGCATCAGGATGGCAGCGCCGTTGCCCGACGCTGCATTCCGGTGAATGAACGTGAAATTCGCGAGCTTGAGGTAGGTACGCGGCGCCTGGGCCTCGAGGGCGTTGGCCGAGTCCAGTTCGATCATCGAGTCCGCAGCACCGCTGGTCTTTTGCACGGCGATCACGTACTGGAGGGTGCCCTTCCAGCCCGTGTCCACGTCGATGTTGTCATCGTCCGCACCCGTCAGCACCAAGTAGCGCAAGCTGACGCGGCCACCGAAATTCTCGAAGGCGTCATCCGAACTGTTGTGCGACTGGATGTGGTCGATGACGGTGCCGCTGCCAACACCGCCGAGTGTCAGCGACTGCAGTTCGCTGTTTCCGGACAGCACGTATCCCGAGTAGCGAATCTGCACGTACTTCATCGTACCGCTGTTGTCCGCGAGCACCGTGCCACCGAAATACGCCGGATCCACGGCACCTTCGGTCTGGCGTTCGCACGTATCGCTGCCGGGAGGGGCCGCTGGCGCCACGGTGCAATCCGTGATCGGAGCGCGACCCAGGAGCACAACACCGCCCCACTGTCCCTGAGAATCGTCGGTCACGAGGCCGAGAACGTTGTCGCGGCTGGTGAACACGATGGGCGACGTCGGCGTGCCGATCGCACTGATGCGGTTGCCGCGGTTGACGGCCAGCCAGGACACACCTGTCGAGGCATAGATCACCACACCAGGCTGGATGGTCAGTACAACAGGCGCATCGGCGGTCGGTACGGCACCGCGATCCAGACCGACGTCGACACGACCACCCAACGAATACAGGAGGCCTGGAATCTTCGCCAGCGTCGCACTGGCCGTGAACCGAGCAGGCAGTTCGCAGATCCGGTAGGTACCGGTCGGGCCGGTGATGGTACCTCTATCGGTCAGCCCGGCAGGGTCCGCGATCGTGGGACAACCTGCTGCTGCCGTCGCGAGCGCACCACCGTTCGGCGCAGTCGGCACCACGGCCGTCGGTGCCGCAGGATTGTTGATGGTGATGTTCCCGCTGCTACCGGGTGACGCGACCCCGTCTGCGCCACATCCGCTTAGTACTGTACAAACGGCGGTGAGCAACACGAGGGAGCTGGACTTGACGGTTCCGACCATAAAAATCTCCGATTCGGCAAAGCCGGTAGTTGACCAAGACGATAAGGTGATCCGGCCCACGGCCAGTGCGTAGGGTTCCTGTACGGAAAGAAATGAAGCCGGAGCGTCTGGTCACAGAAGGTACGCGGTGCGTCTTACAAACCCGCGACGATGAGATGACAGTCAAGTTACAGGCGAGTGTCGACAGGCGTTGACCGACCTGTGGATGGTCGACCGATGGGCGCCTGCTGCTGAGTCGGGCTCTTGCCCGAACTCAAAGACTAATTGCCGATGCCTTGCTCGGCACGGAGCACGCGATCCGGCGGAAAGTGACAGGTGAAAGTGCTGCCTCGCCCCTCCACGCTTTCAATCGACAGCGTTCCGCCATGCCGTTGCAGGGCGTGCTTCACGATCGCAAGGCCGAGCCCGGAACCTCCGATCTTTCTGGAACGACCCGCATCGACACGGTAGAAACGCTCCGTCAGCCGGGGGATATGCTCAGGGGCAAACCCGATGCCGGTATCACGCACGGACACGTGCGCGCCTGCCGCATCGACCCAGAAGCGGATGGCAATCTCGCCTTCGGCAGGCGTGTACTTGGCTGCATTCGATATCAGGTTTGAGAAGACAGAATGCAGCTCGCTCTCCGTGCCACGCAGATGGTCAGGAGACTCCACGTTGAGGTCAATCGTCTGCGGCCGGTGCTCTTGCGCCATCAAGTCCCGCTTCAGCAGCGCAAGCAGGCCACCGACGTCAACGTCCTGATCCCCGCTTGCGCCGCCACTGGCTTCCAGTCGTGACAATTCAAGCAGGTCGTTGATGATGCCTCGCATCCTGTCAGCCTGCCGGCGCATCTCCTGGACAGGCTCCCGCCACGTCGCGTCAAGCTGCTGCTCCTCGGCCAAGGCGTCGAGGTACCCGGCAATCACGGTTAACGGGGATCGCATCTCATGCGACGCATTTGCAACGAAATCCCGGCGTATCGATTCAATGCGGACTTCGCGGGTGACATCACGAATGATCACCAGCTTCTGTACTGAAGCGGAAGTTGTCACAAGGTGCAGCTCCAGCCAGCGATCGCCCTGCGTAAGCTCGTGAATCGTTACTGACGACTGGCTACCAGGTTCGTTCATGTAGCGGATGAACTGTGGATCGCGCACGAGGTTCTCGATGCGGATGCCGAAATCCAGCTTGCGGCGCAACCCCAGCCACGCGGCTGCATTGCGGTTGAACCAGATGATCTCGTTGTTGGGTCCGAGCAGCACGGCGCCGTCGGGCATTGCGGCGGTGAGGCGACGGAATTCGCGCAGCAGCCTGAGGACCCGTGCTTTGTGAAATTGCTTGCGCCGATAGATGCGGTTGACGGTGGCGATCACCTCGCCCCATGGGCCGTTGATATCGGGAGGCAGTTCCGTCCGGCGACGTCGCAGCCAGCGGTCGAGCCGAAGCAGATTGAGGACCTGGATCGCGAGGTAGACAGACAGGACCGTGATGAGGATTGCGGCCGGGTGGCCGAAGATCAGTCCAGCGACGAGCGCGAGCAGCAATGCGCCCGCAAGCCTGAACAAAGTCTGCCCTGCCGTGCCGGAAAGGGCCCGACCGAAAAGCATTACGCCACTCGCGTGGAGAATCGGTAACCGGAGCCGCGAACAGTCTGTATGAACCGGTCGTAACCGAAAACTTCAAGCGCCTTGCGCAATCGCCTTATGTGCACATCGACGGTTCTTTCTTCAACGTACACGTTTCCACCCCACACGCGGTCCAGCAGCTGTGCCCGACTATACACTCGCTCGGGGTGCGTCATGAAGAAGGACAGCAGCCGGTACTCCGTCGGACCGAGCTGGACCGTACCTTCTCCCGCCATCACTCGATGGCTGGCTGCATCCAGCACCAGTCCATCCGCGTCGATCACATCTTCTGCTCCCGCTTGCGCAGTGCGGCGGAGCACCGCATTGATTCGGGCGAGCAACTCGCGCGGCGAAAACGGTTTGGTTACGTAGTCGTCGGCGCCGCCCTCTAGGCCCATGACCTTGTCCTGCTCCTCTGCGCGAGCAGTCAGCATGATTACCGGCACTTCCTGCGTGTCTTTGTCGCGCTTGAGGGCACGCGTCAACTCGAGCCCGCTCATGTCTGGCAACATCCAGTCGACCAGGACGAGATCAGGCCGGTGGTCGGCAATGCTCGCGCGGGCAGCGCTGACGTCCTCCACCTCGCGCACTTCGAAACCACTGCGCCGCAGCCCAAATGCAATCATCTCCCTGATGGGGCGCTCGTCCTCGACGATCAGAATCTGCTTGACTGCCATGCGTATCCGGGGATTCTCTATTGCCTTCAATCACTTGAAAACCATTAATTGCGGGGATATTACAGCAGCTAATTGTGACACTTGGGTGAATGCCATCATTTCACCGGGGCAGCCGTGACCCAGGCCACCTGGTCACGCAAGTAAACAGGCTGCGCTCCACTTGCCGGCAGACCCTCTCCTCGGCATAAAGCCGACTCTCCCAACGAGGCTATGGCCTGCGCATTCGGCAGCGCGGTGTCATCGAAACGTAACCCTTGGAACTGCTCCTTCAAGGCCGGGTAAGCACGGAAACCCGTCCCCACTCCCATGACAACATGCTGGTCACCGAGCGAAACGCTTCCGGGTAGACCGACGCTCTCCTTGCCCACCAGACTCAGCACGCCGCTTGCGTCCCGTGAATAGACACCCCAATAGACCTCGTTCATGCGCGCGTCCATGCAAACGAGCACTGCCTCGCCTGCCACCACGAACTGCTGTGCAACTGCGGCCAGCGTCGAAACTCCGACCACCGGCAACCCGCTGCCAAGGCTGATCCCCTGAATAGCGCCCACAGCAATCCGTACACCAGTGAATGCCCCGGGACCCCGGCCAAAAGCGAGTCCGTCAAGATTTGCCAGCGTGCAACCCGCTTCGACCATGACCTTGTCGACCATGGGCAGCAACAGCTCGGCATGCCCGCGGGCCGTCAGCGCACGCTGCTCGAAGGTGCGCCCATCTACCCTGACAGCCACGGAGCACTGTTCGGTGGCCGTATCGATTGCCAGCACTTTCATGGAATCTGCCTCTCGGCGTGAATAGTCGTGTCTGCCAGTGGCTCTATGCCGGCACCGCGGAGCTTGTCGCCGAGGAATTGCTCCACCTCGATGAGCTTGTCGGTGCGCCGCATCGCCGGCAGGCTGCGCAGGAACGTCCTGCCGTAGGGCCTCGACGTCAGCCGGTCGTCACACAGCATCACGACTCCAAAATCCTGCTGGTCGCGGATCAACCGCCCAACGCCCTGTTTCAATGCGATGACCGCCTGCGGAATCTGTTCGTCGACGAACGGATTGCCACCCTGACGCTCGATTGCCTCGAGTCGCGCCTTGAGCACCGGATCATCGGGGACGGCGAACGGCAGCTTGTCGATCACGACGACCGCAAGCGCGGTCCCCTTCACGTCGACGCCTTCCCAGAAACTGCCCGTACCGAGCAGCACTGCGTTGCCGAGCTGCCGAAACCGTTGCAGCAGCGCATCGCGGGGCGCGTCACCCTGAACCAGAACCGGAAACGGCGTAGCACCGCTCATCATGCCGGCCAGCACTTCGGCTGCCTCGCGCAATGCCCGATGGCTTGTGAACAGCAGGAACGCACGGCCGCCACTGGCCCTGAGGACTGGCCACGCCGCCTCGATCACCTGCCGGGTGTGACGACGAGATGACGGCGCATCGAGCCCCTGCGGGAGATACAGCAACGCCTGGTTTGGATAGTCGAATGGACTGCCGAAGCGCACGGTAACTGCCTGTGTGACGCCAAGCCTGCGCTTGAAGTGTGCGAAGTCGTCACCCACCGCAAGTGTGGCGGAGGTGTAGATCCAGGAACTGGCGCGGGCTTCAACAAGGGCGCCCAGCTGCTTTGCCGTGTCTACCGGAACGTAGTGGGCGGTGAAGCCACCCTGACTCAATTGCACCCAACGGATCCCTGCAATCACCCGCTCGTCGTCATCCGGCGCAAGCAACGTATCCATGCGGTCAGCCACTTCGCCGGCCCGACGCTTGATCGCCGCCATGGGCGCATTGTCGGCTGCGACTGGCTCAAGCAAGGCACAGAGTGTCCGCAGATCAACGACCAGCAACTCGAGGGCCTCCACGAAGGCTGCGGGCCACGCAGCCGCATCGACGCGCTCGGCACCGCTGCGGATGGCACTCTCCGCATCCGCAATCCGCCGCTCGAAGGTTTGCGCCCAGGTTCCCGCAGCGCCATCGATGGAACTCATGAGCATCAATTCCGCCACCACGTCACGGGCCAACGATTGCAGCTGCCGCGAGCTCACTGACTGGCCGAGGAACTGGGTGGCGACATCCGGCAGTTGGTGGGCCTCGTCGATCACGACGGCATCGGCGCCCGGCAGCAGCTCGCCAAAGCCTTCCTCCTTCAGGACCAGGTCTGCCATCAGCAAGTGATGATTGATGATGACGATCTCTGCTGCTTGCGCCTCGCGCCTGGCAGCAACGACATGGCACCGCTGGTACTCGGGACATTCGGCCTGGAGGCAGTTGTCACGCGTCGAGGTTACCCAGGGCCACACGGGATGCT
Organism: Steroidobacteraceae bacterium; assembly: GCA_040080215.1. Classification (GTDB taxonomy): domain Bacteria; phylum Pseudomonadota; class Gammaproteobacteria; order Steroidobacterales; family Steroidobacteraceae; genus CAIUGU01. Next base: position 24,202 of record JBEBIT010000046.1, read on the forward strand.
GCTCGCCGACCGTCGCCAGCTCGGAAACATCGCCCTTCAATGTACTGAAGGACCAACGACGAACCTGGCCAATCCCGATCGCAATCTCCCGCTTGAGTCCGCGTGCTGCAGCCTGCTGCTCGGCGAGCGACAGACGGTGCAGACAAAGATAGTTGGATCGGCCCTTGAGCAATGCAACCTGCACGGGTCGTCCCAGCGCCCGCGTAATGGTGGGGAGGTCACGGTGATAGAGCTGGTCCTGCAATGAGCGGGTGCCGGTGGAGATGATGATCCTCTTGCCGGACAGCAGGGCAGGCACGAGATACGCGAACGTCTTGCCGATGCCGGTACCCGCTTCAATCAGGAGCTGCTGCGGTGACCGCAAGGCAGCGGCTACATGCTCTGCCATGGCGACCTGCTCGGCGCGTTCGGTAAACCCGTCGATCGCCTGGGCGAGCAGGCCGTGTCGGCTGAAGAGTTCGGCAATAGATGTCATCGCAGCAGGCAGGATTCAGCGGAAGACGGTGCGAAATCGCGCGTAGGCAATGGCCCCCGGAGCCAAGGGGTAGCGCATCTGCCAGCGGATATGGGTGTAGTTCGCGGGTGCCGCCGCGCGTTGCGCGCCGCCGGCATCCCGGACAAACAACTCGCGCGCAGGCGCAAACGTCACCCCACCATCGACCGAAAAAGCGATGGTCGCTCCGGGAGCGGCAGCGGAGTCGGCCAGATAGCTGGTATTTGCGGGGATCGCTTTGGTTATCAACACGTTATGGGCCGCTGTCGTACCCGGATTCCTGATCTTCACGGTGTAGTAAACCACCTGGCCCTGCTGGATCTCCGTTGCCGGGAGCCACTCCTTGGTGCGCTGGCCGTCCGGGAGCGTCCGGGTCCCAAGTACCGCTGCAACGGTCTCCGTTTCGATCGTGACGGGAATCCCGTCCGGACTTCTGGGCGACGGGGGTTCCGAGGCCCCGCTCGGGTTGCACCATGCAATAAGCAGGGAGCCGGCCGCAGGCACCCAAAAACCGGTGCGAAATGAGCAATCTAGGAACATGGCTGCACTGTACGGAGCATTGGCGGTTTCCGAAACGGAGGGCGACTCCACAACACCTTCGCAGGCAGCCGTTGACACCGCCGCAGACCGATCGTATGCTGCGACGCATCAATGTTGCATCGCGGTAAGTTTACTGTCCTAGATTAACTGATCGCGCCTCATTACCGATCCCCCTGTTGCGCCCACCATTGAGTGGGCGCTTTTTTTCGCGACCTCGTCGCAATGACAGCCCCCCCTCGATCGGTATAATCCCACCCCTGCCCTAATTCACGGTCCGACCGTGCCGGGCTCGAATTTCCAGAGCGTGGTTTCCCGTTGGCGGCGCCCCTTGGGCCGCACCTCAAGCCCGTTCCTGACATGCCAGACGTGCTATGCAACTTGCCTGGCCGTGTGGCGTACGTTTTTTTTGGTCCAGGAGGCATGATTCGAAATGAGCACGTCCAATGCGGCGCTGAAAGTGGGTTCATCCAGCAATACAGCGCTGAATAGCTGGGTCGAGGAAGTTGCGCGCCTGACGCAGCCCGATCGCATCCACTGGTGCACCGGTTCCGACGCCGAGAATGCCTCCCTGTTCAGCCAGATGCTCGCCTCTGGCGACCTGGTCAAGCTGAACGAAAAGACCCACCCCAACTGCTACCTGCATCGCTCGAATCCGACGGACGTCGCCCGCGTCGAGCACCTGACCTTCATCTGCACCCGTAATCGCGAGGACGCCGGTCCGAACAACCTCTGGATGGACCCCGCGGAAGCCAACGCGAAGATGGACGACCTGCTGCGTGGCGCGATGAAGGGTCGCACGCTGTACGTCATCCCGTACTGCATGGGCCCGATCGACTCGCCGCATTCGCGTTGCGGCGTCGAGATCACGGACAGCGCCTACGTCGTCGCCAACATGCGCATCATGACCAACATGGGCGACGCCGCACTGAAGCGCATCGAGCACGAGGGCACCTTCGTGAAGGGCCTCCACTCCACCGGCGACCTCGATCCGAAGAAGCGGTTCATCATGCACTTCCCCGAAGAACTCACCATCAAGAGCGTCGGCTCTGGCTACGGTGGCAACGCGTTGCTGGGCAAGAAGTGCCATGCACTGCGCATCGCCAGCTGGCAGGCACGGAAGGAAGGCTGGCTCGCCGAGCACATGCTCATCATGGGCGTGCAGAATCCCCAAGGGCAGGTTCACTACGTCGCTGCCGCGTTCCCGTCGGCCTGCGGCAAGACGAACCTCGCCATGATGGTCCCGCCCGCCACCATGCCGGGCTGGAAGATCTGGACCATCGGTGACGACATCTGCTGGCTGCACGTGGACAGTAAAGGCCAGCTGCGCGCCATCAACCCCGAGACCGGCTACTTCGGCGTGGTTCCCGGCACGAACGCCAAGACCAATGCGAACGCCTATGAGACGATCAAGCGCGACACCATCTTCACGAACGTCGCGGTCACGGCCGACAACCAGCCGTGGTGGGAAGGACTGTCCGGCACCCCGGCGCTCGACTGGCAGGGCAAGCCGTACAGCGGCACCGGACCCGCAGCCCATCCGAATGCGCGTTTCACCGTTTCAGCCAAGCTGAATCCCGCGTACTCGACGATGGCGGAAGCGCCGGAAGGCGTGCCGATTTCGGCAATCCTCTTTGGCGGTCGCCGCCGCGAGGTGCCGCCGCTGGTCTACCAGGCGCGCGACTGGGGCCATGGCGTACTCGTGGGTGCAGGCATGGCTTCCGAAACCACGGCAGCGGCCGTCGGTGAAGTCGGCATCGTGCGTCGTGACTCCATGGCGATGAAGCCATTCTGCGGCTACAACTTCGCCGACTACTGGGCCCACTGGTTCTCCTTCGAGAAGCGCACGCAGAAGCTGCCCAAGGTGTTCCACGTCAACTGGTTCCGCCAGGACAAGAACGGCAAGTTCATGTGGCCGGGCTTCGGCGACAACCTGCGTGTTCTCAA
>JBEBIT010000047.1:0-26944 GCA_040080215.1 Steroidobacteraceae bacterium
CTCGGGATGTACGGCACCAGCGTCAGGTGCATGTACAGCACGTTGTCGCGGCCGAGTTCGACGCCGAGCTGGCGGATGGCTTCGAGGAACGGCAGCGACTCGATGTCGCCGACCGTGCCGCCGATCTCGACCATGCAGACGTCCGCATCGCCCGCGCCCATCCGGATGCAATGCTTGATCTCGTCGGTGATGTGCGGGATGACCTGCACCGTGGCGCCGAGATAGTCGCCGCGGCGTTCCTTGGCGATGACGCGCTCGTAGATGCGCCCGGTCGTGAAATTGCTGTTGCGCGACGTCGTCGTGCGCACGAAGCGCTCGTAGTGGCCGAGGTCGAGGTCGGTCTCGGTGCCGTCGTCCGTGACGAACACTTCGCCATGCTGGAACGGACTCATCGTGCCCGGATCCACGTTGATGTACGGATCGAGCTTGACCATGCTGATCTTGAGGCCGCGCGCCTCGAGGATGGCGCCGAGTGAGGCCGCAGCGATGCCCTTGCCGAGCGAGGAAACGACGCCGCCGGTCACACAGATATAACGAGTCATGGAGGGCACCGTCGATGGAGGAAGAGGAGGATTGCGGGAGGGCTGGAGCACTCTCCACCGCCATCCTCGCGACGGGAGATCAGTCTACTGGAAGTGACCCGATGAGGAAAGCGACTTGCGACTTGCGACTAGCGACTAGCGACTAGCGATGAGCGACTGGCCACTGGCAGTCGGAAGAGGATCCGACCAATCCCCCATCGCCAATCGCTCATCGCTAGTCGCCGCTCGATGGTCGAACACTGCCCACGGCAATGATCGGCGGTCGATGTCGCCATTCCACGCGGACACCCGGCGTCGAACCCGTTGCCGCAAATTCGCGCGCGATCCACAGATCGCCCACCGCGAGCAGCTCACTGTCCGCGCTCAAGAGCGGCAATCGCCCACGCCACCAAGGCAGTACACGCGCCTCCTGCAGTAACTTCTTGAGCCCGTGACGGGCAACGTCGTGCGAATCGCCGCCGGCCCCGCCCTCGACTTCGCCTCTGAATCGCCACTGCAGTCGCTCCGGCAACCGCGACACGGCAATCCCTGCGCCCGTGGCAGGCACGGCACGCAGCTCGCCCCACCCAAGCGGCAGCACGAGCGGTTCGCGCCAGTTCCAGCTCGACTCATCGGCAACCGGCAACGGGGCCAGCGGCGGACCGGCATACAGCAGCCCGCGATGCAGCCTGACCTCGGCCCCTTCCCAGTCGACGCACAACTGACGGTCAGGGCGTGCCACGAGCATGTCGTGTTCGAGGACGCCGAGCTTCGCTGTCGAGGGGACGGGCAGATCCAGCGATCGCAGCCAGTAGCGCAACAGGTTCCTGCGCCGAGCCGGGGTCATGGCAGCCAGTTTCCCGAGTTGCAGGCAGCGTTCGAGCGCCGAGCCCTCAAGATCCAGGCGCGCAAGGTCATCGAGCAGCGCCGCCGCTTCGCCAAGGTGGGCCGCAGAGCGCGAAGCCACTGCGGCCGCACCCGGCCAGGTTGCGCGGAGCGCGGGAAGCACTTCATGGCGCAGGTAGCTGCGCCGAAACCTGGGCTCGCGATTGGTCGGATCCTCGATCCACGAAAGACTGCGCTCTCGCGCCCATCGCTCAAGGTCCGCACGGGGGTAGTCGAGCAGGGGCCGTTGATGCCAGCCGGCTCCGGCAGGCGCACTGCGTGGCATGCCAGAGAGCCCCCTCACGCCGGCACCCCGCATCAGCGCGAGCAGGACGGTTTCGAGCTGGTCGTCCGCATGGTGCGCCGTCAGCAAGGTTTCGCCGACCGCAAGGCTGCCGTACAGCGCGGCATAACGAACCGCGCGTGCGGCGGCTTCAACGCCCTGCCCGCTCGCAGACGACACCACCACTCGCTCACTCGCGAAAGGTACGTCGAGCTGCGCGGCGGTCTCGGCACAGCGGGCGGACCACCGGCCCGAATCGGGCTGCAACTGGTGGTCGATGTGCAGGGCCCTGACGGCATGCGGCCACCCGCGTGACCTGAGTTCGGCAAGCGCAGCCAGCAGGACCGTGGAATCGAGTCCCCCGCTGAAGGCGACGCACAGATCCCCGGACGCACCTGTGGCGGCTCCCCTGGCGAGGGCCGCCTCAAGCGCTGCGGAAGAGAATCCGGTCATGGACTTTACCGGCACGAGACGGGAGGGAGCCTTGGCGCGCCCCGGGAAAAGACTCAGCCGCCGCTGTAGACACCGAAGCCGCGGATGCGATCGTGCCTTGCCTGCAGCAACGCCTCCGGCGTCATGGCGGTCAAGGTATCCAGGTGCTTCAGGATCGACGTCTTGAGCGCGTCGGCCATGGCCTGAGGGTCGCGATGCGCACCGCCCAGCGGTTCACGCAGCACTTCATCGACGAGGCCGAGCTTGGCAAGACGATCGGCCGTCATGCCCATCGCCTCGGCAGCGAGCTCCTTCTTGTCCGCGCTCTTCCACAGGATGGACGCGCAGCCCTCGGGCGTGATCACGGAGTAGACGCTGTACTGGAGCATGACGAGCCGATCGCACACGCCGATCGCGAGTGCCCCACCCGAGCCGCCCTCGCCGATGACCACGCTGACGATCGGCGTCTTCAACGACGCCATGACAAACAGGTTGCGCGCGATGGCCTCGCTCTGGCCCCGCTCCTCGGAACCGACGCCGGGGTAGGCACCCGGCGTATCGATGAGCGTCACGAGCGGCAACTTGAAGCGCTCGGCGAGTTCCATCAGGCGCCTGGCCTTGCGGTAGCCCTCGGGCTTCGGCATGCCGTAGTTGCGCCGGACCCGCTCCTTGGTGTCGCGGCCTTTCTGCTGCCCGATGACCATGACCGGACGCCCGTCCAGTCGCGCGGGGCCGCCGATGATGGCCCAGTCGTCCGCGTACATGCGATCGCCGTGCAGCTCCTGGAAATCGGTGAAGATCGTCGAGATGTAGTCGAGCGTATAGGGACGCTGCGGATGCCGGGCGAGCTGCGTGATCTGCCACGGCGTCAGGTTGGCGAAAATGCTGGTCGTCAGCACCCGGCTCTTGGCCCGCAACCTGGCGATTTCCTCGCCGATGTTGACCTCGGCATCGCTCGAGACGAACTTCAGCTCGTCGATTTTGGCCTCGAGCTCCGCAATCGGCTGCTCGAATTCCAGAAAACTCATGGGCATAGCGCTACATCGGACAGTTTAGGCAGCGGCGACAATAGCGGCATCCGTCGGCCTCCACAAGCCTGCAAGGACCTCGGACTAGCCGCACACGCTCGGGCCGGCGGGCCGCCTCCGGCGAGCTGGAACGAGCCACGGGCCGGGGAGCTTGCCTTCCGGGGCCGTTGTTGCAGAATCCGGACAGTCGCGATTCCCGAACAGCATCGGCAAGGGGATATCCGCATGACGTCAAGCTCGCGCCTTTCACTCGCCGGGATCGCTCCGCGCCGACCCACCGCGCAGGGCTTCATTCCTGCGAACGCCCCCTTCGCACGCGCCGCCCCGCGGGCGTCCAGAAATCCAGAAGCAACAATGAGGAGAATGTGATGACAGCCAAGCACTCTTGGATGGTCGCCCAGGTAGTCTCGAGCACGCTGCTGGCAGCGATGCTGCCGCAGGCCTCGCGAGCCCAAGGCGGAACCCCCGCGGCCCAGGAACCCCTCGAAGTCATCATCGTGACAGGCACGAGGCGTCTCGACCGAACGGTAGCGGATTCGACCTCGCCGATCGATGTGGTCGACGCGCAGGTCCTCGCGAATCAAGGCTACACCGAACCGAACAAGATCCTTAACTCGCTCGTCCCGAGCTTCAATTTCCCGCAGCCTTCCATCACCGACGGCACGGACGTCATCCGCCCGGCCACGTTGCGCGGCCTCGGCCCCGACCAGACCCTGGTGCTGATCAATGGCAAGCGACGCCACCCCACCGCACTGCTGAACATCAACGGCTCTGTCGGCCGTGGGACGGCAGCGGTCGACATGAACATGATTCCCGCGGGGGCCATTGAACGCATTGAAGTGCTGCGTGACGGCGCCGCGGCGCAGTACGGGTCCGATGCCATTTCGGGCGTCATCAACATCGTGCTGAAGTCCGCATCGAGCGGCGGCGCGCTCTCGACCTCGTTCGGTCAGTACATGACAACCATCGATGGCGTCCCCGACGTGACCGGGCTCCAAACCACCGGCACCGGCGCACCGGTGCTGCTCGGCGATGGCACCTACGCCACGCTCAAGAGCGGCGACCGCAGCGTCAACGACGGCGAGACCTGGTCGCTGTCAGGCAACTGGGGCCTGCCCCTGGGCGCCGCCGGCTTCGTCAACCTGACGGCGGAGTACCGCGACCGCAGCGACACCAATCGCGCCGGCTTCGATACGAGGCAGCAGTACGCGCAGTCAGTCACCACGCCGACAACTCCCGCTGCGGGCGAACTGGGCTTCAACCGCGTCAACCATCGCTACGGTGACGCGGCGACCACCGACCTCGCCACGTTCGTGAATGCCGGCTACAACCTGTCGGACTCGACGGAGTTCTATGCCTTCGGCAGCTACACCCAGCGGGATGGCGAAAGCGCCGGCTTCTTCCGCCGCTCGGGCGATGCCCGCAACCGCAACTTCAGCGCGAGTACGACGACATTCGTGCCGTTCTATGCAAACGGCTTCCTGCCGCTGATCGTCACGGACCTCGAGGACTACTCGCTTGCCGCCGGCTTCAAGGGCGACGCCGCCGGGTGGAACTGGGACATCTCGCTCGTCCACGGTTCCGATGCCTTCGACTTCGGCGTCGAGAACAGCTTCAACACGTCCTTCGGCAACGCCAGCAAGACGAGCTTCGATTCGGGTGGCCTGCGCTTCAACCAGCAGACCCTGAACTTCGACGCGCAGCGCCTGCTGGACGTGAGCTTCGTCAAATCGCTGTCTTTCGCAGTCGGTGCCGAATACCGGCAGGAGAATTTCAAGATCCGTCCGGGTGAACTGCAGTCGTATGCCGGCGGGCCCTTTGTCGCCAACGGCGCACCGGCGGGGGCACAGGTCTTCCCCGGCTTCCGCACGCGCATCGACGAGGATCGCAACAGCCAGTCGCTGTATGCGGACTTCGACGCCGACGTGACCGACCGCTGGAACGTGGACCTTGCAGGCCGCTTCGAGCATTACAGCGACTTCGGTTCGGACTTCAATGGCAAGCTCGCCACGCGCTTCGAGGTCAACGACGTCGTCTCGCTGCGCGGCGCGGTTTCGACGGGCTTCCGCGCACCATCGCTGCACCAGATGTTCTACGAGACTTCCTCCACGAACAACGTCGGCGGCGTGCTGCTCGAGATCGGCACGTTCCCGGTGGATAGTCCGGTCGCACGGGCGCTGGGCTCGAAGGACCTCGACCCGGAGACCTCGCGCAACTACTCGGCGGGCATCGTGCTGAAGCCGCTGCCCAAGCTGGATGTGACCCTCGACTTCTATCGCATCGAGGTGGACGACCGCATCGTCGTCAGCGAGAACCTGCAAGGGGCGCAAGTGGCATCGTTGCTGGCCGGCTCAGGCTTCAACAGCATTACTTCCGCGCGGTTCTTCGTAAACGGCCTCAATACGAAGACGGACGGCTTCGACCTGATCGGCACGTACCGCTTCGACTTGCCGGTCGGCTCGCTCAACCTGACGGCCGCCTACAACTACAACAAGACGAAGATCGACAAGCTGCTCGCGGCACCGGGTCCCCTGGCCACGATTCCGAACCTCGTGCTGTTTGGCCGGATCGAGCAACTGCGGATCGAGGAGGGACAGCCGAAGGACAAGGTCATCCTGTCAGGCGACTGGACTGCCGGCGAGTTCGGCGCCACATTGCGAACCACCCGGTTCGGCGACGTGCTGAGTCCAGGCACCACGGCTGCGGACGACCTGGCAATGGGCGCCAAGTGGCTCGTCGATCTGGAGTTCCGCTACTTGCCGGGTGACCACTGGCAGTTCTCGGTCGGCGCCAACAACATCCTCGACGAGTATCCGGACGCGAACCCGGTGGGCGCCCGGGTTGCGCCGTTTACAGGGAACTACAGCACCAACAACTACTTCACGCCGTTCTCTTCGTTCTCGCCGTTCGGCTTCAATGGCCGCTATGTCTACGGCCGCGTGAATTTCCGCTGGTGATCGGGCCGGCCGTGCGTCCGCCACTGCGCGGGCGCACGGGCGTCAACCGGGGGTCACTGGTAACGGCGACCCCCGGCCTCCAGCCAGCCGGCCACGTGCCGTCCGGACGGGTCGCGGTGGGTCCAGTGAACAACGCCGCCCTGCGGATTCCATTCGTACTCACCGTAGAACGCGACCCGATCGCCCGGGCGCAAACCTTCGACGCGGGGTGCGAGATCGATGTTGTGCGCGATCAGCACCGTCTGTCCGGACGGCAACCGCAGGATGATCCGTTGGTGGCGTGATCCGTCGGTGTCGTCCGCCAGCACACGCGATACCTCGCCGGCACTCTCGACCTGGATATTGCTCTGCCGTCGCTCGAACGCTGACTGCAGGCTACCGCCGTCCCGGGACCCACTCGTAGAGCGCGGCGTCGACTCACCGGAGTCGACCGACGAGGTCGACGCGGTAGTCTGGCCTCCGCCGGTCCAGCCTCCACCGCTCGCAAGGAGATAGCCGACGACCAGCGCTGCGACAAGGGAGAGCAGTTTCTTCACTTAAAGGGCGCCTTTGTGGAGATGCACCGGACTGTACCTGCAGGTGCCGCCGGGGGGCAGCAAGCAGCGTCGGATTGATCCGTTATGGTGCAGACGGAGAGGCCGGACGCGCCTATTTGGGGCGTGCAATCGTTTCATGCCGTCGCCAATCAGGATCAAGTTGCTGATTTAATTGAACCGCACTGGCAGGCACGGATCCTGCAGCTTCCGCGCACCAAAGCGCGCCGTGAATCGGCTTCCTGCACCAAATAACAGCCCGGCAACCGGGCGGGCGCAGGATCACAGCGCGTTGCGCAACCATCGGGGGGATTCTTCATGCCGTTTCCGACACGTGCCGCAAGGCGCTGCTCCATGCTGTTGGCGACAGGATTGCTGCCTGCCTTCGCGCACGCCGCGTCCGCACCGATCGACAGCGGCGACACCGCCTGGATGATCACGGCCACTGCGCTCGTGCTCTTCATGACCCTGCCCGGTCTCGCGGCTTTCTACAGCGGCCTGGTGCGCGACAAGAACGTGCTGTCCGTGCTGATGCAATGCTTCGCGATCACGTGCGTCGTGTCGCTGCTGTGGGTGATCGGTGCCTACAGCCTCGCGTTCTCGGATGGGGGTTCGATCCAGGGATTCATCGGCAGCCTCGACAAGGCGTTCTTCGCGAGTGTCACGCGGGACTCGGTCAACGGCACCATTCCGGAATCGGTGTTCTCGATGTTCCAGCTGACCTTCGCGATCATCACGCCGGCCCTCGTCATCGGCGGCTTCGCGGAGCGCATCCGCTTCAGCGCCGTCATCGGCTTCACGGTGCTGTGGTTCCTGTTCGTCTATGTCCCCGTCACCCACTGGGTATGGGGAGGCGGCTGGCTCGCCAAACTCGGGGTGCTGGACTATGCGGGCGGCATTGTCGTGCACGTCAACGCCGGCGTGGCCGCGTTGGTGGCGGCCCTCGTCGTCGGCCGCCGCCGCGGCTTTCCGGAGACCGCGATGGCACCCCACTCGTTGCCGCTGACGGTGCTCGGTGCGGGCATGCTTTGGGTGGGCTGGTTCGGCTTCAACGCAGGCAGCGCGCTTGCAGCCAACGGCAATGCCGGCATGGCCCTGCTCGTCACGCACCTCGGCGCAGCCGCAGGCGCGTTCACCTGGATGATGATGGAGTGGGTGAAATACGGTAAGCCTTCCGTCCTCGGCATCGTCACCGGCATGGTGGCCGGGCTCGGCACCATTACACCGGCATCGGGCTTTGCCGGACCGCTCGGAGGCATCGTCATCGGCGGCGTCGCGGGCGTCGTCTGCTTTGGCGCCACGCAACTGCTGAAGCGCAAGCTGCATATCGACGACTCGCTCGACGTGTCCCCGGTGCACGGCGTCGGGGGTGTCTTGGGCTCACTGCTGACCGGTGTGTTCGTGGATGCGTCGCTGGGCGGCGCCGGATTCGCGGATGGCATGACGATGGCCAGGCAGGTCGGCGTGCAGGCGCTCGCCATTGCGGCGACGGCTGCGTGGTGCGGCGTGCTGACGTTCGTGATCCTGAAAGTACTGGCAGCGACGACGGGCCTTAGGGTCGACGCAGAACAGGAAAGCGAGGGTCTCGACCTCGCCTCGCACGGCGAGCGCGGCTACTCACCATAAACAGCGTCGGAAAAACCAACGTCAGAGGGTGGTACCGAGTCACGGAAGACCCGGCGAAATCGACGAGTTCCTTCTCGGCGATTTCGGGAGACGGCGAAAACCACGCTTTTCGCTGTCTCCGGATGCAGCCTGCCAGCATCCCAATGAACTAGTAGTGCGGCGGACGCTCCTGCTCCGCCGTGTACTGGTCGGGCTCGGCCTTCAGTGACTCGAAGCGGCTGACGAGGTCCCGGAACTGTTGCCGCAGCAGATCCAGCTCCTGCTGCTGGCGATAAAGCACATCGCTCAGCTCCAGATTGGCGCGCTCGAGATACGCGATCTTGAGTTCAAGCAGTTCGGCAGTGGCATCTTGCATGGGGGATCGATCGCTCGTCAGATGTCGCGCGGCGGGTAGATGAGCCTGATGCCGTCCTCGCCGACGAGTTGCCTGAGCTTCTCGATCATTTCGCGGTTGGGACGGACGTTCCAGCTGTCGGCAAAGGGCAGTACGGCGCGCGCACCTTCGCCCTGGTAATGCACCGTCACGCCGCAGGAGCCCGGACGACAGGGCTTCAGGATCTGCTCCAGCGTGGCGAGGAATGTGCGGCCCGCTGCCGGACCCCGGCTCGCTTCGGGCCAGCGGATGATCAGCCGGCGTGCCAGCTGCTCACGCGCCTGGTCGATGTCCACTATGCGTTTCGGCGTCAGCCGCCAGTCCTCGATGAACTCATCGAAGCGCAGGCTCCCCTCGACGATCAGCACGGCATCCTTCGCGATGATCGCGCGATACTGCTGCAGCGTCTCCTCGAACAGCGAGACCTCCAGCCGCGCACTGCCGTCGTCCAGTACGCACGTGGTGCGATTGCCGCGCTTGCGCACCTCGAGCACGAGGCCCGCGACGGTTGCGGGCGTTCCGCGAAACCGGAAGCCTTCGGTTGGCAGGACGGCAGGCCGCTCTCCCGCCACATCGGCGATGCGCCCGCTGGTCAGGACCTTGAGCTCGGTCGCGTACTCGTCGATCGGATGCCCGGTGAGATACAGCCCGAGCGTGTCGCGCTCGCCTTCGAGCCGGACCCGGCGGCTCCACTCCGGCCGCACTTCCATGCGTTGCTCGACGGCCGTGGCCAGGACGGGGGTCGCAAGGCCGAACATGTCGTTCTGTCCGACAGCGTGGGCGCGCAGGCTCTGGTCGGCAAGCTGCAGCGCCGCCGGCAGCTCGTGCATCAGTGTCGCGCGGTTGGGCCCGAGCGAGTCGAGGGCGCCGGAGCGGATCAGCGCTTCGAACACGCGGCGGTTGAGCTTGCCAAGATCGCTGCGACGACAGAAGTCCCCCAGGCTCGCGTAGGGGCCGTTTGCCTCGCGTTCGGCAATCAGGGCCTCGACCACCGACTCGCCGACGCCCTTGATGGCGCCGAGGCCGTAGCGAATGCTGCGCTCGCCGGACACCGCGAACATGTAGCGCGAGGCGTTGACGTCAGGTGGTTCGACGTTGAGGCCCATCTTGTCGCACTCGTGCTTGAGCGTGACCACCTTGTCGGTCTTGTCCATGTCGGACGACAGCACGGCGGCCATGAACGCGGCCGGATAATGGGTCTTCAGCCACGCGGTCTGGTACGACAGCACGGCATACGCTGCGGAGTGCGACTTGTTGAAGCCGTACCCCGCGAACTTCTCCATCAGGTCGAAGATGTAGGCCGACACCCGTTCTTCGACGCCCCGCTTCGTCGCGCCCTCGACGAACACCGAGCGCTGCTTGGCCATCTCCTCGGCCTTCTTCTTGCCCATCGCCCGCCGCAGCAGGTCGGCGCCGCCGAGCGTGTAGCCCGCGAGCACCTGCGCAATCTGCATCACCTGCTCCTGGTACAGGATCACGCCGTAGGTCGGCGCGAGCACCGGCTTCAGGTCGGGATGCAGGTAATCGATGATGCCGGCGCCGGGTGCGCCGCGATCCGCCTTCTTGCGGGCGATGAAGTCGTCGACCATGCCGGACTGCAACGGCCCGGGTCGGAACAAGGCGACGAGCGCCACGATGTCTTCGAAGCAGTCCGGCTGCAGCCGCCGGATCAGGTCCTTCATGCCGCGCGATTCCAGCTGGAACACGGCGGTGGTATCGCCCTTCTGCAGCAGCTGGTAGGTGGCGCCGTCATTCATCGGCAGCGTGCTGATGTCGAGCGGCGGTTCGCCCAGCAACAGCCGCTGGCGATTGATCGTCTTGAGCGCGGAGGCGATGATCGTGAGCGTGCGGAGCCCGAGGAAGTCGAACTTCACGAGGCCGGCCGCCTCGACGTCGTCCTTGTCGAACTGCGTCACGAGGCTGCCGCCGTTCTCGTCGCAATAAAGGGGCGAGAAGTCCGTGATCAGCGACGGCGCGATGACGACGCCGCCTGCGTGCATGCCGGCATTGCGGACCAGGCCCTCGAGGGCGAGCGCAAGATCGATCACCTCGCGAGTCTCGTCCTCGTTGTCGTAGCGGCGCTTGAGCTCGGGTTCCTTTTCCAGCGCACCCGTGAGGGTGATGCCGAGCTCGAACGGAATCAGCTTCGCAATGGAGTCGGCGAACCCGTAGCTCATGCCCATCACGCGGGCGACGTCGCGCACCACGGCCTTCGCCGCCATGCTGCCGTACGTGATGATCTGGGAGACGCGCTCGCGGCCATAACGATGTGCCACGTAGTCAATGACGCGATCGCGCCCGTCCATGCAGAAGTCGACGTCGAAGTCCGGCATCGACACGCGCTCCGGATTCAGGAAGCGCTCGAACAGCAGGTCGTACTGCAGCGGATCGAGGTCGGTGATGCCGAGCGAATAGGCCACGAGCGAACCCGCGCCCGAACCGCGGCCTGGCCCGACCGGCACGTCGTTCCCGCGCGACCAGCGGATGAAGTCGGCAACGATGAGGAAGTAGCCCGCGAAGCCCATCTGGCAGATGACGTCGAGCTCGAGCGCGAGGCGCCTTGGATACTCTTCCGTCGGAATGACGCGAACGCCCGGCACGGGATGCGCGGCGAAGTGATCGAGACGCTTCGCAAGACCCTTGTCGGCCTCGACGCGGAGGAAGTCCTCCGTCGTCATGCCCTCCGGCACGGGATAGGCCGGGAGCACCGACTTGCCGAGCTTGAGGTCGAGGCTGCACCGCTTCGCGATTTCAATCGTGTTCTCGATGGCCTCCGGGATGTCGGCGAACAGTTCGGCCATCTCGGCGGGGCTGCGCAGGTACTGCTGCGCCGTGTAGCGCCGCGACCGACCCGGATCGTCGAGCAGGGCGCCTTCGTGGATACAGACGCGAGCCTCGTGGGCCGCGAAGTCCTCAGCCGCCAGAAACCGGACATTGTTGGTGGCCACCACGGGGACGCCGAGTTCGGCGGCCAACGCCAGCGCGCCCGCGATGTGTTCCTCCTCGTTCTCCTTGCCGGTGCGGTGCAACTCGAGGTAGTAGCGATCGCCCAGCAGCGCAGTCCAGGTCGCGAGGTGAGTCCGCGCGTCGGCGACCCGGCCACCGACGATCGCGCGCCCGACATCCCCTTCGGTGCCACCCGACAGCGCGATCAGACCCCCGAGTGTTTCGGAAGTCAGCCAGCTGCGGTCCACCGTTGCACGCCCCTTGTGCTGCCCCTCGAGGTAGGAGCGGCTGACGAGCTGGGTGAGATTCCGGTAGCCGAGGCTGTTCTGGCACAAGAGGACGAGGCGCGTCGGATCCGCTCGTTCGTCGGTCGGGTCCCGCAACCAGCAGTCCACGCCGATCAACGGCTTGACGCCTCGGGACAGCGCGGCCCGGTAGAACTTGACCATGCCGAACAGGTTCGACTGGTCGGTGAGCGCGACCGCCGGCATGCCGGCGTCGGCGACCGCATCCATGACGCCCTGGACGCTGCGCTTGCCGTCCTCGCCGTACTCGCTCGCAATGCGAATCACGCTGTCGACCAGCGAGTATTCGGTGTGGAGTCGAAGGTGGACGAAACGGGTCATGGAGGGTGGCGCGACGGACGTGAGGACGACGGGGGACGGACCGCCGGAGCGGCCCAACAGACGCGAGGATAAGCGTTAGCCGGCGTAATTTGGAGATTGACGCGGGCGAAAACCCGGGGGGCGGCGATGCACGGGGAAATTCACTCAACGGAAGAGGCAGTTGCGGCATTTCCCGCAGGAGAAAGGTCAGCTGGGGACTCAAGCAGGCCCGGCGCTCCGGCAGTCAGCCCGACTTGAGCACCGCGCGGACGGGACCGAACGTTCGCCGGTGGACGGGGCTCGCGCCGTGTTCCCGCAGCGCTGCGAGGTGGGCTGCCGTCGGATAACCTTTGTGGACGGCAAAGCCGTACTGCGGGAACTGGTCGTGCAGCGCCAGCATCACGGCATCCCGCTCCACCTTGGCCAGGATCGATGCTGCGCCGATCGCCGGCACCTTGTCGTCGCCCTTGACGATGGCCTCCATGCTGAAGGCCATTGCCAGCCCTGCGAGGGACGGGCACAGGTTGCCGTCCACCTGCACGTGGTGCGGCTGGATCGCCAGACTCGCCAGCGCGCGCCGCATCGCGAGGTGCGTCGCCTTGAGGATATTGAGCGCGTCGATTTCTGACGTGTCCGCGAAGGCGACCGACCAGCAGAGCGCCTTGTCGCGGATCTCGAGTGCCAGTGCTTCACGCTGGGGAGCCGACAGCTTCTTGGAGTCGCGGATTCCCTGGATGGGGCGGGCCGGATCGAGGATCACCGCGGCCGCATACACGGGCCCGGCGAGCGGACCGCGCCCGGCCTCATCCACTCCCGCGAGTAGCGATGCGGCTGTGGACGGGGGGATAGGGGTGGAGAGCGGCATGGCTGGGCCTTGGACTGCAACCACGATGGAGAGGTGGCCTGGCTTGGGATCGCTGAATTGCGGGACGGCCGGCGTATGCTAGCATCGGGCGAATAAAGCTTCGCTAAACCAGAGACTGCGCGCGTGGTGCCACCAGGGCCGAGGCGTTGCCGGCGAGCGATCCGGATTCGAAATCTGCAGGGGGACAAGCCATGAAGCCACTTAAGTTCGGTATTCCAGTCTTTGTCGGGCTCGCCGCGACCGTGTTCTCGGGCATTGGGGCCGCTCACCATTCCTTCGCGATGTTCGACGACTCCAAGGAAGTTGTCCTGACTGGCGTGGTCAAGGAGTTCCAATGGACCAACCCGCATACCTTCGTCCAGCTTGAGGTGAAGAGTCCCGACGGTAGCGTCGTCGAGTGGAGCATCGAGGGCTCGAGCCCGAACGGCCTGGCCCGCATCGGCTGGAAGCGCACCTCCATCAAGGCCGGCGATCAGCTGGCCGTCACCATCAATCCGCTCCGCAGCGGCGAGCACGGCGGCAATTTCGTGCAGGCCAAGTTCCCCGACGGCCGGGTCCTGACGCGCCGCGCGGGCGAAGCGCCGGCTGCAGGTGCGCCCCAATGAGTGCTCACCATCCTCGGGTCGGCGCGTTGTGCTCGATCATCGGTGCCGCGGGCTGCGCCCTCGCGATCGGGGCCTTCGTGGCTTCCGATGCCCATGCCGCCTCGGCTCCGCCGAACTGGACGGGCATCTGGACCCGCGTGGGTTCACTGAATTTCGACCCGACCACCCCCGGCAACAAGAACGAGGACTTCCCGTACAACGCGAAGTACAAGGAGTTCTACGACAGGATCATTGCGGCGGAAGCCAAGGGGCTCGCCATCAACGACAAGAGCGCGGACTGCCAGCCCCCGGGGATCGTGCGGATGATGGCCATGGTCTATCCGATGGAAATCCTGCAGACGCCCGGCCAGGTCACGATCATCGCGGAGTGGGAAGGCCAGATCCGCAGGATCTTCACCGACGGGCGGAAGCACCCGGAAGATCCCGATCCCACCTACAACGGGCATTCGATCGGTCGCTGGGAAGGCGAGACCCTGCTGGTCGATACCGTGGGCATCCTCGGCAACGGCATCATCAACGACCATGGCGCTCCGCTCGGCGAGCAGGTGCACGTCACCGAGAAGTGGTGGGCGGAAGGCGCCGATACGCTCAAGAACGAGATCACGGTCGAGAGTCCCGATGCGCTCCTGCGCCCGATCAAGGCGGTGAAGACGTTCAAGCGCCGCACCGACATCCAGATCATGGAATACATCTGCACGCAGAATAACCGGAACCAGACCAACGCCGACGGCGTGACCGGGATCGAGCTCAAGAAGAGGTAGACCGGCATTCTCCGGCTTATGGCGGGCGCACTGGTCGCGCCCGTCCCTTCTGACGCGGCCACTGCCTTGGGCTCGATGCCCGGCGAACGTGTCAGCGGGTAGGTCCGCGCGCAGTTTCTTCCAGCAATTCCACCACCGCGTCGGCGGCGCGACGACTCGCATCGCGCCTCAGTGTCTGGTGGATCCCGGTGAACGTGGCCACGACGTCGGCACGATCAGGGCGGTCGATCTGCTCCAGCAACGCAGGCCCGAGCGTCCCGGCCGTCACTTCGTCGTTGAAGAACTCGGGCACGATGCGTCGGTTCGCGAGCAGGTTCGGCTGGGCAAAGAATGGCGACGTGACCATGCCCGGAATCTTGAGGATGAGGCTCGTCAGGAAACCGAGACGGTACGCGACGACCATCGGGCGCTTCACGAGCGTCGCCTCCAGCGTCGCGGTGCCCGAGGCGAGCAGCACGGCGTCGCTCGCTGCCATGGCAGTGTGGGCCTGGCCGTCCAGCAACCGGACCTTGCAATCGACTCCGGCGTCGCGCAGAAACCCCGCGAACAGCGCCTTCATCCTCGCATTCACCATGGGCGCGACGAACCGCATGTCGGGGCGTTGCTTCGCGACCCATGCGACAGTGCGGGCGAAATCGGGCCCGAGTCGCGACACCTCACCGTGGCGACTGCCGGGCAGGATGGCGATGCAAGGCCCTTCCCCGGCCATGCCGAGAACGGTGCGCGCTGCGTGGCGATCGAGCTCGAGCGGGATTTCATCTGCGAGCGGATGTCCGACGAACACCGCCTTCACGGCATGGCTGTCATAGAACTGCTTTTCGAACGGCAACAGGCACAGCACGCGGTCGACCGATGCCGCGATGCTGCGGACCCGCCCCTGGCGCCACGCCCATACCTGCGGGCTCACATACTGGATGGTCGGAATGCCCGCCGCGTGCAGCTTGGCCGCGAGCCCCAGGTTGAACTCGGGCGCATCGATGCCGATGAACAGGGCCGGCGGATCGGCCAGCAGCCTCGCGACGAGACCCCGGCGCAAGCTCAGCAGGCGCGGCAGGTGCTTCAGCACTTCGAACAGACCCATGATCGCAAGGCTTTCGGAGTGTTCCCACGCCGTACAGCCTGCGGCAATCATCTTGGGGCCGGCGACACCCGCAAAACGGACGCCGGGCAGGCGTTCCTTGAGGGCATCGATCAGGTGCTTGCCGAGCGTGTCACCGGAAGCCTCGCCCGCCACCAGCACGATCAGCTTTGACGCCTCCGTCATCTGACGATGCTGCGCTTGCTCGTGCGCAGAAAGTCAGCGAAGGGCTTCACCTCCGGGTGTTCGGCGGCCATCGCGTCGAGCTGCTCGCCGGCATCGGCCAGCTTGAGCCTCGAGCGATAGAGGATGCGGTAAGCCTGCTTGATATGCGTGATGTTCTCGGGCGTGAAGCCGCGGCGCTTCAGGCCTTCCTTGTTCACGCTGTGCGGCTCGGCGGGACGGCCCACGGCCATCACGTAGGGCGGGACGTCACGCGTGACGGCGGTGTTGTTCGCGATGAACGCGTGGGCACCCACCTTGCAGAACTGGTGGACACCGGAGAAGCCGCCCATGTGCACCCAGTCCCCGAGGACGACGTGCCCACCCAGCGTGGCGTAGTTCGCGAATACGCAATGCGAGCCGACAACGCAGTCATGACCGACATGCGCGCCCGCCATGAACAGATTGTCGCTGCCAATCCGGGTCACGAGCTGGTCCTTCGTCGTGCCGCGGTTGATCGTGCAGTTCTCGCGGAAGGTATTGCGATCGCCGATCTCGAGGCGAGTGGGCTCGCCCTTGTACTTGAGGTCCTGCGGCGCTGCGCCGATCGACGCGAACTGGAAGATCTGGTTGTCTTTGCCAATGGTTGTCGGCCCCTCGATCACGACATGGGGTCCGATCCGGCAGCCGGCGCCGATGACGACGCCTGCGCCAATCACGGTGTAGGCCCCGACTTCCACATCAGCGGCGATGCGCGCGTCGGGTGCAATCAGTGCTGTCGGATGGATGGCCATGGCGTGGCGGAATCCTACAGAGGGGCGCCTGCGGGGCGATAGAGGCTGAGGTCACCGGGCGCGATCATGATCTCCGCGGAGGTCGCTTCCTTGCCCTCGACCTCGGCGACGGTGCTGAACTTCCAGATGCCGCTGCGGTTGCGCAGGAGCTCGGCCTTCAGGATCAGCTGGTCGCCCGGCACCACCGGCCGTCGAAAGCGGACGCCATCGATGCCAGCGAAGTACAGCTGCGACTTTTCGGTGGGATAGACATTCGCGGTCAGGAACGCGAGGAGCCCGCACGTCTGAGCCAGCGCCTCGAGCATGAGGACCCCGGGCATCACCGGCATGTGCGGGAAATGGCCCGTGAAGAATTCCTCGTTGATCGTGACGTTCTTGAGCGCGCGGATCGACTTGTTGGTCTCGAACTCGAGGACTCGGTCCACGAGCAGGAACGGGTACCGGTGCGGCAACCGGCGCATGACCTCGTGGATGTCGATCGGGGTCCGGATTGCGGCGGCAGGTGCGGCGTCGGTGTCTGTCATCTGTTGTTATCCGATGGAAGGGGGTCCAGCGGCGGCATCTTCGCAGAAAATCGCGCTATTCGCGCTCAAACTTACTCGCTGTCCGCTGGATCGGGGGCCGAGTCGTCGCCCTTCTCAAGCCGGTGCACGCGCTTCGCGAGCGCGTCCAGGCGCCGGAATCGGGCGGCGTTGCGGCGGAACGTCGCAGCGTCGTCTGCCGAGAAGCTGCCGGAGTACATGCCGGGCTTGTCGATCGAGGACGACACCATCGTCTTGCCGGTCACCACCACATCGTCACAGATGCTGAGATGGCCCGCGATGCCGACCTGGCCTGCGATCAGGCATCGCTTGCCGATGGTTGCACTGCCGGATATGCCGGTGCCTCCGGCAATGGCCGTGTGCGCGCCGATGCGGACGTTGTGGCCGACCTGGATCTGGTTGTCGAGCTTGACGCCCTCCTCCAGCACGGTGTCCTCGATGGCGCCCCGGTCGATCGTCGTGTTGGCGCCGATCTCGACGTCGTCGCCGATCCGGACGCTCCCGGTCTGCGGCACCTTGACCCACTTGCCCGCCTCGGGAGCAAGGCCAAACCCGTCTGCGCCGATGACCACACCGGGATGCAACAGGCAACGCTGGCCGAGGACGACGGAGGCGCACAGCGTGACGTTCGCGGCCAGCCGTGAGTCGGCACCGACCACGGCACCTCGCATGACGATGCACCCCGGACCGACTACGGCGCGGGGGCCGATGCGGGCGCCAGCCTCGATCACGGCATTCGGTCCGATACTCGCGGTGGGATCGACTTCGGCGGCGGGATCGACGACCGCTCGCGGATGCCGGCCCGCTTCAGCGACGGGAAGCGGGTGCAGTTCGGCGGCAATCCGGGCGTAGGTTGCGTAAGGGTTTGGACTCAGCAGCGCGGGGACCGGGCAACTGCCCGCAAGGCGCGGATCGAGCACGACGGCACCGGCACGGGTGTTCGCCAGATGCCGCGAATACTTGGCGTTGGCCAGGAAGGTCAGCGTATCCGGTTCCGCGTTCTGCAGGGTTGCAACCCTGGAGACGCGGACTGCCGGATCGCCTTGCAGAACGCAGCCGAAACGAACAGCCAGTTCGGCCAGCGTTGCGCCCATTGATGCGGCTGGGGTTAGTTGGCCGGCTTCGGTGCAGCCGGGGCGGCGCGGGGACCGCGGGCAGAGAGTGCAGCCAGCACCTGCGCCGTCACGTCCATCGTGTCCTTGGCATACAGCACGCCGTCGCCGACGATCAGGTCGAAGTTCTGGGCCTTCGCAAAGGCCTGCACTTCCTGCAACAGCGAATTCTGCAGCTTGCCCAGCTCCTCGTTGCGGCGGACGTTCAGGTCCTCGACATACTCGCTCTGCTTGCGGGCCAGCTCGCGCTCGCCATCACGCACTTCGCGCTCGACGTTGCGGCGCTCGGCCTCGGCCATCACCGCGCCATCGCGGTTCAGGCGGTCCTGACGCGTCTTGAGGGTGGTCTGCTGCTGCACGATATCCCGCTGCCGGGGCGCAAACTCGTCTTGCAGCGCCTGCATGGACGACTTTGCCTGCGGAGAGTCCTGCAGCAGCTTCTGCACGTTCACGACGCCGACCTTCATCTGGGCCTGTGCGGCGCCAACGGGTGCGAGGGCCGCCAGCCCGAGAATCAGGGCGCCAACCGCACGACTCGCAAATCCGGCCAGACTGGTTTTATACATAATTCGCGAACCTCAACCCTCTGAAGGAACCTGGTTAGAACTTCGAACTGCCCTGCAAGCCCTGCCTAAGCCTAGAATGCCTGGCCGACGGAGAACTGGAAGCCTTCCTTCTCTTCCCCGTACAGGACGTCAGTCGCTGGATTGGCATTGAGCGCAATGCCATAGCTGAACCTGAACACGCCGAGCGGCGCAAGCCACTGCACGGCCAAGCCCACTGACTGCTTCAAGTTATCATAGCTGAAGTCGTAGTTGACCGGGGTCGCGCGGTCGCGCCCGACGAAAGTGACGTTTTCGGTCGAGAACGTGTTGCCGATGTCGAAGAACAGGCTCGCCCGCGCGCTGTTGCGCAGCTTCTCGGGCACGGGCAGCAACAGCTCGATCTGGGCCGCCACCTTCAGGTTGCCGCCGTACGGGTTCCCCTGGCTGTCCTTGGGTCCCAAGCGATTCTCGCGGTAGCCGCGGATCGACTCCGGGCCGCCCGCGAAATACAGGCGGTACGGCGGATAGGAGGTCGTGTTGCCCAGCGCCTGGCCGTAGTTGACCTCGCCGTTCAGCATCAGCGTGAAACCGCCCCAGATCGGCAGGAACTTGAGCGTGTCGAGCCGCGCGGTCCAGAACTCCACGTCGCTGCCCGGCATGGCGTAGGAAACGTTCAGCCGGTGGCGCGCGCCGCGGTCCGCGAAGATCGCCCGGTTGCGCGAATCGTAGCCCCAGCCGAGATTGAGCTCGAAGGTATTGAACCTGGTGCCGTAAAACAGCGCGGAGTTGCCGCTGCCATCCTCGTAGGTCGTCGTGTACGGCTTGCCGTTGGACTGCACCCAGGTGATGGACTCCACCGTACCGTACGGTGCAAACAGGTCTGCGCGCTGGAAGCCGACACCGGCCCGCACGCTCTGGTACTCGGTGAACGGGTAAGCGTAGTCAAGGCCCGCACTGATCGTCTTCGTCGAGAAGTCGGACGCCGCGGACGTGAACTGGGTGATGTCGCGATAACCGAGCGACAGCGTGCGTGATACGCCATCGATGGTCGTATACGGGTCCGTATGCGAGAACTGGAAACTCTTCTGGTAGCGACCGGAGTTGATGTCGAGGGCAACGCGATTGCCGGTGCCCATGAAGTTCGTGTGCGTGAAGCCGCCGTTCAGGATCAACGACTGCGACTCCGAGTAGCCGATACCCGCGGTGAACTGGCCGGGCAGGCCTTCCTTGATCTCGAAATCGACATCGACGAGATCCGGAGAGCCCGGCACCGGGTTGGTCTTGGTTTCCACCTTCTCGATGAACGGCAGGCGCTGCAGGCGTTCCTTCGAGCGGTCCACCGCGGCATTCGACAGGTAACCGCCTTCGAGCTGGCGCATTTCGCGACGGAACACCTCGTCGTTGACGCTCGACGTGCCGTTGAAGTTGATGCGCCGGACGTACACGCGGTTGCCGGGTTCGACCAGGAACGTGAGCGAGATGGCGTGCGTCGCAGGGTCCGTCTGCGGGACGGCTTCCACCTTGGAGAACGCGTAGCCTTCGAGTCCCATGCGCATGTTCATGGCTTCAGTAGTCTGCGTGATCAGCCGCCGCGAGTATGTCTCGCCCGGCTTGATGAAGATGAGCCGCTTCAAGTCGGCCTCGGGCACCACCATGCTGCCCGCGAGCTTCACCTCGGACACCTTGTACAGCTCGCCCTCGGTCACGTTGACCGTGACGAACATGTCGTCCTTCTCCGGCGCGATGGCGACCTGCGTGGAGTCGATGCGGAAATCCGCGAAGCCACGGTCCATGTAATACGAACGCAGCGTCTCGAGGTCCCCCGTCAGGGATTCCTTCGAGTAGCGGTCGTCCTGCTTGTAGAACGACAGCAGGTTGGGTTCCTTCAGCTTGAACGCATCGAGCAGGTCTTCGTCCTGGTAAGTGGTGTTGCCGACGACGTTGATCTGGCGGATGCGCGCGCGGGCGCCTTCGACGATGTTGATGGAGATGCGGACCCGGTTGCCGGGGACTTCCTCCACCTTCGAATCGATGTTCACCGCGTACTTGCCGCGCGAGAAATACTGCTCGGTCATGTAGCGGTTGACGTCGTCGAGCACGGACTGGTCGAACGTCTTGCCCGGCGACAGGCCGACGTTGTTCAGCGACCGCTGCAGGTCCTCGGTCTTGATGTCCTTGTTGCCCTTGATGTCGAAGCTCTCGATCGACGGGCGTTCCTGCACGAACACGACCAGCGTGCCGCCGTCGCGGCGCAGCTGCACGTCGCGGAAGAAGCCGGTGGCGTAGATGGCCTTCAGGGCCTCGTCGATGCGGCGCCGATCGAGCCGGTCACCGATGTTGATGGGCAGGTAATTGAACACCGTGCCTTCTGAAATCCGCTGCAGGCCTTCCACGCGGATGTTGCCGACCGTGAAGGTGGCGGCGGTAGACGCTGCAGCGGCGGGCGGCACCGCCTGCGCTTGCACCACGCCAATGGCCGCACCACTGGCCGCGAGCGCAAGTGTCATGTGAACGAAGGATCGAAGCAGCATTAAGGAGCCTCTAGTGACCTGGACTAACCCAGGTGCCTGGCGAGATCGTTGTAGAAGGCGAGGCCCATCAGCAGGATCAGCAGTGCGATCCCGAACTGCTGGCCGAGAATCTGCACGCGTTCCGAGACCGGACGGCCCTTCACCAGTTCCGCCAGCTGGTAGACCACCTGGCCGCCGTCGAGCAGCGGAATCGGCAGCAGGTTCATCACACCGAGCGAAATGCTGATCAGCGCGAGCATGTTCAGGAACGACAACGGCCCCTGCCTCGCCGCCACCCCGGAAAACTCCGCGATGGTAATCGGTCCGGACAGCGTCTTCACGGAAACATTGCCCGCGACCATGTTGCCGATCATCTTGAGGGTGAACGCGGTCGTCTCCCAGGTCTTGCCGGCGCCCTTGGCCAACGCCTCGACCGGTCCGTACTGCTGCAAGGCAATCATGTCAGGCGGGAAGGCGCCGCCCGTCTGCTGGATGCCGATGCGTCCGACCCGCTTGCCTTCGACAGTATCGCCACCGATGCTGACGGGGAGCTGAACCGTGACGGTCGCGCCTGCCTCTTGCCTGCGGACTTCGAGCACGGCCTCGGAGTCAAAGCGCGGCTCGACGAGGCCAACGAGTTGCCGGAAGCTCGCGACCGGCTGGCCGTCGATCGACAGGATCTCATCGCCGGCCTTGAGGCCCGCCCGCTGCGCCGGGCTGCCCTCCACCACGGCGCCGACCACCGCGGGTATCCGTGGCGACCAGAATTCGAAGCCGAGGCCCGGGAACAAGGCATCGGGCTGCGCAAGTTCAGCGCGGCGATCGCCCACTTCCAGGGTCAGTTCGCGATCACTGCCCGTCGGACCGGACACCCGCACGACCACGGTGCCGTCGCCCACGAGGTCCTCGAAAATGCCGAGCAATGCGGCCTCACGCGTGGCAACCGGCTTGCCGCCTACCCGCTCTATGAGGTCGTCTGCCTTGAGGCCCGACCGCGCGGCGATGGACTCCGGCACCACCTGGCCTACCACGGGCTTCAGGCTCGGGACGCCCGCCATCAAGAGCATCCAGTACGCGAGGATCGCAAACAGGAAATTGAACCCGGCGCCCGCAACGAGCACGGCGATGCGCTTCCAGACCGGGGCCCGCGTGAACGCACGGGGCAGGTCCTCGGGAGGCACGGGCCCTTCCCGCTCGTCGAGCAGCTTCACGTAGCCGCCGAGTGGAATGGCCGCAATGATGTATTCGACGCCGTCAGCCGCCGTGCGGCTCCAGAGCGGCTTGCCGAAACCGATGGAAAACTTGAGGACCTTGATGCCAAGGCGCCGCGCCACCCAGAAATGGCCGAACTCGTGGACGGCGACCAGGATCGCGATCGCCACGATGAAGGCCAGCACCGTCGTCATCAGGGTCGTCAATGTCGTCATCGCGCAGCTCCGGCAAAGGGCTTGAGCACGGACGTCGCCCGCTGCCGCGCCCAGGCGTCGGCGGCGAGGACGTCACCCAGCGCTTTGACAGGGACAATGGGGTGGGCGTTCATGACTTCTTCGATCACCGCCGGAATCCTTGTAAACGCCAGCCGGCGCTCGAGGAAAGCCGCCACGGCAATTTCGTTGGCGGCGTTGAGCACGGCGGGAGCCGTCCCCCCGGCCTCGGCCGCAGCGCGCGCCAGCCTCAGCGAGGGAAATCGATCAGGGTCCGGCGCCTCGAAATCGAGCCTGCCGGACTTGACGAGATCGAGCGATTCTACACCGGACGCGAGCCGCTCGGGCCAGCCGAGGGCGTGGGCGATCGGCGTACGCATGTCGGGATTGCCGAGTTGCGCCAGCACCGAACCGTCCAGGTACTCGACCAGCGAGTGCACGATGCTCTGGGGATGGACCACGATTTCGACCAGCGCCGGGGGCACCGCAAACAGCAGGCAGGCCTCGATCAGCTCGAGGCCCTTGTTCATGAGCGTGGCGGAGTCGACCGAAATCTTGCGGCCCATGACCCACCGCGGATGGGCACAGGCCTGGTCAGGCGTCACCCCCTCAAGGTCGCTCGCGGGAGTCCTGAGGAAGGGCCCGCCGGAGGCCGTGAGCAGGATCCGCCGCACCCCGCGATTGGCTGGCATCCCCGTAGCGGTCGATGCGGAGACCGGCAGGCACTGGAAGATGGCGTTGTGCTCGCTGTCGATCGGAATGAGCGTCGCCCCGCCCGCCGCCACCGACTGCATCAGCAGCGGTCCGGACATCACGAGGGCTTCCTTGTTCGCGAGCAGGACGCGCTTGCCGGCAGCCGCCGCAGCGAGCGTCGAGGCGAGACCGGCGGCACCGACGATGGCCGCCATGACGTAGTCGACTTCCGGGTGCGCCGCCATTTCGCCGAGCGCAGCGTCACCGGCCAGGACTTGCGTGGCGGACCCGGCCGCCGCCAGTTCGGCCTTGAGCTGCGCGGCTGCCGCAGGGTCCGTCATGACGGCAAAGCGGGGCTGGTGGGCCAGGCACTGGTCGCGCAGTCGCGCGGCATTGCTGCGCGCCCCGAGTGCCACGACCTTGAAGCGATCGGGATGCCGGGCCAGCACGTCGAGGGTGCTGACGCCGATGCTGCCGGTCGAGCCGAGCACGGCGACGCCGCTTGCGGACTTCACGCAATGACCCCGAACCAGTACAGCCCGAGCAGGAACAACGGCGCTGCCGCCGTGAGGCTGTCGATGCGATCCAGCACGCCGCCGTGACCGGGAAAGAGCGTGCCGCTGTCCTTGAGGCCTGCGTATCGCTTGAACATGCTCTCCGTGAGATCGCCGACGACCGACACCAGCACGACAGGAGCGCAGAGCGCGAGGAAGGGACCGGCCGGGACGGCGAACCAGAGGCTGCCCAGCCATGCGGTAACCATGGACAGGCCGAGCCCGCCGAGCAGTCCCTCCCATGTCTTGCCGGGACTGACCCGCGGCGCGAGTTTCAACCGGCCGAAGAACCGCCCCGCGAAGAACGCCCCCACGTCGGCAAACGACACGAGGATCACGAGGAAGATGACCCATTGGGGTCCCGATGGAGCAAGCAGATGCAGGTGACCGAGCGCGACGCCCGCCGGGATCAGCACGAGCAGGCCGGCGATTGCAGCCGACACAGGCGTCACGTTGCCGGGCCTGAGGCTTAGCCACAGGAACGCAATGATCCACCACAGGACCGCCATCACAAGCAGCGCCTTGAGTACCTCGAGGTCTCGGGCCGCCAGCCAGGCAATGGCCATCAGCACCCCGACGACGACCACATAGACGGCACGCGTCGCGGTGCTGCTCGTGCGCAGGAAAGCGGACCATTCCCACGCGCCCTGCAGGATCAGCAGACCAAGGATGCCCACCGCCATTTTCCCCGGCAGCACCAGCAGGATGACCAGCAGGACGGCGACGAGCACCAGCGCAGTCAGCAGACGTTGCTTCAGCACCTGCCCTACTCCGTCGCCCGGGCGCGCTGCTCGGAGGTCAGGCCGAAGCGACGTTCGCGGCTGGCGAACTGCTCGAGTGCAAGGCGCAGCTCGGCATCGCCGAAATCCGGCCACAGGGCGTCGCAGAAGTAGAGTTCGGTATAGGCAAGGTTCCAAAGCAGGAAATTGCTGATGCGCTGGTCGCCACCGGTACGAATGAAGAGATCGGGATCCGGCAGCCCGTCGAGTGCGAGCTCGCCTGCAAGACGCTCCTCGTCGATCTGTTCGGGGGCCAGGGTGCCCGCCGCACACTGGCGCGCAAGCGATTGGGCGGCCTGGGTGATATCCCAGCGCCCGCCGTAAGCCATCGCGATCAGGACGGTCAGCCGCGAGTTGCCCCGAGTGAGCAGCTCCGCATCGCGCATCCGCCCCTGCAGCGCCGTGGAGAGCTGGGTGAGGTCGCCGATGAAGCGTACCTTGATGCCGTTCTTGTGCAGGTCGCTGATCTCGCGATCGAGGGCCTCGAGGAACAGGCTCATCAGCAGGCTGACCTCGTCACGCGGTCGCTTCCAGTTCTCGCTGGAGAAGGCGAACAGCGTCAGGACTTCAACGCCCGCCTTGGCACAGGTCTCGATCGCAGCGCGCACGGACTTGAGGCCGGCGCGATGACCTGCGTGCCGCGGCAACGAGCGTGCAGCCGCCCACCGGCCGTTGCCATCCATGATGACGGCAACGTGCCTGGGCACGACGTTCGTTGGTTTGTGTGTCGCCATTGGATAAGGATGCGTAGCAGGTCAGACCTGCATGAGTTCCTTTTCCTTCTCGGCCAGGACCACCTCGATCTCGGCGACGAAGCGGTCGGTCAGCTTCTGGATGTCTTCCTGCGCGCGGCGGTCGTCGTCCTGGGAGACGAGCTTCTCCTTCAGCAGTTCCTTGAGGTCCTGCATGACGTCGCGACGGACGTTGCGCACGGCGACCCGACCGTTTTCGGCTTCATGGCGCACGACCTTGGTCATTTCACGGCGGCGCTCCTCGGTGAGCGCAGGCATCGGGATCCGGATCACCGCACCTGCCGTGTTCGGCATCAGCCCGAGGTCCGACTTCATGATCGCCTTCTCGATGGCCTGCACCATCGACTTGTCCCACGGCACCACCGACAGCGTGCGGGCGTCCTCGACGGTGACGTTGGCCACCTGCGACAGCGGCGATTCCGCACCGTAGTAGTCGACGCGGATGTGATCCACGAGGCTCGGGTGGGCCCGGCCGGTGCGCAGCTTCTTGAGGTCGTTGCGCAGGGCGGCAACGCATTTGGCCATGCGGTCGGCGGCGTCTTTCTTGATGTCTTCGATCATGGTTCAGCGACTCCGGCTAGATGAGGGCCCTGCAATGAAGGACCCGACTCACTCGTTGGTGACCAGCGTACCGACATCCTCGCCACGGACGATGCGCAAGAGTTCGCCGGGCACGGTCAGGTCGAAGACCCGGAGCGGCAGGTCATTGTCGCGGCACATGACGATGGCCGTTGCGTCCATGACGTTGAGGCGGTCATTCAGCACTTTCTCGAAGGTCAGCTTCGGGTAGCGCGTGGCCGCCGGGTTCTTGACGGGATCGTCCGAGTAGATGCCGTTGACCTTGGTAGCCTTGAGCAGCAGGTCGGCCTCGACTTCGATCGCGCGCAGGCTGGCAGCGGTATCAGTGGTGAAGAAGGGGTTGCCGGTGCCCGCCGCAAAGACGACGACCCGGCCCTTCTCGAGGTGGCGGACGGCGCGGCGGCGGATGTACTCCTCGCACACCTCGTTGATCCGGATGGCGGACATGACGCGCACGTACGTCCCGAGGGACTCGAGGGCATCCTGCAAGGCGAGGGAATTGAGGACGGTCGCCAACATGCCCATGTGGTCGCCGGTGACCCGATCCATGCCGGCCCGCGCGAGGCCCGCGCCGCGGAAGATGTTGCCACCCCCGATGACCACGGCCACCTGCAATCCGAGGTCGTGGACTTCGCGGATCTCGCCCGCGATCCGCTTGATCATCAGCGGGTCGATCCCGTAGTCCTCCTGCCCCATCAGCGCTTCGCCGGACAGCTTGATCAGGATGCGCTTGAGGCTGCCGCCCTGGCGCGGGGTCGAAGGTTCGGGAGAGTTGCCCATCGTGTCAGTCGCCTCGCAGGTTTCTTGGCCGTATGGGGCGCGCATTATAAAGAACCCCGCGTAAAGCGGGGTTCCTATTCGACCGGCAGGCTGCAAACGCCTGCGCAACCACTTGAGGTCAGGAGGGCTTGTCGAGCCCTGCCTGCTTCATCACCTCGGCGGCGAAGTCTTCCTGCTTCTTTTCGATGCCGGCGCCAACCTCGAAGCGGACGAACGCGGT
>JBEBIT010000048.1:0-26824 GCA_040080215.1 Steroidobacteraceae bacterium
CCTCTCAATCGAATCCCACGCCATGCCCCTGCTGCGTCTCGAAAAAGCCTCGCTAGCCTTTGGCCATCGCCCCCTGCTCGAGCAGGTGAACATGGATGTCAGGAGCGGAGAGCGGGTGTGCTTGCTGGGACGCAACGGCGAAGGCAAGTCGTCCCTGCTGAACCTGTTCACTGGCCAGATCCAGCCGGACAGCGGCATTGCCTGGATTCGTCCGGGCACGCGCGTGGCGTACCTGGCCCAGGAAGTGGCCGTCGACAGCACGGATGAAGTGTTCGACATCGTCGCCGGTGGCCTGCCCGGCGTAGGCAAGCTGCTGACGGACTATCACCACGCAGCCGCCGAACTTGCTCATGCCGACAACCCGGCCACCGCCCGCCGGCTTGCCGACCTGCAGCACCAGATCGACTCCGCCAACGGGTGGCAACTGGAGCTGACCGTGAACACGGTGCTCACGCGGCTGTCGCTCGATGGCACGGCAAAGATGCAGGAGCTGTCGGGTGGCTGGCGGCGTCGCGTGATGCTGGCCCGTGCCCTTGTGAGTGATCCACAGGTGCTGTTGCTCGACGAACCGACCAACCATCTCGACATCGAAGCCATCACGTGGCTCGAAGACTTCATCGCCGAGTATCGCGGCGCGCTGCTGTTCATCAGCCACGACCGCGCGTTCGTGCGACGGCTCGCCACGCGCATTGTCGAGCTCGACCGTGGCCGCCTCACGTCGTGGCCTGGCAACTACGATGCATACGTGCTGGCCAAGAAGGAAGCGCTGGCGGTCGAAGCCAAGCACAACGCCGAATTCGACAAGAAGCTTGCCGAGGAAGAAGTGTGGATTCGCAAAGGCATCGAAGCGCGCCGGACGCGCAACGAGGGCCGGGTGCGAGCGCTCTACGCACTGCGCGACGAGCGACGCCAGCGCCGCGAACGTGCGGGCAAAGTGGAGATGCAGGCCCAGGAAACCGAGCAGTCCGGCAAGCTCGTGTTCGAGGCCGAACATGCCGCGCTTTCGTTCGGCGATCGTGCCGTCATCAAGGACTTCTCGGTGCGCATCATGCGCGGCGACCGCATCGGCATCATCGGCCCGAACGGCGCCGGCAAGACGACGCTGATCAAGCTGCTGCTCGGCGACCTCCCTCCCACGAGCGGCAAGGTCAAGCAGGGCACGAAGATCCAGGTAGCGTACTTCGACCAGCAGCGACAGCAATTGAACCTTGAAGCTTCCGTGATGGCCAACGTCGGCGGCACGGGCGACACCGTTACGATCAACGGCCAGCCGCGACACATCTCGGGCTACCTGCGCGACTTCCTGTTCCCGCCGGAACGGCTGCTGTCGCCGGTGAAGATGCTGTCGGGCGGCGAACGCAATCGCCTGCTGCTCGCGCGCCTGTTCGCCCAACCGGCCAACCTGCTCGTCCTCGACGAACCGACCAACGACCTCGACGTCGAGACACTCGACCTGCTCGAAGAACTGATCGCGGGCTTCGACGGCACGATGCTGCTTGTCAGCCACGATCGCGCGTTCCTCGACAACGTCGTCACGAGCACGCTGGTATTCGAAGGCGACGGGCGCGTGGTCGAGTACGTCGGTGGTTACACAGATTGGGTCCGCCAGCGTGCGCCCGCATCAGGCAGTGCGCAGGGCAAGAAGGCGGCCGCTGCTGCAGCGGCGGCGAAGGCGGCTGTGCCGGAGAAACCTGCGGCGAAGAAGGCCAGGCTGTCCTACAAGGACCAGCGCGAACTCGAGATGCTGCCCGAGAAGATCCAGCGCCTCGAAGCGGAGCAAGCCACGCTCACCGCCACCATTGGTGACGCGGCGTTCTACCAGAAGCCGCACGCGGAAGTGTCGGCAGCGCTGGCTCGCATGGAAGCACTGACGGGGGAACTCGAAACCGCCTTCGCGCGGTGGGAAGCGCTGGACCTGCAATCGCAGGGCGCTTAGCGCCGCTCTAACTGCTGCGCAACCACTCCGGGTCCGGCAACTCGTGGAAGGCATGCCGCAGGCTCTCGCTCCAGCGCTTGCGGATCATGCGGAAGTACTCATGCTCCCCATCCATGCTGATGTGGC
This sequence comes from Steroidobacteraceae bacterium, assembly GCA_040080215.1. Taxonomy (GTDB): domain Bacteria; phylum Pseudomonadota; class Gammaproteobacteria; order Steroidobacterales; family Steroidobacteraceae; genus CAIUGU01. The sequence goes on from JBEBIT010000048.1 coordinate 2,063, forward strand.
TCATGACCCTGAGCGCATCGCGCCTGATGCAGACGAGATCCAGCGGCGCCCCCACCGACAGATTCGAACGGATCGTCGAATCCATCGAGATCAGCGCGCACTTCGCCGCTTCAGCGAGGCTCGTGCTGCGGGTCACCACGCGATCGATGATGGGCTTGCCGTACTTGGACTCGCCGATCTGGAAGTACGGCGTGTCGATCGTCGCTTCGATGAAGTTGCCGGCAGCGTATATATGGAACAACCGCGGCAGCTCGTTGCCGATCTGCCCGCCGAAGATGAAGGTCGCATTGAACTCGATATTGTGTTCGTCGAGTGCTGCAGCATCGCGCTTGTGCACTTCACGCAGCGCATCGCCGACGCACCGTGCCGCTTCGAACATGTTCACGGCCGTCATCAAGTTCGGCGCCTGCGGGGTACCGGGCACGAAGCCCGCCATCTGTTCCTGCAGCGTGTTGACCAGCGCCTGCGAGATCGCGAGGTTGCCCGACGACAACAGCACCATGACGCGATCGCCCGGCTTCTCGAATACCGTGACCTTGCGGAATGAACTGATCTGGTCGACGCCGGCGTTCGTCCGGGAGTCGGACAGGAACACGAGTCCGGTGTCGAGCAGCATGCCGACGCAGTAAGTCATCGAGTGGAGCCTTGGGTGGGGTTGGGGGACGAAGAGCGACTGGCGGCGATGGTAAGGGGCCACCGCGGGCGCGTAAAGCCCGCAGCGCCGGAACACAAGCTGCTACCGGATCGGGCTCGGCACGAGGAAGTCCTGCGAAATGCGCTCACCGAGGTCCGATACCCTTGCCAGGAACTCGGCGAGGTACTCGTGCAGCCCCATCTCGAGGATGGAGTCGATCCGGCCGAACAGCAGCGACGCATGCATTTCGCCCGCGCGCCGTTCGGTTTCAGCGGATTGCGAGTTCGCGATGGCCTTCAGGTGCATGTACACCTGGCTCATGCAGCGGTGCATGGAGCGCGGCATGTCGTCCGTGAGGATCAGCAGTTCCGCCACACGTCGCGGCGTAATGAGGTCGCGATAGACCTTGCGATAGATCGCGAACGCGGAGACCGACCGCAATAGCGCGCTCCACTGGTAGTAATCGACCACGCCGCCCGCACCTTCGCCGCGCGGCAGCAGCAAGTGGTATTTCACATCAAGGATGCGGGCCGTGTTGTCGGCGCGCTCAAGGTACGTGCCGAGCCAGGTGAAGTGATACGCCTCATCGCGCAGCATCGTGCCCTGGATGACGCCACGGGTCAGGTGCGAGCGATATTTTACCCACTCGAAGAAGTCGGCGATCTCCGCACCGAGCGAATATCGGGTGACCGCCTTGCGCATGTCGATCCACGTGGAGTTCAGCGTCTCCCACGCCTCCGACGTCAGCGTGCCGCGAACGGCGCGTGCGTTCTCGCGTGCCGCCGCCAGGCAGCTGTAGATGCTGGATGGATTGTCGCGATCGAAGGCCATGAAAGCGAGCGCTTTGGCCGGCGTCACCGTGTCGTGCTTCTTCCGGTATGCCTCCATCAGGTCGCTGATGGACAGCGTCGCGATCCAGCTCTGTTCCATGACGTCGCCGCCCTGCGGCAAGAGCGACATCTGGTAGTTCACGTCGAGCATGCGCGCGATGTTCTCGGCGCGCTCCGTGTAGCGCGCCATCCAGTACAGGTGATCGGCGGTACGACTTAACATCAGCGTTCCAGGACCCAGGTGTCTTTTGTACCGCCACCCTGCGACGAATTCACGACCAGCGAGCCTTCGCGTAACGCGACACGCGTGAGGCCGCCCGGCACCAGCGTGACTTCCTTGCCGGAGAGCACGAACGGACGCAGGTCGATGTGCCTCGGCGCAATCCCCGACTCGACGAAGGTCGGACACGCGGACAGCGCGAGGGTGGGTTGCGCGATGTACTTGGCCGGCTCAGCGAGGATGCGCTCACGGAACGACGCGATCTGTTCCTTGCTGGCCGACGGACCGATCAACATGCCGTAGCCGCCGGCTCCATGCACCTCCTTCACGACGAGTTCCTCGAGGTGGGCCAGCGTGTACTTGAGGTCCTCCTCTTTGCGGAGCATGTACGTGGGCACGTTGTTGAGCAGCGGCTCTTCGCTCAGGTAGAAGCGGATCATGTCCGGCACGTACGGATAGATGGACTTGTCGTCGGCGACGCCGGTGCCGATGGCATTCGCGATCGTGACATGGCCTGCACGGTACGCCGACAGCAAGCCGGGCACGCCCAGCATCGAGTCTGGCCGGAACGCGAGCGGATCGAGGAAGTCGTCGTCGATGCGGCGGTAGATGACATCGACCCGCTTCGGGCCGCGCGTCGTGCGCATGTAGACGAAGCCCTCGTTGACGAACAGGTCCTGTCCTTCGACCAGCTCGACGCCCATCTGCTGGGCGAGGAACGCATGCTCGAAGTAAGCGCTGTTGTACGAACCGGGCGTGAGGACGACGACGGTAGGATCGTTGACACCGGCCGGCGGCACGCTGCGCAGGTTGTCGAGCAGCAGGTCCGGATAGTGTTCGACGGGCGCGATGGGATAGTGCGCGAACAGCTCGGGGAACAGCCGCATCATCATGCGGCGGTCCTCAAGCATGTAGGAGACGCCGGAAGGCACCCGCAGGTTGTCTTCGAGGACATAGAACTCGCCGGCACCGGCCCGCACGATATCGACGCCGGCGATATGCGCGTAGATGCCGTTCGGCACGTCCACGCCCTGCATTTCCGGGCGGTACTGGCTGTTCTTCAGGACCTGCTCGGCCGGAATGTGGCCGGCCTTCAGGATGTTCTGGTCGTGGTAGATGTCCTCGGTGAACGCGTTGAGCGCGCGGACCCGCTGCTTGAGGCCCGCGGCGAGCTTGCGCCATTCGTCGGCGGGAATGATCCGCGGCACCACGTCGAAGGGGATCAACCGTTCTGATCCGGAGTCCTCACCGTAGACGGCAAAGGTGATCCCTACGCGATGGAACAACATGTCCGCTTCGGCCCGTTTCTGGGCAAGCCACTCGGTGGACGTGGAAGCCAGCCACTTGTCGAAGGCCTGGTAGTGGTTGCGGACGCCGCCTTCGGCGGCATGCATTTCGTTGTAGGGAGTAGGGGCGGCCATCTAGGTGCTGTGTCTTTCTCGGGTTACGGTCGTCAGAGCGAAAACCATGCCAAGACCCAATGCCTTGAGCGGAGTGGACTTGACCCCAGGCAGGCCGCCCTGTTCGCCAGCGCGCGCACCACGACCGTGCGCATCCCGCCCCGGAATGGTGCACGGCGACCCTGTCAGGGGTCCTGCCTCAAGGAATCTGGATCTTGCCGCCACCAAGGCCGGGGCCCGGGCCACCCATGCCCCCTAAGCCTCCCTGCGGGACGACGAGCTGCGACGCCTGCTGCCGGCGCATTTCCTGGATCTGCCTGACGGTCTGTTCGATGGCTACGGCCGCGGCCGCGCCGAAACCGGCAGCCGCCTGCTCGAGCGTCGGCCCGGGAAGGTCGAAGTTCAGCGGTACGGGGCCCATGTTCGTCATGATCTCGGCCTGGCCCATGAAGAGCACCGGTCGAGCCGCGTCGACGCCGCCATTGGCAAGCACCGGTGTCAGCCGGCGAATCATGCCCACCTTGCGGTCCGTGATGACCTCCTCGAGATAGAGGCTGTCCACGTCCATCGTTGTTTCCGGAGCCCGCTCGTTCGCCATGTCCGCCTCGCTCGCTCAGCAAAAAGGAATGCACGCACAGTAGCAAACCAAAGGAATTTTGCCATCGCCATGGGCTCTGATTACGCTACGCGCCCCTGTCGCGCCCGCCTGGGCCGATTCGAGGCTGCGATGCGGGCGGCGGCGCGTCATACTGCGGCCTTCACTTTCACCGAACCTTGCGAAGCACACACCATGGCACCAGCCGACACTGCGTTTGACGAGGCGTTTGCCAAGACCGTGGAGCTCGCCAACGGCATCGCGGACCGGGACCAGAAGGCCGACCTCTGGGACATCGCGGACGGCCTGCTCGCGGGCGCGGTGCAGTTCTGGCTGTATTCCCGCCAGCCTTGCGGCGATCCCGATTGCGAGGATTGCCTGCCGATCGGCACGGCCGACGGCCGGCTCGCCGAGATCCGCAAGCTGCTCAAGCAGTTCGCCGAGGAAAGCGAGTACTTCCATACGCCTCAGGACCGCAACGTCGGCAGGGCGTAAAGCGGCGGCAGCTCACTTCTCCGGCAGCGGGATGAATTCAGTCTCGCCCGGGACCTTGTCGAACCGGTCCTCTGCCCAGTCGCGCTTGGCCTGCTCGATCCGCTCCCGCGAGCTCGACACCAGGTTCCACCAGATGAAGCGCGGGCCATCGAGCGGCGCGCCGCCCAGCATCACGAACCTCGCGTCGCGGCTTGCCTTGATTGCGACCGCACCACCCTCGGGCAACACCAGCATCTGGCCTTCCGTCAGGGTCATGCCGCAGAGGTCGAGTTCGCCGCTCACGACATACACGCACCGCTCGGGATAATCCGGCGCAAGCTCGAACGTCGCGCCCGAGGGCAACTGCGCATCGAAGTAGAACATCGGCGAAAACGTCTTCACGGGCGACGTGGCCCCGGCCGCGGAGCCCACGATCACCCGCACGGTCGCATCGCCATGACGAACCACCGGTACGGTTGCGCCCGGGTGGTGGAAGAACGCGGGTACCGTTTCCTCGTCGGCCTTGGGCAGCGCAATCCACAGCTGCAGTCCGTGCAAGTTCGAGCCCGCCTCACGCAGCTCGGGCCCGGTGCGCTCGGAGTGGACGATGCCGCGGCCCGCCGTCATCCAGTTGACGTCGCCCGGCCGGATCGGCTGGACGAAGCCCAGGCTGTCCCGGTGCAGGATCTCGCCTTCGAACAGATAGGTGAGCGTTGCCAGGCCGATATGCGGATGCGGCCGCACGTCGATGCCCGTTCCCGGCGCAAATCGCGCGGGGCCCATGTGATCGAAGAACACGAAAGGCCCGACGCTTTGGCGGGCTGCCATGGGCAGCAATCGTCGCACCTCGAAACCGCCGAGATCGCGCGTGCGGGTTTCAATCAATTGGGGGAGCGCAGGTGAGCTGGTCATGAGGCGGGCCATCCATCGGGGACTTGAGGACCTAGGATAGCCTCTTGTCGCCACCATAAGACATAACCCTCCTTCCCCATGCGTCGCAGGCGGATCGGGGGACCCGAGGCTGAAATGCCCCTTGACGCGGGCTGCCGGTTTAACAAAGAATCGAGCCGTGCCAAGAGCAAACCCGTCGTGAGGCGGGGACGCAAAGCTTCCGGTCTTAGGGTTTCAAGGTCCTAACGATAGCGGGGTTGCCACGAGGCCGTAGCTGCAGGATTGATGACGTGCAACTGCGGTGCTTTCGAGTCTGAGCACGGACCCTTAAGGTCCGAGACGGGTCAACCGCGGCGCAGACTTCCCTTCGTGTCAGCCTGGAGTCCGCCCGCGCATGGGTGGCTACTCTTTCCCGCCTGACCTTGTTTCCTCAAGTACTCCGCTTTCGCGTTGCCTGGCGCAGTCAGATCCGTTTCGGGCGCGGCCATTTCGCGTCCGTCGTGGGCCACGGGAATGGGGAAGTCTATGGATCAGAGCACTTACGCCAGCACTGCGCTGCAGCCCGGGTTCGACCCTGGCACGCCTGCCGCAGGACCCTTCGTCGTCAACCTGTGCGCGTCGGTCGCGCCGATCGACCTGAAGCCGGGCAGCATGCCGGGGCTCGAGCGCTATCGGCTCTATCAGGTCCGCCGCGTCGAGGACAATCGCCCGCGCTATCGCCTGCGCCTCGGCTTCTTTCCCAGCGAGGCTGCAAGTGAAGTCGTACTCGCCGCGATCAGGGAATTCTATCCGGCCGCCTTCTGTGTTCCGGCCGGCAGCGACGACCTGAAGCACGCGCCCGGCTTTGATCCCGCAACGTTCGGAGCTCGCCCTGCGCAAGTCGATTCGGGTGACACGTCACCGACGTCAAGAATGCAACGCCTGCAGCCCGTGGCCGCGGCTGTCAAACCCGCGGCGCCCAGCGCGCCACCAGTCACCGTCGCAGCGACAGCCAAACCCGTGCCCCCGGCCCCCGCACCTAGACAGCAGACCGCAGTTGCCGCCGCGCCCAAGAAGCCTCATGCAAAGATCGAGCTGCTGCCCGAGACACCGCCCCGTTCGCCTGCGGCGCAGGCGGCCGAGGCAACCGCGCAACCGTTCCGCGTCAAACCCGCTGATCCCGCAGTGATGAACAAGGCGGCCAATCTGCAGCTGGCGTCGGAGCTGCCGGAGGACATCCGCAAGCTCGCTGGCATGATGGCAACCGCGAAGACGGAGGGCCCCGTCCTGATCGACAGCACGCAGACGCTGCGCATACTCACCGAGACGGAACTGGCCGATTCGGATGGACCTGCGTGGTTCTCCGTGCAAGTCACGGTCTCGGACCAACCGATCAACATCGACGCGATGCCGAAGCTCGACATCTTCAAGGCGTTCCGCCTGTACTCGATCGCCCAGACGCGGCAAGGCAGGATCGAACATGCGCTGCGCCTCGGCTTCTTCCGTGAATCGGTGTCGGCCGAAGCCGTGTCCGGTTACTTGAAGACGTTCTTCGGCGCGCCGGAAGTGCTGCGCGTGAGTGCGGCGGAGCAGACCCGGTTCGCGGATCCACCGGCTCCTCCGGTACTGAGCGATTCCGCAGGCAATTCCGCGCGGGTGGTCCAGCTGCATCCCGACAAGCCGGCAATGCAGAAGCCCGCGACGGCACCCGTCCTGACCAACGCTCCGACACCCAAGGCGACCCCTCCCGCTGCGAAGCAGCCGGTTGCTCCGCCCGCAGCCAAACCCGTCAAGCTGGCTGCGGCAAGCGCGGTGGCCCGGAAGTCGAGCGCGGCACCGGGCAAACGAACTTCCTCGAAGAGCCGCTCGCTCAACGACTTGCTGGTGGAGGAAGCTCGTGAAGTCGCGTTGTCAGAGAGCGGCATTCGCCGCATGGAAGCCAAGGGATCCCTGCTGTCACGGCTGGTCGGCAAGCTGACACGCTGATCAGGACCTCTGCACCACAGGCTGCCGGCCGGCTGAACCGCGTTGGTAGCGGTTCAGGTTGAGCCTGCTAGAATCCTTACCCGCAGACCTCGAGAACCCTGATGATCCGCCCCGCCCCCGTGGCGCGGCCGAAGGAGCACTTACGATGAGCGACTTGAAAGACAAGCAGGCCCTTGACCGACGTTCCATCCTGAAGGGCGCGCTTGCCGGCCTTGCTACCCTGCCAGGCCTGGCCGTTGTCGAACGCGCCGCGGCCCAGGCCGCGCCGGTTCACCTCGACGAGAACGACGCTGCCGCGAAGGCGCTTGGCTATGTCCATGACGCCAAGAAGGTCGATGCGGCGAAGAACCCGACCTACAAGGCCGGCCAGCATTGCGGCAACTGCCTGCAGATCCAGGGCAAGGACGGCGACGCGTGGCGCGGTTGCAACCTGTTCCCCGGCAAGCAGGTGAACAACAACGGCTGGTGCCGGGTCTGGGTCCAGAAGCCGGCCTGATCCTGATTCTGGCTGCAACAGGGTGATGTAAAACCCTTTGCAGCACCCTGTTGTTCCGAGTCACGGACGACTCGGCGAAATCAACGAGGTCTGCCTCGTTGATTTCGGGAGACAGTGAAAACCACGCTTTTCGATGGCGACGAATGCAAAAGTCAGGGAAAGACTTTTGCATTGACCTGCTAGCGAGCCTTTCCCGCTCCGGACGGCAAGTCCGGGGCGGGAGTCCGGCTCGAGATCCCGCCCAGCAGGACGAGCCTCATGGCCTCCTGCACCGATAGATCCGTTGCATGCAGATCCGTCCGCGGCAAATACAGCGTGTAGCCGCCGATCTGGTAGCTCATCGGAAAATACACCGCGACGACGTCTGAATCCCCCATTCCCAGGGAACGCGAATCGACGTGATCCTCGGTGACGAACCCGATGACATGGGCCGCCCCCCAGCGCCACGTCACCACCCTCTTGAGGTCCCGGCTCTTGCCACCTTCCGGCAGGAAGCGCGTGACATCCTTGAACGCGCCGTAGATGGTCTTGACCACGGGAATGCGTTCGAGCAGTGACTCGCCGTAGCGGATGACGCGGCGGACAACATAGGCGTTCACCAGCAGGCCGACGAAGAAAACAAAGACCACCCCGACGACCAGGCCGAGCCCGGGCCAGTAGCGGTGCTCCGGGATGGCGAGGCGCAGTCCCTGCCCGAGGATGGCTTCCGCCGTCGACCCGAGCCAGAACAGCAGGTACAGGGTCAAAGCGACGGGCAGCACGGCCGCCAGTCCCTTGAGGAAAATTGTCCACAACGAGCGCATGCTCTGTCTCCGTCAGGTCACCGCGATGCTCACCAAGGAGTATGGCGCGTCCGGCGCGAATCTGCTGCACCGGGTTGTGGCGAATAGAGCAGAGCCTGCACCCTGTCTACAAGGAATCGACGCCATGCCGTCCCGCACCTTCCTGCGCTGCCTGTTCGGCTTCATGCTGATCTCGCTGCTCGGCTACACCGTTTGGGCAAGTACCCAGCAGGCGGTGTGGGAATGGCAGGGCATCACCCTCGGACCCGATCGCTGGTGGACGCTCGCGACGCTGATCGACGCGTACTACGGATTCCTCACGTTCTATGTCTGGGTATGGTTCAAGGAACGCAATGCGATTGCGCGCCTTGGCTGGTTCATCGCGATCATGGCGCTCGGCACGATGGCGATGTCGGCCTACGTGCTGTTGCAACTCGCCAAACTGCGTCCCGACGAGCCGGTGAGCGCCCTGCTGAGGCCCGCAAGGCAGCCATGAGATCGCTGCTGGACAAGTACCTGCTGGCGCCGGTCCGGGCCCTGCTGACGCAGGGACTGAGCCCCAGGCTGCTGGCGCTCAGCCTGGCCGTGGGCCTGGTCGTCGGAATCTTTCCCGTCCTCGGGACGACCACGGTGTTGTGCACGCTCGTCGCCGCCGCATTCCGGCTGAATCTCGTTGCCGTGCACACCGTGCACTTCCTGATGACGCCAGTGCAGCTGCTGCTGATCATTCCGTTCGTCCGCGTGGGTGAATGGGTGCTCGGGAAGACCCCCCAGCCGTTGTCGATCAGCGGAGGGCTCGGACTCATCGCACAAGGCGCGCTCAAGGCCATTGCCGTGCTGTGGGATGCGATCCTGCACGCGATGCTCGGGTGGGTGCTGCTCGGCCCTGCCTTGTTCGTCGTCGCGTACGTGATCCTGGCGCAGGTACTCAAGTCCACGCAGCACAGGCTGTTCAAGCAACCCTCGGCAGGGAGGCCATGATGAATCTGTTTCCATTGCTTGCCCTGCTGGGCATCGGCCTCGCCGTCGTCGTCGTGATCATGACAACGCTGTGGGTGCTCGGCCTGCGCTTCCGCAATTTCAGTTACGTCGATATCGGCTGGTCCGCCAACTTCGCCGTGCTTGCGGTCCTCTACGCTTCGTTGACGAACGGCTGGCCTCTGCGTCGCTGGCTAATCGCCGCGATGTTCACGTTCTGGGGCCTTCGGCTCGCCGCGCACCTTGCCACTCGCATCCTGGGCGAACCCGAGGAAGGCCGGTATGTCCGGCTGCGCGAGGAATGGGGCCAGAGCGGCAACGTCAACGCGAAGTTCCTCGCGTTCTTCCTGTTCCAGGGCGTGCTGAACGTGTTCCTGATCCTGCCGTTGCTGCTCGCTTGCCTGAATCCGTCGCCCGGCCTGCATCCGCTCGAAGTCGCAGGCGTTGCCGTGTGGGTGCTCGGTCTCGCGGGCGAGAGCCTGGCCGACCGCCAGCTGGCTGCGTTCAAGCGCAATCCCGGCAATCGCGGCAAGGTCTGCAACACAGGCTTGTGGCGCTATTCACGGCATCCCAACTATTTCTTCGAATGGACGATCTGGATCGGCTATGCGCTGTTCGCCCTCGCGTCGCCCCTCGGCTGGATCGCGATCGCCATGCCGCTCCTGATGCTGCATTTCCTCGTCAACGTCACCGGCGTCAAGCCGACCGAAGAGCAGGCCCTGCGATCGCGCGGCGATGCGTATCGGGCGTATCAGGCCACGACGAGTGCGTTCTTTCCCTTGCCCCCGAAGACGCGCGGCAAGACACCCTGACTGGTAGCGAGCAACATCATGACCACTGCCCTCACCAACGACGCTCCTCCGGATGAACCCGGCACTTCGCTGCCGTTCTGGCTGCTTGAGCGCGACTGGCTTCCGGATTCCCTGATCCGCTTCGGTATCCGCCGGCTGCTCGCGGAACGCTTGCGCGACGAAGACAAGGGAGACACGGAAGTCCAGCACCGTCACTTCATGCAGTTCGTCGAGCAGCTGAAGGCGAGCCCCGTCGCGATCAACACGCGCGAGGCGAACGAGCAGCACTATGAGCTGCCCACGGAGTTCTTCGGCCTGGTGCTCGGCAAGCACCGCAAGTATTCGTCGTGCTATTACGATCCCGGCGTCACCTCGCTCGACGCCGCGGAAGCGCGCATGCTGGCGCTGACCTGCGAGCGGGCAAAGCTCGCGGACGGCGAGGACATCCTGGAGCTGGGTTGCGGCTGGGGATCGCTGACGCTGTGGATGGCGCAGCACTATCCGAATTCACGAATCACGGCGGTCTCCAACTCGCGCACGCAACGCCTGCATATCGAAGCCACCGCTCGCGAGCGCGGCCTCGGCAACGTCCGCGTCATTACCTGCGATGCAAACGTGCTCGAATTTCCGGCTGGCGAGCGCTTCGACCGCGTGGTCTCGGTCGAGATGTTCGAGCACATGCGCAACTACGAGACGCTGCTGGCCCGCATTGCAGGCTGGATGCGCCCCCACGCGACGCTGTTCGTGCACATCTTCACGCACAGGACCTACGCGTATCCGTTCGACGTGACGAGCGAACGCGACTGGATGGGCAAGCACTTCTTCACCGGCGGCATCATGCCGAGCGACTCGCTGCTCGCCTACTTCCAGAAGGACGTGCGCCTGATCGATCACTGGCATGTGGATGGCCGTCACTACCAGAAGACGAGCGAGGCGTGGCTCACCAACATGGATGCCCACCGGGATCGCATCATGCCCATCCTCGCATCCACTTATGGTGCGGCTGCTGCCCGCAAGTGGTGGGTGTACTGGCGGGTCTTCTTCATGGCCTGCGCCGAGCTCTGGGGCTACGGGAACGGACAGGAGTGGCTTGTCTCGCACTACCTCTTCGCACCGCAGCAAGCAGAGCAGGGAAAGTGAGACAAAATGGCTCACTCCCCTCTTTGACACTTGCCCAAGTCCCGAATGACAATCAGTGGCCCTCTTCCTTCCGTCGCGTTACAACGAACCTCGGGTAGTGCATGGAACGTAGTCGATCTCTCCGCCTACTGGTGTGCGCAGCGCTGTTGGTCGCCAACGGGCCGTCCGCAGGCGCGGACGCGACCGATCGCGATCTCGAGGCACCCCTGGTCAAGTACCAGGCCAGCATCAAGGAACGTCGCTGGGAAGACGCCCTTGAACCGGCACAGCAGCTGGTCGATAGGACCAAGGCCAGGGATGGGGAGCAATCGCTGTCCATGGCCGAAGCCCTGATCCGGCTGGGCGGCGTGCAGTTCCAGCTCAAGGACTACGCCAACGCAGAAGCAAACTTCGTCACGGCGTTGAGGATTCGCGAGAAGCAGGGCGGCGCGCTGGCGCGCGGACTGGAAGAACCCTTGAGCGGCCTCGGGCTGACCCTCGCCGCGACGAATCGCCACGCGGAAGCGGCACAAGTGCTGGAGCGGGCATTGCTCGTCAGCCAACGACAGAACGGCCTGTTCGACGTGAGCCAGAATGGCCTGCGGCTGCAGCTTGCCAACAGCCTCATCGAGTCAGGCCGCGGCCTCGAGGCCCATCAGCACATGCAGAGTCTGCTGCAGACGGCGGAGACCGCATACGGCAAGAACGACCTGCGCCTCGCCGAGATCCAGGACGTCGGCGGCGACTGGTACTCGCGGTGGGGATTCTTCGAGATCGGCAGGGAGCTCTATCGTCGCGCCATCCAGATAATCGAGACCAAGGCCGGTCCCAGCGACCCGAAGCTGGTCAATCCGCTCCGGAGCCTGGGGCGGAGCTTCATTCGCGAGCTGCTGTTCACCAATGCCGGGTTGATCCGGGCCCCCTCAAACGGCGGCTTCCGCCTCTTGAGCCGCACGCGATTGCCGGCCGAAGGCGAGGAAGCAATGGTGCGAGCCGTGAGCATCATGGAGGCCAACGGCGTTCGCAATCCAACCGTATTTCGCGTGGCCCTGATCGACTCGGGGGACTGGTACCTGCTCAAGAACAATCGTGACAAGGCGCTCGAGTTCTACAGCAAAGCCCTGCAGCTACCCGCGGGCACGGTGACGGAAACGGCACTGATTGGCGATCCCTTGAGCTTCCCGGCCATGCTCGATTACGTGCAGCCACCGGTCGCGCGTCGCTACCTCGAACGCGACCGCGCGCCCGAAAAACTCATCGATCGCAAGCTGACACTGGAGTTCACGGTGACGAACACCGGACAGGTCGTGGATCCCCGCGTCGTCGAGAGTGACGCGAGCGAGAGGATGGAGCGGGAGACACTGGTGTCGATCCGTGAGGCGCTGTATCGCCCGCGATTTGAAAACGGCGTGCCCGTCGACACCCCGAATGTCCGCTACCAGCAGACGTTCAAGGACCTGAAGAACTGACAGCCGGATCGGCGGGCGCAACAGGCGTGCCCGACGGCGTGGGCCCGGCCGCGTTACCTTGGGCAGCAGGAGCGATGCCTTCGCCCGCCGCAGGTTCGACGACCGCAGCATCTTTTGGCGCTTCCGCTGCCGCTACACCGGACGCCACTGCGCCCCCCAAGGTGTCAGGCTTCGCGGCATCGGGAAGCAACCCGCGGACGATGGCCTGATCCCGGAATTCAACCACCAGCTTGGCCGCGGCATCGCGCATCGCAAGGGCGGTGGCACGAGCGAGCGGCTTCTCCGCACTCATGCCGGCCGCGGGAACGATGCCGTACCCGGTAAAGGGCCACGATTCGGCAAGACGTCCGTCCGGCGTATAGACACTCACACGGTACTTGATGCTCACTGCATAGAACTGAGTTCCAGCATCGCGCGGGGTGATGAAGGAGAAGTCCTCCACGGCGGGTTCTAGAATCGCGCGGATGCCGGGAGCGGTGGTGGCTGCGGTGGCGATATTGTCGATGGGGACGACGTTCTCGAACATCGCGGCGAACAGGCGCGAGACGCCTTCGCTCTGGGCCGCGCCCATGGTCACTTCCCACTTGAAGCCGTAGCGATCGCCCTTGTAGACATAACTCGAGAACTCGATCGGCATGAACAGGCCGATCGATACCGGGATCTTCGTGATGACGGGCTGGGGGATGTTCGGGCGCGCCTCGAGACGGACGGTACTGCAGCCGGATATCGCCATGAAGGCAGCGGCCAGCGCGATCCATCCCCCTGTGTGCAAGCAACGCGTCATGTTGTTTAGGGAACCTCTGATTGACCTATGCACGCTCGCGTTGCGCCTCCAATCCTCTGCTGCGAGGCATCGGGCCGCAGGCAATATCGGGAATATTGCCAAGGTCCGTAACGACGCAGCAGAGGATTAGAGGCGCAACCCATAAAATGTTGGATTCATTCATTGATTGGGACGGGATCCATTTCGCTCAGGGCAGTGTTGCTCCTCCCTCGAGTACATCGAGTACACATCGGTCGTCGCGCCTCGCCCTGAGCGAAATGGCTCGCCGTCGCGAGCGTGCATAGGTCAATCAGAGGTTCCCTAGTTACTCCATCGCGAAGGCCGATGCAACGCCCCTTTACGTGGGCGACTTGCCGGCCTCTTCCGCTTTCTCCGCCTGTCCGATGCGGATGCCTCGGCCGTTGCGCGGTTCCTGCAGCCCGACGAATGTCCCGCCGTTGCGTGCGCACAGAATCCGCATCAGTGTCGCAAAGCGGATGCTGGTGTATTGCGGCGCATCGGGTCGCACGGGAAAGCCGATCGCGTGGATGCGGACGAGTCGTTCGCCGGTCTGGCCTTCACGATTGACGAGGTCCACTGTCTTGACGACGGAATCAATCGAGGATCCGGTGAATTCGTCGCCGAACACGTAGAGGCTGATTTTCTTGTCCCTCGCCCAATACGTCTGGATGGCGGAGACGATGCCGCCCGCAGGATTCGACGCGGAGAATGCATTCCACGTGCGCAGACGGTCTATCACTGTCTTGCGCTGCCCCGGGCTGTCCGGGATCCACTTGCCGGCGTAGCTCGGGAACATCGGCGTGCCGACGTCGTTCATGACCTGAAAGCCCTTGAGCTTCGGATAGATGTTCAGCGTCTCTTCGACCTTCTGCAGCATCTGCGGCCATTCGTAGTTGAACATGCTCCCCGAAGTATCGATGAGGAAAATGACGTATTCGCTGTCGACGGGAATGCCGCCGATGGTTTCGTCATCGGGGCGCCGGCGGAAGTTGCTGCCGAGGAGCCGCTTCATTTCCTCGCTGAGCTGCTGCTGCGCGGCCACAAGCTGGCCCTGGATCTGGTTCGCTACCTCGGATTCCTGCTTCGACGCGGCATAGCGGCCCTGGATATCGCTCAGGTCGCCGCGCAACCGGGCAATGCGCGCCTTCTCTTCCGAGACCTGCTCCTGCTTCGCGTTGAGGTCGCGATTGAGCACGACCGACTGGCCCTTGAGTTCGTTCAACTCCTGGTTGAGCGCGACGATCTGCCCCTCGAGCTGTTCGCGTGCCTGCTCGAGCGCCTTGGGTTCACCGAACTTGCTCAGCATGAACAACAGGATCACCGCGCCGAACGCGCAGCAGATCGTGTCGAGGAACGACATGCTGAAGACCTGGAATTCCTGCCGTCGCTTCATGGCCAGTCCCTCGCCGGACTCAGGAAGGAGCCGCCGGTGTTGCGCGATGCGACCCAGTACGCCGCGGGTGCGGAAGGATCGCCTTCCATCGGCAGCAGGATGACGTTGAGCGGAATGTCGCGCGGGTAGCGTCCCATCGCGCGTTCGAACAGCTTCAGCCGTGCCTCGCCATCCACTGTCTTGGCAAGCAGCGGCGCGGAAACGCCCTGGGTCGGCAAACCGTCGGTGATCAGGATGACGTTGTCCGGCTTCGGACTCATGGACGTGATGGCCGCGAACGCGTTCTCGAGGCTCGTACCGTCCTTGGGAACCCGCTCACGCAGAGCCATGACCGCCGAGTTCAGGGCTTCTGCATTACTGCCGTCGAGCCACTTGCCTGCGCTGTCCTTCACGAGCGGGGTTGCCATCGTGTTGAACGCGTAGACCTGGAACTTCGAGGTACTGGGTACCTGCGCGAGCAACCAGTCCACCGTACCGACGGCCCGCTGCCATTTCTCGGACAGCAGCTTGCGGGAGTCCGACATGTTGCGCATCCGGAGTACGTTGACGACGGTCTCGTCCAGCATGCTCGCCGACACGTCGATCAGGATGAAGACGTGCGCGCCGCCCACTTTCAACCCGGTGAGGTACTGGCGATCGCCCTGCCCGATGAAGCCGCGCACGCGGTTGCCGGGCGCACCGGGACTCTGCGCTCCGCCTTCGAGACGGCGTGTCCCTTCATCGAGGGCCTTGAGGTCCGCCTTCAGGCGCTCGATGGCCTCGCGACGGGACAACGTGGTGCCTTCGGCTTCGGCGAGCTCCACCTTCAGCTTCTCGGTTTCATCGAGCACGCGCGTGCCGAGGCCTTCCATGCGCGCCGCCTCGTCCGTGGTCTCGCTCATGGCATTGCGTGCATCGGCCAGCGACTGGTAGCCCTCGAGGACTTCCTGTTCGAGCCGGTCCGCCTCCGCGCGCAACGCGGCCGTGTCTTTCTGGAAGCTGCGTCCGCTGGACGCATTGATGATCATGTAGAGCAGGACGATCGCGCCGAACGCGCAGCAGATCGTATCGAGGAACGACATGCTGAAGACGTCAAACTGCCGGCGTGCCATGCTCGTTCACCAGCTGGATGAGTTCGAGTTGCACGCCCGGTGCGCCGAGGCGCAGGCGGTCGCCGACGCGGAGCACCGTCGTGCCCTGCACCCGTTCGTCGTTGACGAACGTGCCGTAGGTACTGTGATCCAGAAGCGTAGTCACGCCATCCTGGCGGACGAGCGTGCAGTGTAGCCGCGAGACGCCGGGCGCACCCGGCGGCACGACAAGACTGCGATGGCCTTCGGGAACGGCCCAGCCGAGCTTGAGCGGTACTGCGGTGATCGGCCACGCGCGCCCGGAGAACAGCACGTGCGTCGGGCGATCCGCAATCGGCAACGCATCGGCCGGCAGATCGACCAGCCCGGCTCCGGCGGCGAATGGCACGGGAAGGCGATAGACCAGCGTCAACGCATCGACTGGCCGCTCGATGTGCGAGGCATGCAGCAGCGCGCCCCGTGCGGCGGCTCCGCGCGGCAGCACCTTGATCTCGCAGTCCCGAAGCGATGCAAACTGTTCGAGCGCGCCCGGCAAGTCCGCGAGACGCTGGCCGAGCCGCAACTCAACCGCCTCTCCGGCGGGACGGGCCGACTGCACCAGCCGCAACAGGTCCGCGTACTTGGGCCTGACGGCCTCAATGATCTGCTGGCGACTGAGCTCGACACGATGTGTCTCGCCGCCAAAGACCATCTCCGCATCGACCGTCTCGGCGTCCTTGAGCACGGCAAGCCAGCGCGGCAGCAGGTCCACGAGGGCCTGTTCCGTGACAGCCTGGTGCAATGGATCAAAGCGCGTCCTGCGCACGAACGTTTCCGCAATCGCTTCGATCCACGCCTGCTGCAGCGACAGCCAGCCGAGGCGCGGCTGCAGCTCGAAGTGGCTGCGGCGCAGTCCTTCGCCGTCGCCCTGGTGCTCAAGGACGGTCAGTGCAGCGCGATGCAGTTCCAGGTCGAGATGCAGGACGCGACGCGGCGCGGCGTCGAGCGATGCGGCCGCAAGTCCCGCATCGACCAGCCCGACGAGCGGCACACCGACTTCGTTCGCCATGCCGATGAGGATGCCGAGCTGGTCGCGCGAATAGCCGGCGGGTACCGCAATCACCATGCGCTCCGCGCCGGAGTTGAGCGGCTTCAGGAGTTCCGCGAGGTGGGTGAACGCGACGTCTGCCGTTGTCTGCACGGTCGCGGTCGGCCGAGGCAACGGGGTCACGCCCAGCTCGCGCCAGAACGTACTGTGGGCAAACAGCGGACGCTGGCGAGCGCGTGCGGCGGCGGCCTCGCCCGTGAGTACGCTGTCGCCCTCTAGCAGCGCGAAGCCCGGGCTCTCGGCCAGGATTTCGCTTTCGCCGCCCGCCGCGATGCGCGCGAGGATGAGGCCGGCGTCATTGAGTTCGAGGGCGAGCAATGTCACTGCGGCAACCGTTCCTTGGGGTCGTGCGGGAAGTTCGATGCCGTGATCAGCGGGACAGCATGTGCCTGACGACGTGCGTGTCGAGGTAGTCCTCGGTATCGAGCACCATGCGCTCCTGCCGCAACTGCAACTGGTGCAGCACGAGCATCACCAGGATGCTCAAGGACAGCGCCACCAGCGTCGCGTTGAACGCGGTTCCGAGGCCGGACACGACACCCGACACGTCGCCTTCGACCGCCTTGTGCGCCTGCTGCAGCGATTCGCCGATGCCGCGCACGGTGCCGACGAAGCCGATGGCCGGGATGGCCCACGCGACGAAGCGCACCATGGACAGCTCGGAGTCGAGGCGGTCGTTCTCGTGCTGGCAGACGCTGCGGGCCGCCGTGGCCACGTCCTGGATATTGCGGGTGGCGCCGAAGCGATGCAGCGCGGTCAACAGTGCTCGCGGCAGCAGGAAACTGCGCGTCTCGGGAGACAACGACTCGATCTGGCGGGCATATTCGCGCGAGTCTTCGGGCAGGATCTTCATGCCTTCGCGCAATTGCAGGATATCGGTGTCGAGCAGCTTCCGCTGCTTGCCGACGCGCATCGCTCGACGTCCCATGATGGTCAGCGCCCACGCCGCAAACACGAAGCACACCTCGGGTTCATAGTCCTTGATCACGACCCACGCGTGCAGCTCGGGCACGTAGTTCGGGTCGCTGGCCATGGCCGCGATATCCTGCGCGCGGATGGCGGCTGCCGTCGGCCGGATCACCGTCGCATAGATGCCCTGCACGATCGTGATGATGATCACGAGCGCAAAGACCTCGAACAGGAAATCGGAGGACTGGATCTTTTTCATGGCGCTCTCGGGAATCCGGTCAGATATCGATGGGGAAAGAGACGTCAAAGTCGGCGCGGACCGACTCGCTAGGGACAAAGCGCTGTGGCGATGCACCAGGTGCGGGCGCGTTCGGCGTGGTCGTTGCTGCCGGCTTGGGTGCAGCGGGCGTGGCCGCGGGCGGTGTTGATGCGGTGGCAGGTGCAGCCGCCGGCTTGGCGGGCTCAGCCTTGGGCGGTTGCGTGGCCGCTGGCGCCGGAGGCGAGGTCACCGGCGCCGCAGCCCACGCCGCGAGGGTCGACAGGGAAGCAACGATCGCGATGGCTGCTTTCAGGTCTCGTGCTCTCATGATCCTACTCCGCGTAGCGGGCCAGCCGGAAGCCGAGATCGGTCCGGGTCGCGGCTCCGAAGTCCCGGGCCGTCAGCCTCAAGTCAGTCACACCGGATTGACGCCAGCTCGACCCGCGGATCACGCGCTGGCCGGCCTCGCCGTTGCTCAGGGGATCGACGGCAACCTGGCTCGCGTCTGCCGTCACAGTGTAGAGGTCCTGCGTCCACTCGGCGACATTGCCGCCCATGTCGAACAAGCCCAGGGCATTCGGAGGGAAGGAGCCGACCGGTGCGGACGCGGGATAGCCGTCGTCATAGTCCGGAATCACGTCCTGGATGATGATCCGCGCGGAATAGTCCGCGTAGTTGCCCGACCGGGCCGCGACGGGCAATGCCTCGCCCCACGGGTACCGGCGCGTCGCGGTCCCGCGCTCGTAACGCGCAGCCCACTCCCATTCGGCTTCAGTGGGCAGGCGATAGCCTGTCGTCGCCGGCACGATCGGTACGAGTGCGCCGTTCTTCGTTTCGTAGGCCGCGGGCAACCCTTCCTGCTCCGAGAGCCAGTTGCAGAACGCGGCGGCCTGCTGCCAGCCGACATTCACTGCCGGCTGCCGGTCCAGGTCGAGCGAATGCGCGGCGACAAAGCCAGAGCGATGATCGGTGCGGAACTGGCGATAGTCGGCGTTGGTCACCTCGCGGGTGCCAAGATAGAACCGCCGCTTGAGCTCGACTTCGCGCTGCGCTTCGTTGGCGCGACGCCCGGGTTCCCGCCGCGAGCTGCCCATCACGAACTTGCCTGCGGGCATCAACCTGAGCTCACCCGCCTTGGAGTTGATCACGGCCGGAATCGCGGCCACCTTCGCTTCCTCCGCCGTCAGCAGCGTGACATTGACGGCCTGGGAGAGCCCCGGCCGCGGGGTGACGGAGACCTTGTGGGTGACGAGCCCGGGCTTGCGGATCTCGATATCGTGCGTCGTCGCGGTAAGCCGCAGCTTCTGGTTGGCAGCACCCCGCGATACGCCGTCGACGAACAGCTGCGCGTCTGCAGGCTGTGCAGCGACGGTGAGTTCGCCGTAGATGCCGGTCAGCTCGAGGTCGATCACCTGGCGCGCACCCGGCCCCACGGTCACACTGCGTTCAGTCGGCTCGTAGCCGGGTTTCGCAAGGACAAGCGCCTGCGACAGATCGGGGCGCACCGGCAGCTCAAGCGGCGTCTGACCACGATAGGCGCCACCCACCGTCACGCTGGCACCCGCGGGATTGCTGCGAATGACGAGGCGACCGTCGGGCAGGCCAAGGCGAACCGGTCCGACGGTCTGCGGCTGGTTGGCCACGACGTTCAGATCCGTCGCCCACGGCGTAAAGCCCTTGAGCCGCAACTCGATGGGCCGGCTGCCCTCTTCGATTTCCGTCTCGAGTGGCGTGATGCCGCGGCGTTCGCCGGACACGAACAGTTCGGCGCCGGCGGGCTGGGAGATGACGTTGACCTTCGCCCACGCGGGCACCAGCTCTGCGTTGAGCGATTGCTTGACGCCCGCACCCTCCACGTCGAGCTCGGCACTGAAGGGACGATAGCGGGGTGCGCTGAGTGAGACGGCTCGCTTGCCCGGAGCCACTTCAAAGACACCGGGGGCGGAACCGACCTCCACGCCGTCGATACTCACCGTCGCCGCGACGGAAGCTTCGATGCTGACGAGTCCCGGCAACTTCTCCAGCGTGACGTCGACGCGCTGGTTCGCTGCTTCGGTCACCTCGACTGTCTGTGTCAACGGCTTGTATCCCGCGCGTTCGACTTGCAGCTCGTATTGGCCGGGCCGCAGCAGGTACTGAGAACCCAGTCCCAACGCAGGCAGGCCGCCCTTCAACGCGATGCGGTCGGCGCCTGTTGCCACCGTGACCGTGAGCGAAACGGACGTGAACACGAACCAGATCGCGACGGCAAACAGCACGGCGAGGACCGGCACGATCACCCGGCGCGGATTGAAGCTGCGGCCCTTGGCGGTAGCGGCACCTGTGGAACGGAAGTGGATGGCCTCGATGCGTTCTTCGTCGGTGTCAGTTCCCCCGGAGACGCGCTGCCCGACTTCGATGACCGGGGGCGCGGTGATGTTGCCGACGCTGCCATCCTCCACGTTCAGGACTGCGCGTCCGTCGCGGCTCTCAAGTCTCAGCCTCGCCGCACCCAGCGTCACGACATCGCCCGGCTTCAGCCACACGGAACTGCGGGCCGCCGCCCCGTTGTAGTTGAGCTCGACGCCTTCGGCGGGCTGGAGGAACAACGATTCCTCATGCAGGCCGCACCATGCCGCGGGGCCGTTGAACCCGCCGGCCAGCACGATGGTCGAGCCCGTGCCGCCCAAGCTCAGGGGAAACTCCTCCCGGCTGAAGTTCCGCTCGCCCAGCGCATCGTTCAATGTCAGCGTGAAGCTCAAATCCTGTCCTCGCAGCGAATGACGACCGGAGCCGGCGCGGCTCCCGGGACGACGGTGATCTCACGGCGAACGTCGCGGAAGCCCGGCCGCGTCCCGACGACGGTGTACCTGCCGGGGGTCAGTTCGACGGCCTTGCGCGTGAACGGCCCGAGGTCGCCGACACGATAGATGGTGACCTGCGTGACGTTGTCGGATTCGAGGGCCACCTGCACGGGGACGGAGACCCGCTTCAGCCACTCATCCAGCGTCGCAATCTGTTTGGCGAGAACCGGTCCCGCGGGTGACAGCGCCTTGGCCCGGTTCAAGGTAACCGTGGCGGAGTCGCGCACCGGGGCACTGAACAGCCGCTCGGGCTGGGTGACATAGAGCTGCAGCTCGTCGTTGAGGGCCGCCCGGGGGCCGGTTCGTTCGACACCCTGCTGGGCCGCCGCCACGGTCCCATCCAGCGCCGCGACAGCCTGGTAGTCCGCGAGCGCCTGCTGCCATTGCTCCGCCGCCTCGTGAGCGCGGGCACTGGCGAGGCGCGAAGCGATCGTCGCAGTCCGCTCTTCCTGCTCAAGTTGTTGCAGGGCTTGCTGCACTTCCGGCGCCTGCGCCCTCATGCCGCGGGCCTTCTCGAAGGCCGTACGGGCGCCGCCGTAATCCTTGGCTGTGAGCGCCGTAAAGCCCTGGGCCATGGCAGATGCAAAGGCATCCCCGGCCACCCGCGCCTGTACACGGGCCAGCCCGTCCGTCGCGCGCCGCATGGCCGGGTCCAGTCTTGCTGCACGCCCGAAGGTCTCTGCTGCGGCCGCAAGACGGCCTTCGTTCTCGTCCGCCTCCGCCTGGGCGAGCAGCGCCACGACGGCATCGAGCGACTGGGCACGACGCTGTCCCTGGGTGGCTCCAGCGTCGCCTGGCGCCAGCTGCAATGCGAGCGCGTAGGATTCCTGTGCAGCACCGGCATTGCCGGAATCAAGGGCCGCCGCTCCCCGCGCCAGCGTGTCCTTGAGGACTTCGGCAGCGCGGGATTCGAGGTCAGCCACCGATTTTGCTGCAGCCTCATAGGCACCCGTGGCTGCAGCATAATCGCGTGTCGCATAGCTCGCGGCGGCGGCCGACATCCCGGCCTGCAGCGCGGTCCACGCGTCGGCGGCCCACAATTCAACCGCCTTGGCCTTCAATGCATCGACGCGAGGCGTGAGGGCTTCCAGCACGTCGTCGGCCTTCTGCTTCAGCACCGCGAGCGCCTCGAGCTCCGCCGGCGTCAGCGCCTTGTCTTCCACCTGCGGTGCGGGCGCCGGTGCCGCTGCGACAATCGGCGGAGGGGAGCCGATCCGATTCGGCAACACAAAGAAGACGACGCCCGCCGCGCCGATCAACAGCAGCAAAGCGGCAGCGGTCAGTCCCTTGCGAAACCCTTCGCTGCGCAGCTCCGAGGGCGTCGGGCCGGCGCTCGCGGTCGAACTGCGCTGCCAGCGAGCCTGCAGGGGCGCCTCGGTGACCGGCGGCGGTTTGAGCACGGGCGCAGCGATTGCTCGCGGACCCTCACTGTGGCCGCGCACGGCTGCCAGCGCCGCTCGCAGGTCAGTCGCAATCGCCGCCATGCCGGGCCGGAGCGAGGGATCCTTCTCGAGGCAACGATGCACCAGCGCGATGACGTCTTCGGAGACGGGATAGCGGGGCACCAAAGGCGGCGCCGGTTCCGACTGCACCTTGGCGACGTCTATGTTCGGGTAGAAGGGCGGATACCCGGACAGCAGCTCGTAGAGCAAGACGCCAAAGGCATAGACGTCGTCCGCGGGGTGTGCAGGGCCGCCGCCCAACTGCTCCGGGCTCATGCTGTAGGGCGAACCGGCACCGAGCTTGAGGGATGGCATCTCCTCGATCACGAGCGCAAGGCCGAAATCGGTGAGGCGCGGACTGCCGTCGATCGACATCAGCACATTCGTGGTCTTGACGTCACGGTGCACGATGCCCGCGGCATGCGCATGCGCCAGCGCGTCGGCGACCGGAATCACGGCATGCAATGCCTCGTGCGCGGGCCTGCCGCGGTACTGGGTGAGGTCGCCGCCCGCGAGGTACTCCATCGCGATCCAGGCCTGCCCCGCCTCGCGATAGAAGCCGTCGACACGCACGATGTTCGGATGGACCAGCGACTTCAGCCGCTCGCATTCACGCGCGAGCGCCTCGGTGAGGACAGGATTGCCCGCTGCCTCCGGAGCCAGCAATTTGAGCGCAACATGCCCGCCCAGCTCGCGGTCCTCCGCAAGCCAGACTTCTCCCACGGTGCTCTGGCCGAGGGGACGAACCAATACGAATCTGGCAGACAGCACGTGCCCGCTGTTCATGATCATGGGATGCCCGAATTAAGGAACCTCTGACTACGCTTGCAGGTGACCATCGGCTAGCGACGCGCGGCACTGCCCTCGCTACCCTGGCCCGCTACCGCATCCGGAGCCGCGACCGCAATACCGGTCTCGTTCTCGTACAGTTCCTTCAGCAAGCGCCGCCATTCGTGGAATTGTTCTTCGGCGGTTCCCGTCAGCTGCAATGTCCGGCCCTCCACCTCGACCACCATCGGTTGCACCTCGGACTGGAAGGACTGGCCGAGCTGCTTGAGCGAGTCCGAATGCATCTTGGCTTCGGCCGCCTTGTCGAACCCGCTCTTCACCGCATACACGCCACCGATGATGCCCGCGGTTGCCGCGGCACTGCCGACGTAGGTATTCGAATTGGTGCCCGCGACAACGCCGGCAATGATGGCCGCGGCGCCGAGCAGTTTGCGGCTCGTTGCCGAACGCCGCGCGGCCGTTTCCTGCTCAAGCTCGTCGTAGCTGTAGCGTCTCCAGTTCTGGTAGGGCTCCGCCACGTTGTCGCTGAAGAGCGCGTAGTGCTCGTTCAGCGTATCGACGAAGGCGTAGTCACGCTCGCGGATGAGCTGGATGCGAGCCGGCAACGGGTCCCCTTCGGCGGGCAATCGCTGCACCTGGTAGATGCCCTTCTTGTCCTGCTTGAGGTAGTCCTTGAACGCGTACGGCGCGAGGTCCGATGCAAAGCGCAGTTCCGATACGCGACGGATGTTCTCGAGGTCGTTCGCCGCCAGCTTCTGGCGCGCGGCCAGCATGTCGTTGGCCACCTCGCTGTAGAGGTTCTGGAACGGATCGCGGGGACGGCCGCTGGTATCGCGATACGAACGGGTGTCCGCCGGGGCCTGGTATACCTTGGTGAACCACGTGCGGCCGGACGCGTCCCGCACGGTGAACTCGACCTTCAGCGTCATGCCGCTCGACTCGAGGATCTTGCCCGAGACCATGACGTCGAGCGAATTTTCTTCCATCGGCACGACACGCACCTGACCCCAGTGGCCGGTGCCCTCGAGGGTGCTGCGCAACCGCATCGGCATGTAGCGCGATTCCGCCTTGCGCACGTCGGGGAAGATCTTCTGCGCTTCCTGGGCCTTCTCGTCCATCGGGACATTGGGATCGAGCAGCTGGACGCCCACGTCGAGCAACTGGCTCGCGGCGATTTCCGTCGTGGCCTGTACCGCGTTGACGCGATCGACCGGGCGGGTTTCGACGACACAAGCGCTCAAACCGAGCGCGGCGAGCGCTGCCAACGCCAGCTTCGTCCAGTGCGCCCCCGTCCGCCCTTGCGCTGTCATCGCGTTCGTCATGTCAGCCGCCCTTCTTGTAGTTGCGGTATTCCTGCCAGAGCTTGTCGCGCAGCTCGGGGTCCGTCTCCTTCATCGCAGCCTCGCGCAACTGGCGCGCAACGATGTCGTCGTCGCTGCCGTCCGGAATGCCGGCGGGCACCGTGCTCGGTCCCGAACCGCCGCCCTGGCCGCCACCGCCAACCCCTCCGCCGCCGCCCTGCTGCCTGCCGCTACCCTGGGA
>JBEBIT010000114.1:0-6321 GCA_040080215.1 Steroidobacteraceae bacterium
CAAGGTGTACCCGGGCGAGTTCGTTGCGCTGATGGGCGCGTCCGGCTCGGGCAAGTCCACGTTGATGAATATCCTCGGCTGCCTCGACCGCCCGACGGCCGGCGAATACCAGTTTGCGGGCCGGGACGTGGCGAAGCTGACGCCGGATGAACTCGCGCAACTCCGCCGCGAAGCGTTCGGGTTCGTGTTCCAGGGCTACAACCTGATCGGCACGTCGACCGCCGTGGAGAACGTCGAGATCCCCGCCACCTATGCAGGTGTCGCGCCCCGCAACCGCCGCACTCGGGCCGAAACCCTGCTCGGCACATTGGGCCTGGGCGATCGCCTCGGACACCGACCCAACCAGCTCTCGGGTGGGCAGCAGCAGCGTGTGTCGATCGCGCGTGCGCTGATGAACGGCGGGCAGGTCATCCTGGCCGACGAGCCGACCGGCGCGCTCGACAGTCGCAGCGGCGCCGAAGTGATGACCTTGCTCAAGGACCTCGCCGGGCGCGGGCACACGGTGCTGTTGATCACGCATGATCGCGACGTTGCGGCGAACGCCGACCGGATCATCGAGATCAAGGACGGATCGATCATCGCCGACACCGGTGGCGGCCAACACAGGCCGCCCGCGCAAATCGCCGCGGCCGGCACTGCGGCTGTCGTGGATGCGCCCTGGGCGGGTTCGGCCAGCCAGAACCGCTCGCACTCCGCGTCGCCGCTCACGGGCGGATTCGAAGCGCTGCGCATGGCGGTGCGCTCGCTCAAGGCCAACCTGCTGCGCACGGTGCTGACGCTGCTCGGCATCGTGATCGGCGTCGGTTCCGTCATCGCGATGCTGGCCATCGGCGAGGGAGCCACACAGCAAGTGGTCGATCGCATCGGTCGCATGGGCAGCAACCTGCTGGTCGTTCGCGCCGGCACGCCAAGCCAACGCGGTCCGCGGTCCGGTGCGACCACTCTGATGCTGGCCGACGTGGACGAACTCAAGCGCGTCGACAACGTGCTGGCCGCCGTGCCGGAGTCGCAGGGCAATGTCACGGTCCGCTCCGGCAGCCTCGACGTCCGCACGCAAGTCACTGCGACATCGCCCGACTATCCGCTGACGCGAGACTGGCCGGTTGCGCGGGGCGTCTTCTTCGAGGAGGAGGACGTGAGCAACTACGCGACGGTGGCCGTGCTGGGCCAGACGGTCGTGAACAACATGTTCCCGGATGGCGAGGATCCGATCGGGCGCTACGTGCTCCTCGACAACGTGCCGTTCCTGGTGATCGGCGTCATGTCGTCCAAAGGGGCGACCCAGTTCGGGCAGGACTCGGACGACGTGCTGTTCGTCCCCGTGACGACGGGCGGCCTGCGTCTCTTTGGCCAGAGATACCTGCGGTCGGTGACCGTGGCCGTGAAGGACCTCGGGCTGATCGACGGCACGCAGGAAAAAGTGACCGACCTGCTGGTCGGGCGCCACGGGCAACAGGACTTCCAGATCACCAACATGGTGTCGTTGATCGAGACGGTGTCCGCTACCCAGGGCACGCTGACCGCGTTGCTCGGGTCGATTGCCGCCATCTCGTTGCTCGTGGGCGGCATCGGGGTCATGAACATCATGCTGGTCAGCGTCACCGAGCGGACCCGCGAAATCGGCATCCGGATGGCAACCGGCGCCCGCACCCGCGACGTGCTCCGGCAGTTCCTCACGGAAGCGACCGTGGTGTGTGCGATGGGCGGGATGATCGGCGTGCTCCTCGGCCTTGCGACGGGCTACGCATTGACCCGCTTCGGGATGCCGGTGAAGTTCACCGCTTCGCCGATGATCCTGGCCTTCTGCTGCGCAGTCGCGACCGGCGTGGTGTTCGGCTTCGCCCCGGCGCTGAAGGCAGCACGCCTTGATCCGGTGGTTGCGTTGTCGAGCAAATGAGCCTGCTTTCCGAGATGCCCGCCGAGCTCACTGAACCCGTGTCCAACATGAAATCCATTGACCGGTTGCGTTCATTTGTATTGCTGCTCGGCGCAGCGTGGCTGCCTGCTTGCGTGCCTCTGCCTTCCCGCGACGACGCAGCGGTCAGCATTCCCTCCAGCTGGGACCGCCCGGTGCCGGGAAGCGCCGACGTCTGGCCGGCGAACGACTGGTGGCACGGATTCGCAAGTACCGAACTCGACACGCTGGTCGCCGCGGCCCGGCAGAACAACCTCGACCTGTCTGCCGCGGCGGCGCGGCTGATCCAGGCGCAGAACCAGGCCCGGATTGCGGGCGTTGCCCTGTTGCCCACCCTGGACGGCAGCATCGGGACCTCCCGGGCGGGCATCGCGGCCAGCAACAGGCCGGAGAGCACGTCCTTCAACGCCTCGTTGAGCGCGAGTTACGAGCTCGATTTCTGGGGTGCGAACCGGGCAGATGTGCTCGGGGCGCAGGCCGCCTTGCGCAGCAGCCGCTACGACCGTGAAACGGTAGCCCTCACCGTAACGACGGGGGTGGCCAATACCTATCTCCAGGTGCTGTCGCTGCGCGAACGGCTGGCAACGGCCCGCCAGAACCTCGAGATCGCCGAGCGGGTCCTTAACATCGTGCAGGCCCGGGTGCGGGGCGGGGCCGCCACCCGGCTCGACCTCGCGCAGCAGCTGGGCACGGTAGCCGGCCAACGCGCTGCCATTCCGCCGCTCGAACAGCAGGAACGGGATGCGGTAAGCGCATTGGCGATCCTGCTCGGTCGACTGCCGCAGGGCTTCTCCGTGCAGGGGACTTCGCTCGACGCCATCCAGATTCCGGCCGTGGCGCCTGGCATGCCTTCCGACCTGTTGATGCGCCGGCCCGACCTGCGCCGGGCCGAATCGCAGCTGGATGCAGCCGATGCCAATGTGGCCGCTGCTCGCGCGGCCTTGTTTCCCAGCGTGCGGCTCACGGCCGGGAGCGGTGCCCAGAGCGCCGTGTTCTCAACGCTGTTCGACGAGAACCCCGGTTTCAGCCTCGGGGTTTCCCTTGCGCGGACGTTGTTTGACTCGGGCCGGCTGGGTGCCCAGCGAAATGTGGCCGACGCGCGCCGGCTCGAGATCATCCAGACGTACCGCACGACCGTGATTTCGGCCTTCGCCGACGTGGACAAGGCGCTCGGCAGCGTGGACAGCATCACCCGGCAGCAGGAGCAGCAGGCCATCCAGCTCGAGCAGGCCCGGATTGCGCTCGAGGTTGCCGAGATCCGTTACCGGGCAGGGGCGGTGGACCTGCTGACTCTGCTGGACGCCCAGCGCACGTTGTATTCGGCCCAGGACCAGAGTCGCCAGCTGAAACTCTCGCGATTGCAGGCCGTGGTCACGTTGTTTCGGGTGCTGGGCGGTGGCTGGCAGGACACCCCAGAGCCCCTCTAGGGGCTGCATTGTGTCAAACCGCTGATCGCGCGACCGCGCGCAAGTTGAGTTCATCCAATGGACTCTCCCATGCTATGCAGGGTGCGGCGCGCGAACCTACGGCGTTTTGCCGCAGCGCGATACCACTGTGGATCCACTTCTTTTCAGTCAGTTGAGTCCCGGAGTGTTTGCAAATTCTGCACTCCTATCGCGCAGGGTCGCTGCACCAATGACGAACACTGAATCGCGCGGTTCAGGCACGGACGGGGAAACCTGAACGAAGCGCAGCCTCCACTTCGGTCGCCTGAAGCGGAACATGCGCAGCGGCTAGGCACCTCGGCAGACCCCATGAAATTGCGTCTGGCGAGTCGCATGCGATGCGGCTGAAACGCTGTCCTGCCAGCACCAAACGCGTGTCGCGATGGTTGCGATTCAAGTCAAGCAGGCGCGCCAGCAGATGGTGCGCGCGACGCAACTGTCGGAAAATTTTGCAGGGCATCACTTCGGTCAATACGCACTCAAAGTGGACGAAAAAAAAAACCATCTGCCCAAAACGCTTTTCTCCCTATACAATCCGCGCCGCAAGCAAGGGTAGATGTTTCAAACGCTGCGTTGACAGGGCGTTGACACACGCGGATACAGGGCTTCTGTGCCGAAGATTTACCCTTGCGCGTGATTGTTTCCGGAAAAGAAAATGCTATTCTTGGAAACGATCGATCAGGCAAAATAGCCAGCCCCGGCGTCCGTCGTCAGGGACAGATATTCGAGTTTCACTCTTCTAATACGAGAGACAGAGGCGGGATTAGCATGGTATTGAATGAAGACACTGGCTTTTTTACGCGACGAAGCCTCCTCTTCTTCGTCATCGTCGGTATCCACGTGGCGCTCGTCTGGGTACTGAACTCGGAACTGTCGAGCAAGCTGGTGCAGCTCATCGGCGGCCCGATGGAAACCACGCTGATCGAAGAATTACAGACCGATGAACCGCCGCCGCCGCCGCCGCCGCCGCCGGATATCGACGCGCCTCCTCCCTTCGTTCCGGCACCTGAAGTAGCGATCTCGCTTGCGCCGGAGACGACGACGACCGCCATCCAGGCCGTCACGAACAACCGTCCGCCTCCCGCTGCTCCGCCGCCCGCTCCCGCTGCGCGTGCGCCGGTAGTAGTGCTGCCGAAGCAGGATCCGCGTCGCGGCATCACGCAGCCTGAATACCCGCCGGCATCGCGCCGCGCTGGTGAAGCAGGCACGGTCCAGCTCCGCATCTTCGTGCTGGAGAACGGCCGGGTACGCGAGGCTCAGGTGTCGGCATCAAGCGGCTTCCCTCGCCTCGACGAGGCTGCGGTCCGCGAGGCAGTTCGCGCCTGGCGATTCGTTCCGGGCACACAGGACGGCAAGCCTGCCGGCATGTGGCATGAGATCAAGGTGACGTTCCGGTTGACGGACTGAACCATCGGGAAGAAGTGGATCGGCGCAGTCCAGGTGGCTCGCCGATCCGCTGTCGATTCGCTTTGAGTAACTGTTGACAACTATTAACCAGTAACTTTTCGTTGTAAGAGCTTGCAGAGGACACAATTTCCATGGCACCCGAGAACACCACAACAGTAGAAAATCCCTATGGCTTGGAAGCGCTTTGGTCGCAGGGGGATTTTGTTGCTAAAGGCACGCTTATCATCCTCGTGATCATGTCGCTGGTGTCCTGGTACATCATCTTCACGAAGCTCTGGGACCAGCGCCGCCTGACGAAGCAGTACGAGCAGACCCAGAAGAACTTCTGGAACGTCAGCAACCTGAAGGACGGCGTTTCGAAGCTCACTGGCAAGGGCCACATCTTCCGCGGCATCGTCGAAGACGGCCTGAAGGCTGCCGAGCACCATGAAGGTCGCCTCACGGACCAGATCCCGCTGCACGAGTGGATCACGGTCTCGCTGTCGCGTTCGGTTGACCAGATCAACAGCTATATGAAGAGCGGCCTCGCGTTCCTCGCGACCGTCGGTTCGACTTCGCCTTTCGTCGGTCTGTTCGGCACGGTGTGGGGTATCTACAACGCCCTCATCGCGATCGGCCTGGCCGGTCAGGCATCGATCGACAAGGTGGCCGGCCCCGTCGGTGAAGCCTTGATCATGACCGCCATCGGTCTGTTCGTCGCCGTTCCGGCCGTGCTGGGTTACAACTGGCTGCTGTCGCGCAACAAGACGATCCTCGAGAAGGTGAACTACTTCGCCTCCGACGTGCACTCGTACCTGGTCAGCGGCGCCCGCATGGAAGCAACGGCTGGCAAGGCTGCTCCGGTTGTCGCTCCTGTCGCGAAGAAGTAATCCCCCGCACTAGGTTCTGGAGCAATCGCTTATGAGCATGTCCGTACCAGGTGAGGGCGGTGAGGAAGAGGCAATCTCGACCATCAACACGACGCCGCTCGTCGACGTGATGCTGGTGCTGTTGATCATCTTCCTGATCACGGTGCCGGTCATCACCAAGACGATTCCGCTGGAGTTGCCGAACGCGGCCAACATTCCGACGGAAACGAAGCCAGAGAACATTACGGTCGCCATCGATAAAGAGGGCAAGATCTTCTGGAATCTGGTCGAGATGCCTTCGTCGGAAGCATTGCTGGAAGAGGCTAAGAAGGTCTCTGTACTCACACCACAACCCGAGGTGCATATCCGCGCCGACAAGGAAGTGCGTTACGAGTACGTTGGTCGAGCCATCGTTCTGGTGCAGCGCGCCGGTATCCTGAAGGTCGGCTTCATCACTGAGCCGCCCGCCCGGGGCACAGCGCGCCGCTAACGTCGGTTTCTAGGAGCTAAGTATCATGGGTATGAGCGCAGGATCGGCGGATGGCGAGCCGATGATGGAAATCAACACGACGCCGCTGATCGACGTCATGTTGGTGTTGCTGATCATGTTCATCATCACGATTCCGGTGATGACACATGCCGTGAAGCTGGATATGCCCCAGAAGACGCCGCCGACCGACAATCCGGTGCAGCCGGAAGTCATCGA
>JBEBIT010000115.1:0-6244 GCA_040080215.1 Steroidobacteraceae bacterium
GCGATCGCGCATCTGCTGCTGCTGGCTCAGGAACAGCTTCATGCTCTGGTCGAGGTAGCTGCCGACGACGCTCTGCATCGTGCCGCCATACGACCTGATGCATTGCGACAGGAAGTCCTGGCTCATCAGGGGGTCGGCGGTGTGTTCCTGTTCTGCGATGACCTGCAGCAGGATGGAGCGGGTGATGTCTTCCTGCGTCTTCTTGTCGATGACGACGAAGTCGACCTTGTCCATCACGAGTCGCCGCACGTCCACCAGCGTGATGTAGCGGCTCTCGACGGTGTCGTACAACCGTCGGTTGGGATACTTCTTGATGACCCTAGGTTCGCTGATCTTGGACTCGCTCATTGGCGCTCCGTTATTTATAGGACCCCCGGACCAGCGCTGAAGGCCGCTGTAGCCCGATACTAATCCATTAATGATGCAATGCCCAATAGGGGAACTCGCCCAATAACGGGTTCATTTTGAGGGGGTTGCGATATTCAGGTCCTGAACTCCCTGAAAAAGGCGCCTTGGGGGCATCTTATGACCAATCCGGCTTCCGGGAGGGCCAGGTCAGGCGGCCGGCGCAGGCGCGCTCCTCAATCCGCGCAGCCGGGATAAATCCCAGTGCTCGAGGGCCCAGCTCCAGAGGTCCTTCAACGGGGCCTGGGCGAGAGAGGCGGGCGGAGCCTGCCTGAGGAAGTCGAGCGCCTGCCAGAGAACTGCGCCACCCCGAGACGGGTCGATGGGAACGGACTGGGCTGATTTCGACAGCTTGATCCCCTTGGCATCGACGGCCAGGGGCAGATGGGCGTAGTTCGGCGTCGGCAGGCCGAGAGCCCTTTGCAACAGGATCTGCCGCGGCGTGTTGTCGAGCAGGTCGCCGCCGCGCACGACGTGGGTGATGCCGAGGTCTGCATCGTCGATCACCACGGCCAGCTGGTAGGCGAAATAACCGTCCCGGCGGCGGACCACGAAGTCCCCGACCTCGGCCTGCGCGTCCTGACTGACTTCTCCCTGAATGGCATCGACGAAAGTGACCGGACCCTTTGGCGTCAGGAAACGGGTCGCGAGCGGTCGTTCCGGATGCAGCGGGCCAGACCGGCACGTTTCCGGGTAGCGGAGTTCGTCGGGGGTGGCAGTCGAGGCTCGTGCATTCGCCTCGATTTCGCTGCGACTGCAGGAGCAGTCGTACGCCAAACCGTCGCGACGGAGCCGTTCCAGAGCGCCGGCGTATTGCGGGGTCCGATCGCTCTGGTGGACGATCGGGCCGTCCCACTCGAAGCCGAACTCGTCCAGGGTGCGGATGATGAGGTCGGCTGCACCGGGGACCTCCCGGGTGCGATCGACGTTCTCGATGCGGAGCGCCCACATGCCACGACGGGCACGGGCCTCCAGATAACTGCCGAGTGCAGAAGCCAGTGAACCGAAGTGCAGCGGTCCGGTGGGAGAGGGCGCAAACCGCCCGCGATAGACGCCCGCCTCAGCGGTAGCGATCGTCTCTGTCCCCGTACTGCTTCTCGCGGCGCTCACGACGCTCCTGGGCTTCCACGGAGAGTGTCGCCACCGGGCGGGCTTCGAGGCGCTTGACGCCGATTTCCTCGCCCGTCTCGTTGCAGTAGCCGTAGCTGCCGTCTTCGATGCGCTTCAGGGCCTCGTCGATCTTGCGGATCAGCTTGCGCTCGCGATCGCGGGTGCGCAGTTCGAGGCTGAATTCGGATTCCTGCGTGGCGCGGTCGTTCGGATCGGGGAAATTGGCCGCCTCGTCCTTCATGTGGTGGACGGTGCGATCGACTTCTTCCATGAGATCCCGCTTCCAGTTGGAGAGGATCTGGCGGAAGTGATCGAGCTGCTCCTTGCCCATGTACTGCTCGCCGCGCTTGGCGACGTAGGGCCGCACATTGCGCGGGCCAGCCAGCAGGTTCGCGCCGGGTTCCTGGTAATCAGGATCGTCCGGATCGAGCACGGGGGCGGGAGCCGGCCTCGGACGCGTGCTGCGCTCGGCGACCGCAGTGACGTACGTCGGTGCCTTGGTGGGTGCCTTCGGCTGGGCCTTCTCTGCGGCCGCTGGCTTCTGGGCAGCCTTGGCGGCAGGAGCAGGCGCTGCGGCCTTGGTCTCCTTCGCCTTCGATGCGGGCGCTACGTCCTTGGCCTTGGGCGCGGGAGCAGGAGCCGCGGCTTTGCCCTTGACGGGGGCCTTGGTCGCACTGGTCTTCGGAACACTCGACTTGGGAGAGGCTGCCTTCGGGGCGGCAGCAGCTGCCTTGGGCGCAGCAGGAGACTTTTTCACCACAGGCTTTTCGCTCGCACGCTTCTCGGCCACGCGCGCAGGTGAAGGTTTCGGCTTGGCCGCCTTCTTTGCCGGTGTGACCTTCCTGACCACGGTCTTGACAGGCTTACTGGCTTTCTTCGACTTCGCCGCAGGTTTCTTCGCGGGCATCCTAGTCTCCGGTGCCGATCGACCCAGATTTAATGAACGCGGGATTATACAGACGACTCGCGTGCCGTACAGCCCGTTGTTGGCCTCGAAAAGCAGGTGGTTTTCCGGCCCGATTCGTGCTGCGTGCCGGGCGGGCGGACCGCCGGAACCCGGTCCGAAAATCACTCCTCAGGCCCCCA
This sequence comes from Steroidobacteraceae bacterium, assembly GCA_040080215.1. Taxonomy (GTDB): domain Bacteria; phylum Pseudomonadota; class Gammaproteobacteria; order Steroidobacterales; family Steroidobacteraceae; genus CAIUGU01. Next base: position 2,602 of record JBEBIT010000115.1, read on the forward strand.
TTCTTTCCCATACACTACCGCGCTAATTCGGCCCTAGGGCCTTCAACCCTGCCGCGGAATCGAGATGCGCCTCAACAAGATAAAACTGGCCGGATTCAAGTCGTTCGTCGATCCGACCGCCGTCAACTTCCCCAGCAATCTCGTCGGCGTTGTCGGCCCGAACGGGTGCGGCAAGTCCAACATCATCGATGCCGTGCGCTGGGTGATGGGCGAGATCTCCGCCAAGCACCTGCGCGGCGATTCGATGGCCGACGTCGTGTTCAACGGCTCCAGCTCCCGCAAGCCGGTCGGCACGGCTTCGGTGGAACTCGTGTTCGACAACAGCGACGGCCAGCTGGCCGGCCAGTACGCGGGCTTCGCGGAAGTCTCGCTGAAGCGCGTGGTATCCCGCGACGGGACGTCTGCCTATTTCCTGAACGGGGCGCGCTGCCGCCGCAAGGACATCACGCAACTGTTCCTCGGCACCGGTCTCGGATCGCGCAGCTACGCGATCATCGAGCAGGGCATGATTTCGCGGGTCATCGACGCCAAGCCCGAGGAGCTGCGCGGCTTCATCGAAGAAGCGGCCGGCATCTCGAAGTACAAGGAGCGCCGGCGCGAGACCGAGAACCGCATTGCGCACACGAAGGAAAACCTCGAGCGCCTGAACGACCTGCGCGATGAGGTCGAAAAGCAGCTGCGCCACCTGCAACGGCAGGCGGCGACGGCGCGTCGCTACCAGACCCTGAAGCAGGAGGAGCGGAAGCTCGGTGCCGAGCTGCTCGCGCTGCGCCTCAAGGACATCGAAGCCGACGCCGGCACCAAGGGCTTGCTGCTCGGCGAACGCGAGACAGGCTTGCAGGGCGCGATTGCGGAATTGCGCTCGGTCGAATCTGCGATCGAAACCGCACGCGAGACCTTTACCGAGAAGTCGGACGAGTTGAACGTCGTGCAGGGCCGCTACTACCAGGCCGGCGCGGAGATCGCCCGTGTCGAGCAGGCCATCCAGCATGCACGCGAACTGCGGCAGCGGCAGAGCCAGGATCTGGCGGACGCGGAGCGCGGCTTCACCGAAGTGAACCTGCATCTCGAGCGCGACCAGGCCCAGATCAGCGACCTGCAGGGGGAACTCGAACGCCTCGGGCCGGAACTGGACATTGCCCGTGAGCGCGACCTCGCTTCGTCAGAGGCCCTCGCCCAGTCGGAAGAAGCCATGCAGACGTGGCAGGAAGGCTGGGAAGACTTCAATCGCGAGGCCCGGTCGGCCAGCGAGCGGTCGCAAGTCGATCGCGCACGTATCGAGCAGTTCGATCACCAGCTCACGCGTCTCTCGGCCCAGCAGCAGCGGCTCGTCAACGAGCTCGATGTGCTGGCCGGCGCCGACGTCCAGGAAAAGATCGCCACGTTCGCCGAGCAGGAGGCAGAGGCCCGGCTCGCGGGCGAAGACGCGGCGGCAAGGCTCGCGGCTGCCGTGGGCGAACTCCAGCAACTGCGCGAGCGCGAGCGGGAATTCCAGAGTCTCGCCGATGCGAGCCGCCGCGAAGCACAGGACGCCCAAGGTCGTCTCGTGTCCCTCGAAGCGTTGCAGCAGGCGGCGCTCGGCCGCGTTCAAGGCAAGGTCACCGAATGGCTCGCGGCGAATGCGCTGCAGGGGCGCCCGCGCCTCGCTCAGCAACTCAACGTGGACTCGGGATGGGAACGCGCAGTTGAAACGGTCCTGGGTTCGTATCTCGAGGCCGTGTGTGTCGACGGCATCGATTCCATTGCCGGTCTGCTCGGCAGCCTCAATGTCGGCGCGGTGACGTTCTTCTCGTCATCGGACGCGGCCGGCGGCGGCATGGGTTCTGCCGACCTGCTGGTGCGGCGCGTACGCGGACCCGCCGGAGTGGAATCGTTGCTCGCCGGGATCAGTGCCGTCGATTCGCTCTCCGAAGCCCTGGCACGCCGCTCGCGACTGGCCGTGAACGAGTCCGTGATCACGAGGGACGGCATCTGGATCGGCCGCGACTGGCTCAGGGTCAGCCGCGACCAGGACGTGCACGCCGGCGTCATCGGTCGTGAACAGGAAATGCGCACGCTTCGCGATCAGGTCGCGACCGCCGAGACGCGCCGGGCGAATGCCGACGAACAACTCGCCGACGCTCGCGAACGGCTTGAGGACCTCGCGCACCAGCGGGACGAGCTGCAGGCCGAAGTGAACCGGCTCCATCGCCGCTTCAGCGACTCCACTGCCCAGCTGCAAGCGCTGCGTGCGCAGGCGGAACAGGCTGCGCGCCGCGTCGACAAGGTCAAGGCTGAAAGCGACGACGTCAACACTGAAATCGCACGCCTCGAGGCCGAAGTGGCCAGCGCGCGTGAACGTCTTGAAGGCAGCATGGAGGAGATGGCCGAACTCGAAGGCCGTCGCGGGACGCTCGAGAACCAGCGCGAGCACTTGCGGCAAAGCCTGTCGCTGGCCCGCACGCAGGCACAGTCGGATCGCGCGGCTGCACAGGACATCGCGATTCGCTCGGAGTCGCGCCGTTCAGCGCTCGCCTCCGTGAGCGCCGGCCTTGAACGCATGCGGTCGCAGTCGAGCCAGCTGCAGGCGCGTCGCGAGGAACTCACCCGCCAGATCGCCGCAAGCGAAGCGCCGCTTGCGCAACTGAATGCGGATCTCGAGGAGAAACTGGATCGGCGTGTCGGCCTCGAGCGCGAGCTGACCGCTGCCCGTGAAGCCCTGGAAGCGGCAGAGGCGGGCCTGCAGGAGATCAACCAGCGCCGGCTCTCGGCGGAAGGCGCTGTCGATGACGCACGCCAGCTGCTCGAAGCCATTCGCATGGCGGCACAGGAACTGAAAGTCCGGCGCGAAGCGCTGCTCGAGCAGTTCAGGGCTACGCAGTTCGAGCTGGAGGCAGTAACGGCGGAGATCCCGCCGGAAGCCACGATTGCGTCACTGGAGCTTGCAGTGGGCGAAGTCACCGGCAAGATCGAGCGCCTGGGCCAGGTCAACCTGGCCGCGATCGACGAGTTCAAGGAACAGTCGGAGCGCAAGGAGTATCTCGACCGGCAGTTCGCGGACCTCACCGATGCGCTCGAAACGCTGGAGACCGCAATCCGCAAGATCGATCGGGAAACGCGTTCACGTTTCCAGGACACGTTCGACCGCGTGAATGCCGGCCTCAAGGATCGCTTCCCGCGACTGTTCGGCGGCGGACACGCCTATCTCGAACTCACGGGCGAGGACGTACTGAATGCGGGTGTGTCGATCATGGCTCGACCGCCCGGCAAGCGGAACAGCACCATCAACCAGCTGTCCGGCGGCGAGAAGGCATTGACGGCCGTGGCTCTCGTCTTTTCGATCTTCGAGCTGAATCCGGCGCCGTTCTGCCTGCTGGACGAAGTGGATGCGCCGCTCGACGACAACAACGTCGGCCGGTTCTGCGAAACGGTGCAGGAGATGTCGTCTCGCGTGCAGTTCATCTTCATCACGCACAACAAGACGACCATGGAGATGGCGTCCCAGTTGCTGGGCGTGACCATGCACGAGCCCGGCGTGTCCCGCCTTGTCACCGTCGACGTCGACGAAGCCGTGCGCATGGCGGCGATGTAGGGCAGTCACATGAGTGAATTGCGCTGGATACTGCTCGGGTGTGGAGTGCTCTTGCTGGGCGGCATCTTTCTG
>JBEBIT010000049.1:0-24528 GCA_040080215.1 Steroidobacteraceae bacterium
TTGCCCGAGGTGGCTCGTACTGTCACCGTCCATCGGTGGAGGGCAGGTCAGGTCGAGCGGGTGCCGGACGAGGTCGCCGAGGAAGTCCCTGTCGCGTTCACCTATCACGGCATTCCGCATGTCGTGATGCTGGCCACGCCGCAGGACCTTGAGGACCTGGGCGTGGGCTTCACGTTCACGGAGGCGCTGGTCGAGGCGCCGGCAGAGATCCGAGGTGTTGAAGCGGTAGCGCTCGACGAGGCCATTGAGCTGCGCCTGACCATCGCGCCCGAACGTTTCTCGGCCTTGCTGCTGCGGCAGCGGAACCTGACAGGCAGAACCGGCTGCGGGCTGTGCGGCACCGAAACCCTCGAAGAGGCGATCCGTCGCCCCTCCAAAGTCGGCGAGGGAGTGACCGTCACCGCTGGCGAGTTGCACGCTGCGCTCAAGGAATTGCAGGCGAAACAGCCGCTCAATGCGCGGACAGGCAGCGTCCATGCTGCGGCCTGGTGTCTCCCGCAATCGGGTGTTCAGGTCGTGCGCGAGGATGTCGGTCGCCACAACGCGCTCGACAAGGTGGTCGGCGCGCTGCTCCGCGCTGGCACCGATGGCAGCTCCGGTTATCTGCTCGTCTCCAGCCGCGCGAGCTACGAGATGGTGCAGAAGGCGGCGACGGCCGGTGTCACGCTGATGGCTGCCATTTCCGCGCCCACGGCCCTCGCCATTCGTCTGGCAGAAGACTGCGGCATGACGCTGATCGGTTTCGCCCGCGACGACAGTCATGTCGTCTACACCCATCCGCATCGCTTGGCCTGACCCCATGAATATCGACCACCTCGTCAAGATGGCCAACGAGATTGGCTCGTTCTTCGTCACTGCCAACGACGAAGACACGGCAGCGCAGCTGATCGCCGATCATCTCAAGCGCTTCTGGGATCCGCGGATGCGCAAGCAGATCGTTGCCCATCTGGCCCAAGGCGGCGCGGGCTTCACTCCGGCGGTCGCCAAGGCGGTGGGGCTGCTTGGGGGGTAGGTATCTCCGGCTACCTTTGCTGCCAATTTCGGCGATAATCGCGGCCTGTCAGCCGTTTCCCCCCGGAGTCGATCGATGGCAACCCCTGAGCGGTCCGAAAAGCTCGTCCAGCCCAATGCGCAGAGCCAGTACACGGTGACGGCGGCGGACCTGCCGCTCTCCTGCCCGAGCCCGGGCATGAACCTGTGGAACTCGCACCCGAAGGTGTTCCTACCTATCGAGAAGACCGGCTGGGCCAAGTGCCCCTACTGCAGCGCCGAGTACACGCTCAAGCGCTGAAGTTGCGCCGCTCCTTCAGGGCACGATCCCTAACGCTGCATCTTGATCGTGTAGTCCGACCACTCGCGGATCTTGCTGTCCTTGATGAAGAACACGCCGACGCCTTCCCAGGTGAACGGCCTTTCCTTGGACGCGAAGCGGTCGATCCGGTGGTTGATGACCATAGGACCCTTCGCGTAGCTCTCCAGCACCTCGAAGGTCACGGCGTCCGCGCGATCCACGGCAGGCTTGATGCGTTCCGTCACGCCGGCATGGCCGGTGACCGGGGGCGTGGTCTCGGTCATGCGATAGACGCACTCCTCACCGAGGAACGGCAGGATCTTCGCCATGTCGCGCGTGGCCCAGGCGGCGCAGAAGTCGTTCACGAGCTTGAGGTTAGCCTGTTCATCGGCGCTCATGGCAGGAGCCGCCGCATTCACTACCGGACTCAGCAGGGCAGCGAAGGCGCCCATACCGGCGCCGGCCAGCAACGTGCGACGATCCAGGGATGCAGTATCAATTGGATTGCCCATTGAGTCCTCCTGACCGTTGCGGTCACTTGTAGTCCGCGTAGCTCTTTTCTTCCACGATCTTCGATCCCAGCCGGTCGTTGATGAGGCGCTTCACGGCGGCACGCTCGTCGTTGGTCACGTAGACGGCCCGGGCGAGTTCAATGAACCGCGCGTCGAACTGCCGCGCCCGTTCCTTGTCGCGGATGTCGTCCTCGATCACCCACAGTTGCTCGTTGATCTGCTTGAGGCGGGCCCATTCGGCGCTGATGTCCGTCCGCGAGTAGTCGGAGGCCTGCCAGGTGCCTTTGAGCAGCCCGAGTTCATGCCGCACGTTGGCGACTTTCTTCGCGTCCGACATGCGTTCGGACTTGATCTCGAGGATCGTGATCTTGTCGATCAGTTCGCCTGGACTGATGGGTACGTGGATTTCGGTCACGCGTTGCACTCCGGAAAAAGGACCTCGCCCAGTATATCGCCGGTAGCAGGAGAAGCTGAGGAAGCTAAGGAAGCCAGGGAAGCTGCGGAAGCCGGAGTGTCCTCAAGACAGCCGCTATTCTTCAGTCTTGCCCGGCTTCCTCGCGTGCATGCCGTCCCTTATTCCCCGCGCTCGAGTCCGTGTTTCTTCAACACGGCATCGGCCAGACCGAGCGATTCCGGATTCTGGCGCATCTCGTAATAGCGCAGGCGCTTGTAGACGGCATAGTTTGCAGCGACGTGGGAAACGATGTAGCCGCGGGCGCCATCCAGGAAGCCGCGCCTCAGGATGTAGTCCTTGAGGAACGTGGCGAGGAACACGAACGGCGCTTCCCACAGCCGGGGCGACCTGCCGCGATCCAGCCAGTCGCGCGCCTTCAGCTCCGAGTACTTCAGCATCTTGAGCTGCTCGTGCACGAGCGTCGGGTTGTAGTAGTGGCGAAAGGGCGCGTCGAACTGTTCCACCCGCCCGTCGAAACGCAGCGACTCATGCACGCGCGCGTCGGTCCAGCGGGCGCGGCCGCGGTGGTAGAGGCGGGCGATCTTCTCGCCGACCATCGGCTTGTACCAGCGCATCGGTGCGCCGAGGTACCACGCTTCGCGATGCAGGATCGCGCCCGCCGCGTCGGACTTCATCAAGCCGGGCAAACGGGTGGTGAAGGCGTTCAGCAGTTCGGGCGACAGGCATTCGTCGGCATCCAGGAACAGGATCCAGTCGTGAGCTGCGACCGTGCTGGCGAAGTTCCGCTGCGGACCGAACCCCAGCCAGTCCTGATGCACGACGCGGGCGCCGTGGCGCGCTGCAATCGCACAGGTATCGTCGGTGCTGCCGCTGTCGATCACGATCTTCTCGGCGGCGAGCGGCACGCTGCCCAGACACCGGCCGATGTTCTCGGCTTCGTTGTAGGTCATCACCAGCAAGGTCAATGGCAGGGTTTCCACGGGGACTCCTTGTCAGCCGCGTCGGGTACGACGCGCCTGCTGTGACAGCACGGCATGGAGCTTCTTGATCACGTCCTCGGGCTGGATCAGGTCCATGACGCCGGGTTCCTCGATCTTCGTCGTCCACGCAATCTCGGTCGAAGGTTTGCCAAGGAACTTGCGCGCCGCTGCATCATAGCGGTCCACGCACCATGGCCGGCTCAGGTAGGGACCGCTGCGCGCCGGATTCGTCGCTGCATAGAGGCCGATTACGGGGGTGCCCACCGCCGTGGCCATGTGTGCTGGCCCCGAGTCGGGGGTGATCACCACGGTTGCGCGCGCCAGCGTGGCGAGCAATGCAGGAAGGGTGTCCTTGCCGATCAGGTCGGTGCAGGGCTGCTGCATGCGGGCCAGGATTGCGTCCCCCATTTGCCGCTCGATGGGACTTGGGCCGCCGCACAACAGCACCTCGATGCCCAGCATGCCGACCGCGTGGTCGGCGACCCTGGCGTAATACTCCGGCCGCCAGTTACGGGCGACATGACTCGAGCAGGGGCTGATGACGAGCGTTTGCTGGCCATCTGGAATGACGTGTTCGGCGTGGTCAAGGTCATCGCCGCCAACCGGTATGTCCCATCGCAGGCGCTTGTCGTGGACGCCAACGCGTTCTGCGAACCCGAACAGGCTGTCCAGGACGTGCTGGTTCTCTGCAGGGCGGATGCGCGCATTGGTGAACAGCCATTGCAGCTCGCGCGCGCGGGCCCGATCGAACCCGAGCTTGATGCGTGCAGGGATCAGCGCGCTCGCGACGCTTGCCCTGAGTGCAAGCTGCATGTGCAGCAGCAGGTCGAAGCGGCGCCCGCGCATCGCGCGACGCAGGTCGAGATATGCAGAGAATCCCCGGCCCTTGTCGAACACGATGAATTCGATGTCTTCGATTCCCTTGAACAGCCGGGCCTCAAGCCGGCCGATCACCCAGGTGAAGCGGGTCTCGGGCCATGCCTGTTGCAGCGTACGCACGACGGCGAGTGCATGGCAGACATCGCCGATCGCCGACAGGCGCAGGATGCAGACTTCGCGGGGCGGGGTAGTGAACAGGGGGTTATCCAGGGCAGGCAGTGCGCCTTGTTATTGTATTGGCAGCAGCGAGGGACTGCATCGGCATGGGTACAATGGCGACCATGAGCTCACCGCTACCCGCGATCGACCATGAGTGAACGCCAGATTCGGACTGCGGCCGGCAGCATCCTATACGATGACACCTGCTTGGTTAAGCCCGATGACGCGATGTTTGCCCGCGAGTACTGGGCGGGTCGCACGGCGGTCGTCGCCACCACCGGTGGACGGGGGCAGGTCGTCTTCATTCGCGATGGCAGCCGGCATTGGGTATTGCGGCACTATCGGCGCGGCGGCCTGATCGCGAAGTGGGTTGCCGATGCCTACTTGTGGACCGGAGAGGACCGCACCCGCTCCTTCTGCGAGTGGCGGTTGCTGTCGCTGCTGCACCAGGAGGGGTTCCCGGTGCCTGTCCCCGTGGCCGCCCGGTACGTCCGGTCCGGCCTACGTTACCGCGCCGACCTCATTACGACGGAGATTCCTGACTCACGCACGCTGGCGGACCGGATCACGGGCGCGGCACTGCCGTCCATGGTCTGGAAGGACCTTGGGAGGGTGATTGCGCGACTGCATCATCGCGGCGTGCATCATGTCGACCTGAATGCCCATAACGTGCTGGTCGGTGCGGGCAACGATGTCCATGTCATCGATTTCGACCGGGCCCGCGTTCGCGCAAGCGGGTCGTGGCAGGACGAGGTGCTCGGACGGCTCAGGCGCTCGCTGCTGAAGATCAAGCGGCAGCGGGCGGACGTGCGGTTTGGCGACGCCGAATGGCAGTCACTGCTGGATGGCTATGCAGATGCAGAGGGCCGGATAGGCGGGTAAACCGCTTACGCGCTTACGCGCTTACGCGAGTAGTAGTCGGGATAGTCCGGCGTGACGCCCTTGAAGCGGCGATGGATCCACAGGTACTGGTCCGGCACCTCCGTAATCTGGGCTTCAATGAGGTGATTGAACCGCAACGCATCGGCCGCGGCATCCTCGCTCGGGAAGCCCTCGAGCGCCGGCTGGATGACCATGCGATAGCCCTTGCGACCGGGCAATCGCTCGGGGAAGTAAGGCAACACGGCGGCGCCTGTGAGACGTGCGAGCCTTGATGTCGCGGTGTTGGTCGCGGCGGGAATACCGAAGAACGGAACCATCTCCGCTCCCTTCTTTCGATACGCCTGGTCCGGTGCATACCAGACGATCTCGTTCGCCTTGAGCGCGCCGATCAGCGTGCGGATATCGTCGCGCGGAATCGCGCGTTTGGCGTGCCGGCCACGGTTGTCCTTGAGGAACTGTTCGAGCACGGCGTTCCTGGTCGGGCGATACATGATGCTGGTGGGCCGACGAGCGCAGATCGCCCGCGCGCCGATCTCGAGCGTCGTGAAATGGGCGCTGAGGAGGATCGCGCCTTTGCCTGCGGACAGGGCGGCGTCGAGGTGTTCGAGTCCCTCCACCGTCGTCATGCCGAGGAGGCGGCTGTCCGGGCTCCACCAGGTGATGCCCGTTTCGAAGAGGCCTACACCTAAGCTTTCAAAATGCCTCGCGAGCAACTGGTCCCGCTCCCTTGCCTGCAGTTGCGGGTAGCACAATTCGAGGTTGCGCCGCGCAATACGCTTGAAGCTCGTCGGCAGCAGGAACAGCAGGCGCCCGAGATTTCGCCCGAGCCAGGCCTGCAAACGGTACGGCAGCGGCTCGAAGGCACGCAACACCGCGAGCGCCACCCACGTAGGCCAGTAGCGCGGTGCAAAGCGGGACGGCGATTTGCGCGTCGCGTCGCTCATCGGTACACATCGCCTTGCGGGCCGGGCAGCTTGAAGCGCTTGTAGGTCCACAAATACTGCTCTGGGCAGCGCCTGACATGCGCTTCGATCAGCGCGTGAAAGCGCAGCGCATCGGCGATCGGGTCGTCGGAAGGAAACGCCCCGAGCGGCGCGCCGATGCGCATGGCATAGCCTGAACCGTCCGCCAGCCGCTCCGGAAAATAGGGCAGCACGCGCGCACCCGAAAGGCGGGCGAGGCGCGAGGTGGCGATGTTGGTGGCAGCGGGCTGGCCGAAGAACGGCACGATGGCACTCATCTTTTCCGTATAGCGCTGGTCCGGCGCGTACCAGACCGTCAGGTTCTGCCCAAGGCTCCGCAGGATATCGCGCACCTGGTCGCTCGCAATGGCCTTGACGGCGTGGCGGCCGCGGCTGCGCCTCGCGAATTCCGCGATCAACGGATTGCGGGGCACCATGTACATGACGCTGGTGGGCGTGTGCATCGTCAGCGCGCGGGCGCCCATCTCGAGGCACGTGAAATGCGCGCTCAGCAGAATCGCCCCCTTGCCCGCCTGAAGCGCGCGGGCCAGATGCTCGGTCCCCTCGATGCGCACCCAGCGGTCGAGGCGAGCGTCGGATTCCCACCACACGAGGCCCGTCTCGAAGACGGCGCAACCGAGTGCCTCGAAATGCCTGCGAACGAGCGTTTCGCGTTCCTTCGGGGACAGCTCCGGCAGGCACAGGGCGATGTTGACCCGGGCAATGTGCTTCTCGCGGCGACTGACGAGGTAGGCGAGCAAGCCAACCGCGCGTCCGCAGGCCAGGATCACCGGGAACGGCAGCCGCATCACGACGCGGATGAATCCGAGCCCGAGCCAGACCGGCCAGTAACGGGGACCGAGAAAACGGCTGAGCGGCGTTGGTGTTGGGGCTGGCGGCTGGGACATGCAGGTAGAGTTCGAATGCTGGAACGGACAGAATATCGCATGCGCCTTCTCTATTCGCTGCTCACCCACCTGGTCGCGCCGCTCGCCTTCCTGGTGCAGCTGGTCCGTGGCTTCGGGGATCGTGCGTACTGGGACCGCGCCGGCGAACGATTCGGCTTCGGGCTTCGGGTCCCCGGCCCGACGCTGTGGGTCCACGCCGTGTCCGTCGGCGAAGTGCGCGCCGCCGCGATCCTCGTCCCGAGGCTCATGCAGCGTTGGCCCGGACTCCCGGTCGTGATCACGACGACCACGCCGACCGGTGCGCGCCAGGTCCGCGAGCTGTTCGCAGACCGGGTCACTCACCGCTACCTGCCCTTCGACCTGCCGGGTGCGGTGTGCCGCTTCCTGGATCGCGTGCAGCCTCGCGCCGGCATCGTCATGGAGACGGAGATCTGGCCGGTGCTTTTCGGCGAGTGCAACCGGCGCGGGATTCCGCTCACGATCGCGAGCGCGCGGCTGTCACCGCGATCAACGCCGCGTTACCGCCGATTCCGGGGGCTGCTGCGCGAGGTGTTTGCCGGCGACGTCACGGTCGCGGCGCAAAGCGTCGTCGATGTGGAGCGCTATGTATCCGTCGGTGCGAACCACGCGCGCACCTTTAACGCGGGCAACGTGAAGTTCGACCTGGAGGTGCCGGCCGAAGTCCGCGCCAAAGGGCGCGCCCTGCGCGAGCAGATTGGCGCGGCTCGCCCGGTCTGGATTGCAGGTAGTACGCGCGACGGTGAGGAAGCTTTGCTGCTCGATGCCCACAGTCGAGTGCTCGTCTCCCATTCCGCGGCGCTGCTGATCCTCGTGCCACGCCATCCGCAGCGATTCGCTGACGTGGCCACGCTGCTCGGGCGGCGCGGGGTGCGCTTTGCCACGCGGTCGCGTCAGGAGCCCGTTACGCCAGGCACAACCGTGCTGCTCGTCGATACGCTGGGCGAGTTGCTGGCCTTCTATGCCAGTGCGGACGTCGCGTTCGTCGGCGGGACGCTCGTGGCGATAGGGGGACACAACCTGCTCGAACCCGCAGCCCTGGGCTTGCCGGTGCTCACCGGGCCCCATGTATTCAATGCGCCGGAGGTCGCGCGCACCCTGCTCGATGCAGGCGCAGCGATCGAAGTGCGGTCCGAGGAGGAAGTGGCGATCTCGGTGACGCGGCTACTTCGCGATGAAGACGAGCGCAAGCAGAGGGGCGAGGCCGGCCTCATGGTGCTCGCCGCCAATCGCGGTGCAGTCGAGCGGGTCTTGCAGCTGGTGGCGGCGCGGATGCCGCAGGGAAGCTAGGAAGCCGGTAAGCCAGAGTGCCTGGAAGTCGGGCTTCCTTGCTTCCTCAGGCTTCCCGACTTCTTCGGCGGCTACTCCCTCAACCAGCCGTTGATTTCAGCGAGGTCGTCGCGCGACAGCGTGCCGGCGGCCTGTTTCAGCTGGATGATGCCGATGATGTAGTCGTACTTGCTGCGGGCGTAGTTCGTTTCCGCATCGAGCAGGCGGCGCTGCGCATCCAGCACGTCGACGGTGGTGCGCGTGCCCACTTCGAAGCCGGCTTCAGAGGCTCTCAAGGCCGTGCGACTCGATTCCACGGCCTGCCTGAGCGCCTGTACCCGCGAGATGTTGCTGTTCACGCCGAGGTAAGCGTCACGCGCTGCGCGTTCGGTTTCGCGCGCGGTGCGCTCGAGGCGCTCGCGGGCTGCGCGGTGACGGTAAACCTGTTCACGCACGCGTGAAGACACGGCGCCGCCCGAGTAGAACGGGACGGTCACTTGCAGCGCGATCGAGTCCTGCGTGACGTCGGTGTTTGCAGGCGAGGGATTGCCGTTGTTGACCTGGTCCGCGTTCTGGACGTTGTTGAACCGCGTGCCCACGAGGTCAAGCGTGGGGTAATGACCGGTGCGCGCGGTGCTGATCGCCTCCTTGGCGATGTCGAGCGACAGGCGGCTCGAGATCAAGGCCAGGTTCTGTTCCATGGCGGCCGCCACCCATTGTTCCTCGCTGGCGGGGCTCGGGCTGTTGAGCGGCATGTCCTCGCCCGGCGCCGCGAGCGTCGTGAACATCTCGCCGGTCAGCTCGCGCAACAGCTCCTGGTTGGTGGACAGCGTGCGCTTCGCCGCGATGACGGCGGCGCGGGCCTGGTCGGCCGCTGCGCGGGATTCCTGCACGTCGGTGATGGCAATCAACCCGACTTCGTAGCGCTGCTCAGCCTGCTCCAGCTGGCGGCTGACGGCAGCGAGCGCACCCTCGGTAGCCTCGAGCTGGTCCTTCGCCGAGAGGACGTTGAAATAGCGCTGAGAGACGCGGAACACCAGGTTCTGTTCGGCCGCATGGAAGTCCGCTTCTGCCTGCGCGACCTGTTCGTCGGCCCGGCGCAGTGCCACCCAGCGATCCCAGCGGAACAGCGGCTGGACGAGCTGGATCTGGTATTGCTTGATCGTCGCATCGATCGTCTGCTTCGTCGTGCCGACGACGGGCACGCCGCCCACCACGGCGAGGGTGCTGCTCTGGCCCTGCTGGTCCCGGGACGTGTAGCTGCCAGTCCCGTTCAGCGTCGGGAGCAACCCCGCGAGCGCCTGGGGCTTGGATTCAAGCGTTGCGAGCCGGGTTGCCTCAGCCTCGCGGATCTGCGGGTCGCTCTGCAGGGCCCGCTGGTAGACCTCCAGCAGGTCCGAGCCGAAGGCCAGCGGTGCGGCCAGCACGAGGCCGAGTGAAAGGGCGAGTCGCGTTGTCTGTCTCATCGGAACGTGTCCTGAAGATGGTGCCGGCGGCCTTCCGGACGGCGGGCGAAATGCGTTTCGAACCGGGCCTTCAGAGGCCATGCTCAGTAGGTCGGCAGGCTGGGATCCACGTCCTTTGCCCACGCGAGGATGCCCCCCGCCAGGTTCACCGCGCGGAAGCCCTGCTGTTCCAGCAGCCGCGCGACCTCGAGGCTGCGCCTTCCCGAGCGGCAGAGCACCACGGTTTCCACGGACTGATCGAGTTCACCCAGGCGGTTCGGCACTTCGTTCATCGGGATGTGGATGGTTCCGGGCACGCTCACGATACCCAGCTCCCATGCTTCCCGCACGTCAAGAAGCGTCAAGTTTTCTCCGCGTTCCTTACGTGCAAGGAATTCGGCCGGCGTGATCTCGGGAATGCTCAAGGGTAGTTCCTGATGGCGTGCGACGGCGGGATTTCAGAACACGAAACGCGAGGGATGCCGCGCATTCACCAGCGCAGGGATCGACGTTTCGAACAGAGCGACACGACTGAAGGTGTCGTCACCCGTGCGTGTCACCAGCCAGGCTTCCATCACAGGCGCTTCGCCGACCACGGCGAACAGCCGGCCACCGACTTTAAGCGCCTGTTCGAAGCGCGGATCGTAGACGGGCAGCGAGCTCGACACGGCGATCGCATCGTACTGGCCTTTCTCGACCAGCTGCATGGCATCGGCCTGCTCGACAACGACATTGTTGGCTGCGGCGGCGAGCAGGTTGCGTGCGGCAAGCGCTGCGAGGTCGGCATGGATCTCAACCGAGCGCACCCGGGCTGCCATGCGGCTCAGGCAGGCGGCGAGGAAGCCCGTGCCGCTGCCGACGTCGAGCACGGCGTCGGTGGGCTTGAGGTCGAGCGCCTGCAGGATCCTGCCGTCCAGCTTGGGAGGCAGCATGACTTCGCCGTGGCCGAGCGGAATCGGCGCGTCGGCAAACGCGAGTTCGCTGAAGGCGGCCGGCACGAAGGCTTCGCGGCGGACCCGGCGGAGCACATCGAGCACCTTGGGATCCAGCACATCCCAGGCCCGGACCTGCTGCTCGACCATCTGTTGCCGGGCTGCCTCGATACTCGAATTGACCAGACTCATGCGCGCTCTCTTCGTCCGAAGTCGGGGGGTGCCAGCGACCGGGATCGGTCCCCGTGCGGCCGTCCAAGTGTAAAGCACATCGGAGCCCGGCCCCAAGAAAGCCTCGCTGCGGGATCCGGATCCCGGCGAAGCCTGCCTGCGCCGAGGGGACGTCCCTGTCCGCGTCGAACCGGCGTGCGGTCCGCTCCCCCCGTACAAAACGCCGCGACGATTATGGTCAATCCCATCAAGTTGGGTGCCGGGCATCGGATATGCTGCGTCAACGGCTTGCGCCACAGTTCTGCGTCGTCAGCCGCGAGAAACACACTCCAGGGGACCTTCCTGCTAGTTTCCATGTCCGGCACCTTGACCCTCCTGCTTGCGATCCTCGCAGCCGCCCTGGCTGGTTTGCTCGTTTGGTGCAGACGGAACGGCCTCGCGCTCACGCGCGCAGCCGAAGAGCTGAGCGGGATCGTCCGGACCAGGCGGTTTGCCGCCCGGGTGTCCGCTGACGGCAGCGCAGAGACCCTGGCCAGCGCCGCCAACGAGCTGCTCGACCAGGTTTCGAGGTTCGACGCCAGGCTGGAGTCCCGCGAGCAGGTGATCGGCGACGTGCTGACGAGCCTGCACGAGGCCGTTGCGGTCCATCGCGACACCCTCGTGTTCGCGAACGACCGCTTCGCGGCGCTGGTAGGCGCCAAAGCCGGCGTGGACCTGCTCGGCAAACCGCTCTCGACCGTGGTTCATCATGACTACGAAGGCCTCGTCGGCGAGTACCTGAAGCGCAAGTTGCGTGAGCACCCGGCGCCCGCCCGGCTGGAAGTGGAGCTGCATCCCACCGTTGACCAGACCGCGAGGGCCGAACTCGCCTGCACGCGCATCGACTACCAGGGCCTGCCCGCCTTGCTGATTACGCTGGTCGAGATGGGCCCCCGCACCACGGCGTCCACCGCCGTGGTGCGCACCCGGCCCACCGCCTGGGAGACGCTCGATTCGATTGGCGAGGGCGTCATCACGACCGATGCCGGCGGCCGTATCGACTACATGAACCAGGCCGCCGAACAGCTGCTGGGGATTGCTGTCCCTGACGCGCTCGGGAAGCTCATTACCGAGGTCATCGCGCTGGTGGACGAGCACGACCGCCGTTCGCTTGGTGATCCGGTCAAGCAGTGCCTGGCATCGAAGGCACGGGTAACCGTCGGCCGGCGCGGGCTGATGGTGTCGCGCGGCGGCGAGACCGAGCGATCGGTGGAGCTCTCCGCGTCGCCCCTCAAGAACCAGCGCAGCGAGCTCGTCGGCGCCGTGGTGGTAGTCCGCGACGTCAGCGAGATGCGCGGCCTCACGCAGCAGATGTCGTACCAGGCGAGCCACGACGCGCTGACGGGCCTCGCCAATCGCCGTGAGTTCGAGCGCCGCGTGCAGGAGTCGCTGGAATCGGCCCGCGTCAGTTCCGCCCGCCATGCGCTGTGCTATCTCGACCTGGACCGCTTCAAGGCGGTCAACGATTCATGCGGTCACGCGGCAGGCGACAGCATGCTCCGCGAGGTTGCTGCACTCATCAAGGACACCGTCCGCGACTCGGACACCGTCGGGCGACTGGGTGGCGACGAGTTCGGGCTGCTGCTCGCAGGCTGCCCGCTCGAGAAGGCCCGCCAGATCGCGGACGATGTCGTGCAGAAGGTCAACGACTATCGCTTCGTCTGGAAGGACAAGATCTTCACCATCGGCGTCAGCGTCGGCCTCGTCGAAGTCTCGAGCGAGAGCGGTGCGCTGGAGGAAGTCATCAGCGCCGCGGACTCGGCGTGCTACGTCGCCAAGAAGCAGGGCAACCACGTTCACGTGTACTCCTCGCGCGACGAGGCGGCGGCCCGGCATCGCGGCGAGATCCAGTGGCTGCAGAAGCTGCAGTCCGCGCTCAAGGATGGCCGCTTCGAGCTGCTGATGCAGCCCATCGTGGCGACGTCGAGCGCGACGGGAGACGGCCCCGCATTCGAGGTCCTGTTGCGCCTGCAGGACGACGCGGTTCCGGGCGGCATCCTGCCGTCGGAATTCCTGCGGGCCGCAGAGCGCTATCGCCTGATGGGCGAAGTGGATCGCTGGGTGGTCCAGAACGCATTCACCGCGCTGGGCCGAGGCGGCATCCGCCTGCCGGTCGGCCGTAGCCTCGCCATCAACCTGTCCGGCCAGACGCTGGGGGACCCGCAGTTCCTCGAGTTCGTCGTCGACTGCCTGGATCGCACGGGTGTCTCGCCCCACCAGATCTGCTTCGAGGTGACGGAGAACTCCGTCATCACGAACATGGAACATTCCCGTCGCTTCATCGGTGTGCTGCACGGCATGGGCTGCCACTTCGCGCTCGACGACTTCGGCCGCGGGTTGTCCTCGTTCGGCAACCTCAAGAACCTCGCGCTCGACTACTTGAAGATCGACGGCTCGTTCATCAGCAACCTCGCTGCCGACACCGTCAATCAGGCGCTTGTCGCCGCCATGATCAAGCTCGCGCGAACGCTGAAGTTCAAGGTGGTCGCCGAGCATGTGGAAGACATGGGCGCGCTTGAAGCCGCCAAGCGCATGGGCGTCGATTTCGTGCAGGGCTACCAGCTCGGTCGTCCGCAGCCGATGAATCGCGTGGCGGCCGCCAGGGCCGTCTGATCGCACATTGAGGTCTGGAGGACGAGGGCATTCCTGATTTCCGCGCTGGAGCTCAGGACTGTCCCTGCTTTCTGACTCCCGGGCGCCCGACCTCCCGGCCCAAAGAAAAAGGGCGCAGCGAAAGCTGCGCCCTTTGTCGTTCCAGAGCCCGGTGTGCCGTTTACAGCAATGGCACCAGCAGCAGGGCAACGATGTTGATGATCTTGATCAACGGGTTGATGGCCGGCCCGGCGGTATCCTTGTAGGGGTCGCCCACGGTGTCGCCGGTCACGGCGGCCTTGTGCGTCTCGGAACCCTTGCCGCCGAAGTTGCCTTCCTCGATGTACTTCTTGGCGTTGTCCCAGGCACCGCCGCCGGTGCACATCGAAATCGCGAGGAAGATGCCGGTGACGATCGTGCCGATGAGCAGGCCGCCCAAGGCCTTCACGCCTGCGCCCGGGCCCATCAGGATGTTCATGCCGAAGCCGACGATCACGGGCACCAGGATCGGCAGCAGCGACGGGATGATCATTTCCTTGATCGCCGCACGCGTCAGCAAGTCCACGGCCTTCGAGTAGTCAGGCTTGGCAGTGCCTTCCATGATGCCCTTGATCTCGCGGAACTGGCGGCGCACTTCGACCACCACCGAGCCCGCGGCCCGGCCCACGGCTTCCATCGCCATCGCGCCGAACAGGTACGGCACCATGCCGCCGATGAACAAGCCGATGATGACGGCCGGGTCGGACAGGCTGAAGGCCTGCAGCTTGCCGATCGCGTCGAGGTTGTGGGTGTAGTCAGCGAACAGCACGAGGGCCGCGAGACCGGCCGAGCCGATGGCATAGCCCTTCGTGACGGCCTTCGTCGTGTTGCCCACGGCATCAAGCGCGTCGGTGATCGTCCGCACGTTCTTCGGCAGGCCGGACATTTCCGCAATGCCGCCGCCGTTGTCAGTGATCGGGCCGTATGCATCGAGCGCCACGATCATGCCGGTCATCGACAGCATCGCGGTCGCCGCGATTGCGATGCCATACAGGCCACCCAGCTGGAAGGCGCCCCAGATCGCGGCGCAGACCGCGAGCACCGGCAGTGCGGTGGACTTCATCGACACGGCGAGGCCGGCGATGACGTTGGTGCCGTGTCCCGTCTGCGAAGCCGCAGCGACGTAGCGCACGGGCGCGTACTCGGTTGCGGTGTAGTACTCGGTAATGACGATCATGGCCGCCGTGAGCGCGAGGCCGATGAGCGCGCAGAAGTACATGTTCATCGCGATGTCGCCCATCATCATGGTCGTGACGGGATAGAACGCGATGGCGGCGACGACCGCCGACACGGCGACGCCACGGTACAGGGCGTTCATGATCTTGCCGCCGTCCGACACCTTGACGAAGAACGTGCCGATGATGGAACCGATGATGGACACGGCGCCGAGGACGAGCGGGTAGAGCACCGCATTCGCGCCGACTTCGTTCACCAGCAGGCCGGCGAGCAGCATCGTGGCCACGACCGTCACGGCGTAGGTCTCGAACAGGTCGGCCGCCATGCCGGCGCAGTCACCGACGTTGTCGCCGACGTTGTCCGCGATCACGGCCGGGTTGCGGGGGTCGTCTTCCGGAATCCCGGCTTCCACCTTGCCCACGAGGTCGGCGCCGACGTCGGCACCCTTCGTGAAGATGCCGCCGCCCAGACGCGCGAAGATCGAGATCAGCGAGCCGCCAAAGGCGAGGCCGACGAGCGAATGCAGCGCCGTGTCGCCGTCCGTCACCTTGAGCATCACGAGGTAGTACGCCGCGACACCGAGCAGGCCGAGGCCGACCACGAGCATGCCGGTGATGGCGCCGCCGCGGAACGCAACCTGCAGCGCAGGGTTCAGGCCGACGCTGGCCGCCTGGGCCGTGCGGACGTTGGCGCGAACGGACACGTGCATGCCGATGTAGCCCGCGAGGCCCGACAGCACCGAGCCGACGAGGAAGCCGCCTGCGGTGGGCCAGTTGAGCGCAAACCCGAGGACCAGGAAGAGGACGACGCCGACGATGGCGATGGTCGAATACTGCCGGTTCAGGTAGGCCTGCGCGCCTGCCTGGATGGCGGCTGCAATTTCCTGCATGCGTTCGTTGCCAGGTGACTGGCGCACGATCCACTGCGCGGAAAAGATGCCGTAGACGATGGCCAGGATTCCGGCGCCAATGGCTAGCCAGAGCCCGTAAGTGCTCAACATGAGTCCAGTCCTCCTGAAGTTTCGATCCGCGGACCGCCTAGTCCCGCCTTCCGCCGTCTGGTTGCAAGCGGCTTCGGAGGGGTACAGGCGATTGATTATGTTTGGAAAATGTACCCGTCAGTGGCGCAAAAGCGCGGGCGACTATACCACGAAGTCTGCCTTCAGCTTGCGCTTCACCGGGGTGTTTTTCAGCGTCACGTACTGCGGCAGGCCGTCCCGATAGGGGGGGTAGTCCTCGCCCTTGATCAGCGGGGCCAGGTACCTGCGACCCTTGGCCGTGATGTGCATGCCGTCCGCCGTGATGTAGTCACGCGGCAGCTTCTTTTCCTGGTTGGCGACGTTTTCGAGCTTCGCGACGCCGATTTTCCAGCGATAGGGCTTGTCCGACAGCCGGACGATGGCCGGCATGACGGAGTTGGCACCCTTCAGGGCGAATTCGACGGCGGCCTTGCCGACCGCATAAGCCTGCTCGACGTCCACCTTCGAGGCGATGTGGCGGGCGGCGCGCTGCAGGTAGTCGGCCACCGCCCAGTGGTACTTGTAGCCAAGCCGGCGCTTGACGATTGCCGCCACGACCGGGGCGACGCCCCCCAGTTGCGCGTGGCCGAAGGCGTCCCGGGTCCCTGCGTCGGCCAGGAACTGGCCTGAAGCGTTCTTGACGCCCTCCGAGACGACGACCGCGCAGTAGCCATATTGCTCCACGCATTCCTTCACCCGCGCGCAGAACTGCTCCTCGTCGAAGGGGATCTCGGGAAACAGGATGATTTGCGGGGAGTCCCCGGCCTTTTCGGCGGCGAGACCGCCGGCGGCGGCAATCCAGCCGGCGTGCCGGCCCATGACCTCCAGGATGAAGACCTTGGTCGAGGTGCGCGCCATGGAGGCCACGTCGAAGCCGGCTTCCCGGATCGACACGGCGACGTACTTGGCCACGGAACCGAAGCCCGGGCAGCAGTCGGTCAACGGCAGGTCGTTGTCCACGGTTTTCGGGACGTGGATGGCCTGCAGGGGGTAGTCGATGCGGCTCGCGAGCTGGGCCACCTTCAGGCACGTGTCGGCCGAATCGCCGCCGCCGTTGTAGAAGAAGTACCCGATGTCGTGCGCCTTGAAGACCTCGATCAGTCGCTCGTACTGCGCCGTCGAGTCCTCGAACTTCTTGAGCTTGTAGCGCGCGGAGCCGAAGGCGCCTGCCGGGGTGTGCCGGAGGGCGCGGATGTCACGAGCCGATTCCTTGCTGGTGTCGATGAGGTCTTCCTGCAGGGCGCCCAGGATGCCGTTGCGGCCGGCGAACACCTTGCCGATGCGATCCTTGTGGTTGCGGGCGGTCTCGATGACGCCGCAGGCCGAGGCATTGATGACGGCTGTAACGCCGCCCGACTGGGCATAAAAAGCGTTCCGGGGCTTGGGCTTAGGCATGAAAGGCTCCAGGAGTGCGGACGGCTGGCCGCATTCTACCGAGACCCGTAGCTACCGCGCTCCCTCTTTCCCTCATTGGCTAGGGAGGCGGTTTTTAGTAGGGTAGCGAGCCTTTGTGGGCGCAGATCGCCCCCCGACGAACACTTCAGAGGTTCCGCAACAATGAGAATCGTATTACTGGGCGCGCCGGGGTCGGGCAAAGGCACACAGGCGCAGCGGCTGCAGGCCAAGTACGGCGTCCCGCAGATCTCCTCCGGCGACCTCCTCCGCGATGCGGTGACGCGCCAGACCGACCTCGGCCAGAAGGCCAAGGCGGCGATGGATGCGGGGCAGCTCGTATCCGACGATATCGTGCTGGGCCTGATCCGCGAGCGCCTCGCGAGGCCCGACGCCAAGGCCGGCTTCGTCCTCGACGGCTTCCCGCGCAACAGCGACCAGGCGAACGCGCTCAACGCGATGCTGATCGAGCTTGGCACGCCGCTCGAAGCCGTGCTGCTGATGGAAGTCCGCACGGAAACGCTGATCAAGCGGCTCGCTGGCCGTCGCATCTGCAAGACCTGCGGACGCGTATTCAACATCTCGTTCGCTGCGCCGGGGACCACGCCCCGCTGCGACAACTGCGCCGATCATCCCGAGTTGTTCCAGCGCCCCGATGACAAGGAAGACGTCATTGCGAAGCGCCTCGAGGTCTATGCCGCCCAGACACAACCGCTGATCGAGCATTACCGCAAGCTGGGTCTGCTCCGCGTCGTGCAGGGTGAGGGCGAACCGGACCAGGTCTTCGCGCGGATGGAAGCAGCGGCGCAGCCCAAGCCCGCGAGCCCCAAGCGCAAGCAGCCGGCCAAGCCCGCCCGGAAAGCGGCCAAGCGCAAGCCGCAGGCCAAGGCGAAGAAGAAGGCGAGTCCCAAGCCTGCAAGGAAGACGGCAGGCAAGCCGGTGAAGAAAGCTGCGAAGAAGGCCGTCAGGAAGGCGACGAAGAAAGCCGCGAAGAAGAAGTCCGTCGCGCGTCGTCCTGCGCCCAAGCGCGCCGCGGCTCGCAAGGCCCCGACACGCAAGAAGACCGCGGCTCGGAAGAAGACCGCGGTTCGGAAGAAGAAGTAGCCGTCGCAGCCCGGATCCAGGCGCCCTCCGAGGCGAGGGCGTCTGCTTATCTGCCTGCCAGTGCGATGACCTGGTCGCCGATGACGTCCTTGCGCCAGCCCTTGGCGAAAATCCCCGGCTCACCGCCGTACACCAGTTGCTCGATGTCGCGGCGG
This sequence comes from Steroidobacteraceae bacterium, assembly GCA_040080215.1. GTDB lineage: Bacteria > Pseudomonadota > Gammaproteobacteria > Steroidobacterales > Steroidobacteraceae > CAIUGU01. Next base: position 18,339 of record JBEBIT010000049.1, read on the forward strand.
GTAGCGAGCAGCTCGGGACTCAAGCCCAGTTGTTCGCCTGCTTCACGGATCAATGCACCCAGGCGTTTGACCAGTGCGAGTTCCTCGGACTCGGGGCGCGACGGCCGCGATGCCGGTGCTTCACTGCCCGCACGGTCACGGGCTTCGCGCACCAGATTCAGGAGGTCCTGTCCGACCTTGCGGACCACGGTCGGTGGCATGCTGCGGGTGTCGGCCAGTTCATCGAGGGTGGTGGGCAGTGTTTCCGCCATCGAGCGCAGCGTATCGTCGTGGACGATCCAGCCGCGGGGCTTGTCGTACTTCATCGCCTGGTTCTCGCGCCATTCCGCGAGTGCCTTGGCGACGGCTCTTTGCGCCGGCTGCAGGCGTTCGAGGCCTTTCAGTCGCTTCCACGCATCTTCCGGCGCAACGCGATACAGGTCCGGGTTCTCGAGCAACCCTGTTTCCTCTTCCAGCCAGGCAAGGCGTCCTGCCGCGCTCAACGCTTCGCGCAAGTCGTCATACAACGGCACGAGGTAGCGGACGTCGTCCGCGGCATAGTCCATCTGCTCCCGCGACAGCGGCCGCCGCGTCCAGTCCGTGCGCGTGTGCCCCTTGTCGAGCGCCACCCCGAGGCGACGAAAGACGAGGTCGCCGTAGCCGATCTGCGCGGGCAGGCCGAGCAGCGCGGCGGCGATCTGCGTGTCGAAGATCGGCCCGGCCGGGGGCTGGCGGCTCGCGAGGCTCATGACCTCGAGGTCCTGCCGGGCCGCATGCAGGATCTTGGTCTGCGAGCGCTGCGCCAGCTGCCGGAACAGCGGTGCGAGGTCAGTCAGGGCCAACGGATCGAGCAGCATGCAGGCGTGGGCATTGGCCGCCTGGATGAGGCAGAGTTTCGGATAGTAGGTGCTCTCCCGCATGAACTCGGTGTCGAGCGTGACGAACGGCTGCCGTTCCAGTTGGGCGAGGGCGTCTTCGAGCTGGGACGGGGTCTGTATGAGCATGCCGTGTACAATTCCGGTGCGGAGCCTGGCGGTCGGCTGGCGGATCAATCGAGCGATGATACAGGTACTGACGACAACCCACGGCTTCGTGCCCCAGGGAACTTCTGATTGACCTATACGCACTCGCGACGGCGAGCCATTTCGTGCAGGGCGAGGCGCGATCGACCGCCGTGTACTGCATGTACACAAGGGAGGAGCAACGCTGCCATGCACCCAAGTCTGAAAGAAATGGGGATCCCGTCCCGATCAAAGTATGAATATTCATTTTATGGGTTGCGCCTCTAATCCTCTGCTGCGCTTACGGACCTTGTCACCATCCTCATTGAACATGGCCCGATATTGCCTGCGGCCCGATGCCTCGCAGCAGAGGATTGGAGACGCAACGCGAGCGCGGATGGGTCAATCAGAAGTTCCCTAGCACGATGCGAGCACTGCTAGCCCTGTTCCGGGACATTGTCCTGTGTCGCCGCGGTCCGGACGAATTGCCGGTCTCGCGGGGGCTGCTTGCGACCCTGCTGGCCACGTATGTCGTCGGCAATTTCGTGCAGGCGCGGCTCTCGGGCTGGACGCTCAAGGGCGTGGCACCGCTCGTGATCGTCGAGATCGTCATGCTGCTCGCGTGGGTGTGGGCGCTGCTGGCGTTTTTCGGCAAGCGGCCGAGGTTCACGCAGACGATGTCCGCCGTGATCGGCATTGCGCTGTTGCTGACGCTGTTCGACATCGCGCTGCTGGTGATCGACAACCTGGTCGGGGTTCCCAATGCCGTGTCCAACGGCTGGAGCGTGATCCGGCTGTTTGTGATGGTGCTGCTGATCGGGCGCGTGCTGATGCTGGCGATCGAGGGCGGCATGCTGACCGGCTTTGCGTTCACGATGATGATGATCCTGTCGATCATCTATGTCGGCCAGCTGTTCAAGCCGGGTATCGGGTGACGGCGTGCGGGCGGAGTCGCCCGCACATTCAAGTCTGCCAAAGGACATTTGATGCACGTTCATATCCTCGGAATCTGTGGCACGTTCATGGGCGGCATCGCCGCGCTCGCGCGCGCGGCCGGCCACCGCGTGACCGGGTCCGACCAGAACGTCTATCCGCCGATGAGCGACCAGTTGCAGGCGCTCGGGATCGAGCTGATCCAGGGCTACGACCCGAAGCAGCTGGAGCTGCGGCCGGATATCGTCGTCGTCGGCAATGTCATGAGCCGCGGCAATCCGCTCATCGAAGCGCTGCTCGACAGCGCGATTCCCTACACGTCGGGTCCCGAGTGGCTGGCCCGGCATGTGCTCAAGGATCGCTGGGTGCTGGCCGTCGCCGGCACCCACGGCAAGACGACCACCACGAGCATGCTGACGTGGATCCTGGAATACGCGGGACTCGACCCTGGCTTCCTGGTCGGCGGCGTACCGTCGAACTTCGACGTCACCGCGCGGCTCGGGTCAGGCCTGCATTTCGTCGTCGAGGCGGACGAATACGATACGGCTTTCTTCGACAAGCGCGCCAAGTTCGTCCACTACCGGCCGCGCACGGCGATCCTCAATAACCTCGAACACGACCACGCGGACATCTATCCGGACGTCGCAGCGATCCAGTGGCAGTTCCACCAGCTGCTGCGCATGGTCCCGCGGCAGGGTCTCGTTGTCTCAAAGGGCAGCGACGTGCACCTCGGTGAGGTGATCAAGCAGGGCTGCTGGACGCCGGTGGAGAAGTTCGGCGTTGAACCCGGCGCGGACCTTCGCTGGCAAGCGATACTCGCGTCCGGCGCAGACGGCTCCGCCTTTACCGTGCTGCTCGATGGCAAGCCCGTCGGCGACGTCACCTGGCCGTTGCTCGGATTGCACAACGTCGACAATGCCCTGGCCGCGATTGCAGCGGCGCGCCACGCTGGCGTCGAACCCACAGTCGCCATCGCCGCGCTCAAGGAGTTCCGCGGCGTGCGCCGGCGCATGGAGGTGCGCGGCGAGGTGCGCGGCGTCACCGTGTATGACGATTTCGCGCACCACCCGACGGCCATCGCGACGACGCTGGATGGCTTGCGGCGCAAGGTCGGCAAGGCGCGCGTCATCGCCGTGCTCGAACCGCGTTCCAATACCATGAAGCTCGGCACCCATCGCGATGCCCTCACGGCCTCCCTCAAAGGCGCCGACCGTGTGTGGCTGTACCAGGGACCGGACGTGAAATGGGATGTAAGCGCGCTCGGCACTGCGCTTGGCCCGCATGCCAGCGTGGCGACATCGATCGATGAACTCGTGGCGGGCATTGCAGCCGAGGCCAGGCCCGACGAGCATGTCCTCGTCATGTCGAACGGCGGCTTTGGCGGCGTGCATGGCAAGCTGCTCGCCAAGCTGGGCGCAACGTCCTAGGCAAGCAGCCGCGCATGCCGGACCTCATCCCGCTGTTCCCGCTGAACACCGTCCTGTTTCCCGGTGGCAGGCTCTCCTTGCGCATTTTCGAACCCCGGTACGTCGACATGGTGCGCCGTTGCATGCGCGAGTCGACGGGCTTCGGGGTCGTGCTGATCCGCGCGGGCGTTGAGGCGGGCGGACCCGCGCAGACCTTCGATGTCGGCACGCTGGCCCGCATCATCGACTTCGACCAGCTCGAACAGGGGTTGCTCGGCATCACGGCGGTGGGTGAACGACGCTTCCGAGTCGCAGGGCGACAGGTGCAGAAGGACGGCCTGAACACCGGTACGGTCGACTGGCTGGCAGAACAGGAGGCGTCCGCACCGCTCACCGACTTCACGACGTATGCGCACCTGCTCGAGCATCTGCTGCCCGAGCTCGGCGACCTTTATGCAGGCGTGACACCGCGGTTCGATGATGCAGGATGGGTGGTCGCGAGGCTGCTTGAAATGCTGCCCTTGCCGCTTGCGGACAAGCAGCTCGCCCTCGAGCTCGACGATCCCGCGAAGCGCCTCGACCTGCTGCGGTCGATCGTGAAGATTACTGCGAGACCTGGAGGCACCGAGGAGCCTGGGTCCGCGTCGTTATCGTGAGATATGCGGCGATCAGGAGCGCAATCATCCCGAACGCGCCCCAGCCGATCACGGCGTCGTAGGAACCGACCAGCCAGGCCCAATCCGCATTCGGATCATGCAGCGTGGTCGCACGGACCGTCGTGATCACGCACACCCAGCCGGCATGCAGGCCGATGCAGGCAGCGATCGACCCCGTGTGGCGCCGCACGAGCGCGAGCAGGATTCCCACCGAGAACAGCGCCGCGAACGAATCCAGCAGGACCGCCGGCGATGCGAATCGCTCGAACAGGTTCGCGAGCACGGTAAAGCCGCTGGCCCAGTGGATCTGGTCCGGCGGAACGCGAAGTTCGCCGCCGAGGAAGTGCACGCTGGCATAGACGAGGCTCGGCAGCAGGATCGCGAGCACGGGGGCCCGGTCCTTGGTCATGACGGTTTGCATGGCGCCGCGGAAGAACGTTTCCTCGATGAAGGCGACGGCGAACCCCGTGAAGATTCCCTGCCCCAGTTCCCGCACGAGCAACAGCGGATGCAGGACCAGTTCCGGCTTCACCTGCCTGATGCTGAGGCCCACCAGCATTGCGACGAGGGGCAGCATCAGGACAAGGCCGGCCGCGAACGCGACGGATACCTGCCTGACGAAGACCGGCGGCGGCAACGTGTACCCCAGGGCCTCGCGATTGCCGAGCTTTTCGTGCCGGAGCATCCAGATGAGGCCGACCAAGGCTACGCCCATGGCAATGCGTTCGAGTACGCGGTGGAACGGTTGCACGGCGACCAGGCCCACGCCCAGCCAGCCCGGATAGGCGAGCACGGCAGCCGCCAGCAGCGAGGCTGCCATCATCGCCACGAGTCTATAGAACGATCGCATCGATTCGAGTCCCTGGGGTTGCGTCTCGCTTGCGGCGTGGAACCCACTCGCATTTCTGCACGTTCGCAGAGTTTTTCGCCATTGGCCTTGCCGTGCCGGCGTGGTCGAATTCCATGCAGTCCCGCTTCATGATCACTACCACAGGGAAGGTAAAGCAACCATGGACGATACGCACGCACGCTCGAGGCAAATCGCAATCCTGACCGCGCTGGCCGAGGGCGTACACCCGGCCACCGGCGAAGTCTTTGCGGACGACTGTCCGTACCACTCGCCCGACATCGTGAGGGCATTGTACGGCGCTGTCCGCCTGCTTGAGTCCGGGAAGACCGCGCCGCCGCCAGAAAAGTTCGACGAACGGCCGCGCGAAGCGGCGCTGGCCAATGTCGGCAAGCCCTGGAGCGTCGACGAGGACCGCCAGCTCCTCGTGGAGTTTGACGCGGGTAAAACGCTCAAGGAGTGCGCGACCCTGCACCAGCGAACCCATGCGGGCATCGAGGCCCGACTCGAAAAGCTCGGCCGGCTGAAGCCGGAGCAGAGGACGACGGCTCGCCGCTTTCCGCCGCCGAAGCGCGGCAGCGAGATGGAGGCGGGCGGTTAGCCAAAGGGACGCAAGCGGCCCACACGGGCGTGTGCGGGCTGCCTGGATGCCAGGGCCGCAATCTCACCCTGCTAGAATGGCGAGGTGAACCAGCAACCCCTGTTCCCGACGCCTGATCCGCTGCAGCGCGTGCTGTACCGCTTCTGGCCGAGCCAGCGGCTGGGCATGGACCCGCTCGGCGATTTCAGCGTGGAGGGCCGCTATTTCCCGGTCACGATCGCGAACTGGAAAATGATCTCGCCCGTGTCATGCCTGATGCTGGCGCGCCGCGCGCCGCAGTCCCTGACCTTCCGCGCCGATGCCCGGCTCACGATCGTCATTCCGTTCCGCGACCGGGAGGCCCATCTCAAGGAGTTGCTGCCGCCGCTCACGGCCAAGCTCGCGGAGCAGGGTATTCGCCACCGCATCCTCGTGGTCGAGCAGGAGCCGGGCCGCGCGTTCAACCGCGGCAAGCTCATCAACGTCGGCTTCCATTTTGCGCAGGCGGACAGCGACTACTACTGCATCCACGATGTGGACGCCATCCCTGTGGAGGCCAACTACCGGTGCCCGTCGCAGCCGTTGCGGCTCGTCACACGGCTGCTCAGCACCAACCGGCCCGAGAGCATCTGTCCGACCCACTACTTTTCCGGCGCGATCAGCGTGCTGAAGGAGCAGGTCTTCGCGGTCAACGGCTTCTCGAACGAGTATTGGGGCTGGGGCAAGGAAGACGACGAGTTCCTGTTTCGCCTGCAGCTTGCGGGATACCTGTGCTGCTTCGATTCGCA
>JBEBIT010000050.1:0-24072 GCA_040080215.1 Steroidobacteraceae bacterium
GCCACGAAGACGTGGCAAATGGCTGGCTGACGCCAGCAGGCCAGAGTCTGACTCGTCTCCTCTGACTTGCCCGTCCGGGCTATTTGCCAATGTAGTTGGCCATATGACGGGAGTCCATTTGCCGGCAGAGCCGGCCTGTCTCTCATCTCTTCGCAATCCGCTGCTTCGCTAATGCGTGCTCCCACCTTCGAACACCTCCGCGTCTGGCACGACGCCCGCCGCCTCACTTCCCGCATCTACACCGTCACCCGGCGCGGCCAATTCGCCAGCGACTGGTCCCTCCGCGACTTTAGCCTCGTAGGGGCCAGATCCGCCGCGCCAGCATCTCCGTCATGTCCAATATCGCGGAGGGATACGAGCGAGGCGGGCGGAAGGAATTCCGGCACTTCCTCCGGATCGCCAAAGGCTCGGCAGGAGAAGTACGCTCGCAGCTTTATGCGGCGCAGGATGTCGGGTATCTCGACGCCGAGACCGCAGCGAAGTTGCGATACGAGGCGGCGTTACTGGCGAGGCAGTTGGCGGCGATGATGGAAGAAGAGCAGTAGGAGGGAACCGGCCAACTCTGTTGGCAAATGGTCTCCGACAAATGGCCGCCTTCGGCAGCAAATGGCCGGCTAACGCCAGCAGGCCAGAAGCTGCCTTCTCCGATCTGACTTGCCCGTCTGGGCCATTTGCCAACGAAGTTGGCCATTTGTCGGAGACCATTTGCCGGCAGAGCCGGCCGGTCGCTCTGCCTCCTCATCTCTCATTTCCCCCCAAACACCCCAATTTCTCGACGTGCCCTCCAGGCCCCCAGGTTGGTAGAACTATCTGGTCTCGGCTTATCTGATTGTAGATACAAATAAATGGACGTAAGCTACGATCCTGGCAAGGACGAACGCAATCGCTTGGAGCGAGGGCTCTCGTTCGAGCGGGCGAGGGAGTTCGACTTCGGCACGGCTTGGTATCGCCCCGACAATCGGCGGCCGTACGGTGAGGCGCGTACGCTTTCGGTGGGCTACCTCGACAAGCGCTTGCACGTGCTGTGCTTTGTGCGGACGGAGACAGGAATCCGCGTCATCAGTTTCAGGCGCGCGAATGAACGGGAGGCGAGGCAATATGCGAAAGAGAAAGCCGCTGACTGACAAAGACGGTGAAGTCCGGGAACTGACCGCGGAAGACTTCGCAGAGTTTATGACGTTCTCGGAACTGCCCAAGTCGCTCCAGGCCACGCTACGCGCCATCGGCAAGCGCGGCCCCCAGAAGGCGCCGACGAAGCAGCTTGTCTCCCTTCGCCTGTCTCCCGAAGTCCTCGCTCACTACCGCGCCACCGGCCCCGGCTGGCAAACCCGCATCGACCAGGCGCTGAAGAGAGTGGTGGCGAGGGCGAGATAGGAAGTAAAGAGAAAACGGCCAACTCTGTTGGCAAATGGACTGCCGTCAAATGGCCACGAGGACGTGGCAAATGGCCGGCTAGCGCCAGCAGGCCAGAGGTAAGAAGCAAGAGAGAACGGCCAACTCTGTTGGCAAATGGCGTCCCGCAAAAGTCCCCTTCGAGGATAAAGCCACGAAGACGTGGCAAATGGCCGGCTAAGCGCCAGCAGGCAAGAAACTCATTTTCCCGATCTGACTTGCCCGTCGGGGCTACTTGCTGCCGAAGGCGGCCATTTGCGGGACGCCATTTGCCGGCAAAGCTGGCCGGTTGCTCCGTCGCCTACGCCGGTCTCTCTTACTCTCTCCAGCTCCGCTCTGACTTGCCCGTCCGGGCCATTTGCCGGCAAAGCCGGCCATTTGACGGTAGTCCATTTGCCAACGAAGTTGGCCGGTCGCTCTTTCCTCTTTGCCTCTCGCTCCTCCCCCCTCTTACTGCTACATTCAACCCGCATAACCGCTGCTTATTTGCAGAAACGCGTCGATCCGCAAATCGGCCTGACATAAGACCAACAAGGAAGGGGGCAAGCGCGATCTTGATCGCTTCCGCTCATGGACAAGTTCGACCGCGTCTATCAGCTCCATTCGATCCTTGCCGGTCGTAAAACGCCGATCTCTCTTTCTGACCTGATGGAGTGGCTGGAGGGTTCGAAGGCGACGGTGTATCGCAGGAGCAGAGCGAAGTGAGCGAAGACCTCATCGCGCTTCGCCAGGCGCTCCGGAAGTTCGCGATGGATCGTGACTGGGATCAGTTCCACTCTCCCAAGAATCTTGCGAGCGCGCTCGCTGTCGAAGCGGCCGAGTTGCTTGAGCCGTTCCAGTGGCTGACTGAAGAGCAGAGCAAAAACCTGACGCCCGCGCAGCTCTCTGCCGTTCGAGAAGAGATGGCAGACGTTTTGCTCTATCTCATCCGACTCGCGGACAAACTCGATGTGGATCTGGTGCAGTCTGCGCAGCAGAAGATCGAGATCAACGCGCGCAAGTACCCAGTCGATGCCTCTCGCGGGTCGAGCAAGAAGTACACGGAGCGATGAGGTCAGGGATGATCGTCTATCAGTCCACGAAGGCGAAGTTCCTGACTGATGTGCACTCGAAGGACATCGAAGAGGTCATTCTCGCTGCCTACAAGGAGCGCACCGGCAGCAAGGTGGCACCAGCAGAGATCAAGTCGTGGAAGGCATCGCTGACGGAGGTTGCCAAGGTTCTATATCCGGACGAGATTCCTGGGGACTGCGGCGTCGCGATCGAGTACGGCATTCCGCAGACATCCAAGCGCATCGATTTTCTGCTCTCGGGCCTGACGAAAGACCGGAAGGACGAGCTGATAATCATCGAGCTGAAGCAGTGGGACAAGGTCAAGAAGACTTCCAAGGACGCGATCGTCAGGACCCGATTCTCTGGAGGGGAAACCGACACCAGCCATCCGTCTTACCAGGCATGGTCGTACGCATCCCTGCTTTCGAGCTTCAATGAAGCGGTCTACCAAGCGAATGTCGGGCTGCGACCCTGCGCCTATCTCCACAACTACACTGACGACGGCGTCCTGACCGATCGCTTCTACGGTGAATACATCGACAGGGCGCCGCTCTTTCTCAAGGGGGAAGGGGAGCGGGAAAAGCTTCGCCAGTTCATTCTTGGCCATGTGCGATACGGAGACAGTGGCAAGCTCCTCTACAGGATTGAAAATGGCCGCATCAGGCCTTCCAAGGGGCTGGTCCAGAGCTTGTTAGGAATGCTCCGGGGCAAGTCGGAGTTCGTTCTGATCGACGACCAGAAGGTCGTCTATGAGACCGCGCTTGCGGTTGCAGCGGACGCTGAGCCGAACCAGAAGCAGGTGATCATCATCGAGGGTGGGCCGGGGACTGGAAAATCCGTAGTCGCCATCAATCTCCTCGTTGAGCTCACGGCGAGAGAACACCTCGCCAAGTACGTGACCAAGAACGCCGCACCGCGGAAGGTGTTCGAAAGCGTGCTGACCGGGACCTACAAGAAAACGCAGATCTCGAATCTCTTTGCTGGATCCGGTGAGTTCACCGCCACGCGCAAGAACACTTTCGACACGTTGATCGTCGATGAGGCGCATCGCCTGAACGAGAAGTCGGGGTTGTACGGGAATCTAGGCGACAACCAGATTAAGGAGCTCATTCACTCGGCCAAGTGCACCATCTTCTTCCTGGACGAGGATCAACGGGTCACATTCAAGGATATTGGCGAAGCCGGCGAAATTGAGAAGCTTGCCGCTGCTGCCGGGGCTTCGGTAACCCGACTTGAGCTCGCGTCCCAGTTCCGATGCAGTGGATCGGATGGCTATCTGGCTTGGCTCGATAGCGTCCTGCAGATTCGTGAGACCGCGAACACCCAGCTCGATCCATCCGATTTCGATTTCCAGGTCTTCGATTCGCCGGAGAAGCTTCGGCGAGTCATTGTCGAGAAGAACAAGGCGGCGAACAGGGCAAGGATGGTTGCCGGGTACTGCTGGGACTGGAAGAGTAAGAAAACTCCCGCGGCCTTCGACGTGACCATTCCTGACTTCGGTTTCTCGATGCGATGGAACCTGGAGAAGGATGCGGGGCTATGGATAGTGGCGCCTGATTCAGTCTCAGAGATCGGCTGCATCCATACCTGCCAGGGATTGGAGGTCGACTACATCGGAGTTGTTGTCGGGCCGGACCTCATTGTCCGGGACGGAAAGGTGTTGACCGTCCCCGAGAAGAGGTCCAAGCAAGACCAGTCGATCAAGGGATACAAGAAGCTACTTGAGGCCGACCCACTCGCTGCTACGGAGAAGGCAGAGCGAATCATCAAGAATACCTATCGGACATTGATGACTCGTGGGATGAAGGGGTGCTACGTGTACTTTGCGGATCCGGAGACGGCCGAGTACTTTCGATCACACTTGCGTTGTGCGGATGATCTGACTCTCCTCAAGGTTGCCGAAGACGAAGTACGGTACCAATAAGAGCTAAGCGCTAAAGGCGAATGCTAAATACGGGACCGTGTCGCCCGGCACTGGAGTTCAAGAATGTTTCTCGATCAGCCACTTGTCAACGTCATCGCGGCCAGGGATGCGCTGCATCTCCGATCAGTCGGACCGAGTCAGCGGCTTGTGACGCTGCACGCAGCTACCTAGGAACAACGATGATCAACACAACACAGATTGCGGGTGCTCAGGCCAGCTGGTTTGTCGGAGCCACTTTCGGCGGCACGGAGAATCAGCTTCCGCGATTCCTTGCTGACGGCATCTGGGAGAACGGCTACAAGCAAAAATACCTTGACGTCGTGCGATCCATGCGCCCTGGCGACCGAATCGCCGTGAAGTCGTCGTACACGCGCAAGCACGGCTTGCCTTTCGATAACCGAGACCAAGCTGTTTCAGTGATGGCCATCAAGGCGATTGGGACGATCACCGAGAACCTGAACGACGGCCGGCACGTTCGGGTGGCCTGGATCAAGGTCGATCCGATGCGAGAGTGGTACTTCTACACACACAGAGGAACGGTGTGGCGTGTGCTACCGGGGGAGTGGACCACGGACGGACTGATCGCCTTCGCGTTCGATGGTAAGCCGCAGGACATCGAGCGTTTCCGAAATGCGCCTTACTGGAAGGAACGGTTCGGCTCGACGACGCTCGATAAGAGCCGGTTCGGCTGGACGAGATTCTATGAGGCGGTTGCGGACAAGTTGCTGACGTACAGAAACAGCAGAACGGCGCTTGTCGAAGGCATTCGCGCCATATCTAATCGTGTCGATGGCCTTGGACATCTGGCCGAGGATCACTATACCGACGGGACGACGGGGTTTGTTCGCGATATCTGCCCGTTCACGACGATGGGCCTGTTCAACCGCGGGGTGACGGATTCCAACCGCAAGATCATCGCGGCCGAGCTAGCAAAGTTCCTCGGAGTGGACGAACGAGTGCCGGAGTCATTCGAGGGCATCCCGCTGCTGAACAACATGAAGTCCTGGTACTTCTCGTTCGAGAACAACCGGTCGGCCGATCACATCGATTCTCTATGGGATGTCTTCGCTGCAGGGATCAAGGCCGCCGACTCTGACGACGACGATGACGACAGTCGTGCTGCGTTCGCGGCGGCGTTTGATAACGCGAACGGCAGACGCGGCGTGGCATGGAATCTGACGGTAGGCCTCTACTGGATCAGACCATGGGCATTCCTCAGTCTGGATCACAACTCGCGCGTCTACGTCACCAAGAAACTCGGCGTAACCATTGGTCTAAATGGTCCTAAGCGGCGCTGCAACGCGGCGGACTATCTTGCTGTCATGGATACGATCGAGCCGCGCTTTCAGGAGGCGTCCTACCCGGCACATTCCTATCCGGAGCTATCGCTAGAGGCCTGGCTGTACAAGGACCCGACGGCAGAGAAGGGGCAGGGCGACGAAACCGAATCGCCTGCCGATCCTGATGACACCGGCGACGATCTCGGTCAAGAGACGGCAAGAACGGCCGTACCGATAGTGCCGTACTCGGTTGAGGACATCTTGAAGGACGGGTGCTTCCTCGATCGCGCCGAACTTGACGTCCTTCTGGACCGGCTGCGCGTCAAGAAGAACGTGATCCTTCAAGGGCCGCCAGGAACCGGCAAGACATGGCTGGCGAAGCGGCTGGCCTTTGCCCTCATGGGTCAGAAGGATGAGAGCAAGATTCGCGCGGTCCAGTTTCACCCCAACCTGTCCTACGAGGACTTCGTTAGGGGTTGGCGCCCGACTGGTGAGGGAAAACTGTCGCTCGTTGACGGTGTTTTCATGGAGGCCATTAGGGCAGCGTCAAAGGATCCGTCGTCGCGATTCGTCGTGGTGATCGAGGAAATCAACCGCGGCAATCCCGCGCAGATCTTCGGCGAGTTGCTGACGCTGCTGGAAGCCGGAAAGCGCACGCCCAATGAGGCCCTAGAGCTTTGCTACCCCGACGCCGACGGCAAGCGTCGGCCAGTGCATATCCCGGAGAACCTTTACGTCATTGGCACCATGAACATCGCCGACCGATCCTTGGCCTTGGTGGATCTGGCGCTGCGTAGGCGGTTTGCATTTGTGGATCTACGGCCGAGGCTTGGAGTCACATGGCGTGACTGGGTTTCCACGCAATGCGCCATAGACGCGACGTTAGCGGAGGACATCGAACGCCGGATTGGAGCGCTGAACGATCAGATCGCTGCAGATGCCCGACTCGGAAAGCAGTTCCGGATTGGACATAGCTACGTGACCCCCGCGTATCCGCTGGAGGTGGGGGAGACCCGCAAGTGGTTCCAGCAGGTCGTCGAGACGGAGATCGGGCCGCTACTTGAGGAGTACTGGTTCGACGCCCCGGGCGAAGCGCAAAAGGCGTGCGAACGCCTGACGCAGGGTTGGTAATGCCACCTTCGATCGAAGCTCTGCAACGCCCACCGGTAGGTGCGGAAGGCTACATTGGACGAATTCCAGTCCGAAACCTTTGGCTCCTCATGCTCTACGCATCGGACCTGTTCAGGACGCGCGAAATCGGGAACGTTGGACTCGAAGACAACCCAGATGACCTGCCGGATTTGGTGGCCGAGATCCTGGCTCGTGCTGTCGAACGGCGGCAACGACGCCACCTCAGTCAGGGCTACCGCGCTCGCGAGGCGGTTCTAAATCGTGTCCGCGGCCGAATCGACGTACTGAAGACCGAGCGACATCAGCTGTTGGCGCGAGGGTTGGTGGCCTGCCGGTTTGATGAGCTGACGATCGACACGCCTCGCAATCGATTCGTCCGCGCTGCTTTAGAGTCGATCTGCCGGATCGTGCGCCGCCAAGAAGTGGCTCATCGCTGCCGATCGTTGGCTGTAGGAATGAAGGCACAAGGCGTTTCTGGAAATGCGCCCAGCCGGGCCGAGATGAGCGTCGATCGTTTCGGCAGAAACGATGCGGACGACAGGTTCATGATCGCTGCGGCGAAGCTGGCGCTCGATCTGACTCTGCCGACTGAGTCCCTTGGCAGCAGCGTGCTGTCTCTACCTGACCGCGAGGTCACCTGGGTCCGGCGCCTCTTTGAGCGCGCAATAGGCGGATTTTATGGTGTGGTTCTGAGCCCCCATGGCTGGCGGGTTCGGTGCGGCGGTACGCTAGTTTGGCAGATCCAGCAGAAGACGCCTGGCATCGACCAGATCCTTCCGACGATGCGGACAGACGTTGTTCTCGACCATGCCCAATTCGGCAGACGGATCGTCATTGATACGAAGTTCACTTCAATCGTGACGGCCGGATGGTATCGGGCGGAGACCCTGCGCAGCGGATATGTATACCAGATCTACGCCTACCTCCGATCCCAGGTGGGCCGAGGCGATGACCTTGCGGATTCAGCCAGCGGGCTCTTGTTGCATCCTTCTGTCGGCGACGCAGTCGACGAGACTGTAATGATCCAGGGGCAGCGCATTAGGTTTGCGACAGTTGACTTGGCAGCGCCAACGGGGGAAATCCGTTCGCAGTTGCTGCGCTTGTGCGAACCTGTCAACAGTTAGTTGGCTTAGAGCGTCGCCCTCGACTTCGTTTGGGCGACTATATTTTCCGAACTTTCGAGCTTTCGCACCGGGTTTGGGTTATTTAGGTTGTTCGGAGGGTTTCCGGCCTGGACTGCCGGATAGCGGGATGGAGTCGAAGAGGGGAACGGATGAAAGCCAGCGGCAAACATTCGGTGCCGGTGCGCGGGTCCGGGGGTTTGCGAGACGTGAATGGTGCGCGGGCTCGCTATTTAAGGATCTGGGCAATGCTCTCTCAGTCGGATAATGGATGACTTGCGCAGTTTGCCCGAAGATCTTCACGCTGCATCCCTTGGTTGGGCACGGCTTTGGCAGGTACGTGGGCTCTTACGGAAGGTGTCTCTTCGGCGAAATTCGCGACTTAAGAGCACCGTCGCGCGTTGGGTACAGAAAGCTCAATGTGTCGAACTGGGCCCGAGGTTCTTTGCTCTTAGAAGTCGCCAGGCGGAGATTCTCTGCCATGAGCTTGCGCACGCCGCCGTTGTGTTGAAGTACGGTCCGGGTGTCTCTCCGCACGGGCCTGAGTGGCGTGCGCTTGTTGAGGTAGCAGGGTTTACGTCCGTAGCACGGATCAAGTCCCGGCGTCGGGGAAGGCGACAGACACCTCGAGCTGCGTCGCCCATCGCGTATGAGCATCGGTGCCCAGTCTGTCATGCCGTTCGGTACGCGAAGCGCACAATGATCGGCTGGCGTTGCGTTGAGTGTGTCGGAATCGGGTTGGCAGGGCAGCTACAGATTTCGAAGGTCCAGGAGAGGGCTTGAGCAAGTGAGCATGGATGAATGTCCGTTCTGTACGCCGGCGTCTGAGCGCGTTTTCTACCGTGATTCGCTCGTGATCGGCATGTGGGACGGGTTTCCGGTGACGCCGGGCCATGCACTCCTCGTCCCGATCCGGCATGTTCGTAACTGGTTCGAGGCATCCATTGAGGAGCGAGTGGCGCTAACCCGGGCCATTGATGTGGCGCGGCATGCCATTGAGGCTAGCTTCGGGGTGGACGGCTACAATATCGGAATCAATAGCGGCGAGGCAGCAGGGCAGACAGTCTTTCATCTCCACGTCCATGTGATCCCGCGACGCCACGGTGATGCCGAAGATCCCCGAGGTGGGGTTCGCCACGTAATCCCCGCCAAGGCGAACTACGTCCGTGATAGTGCTCCGGCGGTGCCGTACACGGTCGCACGGCCATCGTCCGTTGGCCAGGCACTCGTGACGGGTGGGATCGGTGATCCATTGCTGCCACATATGATCCACCACCTGGCCGAATCTACGTCAGTAGATATTGCGGTGGCGTTCACTTTGCGAAGCGGCCTCGATCTGATTCAACCTCACCTGCAGGATGTTCTGGATCGGAAAGGGCAACTACGTGTGCTCACGGGGGACTACCTCGGGGCAACCGACCCAGACGCCTTGTTGCGCCTTCTGGATCTTGAGGGTCAGGTGAGTTGTCGCGTGTACGAGACTAGTGGTCAAGTGCGCGCTGGAGCCTTCTCAGGGTCATTCCATCCTAAGGCGTACGTCTTCCGGCATCGGGATGGATCGAGTGCTGCCTTCATCGGTAGCTCTAATTTGAGTGAGACTGCACTCAAGAGCGGGGTGGAATGGAACTACAGGGTTGTAGAGTCCAGAGACCGAGCGGGCCTTGACGAGTTCCGTGAAGCCTTCGATCGGCTGTTCGGCGCACCGAACACTGTACCGCTGACACCGGCGTGGATTGAAGAGTACCGATCCCGTCGGCCAGCCCAGCGCGCGCCAAACCAGGTTGAGGTCGTCGATGACCCCCCGCCCGTAGTTCCAACCCCGCACCGGATTCAGGTGGAAGCCCTGAGCAAGCTGGAAGAGACTCGCGCACAGGGCCGCCATGCAGGTCTCGTCGTCTTGGCTACCGGTTTGGGAAAGACGTGGCTCAGTGCGTTTGATTCGGTGCGATTCAGCCGAGTGCTATTTGTCGCACATCGCGACGAGATACTGGGTCAGGCTCTCAAGACCTACCGCGCGATCCGGCCCCACGACACCCTTGGCCGATATACCGGCCACGAAAAGGCAGAGACAGCCACCGTTCTATTTGCGTCCATTCAGACCCTGAGTCGCCAAGCGCACCTCGAGCGTTTTAAGCGCGATGAGTTTGATTACATCGTCATTGATGAGTTCCATCATGCCGAGGCCCGCACCTACCGGCGGCTGATCGAATATTTCACGCCGAAGTTTCTACTCGGTTTGACAGCTACCCCAGAAAGGACGGACGGGGCGGATCTCCTCGCGCTTTGCGATGAAAACCTCGTGTACCGCTGCGATGTACCTGACGGCATCCGTGCAGATCTGCTGTGCCCATTCAGTTATTTTGGAGTCCCCGACACGGTGGATTACAGAAACATCCCTTGGCGGAACAAGAGATTTGACGAGGACGAACTAACGAAAGCCGTCGCAACTCGTGCCAGGGCCCAGAACGCGCTCGAACAGTATCGTGCTCGTGGCGGGACGCGAACGCTCGCGTTCTGCGTCTCAACCCGTCATGCTGATTTCATGGCTGAGTTCCTAAGGGAAAACGGCGTGTCAGCAGCGGCGGTACATTCGGATGCTTCCAGTGCTCCGCGGGCCGAGTCCCTTGAGAAGCTGAAGAATGGTTCACTATCGGTACTTTGTGCGGTCGATATGTTTAACGAGGGGGTCGACGTTCCGGAGCTGGACACGGTAATGATGCTTCGGCCCACCGAGTCGCGGATTGTATGGCTGCAGCAGTTCGGGCGCGGACTACGCCGCAGTCATCCAGGCAAGCGACTGACGGTTATCGACTATATCGGCAACCATCGTGCTTTCCTTCTGAAGCCGCAGGCGCTCTTCGGGTTGCCGCCCGGCGATCGCGAGGTCCTTAACCTTCTGGAGCAGCTTGAGAAGGATCCGACGGATCTACTTCCACCTGGTTGCGAAGTGACCTACGAACTGGAAGTGAAGGACATCCTCCGATCGCTCCTCCGACGTGGCGAGCCAGCGTTCGACATCCTACGGCAGCGATACAAGGATTTTGAGGACACGCTAGGGGCACGGCCAACTGCCATCGAGCTGTTCCGCGAGGGCTACAATCCGCGCGCCGTGCGGGTCACGTCCGGTTCCTGGTTCGGGTTCGTCAATGCGCAATCCGGGTTAGCGGCCGACGAACAGGAGGCCTATGAGGCCATCCGCCCCTTCCTCGAGACGCTTGAAACCACGATGATGTCGAAGAGCTACAAGATGCTCGTGATCGTCGCCATGTTGAACCTTGGCGAGTTGCCGGGTGAGGTGGGGCTCTCAGATCTGGCGAGCGAAGTGGCACGCCTCGCACGCCGGGATCCTCGGATTGCCGTCGACATTGGTCCGGCACTCAATGACGATGGTGATCTTCAGAAACACCTTCGTGACAACCCGATTGACGCCTGGGTTGGCGGCAGAGCCACGGGAGGTGCCCAATACTTTTCGTACGACAACGGGACCTTCCGTTCAGAGCTGACGGTACCCGCTCGGCTGACACCTCCCGCACAGGAACTCATCCGCGAGATCGTCGACTGGCGTCTGGCTGAGTACTTTGCTCGGCCCGGCCACGTAGCAAGTGAGGAATTCGTTATTCGGGTTGGCCATTCCAGCGGCAAGCCTATTCTTCATCCACTGGATCGCGATAAGTATCCAAACCTCCCAGAGGGGTGGACGGACGTTCGGATCGATGATGAGACCTTGCGAGCAAATTTTGTAAAGGTGGCGGTTAACGTCGTTTCTCGCCTAGGTAGTGACGATAACGTTCTACCCGAGATCCTCCACCGTTGGTTTGGTGATGACGCAGGAAAGCCGGGGACTCGCCATCAGGCTGTGCTGGCCCACGAGGGTGGCGTGTGGGCGCTTCGGCCGGTTGGAGTAAACGCAGTTGGGGCGGTTCCATATCGCCGATACCGTCGCGCGGATATCGCTCCGTTGTATGGGTTACCGTACTCGGAAAGATTCTGGGGGCAGGGATTTGTCCGCCAAGGCCAGCACATTTTCTTGTTCGTCACGCTAGACAAGAAGGATCATGTCGAGGCCTTCCAATACAAGGATCATTTCCTGTCTCCGACCGAGTTCGAATGGCAGAGTCAGAATAGAACAACCAAGGAAGGACGTGACGGTCAGACAATCCAAGACCACCGCACGCAAGGGGTGACTATTCACTTGTTCGTGCGGGCCAAAGCTAAGACCCGTGATGGTAAGGGAGAGTCATTCCTTTACTGTGGCCCAGTGGAATTCAAATCATGGACGGGGGAAAAGCCGATTACTGTGGTGTGGGGCTTGGCGGCACCGGTACCCGCTCCGCTGTGGGGCGAGTTGGGTGTGTCCGGCGGCGCTGCCGCTGCGGCGGAGGGGTCCGGTGAATGACCCGCTTCGACCCACCCCTGCATTGGCCACCTCTCCATCGGCGTGGACCCTAGGAGTCAGGTTTGCGGCCCGTACCGGGTTTAGCTTGTTTAGCTTGTTCTGATCCGCGAATCGGGCGGTGAATCGAACGAGGGGACTTCGGTGCCGGGCCGGGAAAGCGGGATAACGCAGGCTGAGAGTGAGTGAACCCGACTGCCTTTCGGCCTTTGTTGGTAGATTGCCGGGAGTTTGATTGAGTTGAGCCACAAGAAAGTTGCAGCGCTTATTGAAGGCCCCCTCGACATCGTCGGAGACGTGCACGGCGAAATCGAGGCACTTCAGGCGTTGCTGCATCAATTGGGGTACGACAGGAAGGGCATCCATCCGCAGGACCGACGACTTGTCTTTGTCGGTGATCTCTGTGATCGGGGCCCAGACAGCCCGGCTGTTGTCGAGCTTGTCCGCGGCATGGTGGAGGAGGGGTTGGCGCAATGCCTGGTCGGCAATCACGAGCTCAACATCCTGCGTAGCTCAAGCAAGTCCGGAAACCGATGGTTCCTGGATCCCGACCACGAGGAAATGCGTGTGGCTGGGGAGTTCTGGCACAGCCGGGCCGCTCCTGACTCGCACAAGCCGAAATGGCTGAACTTCTTCGCATCGCTCCCGCTGGCCCTCGAGAGGGAGGACCTTCGCGTCGTGCATGCTGCCTGGGTCCCGGGCGAGATCGCGGCGCTCAGGCGAGCAAGCGGCTCGACGGTAGATATCTATCGAACGTATGAGGAGCAGACGCTCCAGGCGATAGAGATGGAAGGACTCCATCATGCGATCGAAATCGAAAAGGCACGCTGGCACCACCTTCTCGAGGACCGGAACGCAAGTGTCCCGCTGCTGACGGCCACCGGTGAGTGCGACGAGCGCTACCAGATGGGCAATCCCGTTCGCGTGGCTACTTCTGGGGTCGAGCGGCTGGCTCCGGAGCCGTTCTGGTCCAGCGGCAAGTGGCGCATGTGCGACCGTGTCTGCTGGTGGGATGAATACGATGAAGAGGTTCCCGTGGTGGTCGGCCACTATTGGCGCCAGGTCGCTCCCTTGAGCGGGTCATCCCACGCCTCTTCGAAACCGCACCTGTTTGGCGAAACCGCACCCACCGACTGGCTCGGTGCAAAGTCGAACGTCTTCTGTGTGGACTTCTCCGTGGGCGCCCGCTATCAGGAACGGAAGTCTGGTGTGAATGACTTCGGCACCCGTCTAGCTGCCATGCGCTGGCCCGAGCGGGAACTTTGGTTCGAGACGGGTCGGTATCAACCCTAACCGGGATCGCAGGAATTGAGATCGCCACGTGAGACTATCGGCGGGTGAACCGAAGGAGTCTCTGTGGACTACGAGAAACTCAAAGCCCGCCAGCGCGCCGAACGCCACGCCCACCACCCCAATCTCGCTCTGCGCGTTCACCGGGCCCTGAGCTGGCTGGACCGCGCCGAACAGTTAGCTGCGGAAGGCGACCAGGATGGATCGTTTGTCTTCCTGTGGATCGCCTTCAACGCGGCTTACGCCACCGAGATCGACGATCGGTACCGATTGTCCGAGCAGGATTCGTTCCGGGCGTTCCTGCAGAAGCTCAAGGATCTGGATCAGCCAGGGCGGATCGAGAAACTGCTGTGGAGCGAGTTCGCCGGCAGCATCCGGGTGCTGCTCGATAACCAGTACGTCTTCCAGGACTTCTGGAACTTCAAGAACGGCACGCTCGCCGAAGACGAGTGGAAGCGCCGCTTCGTCGATGCCAAGAAGGTCGCCCAGCTTGCCCTGGCGAGTCGCGACAGCGTCACCGTCCTCAGCGTCGTGATGTCCCGGATCTACACCCTCCGCAACCAGCTCGTCCACGGCGGCGCTACCTGGAACAGCAAGGTGAATCGAGACCAGATCCGCGATTGCTCCACCTTCCTCGGCAAGCTCGTTCCTCTTGTCATCGAGATCATGCTCGACAACTCGACCACGCTGTGGGGAGATGCTTGTTATCCAGTGGTGGAGTAGGCCGAGTCAGCCGGCCCAAAAAGCTAGGGCCTCCAGAGGAGGCCCTGCGCCCGGCAGTCGAAGCCACCGGGGGAGTGGGGACAGATCGTAACAGCGAATCGTGAATCGGCAAAGGCATCGGATTGGGTCGGTGTTGAATCACGGTTCAACACTAGCCCCACCATGACGCTGGATCCAGATCGAATATCCGCACTGTTTGTGCAGAAAGGCACTGCCTAGACTCCTGTGACCGTCGTCCGGAAGGCACAAGAACGTCGAGCTATTCGTGTCGATATTGCATATCTGTGCAATCTGGCCAGATAGCCGACTTCCTTGGAGGCCAATGTGGAAATCAAAGTCCACCGATGGACTTCCAGATCATTGGCGACATCTCTATCATCGAGACTATCGCGGCAGGTGCCGGCATTCGCGATATCAAGCGATTGCGGAGAGCATATGGGATTGGTCGCTGGCGAAAAGTGAAGGGTATAGCGCATATTCGTCTGACCTCTGGTCTGGTTCGATTGGCCGAGCTCCACTGGTATGAGGCGCACGGCATTGGCAGGAAAGAAATCAAGCGCAAGCGTTACCTGGATAACCACCATGAAGCATCGTGAATCCTCGCCCGTGCAATTTGCAGTCTGCATAGACAACGCCGGCTATCCTGCTTCCCTTGTGCTGCATAAAATCTACCGTGTGATGCCCGACGACCAGGCAGTTGCGGATGGCGATATCCGGGTAATTGATGAAAGCGGCGAAGATTACCTGTACCCGGCTGCGCGATTTGCGGAGATCGATCTGCCGCAACCCATTCGCAACCTGATCCTTCGCGCGGCTTGATTAGCCTGCTTTTTCGCGTGCTCGGTTCCAGCTTTGCTGTGGTGGCCTCATGAACGACTCAGGAAAGTCTGATCACGCCCCTTTTGCAGGTAGTGAAGTGAACGTCCCCTCGCGGTCGTATGCCGGGAGCGAAGAAGATCCCTATTTTGTATTGGACCAACTGATGGTCGTCGTCGAAGCCTTGTGCCCAGTGTGGCCACCCCGCCCGACGTTCGCCGATGCAGGGGAGATGCGGCTGTGAGGGAACGACCGCAATGTTTCGTATGGGAACACTCACGTAAACGCAATGCTTCCTAGAATCACAGCTGCTTGCCATGTCGATGGCTTCGCCGTCTGGCTGCGCTTTGCAGACGGATTAGAGGGTGTCGTTGACCTGGCGGGTGATCTCAGCGGGCCGGTTTTCGAGCCCCTGCGCGATCAGGTACTGTTCGCCCAAGTGGTCCTGCACCCGGAGATCAAAACGCTTGTCTGGCCCAACGGAGCAGACCTCGCGCCGGAGTTTCTGTACGCGCGACTAAAAGGGCATGCAGCTGCTTGATGTCTGGGTCCGTATTCCGGATTCTCTGGCCTTCAGGTCGTGGAGCAGCCTGACAATAAACCTCTAGCTAGGGCTTCCAGAGTCTCTTTCTTCGCCAGCTTGTCCACCCAAGCCGTCGGAATGCCGCTCAAGCCGTAGTGTGCCCCCGCGATCTGTCCGTAGATCGCGCCGGTCGTGTCAGCGTCGTTGCCCAGATTGACAGCGAGCAACGCGCCAGAGCGGAAGTCATCTGTTCTGGAGAATGCCCAGAGTGCGGCTTCGAGGGAGCGCACGACGAAGCCAGACCCGATGATTGCGGGCGGTTCACGATCAAGGAAGCTGCCTGACGCGACTTCTCCGATCTCATCGTGCAGGTCCGAGGCGTCCCAGGTTCCTTTCGTAGGATGAAACGCAGGGGCGAGCAGCTCCTGCTTTGATCGGCCGTGAATCGCACCGACGATCAGGCCCGCGAAGTATCGGCAGGCATCGATGGCGGACTGTGCGCCATGCGTGGTCCGGGAGCTGTCGCCGGCATGCTCGATTGCGGTGTCGGGATCCCTGCGGTACCGGATGGGGATCGGCGCTAGGCGCATCAATGAGCCGTTGCCGGCGCTGTACGGATCCGTCGGGCCAGCGTATGGATTGCCGTGTTTGGCAAAGGCCAACAGCGCATTGCGGGTGGTGATGCCGATGTCGAAGCACTCCCCCGTGCTGGAGAGGTGACCGTCCT
The DNA here is from genome assembly GCA_040080215.1 of Steroidobacteraceae bacterium. Classification (GTDB taxonomy): domain Bacteria; phylum Pseudomonadota; class Gammaproteobacteria; order Steroidobacterales; family Steroidobacteraceae; genus CAIUGU01. Next base: position 16,374 of record JBEBIT010000050.1, read on the forward strand.
TCATCCAGCGCAGGTATCGCTGCATCTGGTCTTCCGGGTCATGCCTCCCACGCTCAATGAGGCTCTCGGCCAGGCACAACGCCATGGAGGTGTCATCCGTCCATTGTCCAGGCTGCAACCGGAAGGGCCCACCCTCGACCATGTCGGTGAGCGGCTCGAACGTACCCGGCGGCTTGAACTCCGGCGTCGTTCCCAGCGCATCGCCGACCGCGAGGCCGATCAATGCGCCGATGCAGCGATCCTCTTCATTGGACATAGATCTCAATTCCTTGGATGACGCCCGTCCGTTCTCTTGCCATCGAGCCCGCTACCCGCGCCCTTCCAGCTGCTGACTTACCCTGACCATTGCCAGCGTGTCGAACCCGCAATAGGCGAGGAGCTGATCCCTCAGCTGAGTACGGCGATCGGTGCTCGTAGCTTGATCGATAGCTTCGACAAAGGCCTGTTGCGCGCCCATGCCTTCCTGGATTCCTTCCAGCTGTCCGTATTGCATGTCCGGGACGAGCGTCGGCAGGACGGCCTTGATCGACCAGCTGCCCTGCATGGCCGGATGGTAATAGTGCTTCTTGACGATGGGATGCAGGTCAACGAGCCGGCGTGATAGGGCTTCAAGCGGCTCTGCAAGATCCGGGCAGAAGCTTTGCAGCGTCCGGATGCACTGACGTTCGAACATCGTATAGGTGAGGATCGGTCCTTGGCTGCCGGCGGCCTTGATCAAGGCCTCTGCACATTGGCGCATCGGTGCGGCACCACTGACATCCAGGAACTCCGCATGCTCGAGTTGCCCCGGTGACGATTCAACATGCAATGACCACTGGAAGGGCAGTGACTGATAGGGACGCGTGCCTGCCCAGATGGGGATCGCGAAGCCGATGGTCTCGAAGTCGAGGTAGTAGCGGGGCCAGCCGAGCGCGGCAAGCTCGCTCTTTGCACCGGGAAGCAGCTCGCTCTTGCCTGACCGGACGGCCCGCAGCACCCGCAACTGGTCTCTCCCTTTGAGCAGATGCGACGGCACGTCGCGAACGTCCTTGTAGCCGGCGGCCACCAAGTCGTTCAAACGGCGACCGATGCCGGGGAGCCCATCCAGCGGGTATTCCGTCTGCGGCCAGCAATGCCCAATGAACGGGCACACGTACGGCGAGCGGCAATGGGTGCCTACGGGCACAGAGGGTTCGCCGCCTTTCAGAACCTGATCAGCACTCGCCTTCCAGAGGGGCACGTTCTCGATGTGGGGCGCGATTTGGGTCGTGATGTCCTCTTCCGCAAGCAGACCCGCATAGTTGCCATCTCCCTGGTACACAAACTGGTTGTCGATGTGGGCGAGGGCCACTGACTGCGGGCGGATGCCGTTGGCCTCAGTCACCCAGGTCTGGATCGCGCAATCTATTAAGTGTTCATCCTTGACGCTGGTGCTCGACTTCACCTCGACAATGCGGGCGCTAGAGCGAAAATGGGGACAGATCTATTTTCCCGGGCTAGTCGTCTGACCTAGGCCTGCCCCGGCCGCGATGGAGGATTCTTTCCCCTGTCCGTTGCTCGACTTCCAGGATGAATTTCTCTGAGCCCGTCAGTTGGTTGCGCTGGACGGCGTGGCACAGAAATTCGAGTTCACTTTCGTGGATGCCCGCTTCCACCCACTCCCGATACCGGATCTGCTGGCGGTCGAGAGTCTCAGCTAGCCCTAGGTAGCAAGGATCCAGGTCGAGCCAGTCGCAGGTGTTGAGCCCCACTTTGGTTCTGTAGCTCGACCAAGCGTAGTCAGCGGGAAGGGTAACCATGTTGGTACGGACCGGAATCAGGTCGACATATCGACTGCAGGCCAGCAGGTAGCGGTCGGTCTCAATCGGACTGCACTTGTAGCGTCCTTCCCATGACGTGCCGGTCTTGCGTTCGAGGCGGTTGATCCGGCGTGTATGTCGACCGGCCAGGCGTTTCATCAGTAGTCCCAAGTTTGCGGAGTCTCGGCCGGTATCGATGATCAGATGCACGTGGTTGGTCATCAGGCAATACGCGTAGATATTCAGGCCCAGCTCCTGCCGGAACTCCGCCAGCGTGGCCAGATAGGACAGCCTGTCCTTGTCCGTGATGAACACCGGTCGGCGATTGTGACCGCGCTGCACCACGTGGCGGGGCAGGTGGGCGAGGGCGATACGATTTCGGCGGGGCATCCTTGCCTCCTTCAAGAAGGCACAAGCCTCTGCCTTCACAAGCCCACTTGCGAATCGCTTTTCTGCTGCGTTTGGCCAAAAATAGATCAGTCCCCTTTTTGCGGGTGACTCCAAAGCCTGGATCGAGAAAAGTTTGTATGCCCACTCTTCGGTGTGCGAGAGTGGCAGCTATAACAAGTCTGGGGAGGGTGCAACCGTGGACGTCAACAAGATCATAGCGCGGGCCAAGGCAATTCTGCTTACGCCGAGGACCGAATGGCCGGTGATTGCCGGCGAAGCGGCAACGACCCAGAGTATCTATACCGAATATGTACTGCTGCTGGCGGCGCTGCCGTCGATTGCAGCCTTCATCAAGGGCACGGTGTTCGGTTACAACACCTTCATACTGGGCACCTACCGCATGTCAGTGGGCGCCGGTCTCACCTCTGCGCTGACTAGTTATGTACTGTCGTTGATCGGTATCTTCGTGCTGGCTCTGGTCATCGATGCGCTGGCCCCGACCTTCGGTGCGACCAAAGACCGAGTTCAGGCGGTCAAGACTGCAGCCTATGCTTACACGGCAGGGTGGATTGGCGGAATCGGGGTGCTGGTGCCGGGCATTGGAACGCTGATCGCGCTGGCGGGTGGCATCTACGGCATCTATCTGCTGTACCTGGGGCTTCCGCACACGATGAAGTGTCCGGCGGAAAAAGCTACGGGATATACCGTAGTCACACTCATCGCAGCGATCGTGCTTTACGCGGTGATCGGCGCTGTCACCGGCGGTATCATCGCACGCACTGCACCGGGTGGTCCGGGAGCGGGCGGCTTGTTCGGTGGAGTCGCAAGCAGAAGCGGCGGTGGATTTGACGGTGGCGGTCTGGGCGGCCCACTGGCCGAGGTTGCGAACAATCTCGAGAAAGCCGGCAAGGAGATGGAAGAGGCGCAGAAATCCGGCAATGCCGCTGATCAGGCCGCGGCGGCTGGCAAGGTCCTGGGAGCCGTCCTCGGCGGTGGTGCCGCGCAGGTGGAATCACTGTCACCCGATCGCATGAAAGCCTTTCTGCCAGCCGCGCTGGGCGGCATGAAACTGACCGAGAGCTCAGCCTCGCGCAACAGTGCCATGGGCATGCAAGTATCAGAAGCCAGCGCGCGCTACAGCGATGATGCCGGCCGCAACTTGAACCTCGAAATCACCGACATGGGCAGCGCCAAGGGGCTGATGGGTCTCGCCGCATGGGTCAACGTCGAAGAAGACAAGCGAACCCAGACCGGCTATGAGAAGACTTACAAGCAGGGCGAGAACATGATTCACGAGGAATGGGACAACACCGACAAACGGGGCGAATACAGCGTCGTGCTGGCACAGCGTTTCGCAGTCAAGGCCAATGGCGAAGTAACCAGTATCGATGAGCTGAAGTCAGCCGTCAGTAGCGTGGATCTGGCCGGGCTTGTCGCTTTGCGCAACGAAGGTGTCAAGGCACAGTAAAGCTGACCTGTGGAGAGCAAAAGGGGACGGATTTATTTTCCCTGTCTGATTTATTTTCCAGTCCTAGTCGTCTGATCTAGGTCTGCCACGGCCGCGATGCAGAATCCGCTCCCCGGTCCGTCCCTCTACTTCCAGGATGAACTTCTCTGAGCCGGTCAGCTGATTGCGTTGGACGGCATGGCGGAGGAATTTGAGTTCGCTGTCGTGGATGCCAGCTTTTACCCACTCCTGATACCGGAATTGTCGACGGTCGAGCGTCTCGCCTAGGCCCAAGTAGCAAGGATCCAGGTCGAGCCAGTCGCAGGTGTTGAGCCCCACTTTGGTTCTGTAGCTCGACCAAGCGTAGTCGGCGGGATGGGCAACCATGTTCGCACGCACCGGATTCAGGTCGACGTATCGACTGCAGGCCAGCAGGTAACGGTCAGTCTCAATCGGACTGCACTTGTAGCGGCCTTCCCATGACGTGCCGGTCTTGCGTTCTAGCCGATTGATCCGCCGCGTGTGCCGGCCGGCCAGGCGCTTCATCAGCAGTCCCAGGTTTGCGGAATCGTCGCCTGGATCGATGATTAGATGAACGTGATTGGTCATCAGGCAATAGGCGTAGACCCTCAGCCCCAGTACCTTCCGGAACTCCTCCAGGGTTGCGAGGTAAGTCAGCCTGTCCTTGTCCGTGATGAACACCGGTCGGCGATTGTGACCGCGCTGCACAACGTGGTGGGGCAGGTGGGATATGGCAATACGGCTTCGGCGGGGCATCCTTGCCTCCTGGGCGATGTGTCCATAGCCTAGGACCCATGGCCACCCGTACACACGCACCAAAACCAGCGTCTTCGTCGAAAAATAGATCTGTCCCCATTAGGATTCGTATTCGATCCGAAGGGCTTCGACCTGAACCGCATCAATCGTGGCTGGCATGGACGGATGGCGTGAGCAACCTGGAAAATAGATCTGTCCCCTTTTGCGCCTAAACAGAACCTTTGTTCAGTGCTGCTTCCCGGCCGGCGACACGACCGAAGACGATCACACGCGGCAGCCCATGCAGGGAAAAGCCACCGGCTGACTCACCGCAGCAATACAGTCCCTGGATCACCTGTCCGTGGATATCGATCACCTGGCACTTGCGGTTGATGTGCAGGCCGACGAGGCAATCATGCAGGATGGGCGTCGCCCAGGCAGCATGAAACGGCGGTTTCAGGATTTTGTATTTCGGCGCCGGCTTGCCGAAATCGGTGTCTTTTCCGGCATCGACAAAGCCATTGTAACGGGCCACGCTTTCTTCAAGCGCAGCGCCTGACATCGGCGCAGCCTGATGAGGATTGGCGATCTTGGCCGCCAATTCGGTCAGCGTGTCGGCAGAAAAGAACCAGCCTTTCGCGTCCACATTGGGCGGCTCAAGATTCCATTTTTCGCGGGCGACCGACTCGTCATCGAAAATCGCCCAGATCGGGCCCCCTCCCGCCTTGCCGCTCGTGTCGCCATGCGTGCCGAGACAGGCATTGAAGAAGTCATAGGACTCATCAACCTCGTTCCAGAACCGTCGACCAAAGCGATTGACGAGAATCACATCCTGGAAATCGCGGACAGTGAGGCCACTGGCGCCGGCACGCGTGATCATCGGGCTGTTGGCATTCCACCGCAGATTGCGGTAGCCGTATCGACAGCCGATGTGAACCGTCTTGGTCATGGTGTAGCCGATCTCGTTGGCCGTGTTGGACGTCGCCCACAGCGCCGCGCCTTGCTCCATGGCCAGGATTTCGCCATCGGCGGGTTGCGTTGACCAAGGCTCTCCGGCGACCTGGTATTCCTCCGTGAACCGCGGGTCGAACATCCGCCGAAACTGCACGTTCGACGTGCATCCCCCCGTCGCGAGAATCACACCGCGATTCGCGCGAATGTTGATGTCCTTGCCTTCGAAGCTGGCCTTGATGCCGATGATCCGCTTGTCGCCGGAGCTGGTGCGATGGAGTCCGGTCAGTTTGTGCTTCAAGAGAAAGGTCACGCCCTTGGCGCGCGCACTGATCTCCAGATGACGCATCAGGCCCGAGCCCGGACTGCCGTTGATCGTTTCATTGAGATTGTCGGAATAGGGTTTGGCGACGAACAGCCGCGGCACCGTACCGCCATTGACGAGGGTGGGGGTTACGTCATTGAAAATCACGCCGTTATCCAGCAGAAAATCGAAGCTGGCAGCATTTTCATCTGCCCACATGCGGATCAGATCGCGATCGCCGAAACGGAATTCCCGATTCTTGACGTCAGTATGATCGAGGTAAACCTGGTCGGCAGAGTCCACGACGCCGAATTTCTTCTGCAGCCGCGTTCCGCCGCCAAGCGGCACGCGACCGCCACTGACCATGGCATGGCCGCCGATGTCGTGATTGACGTCGATGACGATCACGCTGGCGCCAGCGTCGCGCGCCATGATGGCCGCCGGTATGCCTGAAGCACCCGCACCGACAATGACGACGTCCGCCGTCCGATCGAACCTGATCTGATTGCTTTGGTTCTGAGCGTCTGCCGGCGGCGCCAATATGCCAATACCCACACCCGCCAACGCACCGGTCTGGATGAACTGCCTGCGACTGACGCCGCCTTTTGTCTTCTTGTTCACGCTACTCCCCCAAGCGCGCCACTACGGCATGTTTCGAGTCAGTGTGGCAGGCGTGCACTAACGCAGTCAACGCACCCGAAAGACGGTTGACGTTGGATGAGCTGGAGGGGAATCGTAACGGGTATAACTTGTTGTGTTATTCGGGGAGCGCCGCGCGAGCAATAGATCCGATGGGGTCAGTTGGGAGCAAGGCGCGGTGCTCGGTCCGCTGCATCTGCCTTATTCACGTTCCAATCCGAAGGGCGTCCTGTAGGGGGAGGCATTAGGTATCGGTTCTGCTATATCTGCCCTACTCACATCCGCTGACCCACGGGATCGGGTGGGATGAGCATTGCAAAGGAACGGCGTGAGCGGTTCGGGACCAGGAATCATGACGACTGACCACAAGCGACCAGCGGACGATCCCTACAACCTCGCCCGCTTCGTATCGGCGCAAGAGGGCGCCTACAAGCGGGCCTATCGCGAGATCCTCGCCGCGAGGAAGGACAGCCACTGGATGTGGTTTGTGTTCCCGCAACTGGCAGGGCTGGGGCACAGCGACATGGCGCGCCGCTACGCCATCAGCGGACTGCCGGAAGCGACGGCCTATATGGAGCATCCCGTCCTCGGCCCGAGGCTTCTCGAGTGCTGCGAGGCGCTACTGAAAATTGAAGGCAGCAGCGCCAGCGAGATCTTCGGCTTCCCGGACGACATGAAGCTCAGGTCTTCGATGACGCTGTTTGCCCAGGTCGGCCGATCGAGGGACGCCTGCCGGTCCGTTCTCGACCAGTACTTTGGCGGGAAGGGAGACGACAGGACGCTATCGCTGCTTGCCAGTCTGCGAGCCTGACTCTGTCCCTTCAGAACGTATTGCTCACTGGGCAGCCCTGCATGTTGAGCTGGGCGGCTTCCACTTGAGCACAGAGCTTCTGCGCATTGGCTGTCTGCCGGCGCAGGTGTTCGAGCGCGCGATCGTAGGTGTTGAGGTTGCCGTGGACGGGCAGATCACGAGCCACGTCCAGCTTCCAGTGCTTCACGGTATCGGGATAGCTGTTGCCCCACCACACGATGTCCCAGTTCTCGTCCACGAGATCGCCTTGGGCCAGCAACTTGTCGCGAGGGACGTGGGCTACGAGCCCATCGGCCATGTGGCTGTTGTTGATCACGCGGTAAACGTCCACCTCCATTGCGCTGTCCTTCAGCTTCAGGTGGTCGTCGACGAGCTGGAGCTTGAGGGGTTTGGGATTCCGGCCGAGCGCGTCAGGGAACAGTTTCGCGGGCCGTGAGGTGACCTCGCGGATGTACGCCTCGTTCTGGCGGTTCGCGATGATCGTGAGGCCCTCGGAGACGGCTGCACGGAGGCCGCCCGTGTGGTCGATGTGATGGTGCGAGACGATCACATGCGTCAGCGGCTTGCCCGGCACCGTGGCACGCGCCTTCTCGATGACCGCGAGGCCGTTGGCTTCACTGCCA
>JBEBIT010000051.1:0-23851 GCA_040080215.1 Steroidobacteraceae bacterium
GTTGAAGTGCAGTTGCCCGCGCCGTGACCGAACCCGCCCTGCGCTTCCACTACGATGAAGCGTTACCCATCACGGCCCACCGCGACGAGATCCGCAAGGCACTCGAGCAGCATCAGGTCGTCGTCATCTGCGGAGCGACCGGGTCGGGCAAGACGACTCAGATCCCGAAGCTCTGCCTGGAGCTCGGTCGGGGTACAAAGGGACTGATCGGTCATACGCAGCCGCGTCGGATTGCGGCGCGCGCCATCGCGGCCCGTCTGGCTGCCGAACTCGGCACAACGGTGGGCGGGGTGGTGGGATACCAGGTGCGGTTCACGGACAGGACCAGCCGGCAGTCGCGCATCAAGGTGATGACCGACGGCATCCTGCTCAAGGAGCTTGAGCGCGACCGCATCCTTCGTCGCTACGACACGCTGATCATCGACGAGGCGCACGAGCGCAGCCTCAACATCGATTTCCTGTTCGGCGTACTCAAGCGGCTGCTGCCGAAGCGTCCGGACCTCAAGCTCATCATCACGTCGGCCACGATCGATCCGCAGCGCTTCGCGGAGTTCTTCGGCGGCGCGCCTGTCATCGAAGTGTCGGGCCGCGGCTATCCGGTCGAGACCCGCTACCGGCCTCTCCACGGTGAGGACGACGATGAGGAGTCCACCGTCCTGTCGCTGCCCGAGGGCATCCTCGAAGCCGTCAAGGAGCTGGACGCGGATGCGAAGAGCAGGGCAGGCGACATCCTCGTGTTCCTGCCAGGCGAAAAGCAGATCCGCGAAGCAACGGACATCCTCGAGAAGGCGAAATTGCGCAACACCGAGATCCTGCCTTTGTACGCCCGGTTGTCGGCGAGCGATCAGGAACGCATTTTCGCGCGGCATACGGCGCGCCGCGTGGTGCTGTCGACGAACGTCGCCGAGACCTCGCTGACCGTACCCGGCATTCGCTACGTGATCGACTCCGGCCTCGCGCGCATCAGTCGGTACAGCGTGCGCGGCAAGGTGCAGCGGCTGCCGATCGAGCCGATCTCGCAGGCGAGTGCCGACCAACGCCTCGGCCGCTGCGGCCGCGAAGCAGAGGGCATCTGCATCCGGCTGTATGCAGAGGAAGACTTCCTCCAGCGACCGGCCTTCACGCCGCCGGAAGTCCTGCGCACGAACCTGGCTAGCGTGATCCTGCAGATGGCCGTGCTCGGCCTCGGCGAGCCTGAGCAGTTCCCGTTCCTCGACCAGCCCGACACGCGGCTGGTCAATGATGGCTACCGCCTGCTGCAGGAACTGAAGGCCTTCGACGCGGAGCGCCGCGTGACGAGCCTGGGTCGGCAGATCGCGTCGCTGCCGCTCGATCCCCGTCTCGCACGCATGTTGCTGGCGGCCACGCATCACGGCTGCCTCACCGAAATGCTGGTGGTGGCCGCGTTCCTGTCTGGACAGGATCCGCGCGAACGACCGCAGGAGAGCCAAGCCAAGGCTGATGAATGTCACGCGAAGCTGGCCGATCCGCGCTCCGACTTCATCACCGTGCTGAACCTGTGGCGTCTGTTCAACGAGAAGCTCGAGGAGCTGTCGGGCAACCAGTTGCGCAAATGGTGCCGCGAGAACTACCTGTCCTATCTGCGGCTGCGCGAGTGGCAGGATCTGCACGGCCAGTTGTCCGCGGCCATCGAAGAACTCAAGTTGAAGGCCGCCGCGCAGCCGGCGGCGTATGCCGACCTGCATCAGGCATTGCTGACGGGCTTTCTCGGCTCCATCGGTACGCTGGATGAGCGGCGCGAGTATCTAGGCGCCCGCGGTACGCGCTTCGTGATTGCGCCCGGCACCGCGCTCGGCTCGCGCACGCCGCAGTGGGTGGTTTCGGCCAGCATGGTGGAGACCACGAAGCTGTATGCCCGCATGGTGGCCGCCGTCGAGCCGGGCTGGATCGAGTCGGCCGGGTCGCACTTGCTCAAGCGTACGTATGCCGAGCCGCACTGGGTGGAGGAGCGCGGCTTTGTAGCCGCGTTCGAGTCCATCACGTTGTACGGCCTGACGCTCACGTCGCGCCGCCGCGTGAACTACGGCAACGTTGCGCCCCGCGAGGCGCGTGACCTGTTCATCCGTGAAGCGCTCGTCGAAGGCCATTCGACGTTGCGTGCGCCGTTCCTTGAAGCCAATCACCGCCTCAAGGGCGTAGTGGAGGGCATTGAGGCACGGATCCGGCGCCGGGATGTGCTCGCCGATGAGCAGGCGCAATGCGACTTCTACGCCAAGCGGATCCCGGAGCGTGTCAATTCCATTCCGACGTTCGATCGCTGGTGGCGCGAGGTACAGCCGCAGACACCGCAGTTGCTCGACATGTCGCTCAGGGACCTCATGCAGCGCGAGGTGCCCGAGGCCAGCGAGAACCTGTATCCGGTCACGCTCGACGTCGGCACCAACAGGCTGCCGCTCACGTACCGCTTCGAGCCCGGCGCCGCGGACGACGGTGTCACGCTGACGGTGCCGCTTCCGCTGCTCGGTGTGTTGTCGGCGGGACAAATGGGCTGGCTGGTGCCCGGCATGCTGCTCGAGAAGATCACCGCGTTGCTGCGCGCGCTCCCCAAGGCCCTGCGCAAGTCGTTTGTACCGGTGCCCGAGCATGCGGCCGAGTGCCTCGCGGATCTCGGTGCCCGGCCGCAGGCAGATTTTTTCGAGTCGATGGCGATGTGGATCTCGCGTCGCGGCGGCCAGGCCACGACCAAGGACGAAGTGGCAGCGTTGCCTCTGCCCGACTACCTGCAGATGAACTTCGGTGTCGTGGATCTCGAGGGCAAGCGACTCGCCGCGGGACGCGACTTGCAGCAGCTGCGTCGACAGTTGCGTGCGGGCTCGGTGGCGCCGGCCAGGCAAGCGGCAGCGACCTCGGGGCTACGCCGCGAGTGGGACTTCGGCGAGGTGCCGGCGGAGCGACAGGTCGAGCGGGGCGGGCTGACCTTCACCGTGTACCCGGCCCTCAAGGATTCGGGTGAGGGCGTGGAGCTCGTCGAACTCGATTCGCCGTTGCTGGCGGAGCACGAGACCCGCAAGGGTGTGCTGCGCCTGTTGCTGCTCGCGCTGGCACAGCAGCTTCGGTTCGCGCGGAAGCGCTTCGCAGACCGGAACGAATTGGCGCTGCTTGCTTCCGTGTCGCTTCCCGACGTGCGAATTGCCGACCGGCTGGCCGAGCGCGTCATCCTTGATGCTTTCCTGCCCGACGAGCTGGCCACGCCGCGGACGCGCGCGCAGTTCGATGCGGCGATGGCGGGCGGGCGCGACCGCTTTGCCCAGGCCCTCGATCGGCTCGAAGCCCGCGCCCTTGAAATGCTGGGCGAGCTCAAGACCGTGCGCCAGAAGCTCCGCGCGCTCGGCGCCCCTGCCTGCAAGGCGGCCGTCGCCGACATCGAGCAGCAACTCGGCGGTCTCTTTCCGAAGGACTTCCTCGAGCGGACACCACAGTCACGGCTGACCCAGTATCCGCGGTACCTCAAGGCGCTGGTCAGGCGTCTTGATCGCCTGCCGGCCGGGGTTACCCGTGATGCCGAGTTGTCGCACACGGTCGAGCCGTTCATCCGCGAATGGCAGGGGCTGCGACTGGCAGCAGGAGGGCCATTGCGTGCCCAGCTGCTGCCGGAGCTTGCGATGTTGCGGTGGATGATCGAGGAATTCCGGGTCTCGCTGTTCGCGCAGGACTTGCGAACTGCCATCCCCGTGTCCCCACAGCGCATGGCGGCGCAGCTGTCCAAGGCGCGACTTGAGGCAACTGGGAGCTAGTAGTTTTGCGGTGCGATCGTGGAGTGATACGATCGGTCCATGACGCGAAATCCAAGTCTTCTCGATTGGCACCCGGCGAGCTGGCACGACCGGCCGGCCACCCAGCAACCCACGTATGCAGATCCCGAGGCCCTCTCGGCTGCGGTCGGCGCCTTGTCGCGCTTGCCGCCGCTCGTCGTGTCGTGGGAGATCGACGCGCTCAAGGAGCAGATTGCCAGCGCCCAGCGCGGCGAGCGCTTCGTTCTCCAGGGCGGTGATTGCGCGGAGTCCTTCGAGGACTGCCAGTCCGAGGACATCGTCAAGAAGCTCAAGATCCTGCTGCAGATGAGCCTCGTCCTCATGCACGGCATGAAGAAGCCGGTCGTCCGCATTGGCCGCATGGCGGGCCAGTACGCCAAGCCTCGTTCGGCCGATACCGAAACGCGCGATGGCGTGACATTGCCGAGCTATCGCGGCGACATCGTGAACCGCCCCGGCTTCACGCTGGCAGACCGCGAGCCGGATCCGCAGTTGCTGCTCCGCGGGTATGAACGCGCCGCGCTGACGCTGAATTTTGTACGGTCGCTGATCGACGGCGGTTTTGCAGATCTGCATCATCCCGAATACTGGAATCTCGATTTCGTCCGCCATTCGCCGCAATGGCAAGGCTACGAGAAGATCGTGAACTCGATTTCGGATGCCCTCGACTTTTTCGAAGCGGCCAATGGCAGCCCGATGCACGAGTCGAACCGGATCGACTTCTACGCGAGCCATGAAGGCCTGCACCTGCTCTATGAGCAGGCACAGACGCGCTACATCGAGCGCTCGAAGCGCTGGTACAACCTGTCGACGCACATGCCGTGGATCGGCATGCGCACGGCTGCACTCGACGGCGCGCACGTGGAATTCTTCCGCGGCATCGCGAATCCGATGGGCATCAAGGTCGGTCCGTCGATGAGCACCGAGTGGGTCCAGCAGCTGATCGCGAAGCTCAACCCGAATAACGAGCCAGGCCGGATCACGCTGATCCATCGCATGGGCGCGAAGGAAATCGACAAGCGCCTGCCCGGCCTCATCCAGGCGGTCCGCTCAACGGGCAGTCCCGTGCTGTGGATCTGCGATCCCATGCACGGCAACACCGAAACCGCCACGTCGGGCCTCAAGACGCGGCGCTTCGAGAACATCGTCTCCGAGCTTGAATCGGCGTTCCGCATCCATCGCGACCAGGGTTCGATCCTGGGCGGCGTGCACTTCGAGCTGACGGGGGACGACGTCACTGAATGCACCGGCGGTGCCCGCGGCCTCACGGATGCGGATCTCGCGCGGGCTTACAAGTCGCAGGTCGATCCTCGCCTCAACTACGAGCAGGCGCTGGAGCTCGCGATGCGGCTGTCGGGCCTGTATCCCCCGAAGCCGCACGGTCCGTCAGTCGGCAGGTAGTCTTAAGGCCCGTCGTCAGCGCGGACGGCTCGCAAGCAGCCGTCCGACTTCATCGGCCGGCGCAGCCCGGTGCTGTCCCGGTGGCAGTGTCGAGATATCCCAGGGGCCGACGGCCCAGCGGATGAGCCGCAGTGTCGGGTGACCGACCGCAGCCGTCATTCGCCGCACCTGCCGATTGCGACCTTCCCGAATGGTGATCTTGAGCCAGGCCGTAGGGATGGTCGCTCGCTTGCGAATCGGGGGATGCCGTGGCCACAGCCACGCAGGTTCTGCCACTACTTCCACTTCGGCCGGTTGCGTCGGGCCGTCGTTCAACGTGACGCCGCGGCGCAGGGCGCTGAGCGCGACTTCATCCGGGATGTTCTCCACCTGGACGAAATAGGACTTCGGCAGCTTCCAGCGCGGGTGGCTTAGCCGGGCCTGCAGGGGACCGTCGTCGGTCAGCAGCAGCAGGCCTTCGCTGTCGTAGTCAAGCCGGCCCGCCGGATGGAATCCGGGCAAATGCAGGAAATCGCGTAAAGTCCGCCGCTCGTCTTGCTTCGCGAAGCGGGTCAGGACCCCGAACGGTTTGTTGAACAGCACCAGCGTCATATTATTTGCCCCACACCATGTCAGCCGCCGCGCCCCAATTCAAGCTGGACGTCTTTGATCCCGGATGCCGGCTGTGCCCGCGGCTCGCGAAGTTCCTCGACGAGGGGCGGCAAGCGCATCCCGGGTACCATTGCGCACCGGTCGCACCGTTTGGCGACAAGGCAGCGCGTTTGCTGATCGTGGGACTGGCTCCCGGCTTCCACGGCGCCAACGCGTCCGGGCGGCCGTTCACGGGCGACCATGCCGGCCTGATCCTGTACCGGACGTTGCATGCCTTCGGCTTCGCGAGTCGGGCCGAATCCCGTTCCGCGGATGATGGCCTCGAACTGCTCGACTGCCGGATCACCAACGCAGTGAAGTGCGTGCCGCCGCAGAACAAGCCGCTGCCCGCCGAGATCAAGCAGTGCAACGGTTTCCTGCAGAACGAGCTCGAAGGCCTCGCGCCCCGCAGTGTCCTGCTGTCCCTCGGGCTGATTTCGCACGTTGCGGTGCTGCGCGCGCTGGGCCTCAAGCCGACCGCATTCCGCTTCGCGCACGGGGCAGAGCACACCTTGCCGAACGGCCATGTGCTGCTCGACTCGTACCACTGTAGTCGCTACAACACCAACACGCGCCGCCTGACGGAAGAGATGTTCACGGCCGTGTTTGCCAGGGCGCGCGCGCTGCTGGATATCCGGTAAGGAACGATCGAGTGGCGGACTTCGATCCAAAGGCCTTCCTCGCCACGCTGACCACGCGGCCCGGCGTGTACCGCATGCTGTCGGCGCAGGGCGAGATCATGTATGTCGGCAAGGCGCGCAACCTCAAGTCGCGTGTCGGCAGCTACTTCTCCGGCAAGGGACTGAACGCCAAGACCATGGCGATGGTCGAGCAGATCGCGGCCATCGAGGTCACGGCGACCGCATCCGACACCGAGGCGCTGCTGCTCGAGTTCAACCTGATCAAGGAGCACCGGCCGCGTTACAACATCTCGCTGCGCGACGACAAGAGTTTCCCGTTCCTGTACCTGTCGACGCAGCAACCGTTTCCGCGCCTGTCGTTCTATCGCGGCAGCCGCAAGATGCCGGGCCGGTTCTTCGGTCCGTACCCGAGTGCACGTGCGACGCGCGAGACGCAGTTGCTGCTGCAGAAGCTGTTCAAGCTGCGCACCTGCGAAGACACGTTCTTTGCGAATCGCACGCGCCCGTGCCTCCAGTACCAGATCAAGCGCTGCTCCGGCCCGTGCGTCGGGCTGGTTGACGAGCAGGGTTACGCACAGGACGTGAAGGATGCGATCGCCGTGCTCGAGGGACGCGATCGCGAATTGCGCGACGACCTCGCGGCGCGCATGGAAGCGGCTGCGGCGAACCTCGAATTCGAGAAGGCAGCGCGGCTGCGCGACCAGGTGTCGGCCATCAAGGAGATTCAGGCGAGCCAGTCGATGACGCGCCTGGCTGACCAGGACATCGACGCAGTGGCGCTCGTCTCCGCGGGCAGTCGTCATTGCGTCGCCGTGGTCCATCTGCGCGGTGGCCGCAACCTCGGCAGTACCAGTTACTTCCCGCGAGCCGGGCTCGCGGAATCCGGCGAGTTGCTGAGCGCGTTCCTGGCGCAGTACTACCTGACGCGCGAAGTGCCGGGCGAGATCCTGGTCAGTGAAGACATCGAGGACGCCGACGTGCTGGAGCAGGCGTTTTCAGAGCGGGCGGGCAAGACAGTGGCGATCCGGCAGAAGGTTCGCGGCGTGCGGGCTCGCTGGCTCGAGATGGCGAGTTCCAATGCGGAATTGAGCCTGCGCATGCGCGAAGCGAATGCCGCGACCGTGGCCGAGCAGCTGACGGCCATTGCGACGGGCCTCGGTTTGCCTTCGCCGCCCAGTCGTATCGAGTGCTTCGACATCAGCCATACCATGGGCGAGTTGACGGTAGCGTCCTGCGTGGTCTGCGGTCCGGAAGGACCGATCAAGAGCGACTACCGCCGCTTCAATATCGAAGGCGTGGCGGCGGGCGACGACTATGGCGCCATGCGCCAGGCGCTCGAGCGCCGCTACTCGCGCTTGAAGCGCGAAGAGGCCGTGTTGCCCGACCTGTTGCTGATCGATGGCGGGCCAGGACAACTCGCCCAGGCCGAAGCGGTGTTGACAGAACTCGGGATCACCGGGATTGCACTGGTGGGTGTCGCGAAGGGCGCGGACCGCCGCGTCGGGCAGGAGCGGCTTTTCTTGGCGGGGCAGGAGGTGCCCACTATACTGGCGCCCGATTCTTCCGCATTGCATCTCATCCAGCGGATTCGCGACGAGGCCCACCGCTTTGCGATTACCGGACATCGACAGCGGCGAGCCAAGGCCAGGACCGAATCCATCCTTGAGACCGTCATCGGCCTTGGGCCTACCAAACGTCGCGAGCTGCTGCGCCAGTTCGGCGGTCTCCAGGGCGTCACGCGCGCGAGCGTCGAGGACCTCGCCAAGGTCCGCGGCATCAGTACCCAGCTCGCCGAGCAGGTCTATGCAACGCTGCACCCCGGCGCCTGAGGCTGGTGCATGACGTTCCCGATCGCGAACGTCCTGACCATGGCGCGGATCGTGATGATCCCGCTCGTCGTCGTCCTGTTCTATCTCCCGTACTCATGGTCTGCGCCGGCGGCGGGCCTGGTGTTCGGGCTCGCGGCCATCACCGATTCGCTCGACGGCTATCTGGCGCGTCGTCTTGGCCAGATCTCTGCGCTGGGTGCGTTCCTCGATCCCGTGGCTGACAAGCTGATGGTGGCCGTCGCGCTGGTGCTGGTCGCGAGTGGCGATCCGCGGTGGTTCATCGTGGTCTCCGCCATCGTCATCATCGGCCGCGAGATCACGGTGTCGGCCTTGAGGGAATGGATGGCGGAGATCGGCGCTCGCGCCAAGGTCGCGGTGTCGAACATGGGCAAGTGGAAGACGATCTTCCAGATGGTGGGGCTGTCGTTCCTGCTGTACCGGGACGACCTGTTCGGCCTGCCGATCTATCTTCTCGGCATCCTCCTGACCGTGGCCGCGGCGGCGCTCACGCTGTCGTCCATGATTGCGTATCTCAGGGCCGCATGGCCGGACCTCATGCGGTCGCGGTCGCAATAGGAGAATGGGAAGAATAGGGCTCCAGTTCCTTAAAACTTGCCTTGACTCCTAGTCGCTAGCACATAGAATATCGCCGCCTTCCAAGGGCATGCGGGAATAGCTCAGTTGGTAGAGCGCAACCTTGCCAAGGTTGAGGTCGCGAGTTCGAGTCTCGTTTCCCGCTCCATCCCTTGGAATTCCCTACTGGCCCTCCTACTGGCGTCGTGGCGGAGTGGTTACGCAGCGGCCTGCAAAGCCGTGAACGCCGGTTCGATTCCGGCCGACGCCTCCAGTCCCTCGTCCGGTAACGTCCGCAGACGTAGGGACAGCCACAGAAAACCCGCTATTTTTGCCAAATTTCGGTTCATCGGCGTCCACGGCCGTCCGGTTGCATCGGCGCCGTAGTTGGGGTAAGAGTGGGGGTAACCGCACTTTGGTTCCCTTGGTTACCCCCAATGGCACTGTCCGTCCCCGCCATCCTTGCCGCCAAACCGCGTGAGAAGGCCTACAAGCTGTTCGACGAGCGGGGGCTCTACCTGCTTGTGCAGCCCAATGGCTCGCGCTGGTGGCGCCTCAAGTATCGTCTGCAAGGCAGAGAGAAGCTTCTCTCTCTTGGCGTGTTCCCGGATGTCACGCTGAAGCGTGCCAGGGAGAAGCGCGATGACATGCGTAAGCAGGTGGCAGATGGGGTTGATCCGTCCGTAACCCGCAAGGTCGACAAGCAGGCAGAGGCCGACACGTTCAAGTCCGTCGCGCTCGAATGGCTGGCCAAGGAACAGCCGAACTGGTCGGCGGATCACTACGAAAGAACGGTGAGGCGATTTGAGTCGAACCTCTACCCTTGGATCGGCAGCAGGCCGGTCAGGGAGATCAGCGCTGCCGAACTGCTGACGTGTCTTCGCCGGATCGAAAAGCGGGGAGCGCTGGATACTGCTCACCGGACTTTGCAGCAGGCTGGCCAAGTCGTCCGCTATGCCATCGTTACACACAGGGCTGAGAGCGATCCAACGACGGCGCTACGCGACGCGCTCCCGGCCGTCAAAGTGACCCATCACGCCAGCATTACCGATCCCGCCCAGGTGGGAGCTTTGCTGCGAGCTATGGATAGCTACCGGGGCACCTTTCCGGTCTGTTGCGCCCTGCGGTTGTCGCCGTATGTATTTACCCGCCCCAGCGAGTTGCGGCTGGCTGTCTGGTCGGAGTTCGATCTGGACGGAAAGGAATGGCGCATTCCTGCCGCACGAATGAAGATGGCAGAGCAGCACATCGTGCCGCTCTCCCGCCAAGCCGTCGCGATTCTGAGTGAACTGCGCGCGTTGACCGGCCCGGATGGCTATCTGTTCCCGGGTATACGGCATGCAGCCAGGCCAATGAGCGAGAACACTGTAAACGGCGCATTGCGGGCCTTGGGCTACGGACATGACGACATGACCGGCCACGGGTTCCGCAGCATGGCTTCAACGCTGCTGAACGAGCGGGGCTGGAATCGGGATGCGATCGAACGCCAGTTGGCCCACGGCGAACGGAACAAGGTCCGCGCCGCCTACAACTACGCCGAACACCTCCCGGAGCGCCGGAAGATGATGCAGGCGTGGGCGGACTATCTGGATGGGCTCAAGGTGGGCGGCAAAGCGGGGAAGGCCAGTTGATATGAAATGACCAGCCTGTGGCGGGCGGCGGGCTGCATCACAGGAGGGTTGCCCGCAGCTAATCTATGACTATAATGACCATCATGACTATAGTCTAGGCGAGGTGGCGATATGGAAGCTGATCTTTGGACGGTTGCGGAAGCGAAGGCAAAGTTGAGCGAGGTGATCGAACACGCCCAGAAACACGGTCCGCAAACCATTACGCGAAATGGCCGACGTGCCGCCGTCGTGGTCGATGCAGAAGAATGGGAGCGCAAGACCCGGCGCAGCGGCACCTTGGCCGACTTCTTCGCGGCATCACCGTTGCGGGGTGCGGGAGTGAAGGTCCAGCGATCCAGGGACCGGCTTCGTTCGACGGAACTATGAGTTTTCTGCTTGATACCAACGTTGTCTCCGAGTGGACCAAGCCGCTTCCCAATCCGGGAGTCATTGAATGGCTCGCCAAAGTGGACGAGGACGCGGTCTTTCTTAGCGTCGTCACCTTCGCCGAGCTGCGCCACGGGATTGAACGTTTGCCGGCCGGCGCTCGTCGCCGACGCCTCGATGATTGGCTGCGCAGTGAATTGCCGCTGCGGTTCGAGGGGCGAATCGTGTTGGTGGATGGCGCCGTCGCTGATGAATGGGGCCGTCTGGTTGCGCGTCACGACGCCCGCGGGCGGCCCATCCAGGCCATGGATGCGCTCATAGCTGCGACTGCACAGATGCACGGCCTTACGCTGGTGACACGGAATGCATCGGATTTTCAGACATCGGTGAAAACCGTGCTGAATCCCTGGACGTAACGTTCACGCAGCCGATTGGCGAATCGCGAATGTGGAGTGCGCCTCTGGCAAGTGCATTGCGAGTTGCGCACAGACCTCAGTGACGGCTGGCAACACGTTTCAATAGCCACTCGTGCACCTCCCCCTGGATCCATCCCACTGAACGTGTCCCGAGCTTTATCCGGCGCGGGAACCGGCGTTCGGCTTCCATCTGGTAGATGACCGATCGACACAGGCCCGTCAACGCACACACCTGTGGCAGGCGAAGCACCTGGAGAGGGGACGGGTTGGGCGTGCGAGTCTGTTCGCTCATGGAGGATGATTCTCAAGGGCAAGGGCTTCACTGCAGCAAGAGAGACTGCTACCGAGTGTCGATCATTCGCGATCGGCCACCGAAAAGTCATGCGGAGTTTCTGGGGAATTTTCGGTCAAACTCAGACACGCCGGATTCTCTTCATGCAAGGGACTGGGATCGAAGCCCGACGGCATGGCAATTGACGCGACGCAAAGGACGGCGGCGGCACGCGTCATTGGCTGGGCTGTGGACTCAAACCGTATGAGTTTCTGGGCAAAAAACAGACAAATGCAGGATAGCCTATCGGCGGCTGTTGTCAGACGATGTGCCTCATGGCGAAAGAGGCTTTCATTCAGTGTCGGGTGAGCACGGCGACGAAGGCCGCGGTGCGCGCGGCAGCAGAGCGACAACAACTGACGGAATCCGCCCTGTTGAAGAAGTTAGTTGAGGTCTTGCTACAGACGTCGGGATCATCAGTACTGGAGTCGCCGATATCTGAAGCCCGTCCTGTCAGAAGCGCCCGGTTGTCCGTTCGCCTGGAGCCAGGCGACTGGGCGCTCCTGCAAGAGAGAGCGACAGGTCGGGGCATGCCGGCCGCGACCTACCTTTCCAATCTCGTCAGGTCGCACCTTCGAGCCTTGAGTCCGCTGCCGAAGGCTGAGCTGCTGGCCCTCAAGCAATCAGTCGCGGGCCTCAATGCTATCGGCCGGAATCTCAATCAGATCGCCCGGCTTGGGCAGCAGGGTGGCCGAGTCGTGGGCCCAGTACGGGACGACCTGCGCGCCATGCTAAGGATTTGCGAGGCGCTCCGAGACCATGTCCGCGGACTCATCAAGGCAAACGTCATCAGCTGGCAGGTGGGTCATGACGACAAGCGGAATTAGGGGCGAACCGCTCCTCAATCTCGTGAGCTACGGCCGTCACGGTCCGGGGAGGGTCGACCGGCTATCCCCCGCTCAGGTCGAGCAGATCGCCCGGACGGTTCGCAGAGTGCCAGAAGTGATGGTCAAGGTGTCCGGCGGCGGGATGAGCCCGAAGGCTGTGGCTGCCCATCTCCAATACATCGATCGCCACGGCAAGCTTGAGCTTGAGTTGGACAACGGCGAGCTGCTGAAAGGGAAGGGCAGTGAGGAGGACTTGGCCGATGTGTGGGACCTGGAAGCCGACGCTGCCGAAGCCGGTTCGCCCTATGGCGGCAAGCCGGGCCGCAAGGCCGCCAAGCTGGTTCACAACATCGTCCTGTCCATGCCCGCCGGGATCCCGCCTGATCGGCTGCTTGCCGCCAGCCGGACGTTCGCTCGTGAGCAGTTCGCACTCAAGCATCGGTATGCGATGGTGCTGCACACGGACCAAGACCATCCCCATGTCCATCTGGTCGTCAAAGCCATCAGCGAGCAGGGAGAGCGGCTCAACGTCCGCAAAGCAACCCTCCGGGGTTGGCGTCGGGAGTTTGCGCGTCATCTACGGGATCAGGGAGTAGAGGCGAACGCCACAGAGCGTGCCGTTCGGGGGGAGTGCAGAACTCGCAAGCGAGACGGGATCTATCGAGCGACCCTGCGGGGAGCATCTACACACACGCGGTTGCGTGTCGAGGCTGTGGCCAACGAGCTGAAGAATGGCGATCGGGGGATCGAAGCCGGGAAAGCCAAGTTGCTACAGACTCGCGGAGACATCGAGCGCGGGTGGCGGCGGGTTGCCAGAAGGCTAGAAGCCGAGGGCCATCAGGCGCTAGCCATTCAGGTGAACAGTTTCATCGGTCAGATGCCGCCGCCTAGAACGGAACGCGACATGATCGCTCACGCTCTGATAGAGCGGGTTCGCGACAGAGAAGCCAAGGAACGGCCGGAGGTAACTCGTTAGTCGAAATAGGGCGTCGCGCTTCCCTGAGAAGAAATCGAGGATTGGACGCGGCGCAGGTGGCTAGTTACTCTGCTCCCCTTTCCGGTAACCGAATTGCCGATATCCTGCGCACCGAAACTAGGCAAGCCCTCGGACTTATCGCACCAACTAATCGGAATGGTCGGACCACTGGCAGGCTGCGTCGTACAAGGCAGAGTACTTAGAGTGTAAGCGCCAATCCGAGAAGTACTCTCGTGAGCCATAGTCCTCGAATATGTGTTCCAAGACTCCGTTCAGGATTCCATTCTTGACACCATCATTGGTGGCAGCGTCCCAATTCATTGCTATCGAGTGTTGAATGTCAGCAAGCGCTTGGCGAGGCACTGTCTTGTCGTCTACCAAGCCCTTGAACCAATTCGCAAGCGCGATTCCGGCGCCGTATCGAGAATCAGACCATTGTCCGGCAGGGTCTTCCCGGACGCATCGTAGAAAATAGTCCGATACGAATGGATGAAAGTCCGAAAACTCCAGAGGCGGTGAAATCCTAGATGAGAAGTCCGTGTTTAGGATGTGAGAACAAAGCGCTCCTTGTGCCTCAATGCTAGTGAGATCTCTGAGTAGCTTGCGAACAACAGCTAGTTCGATGGCGTTATCCACTACGGACAAGTTTGTCGAAAACGCAGAGATTACTTCGGATAGTTCGCGTTCTGGATCGGACATTATTGGGTAGCTCCTACCATCGCTCCCCCCATGATCAAACCGGGAATGCACAGCTCGGGGAAGGCAATGCACGCCGCACCTCCGAGCAATAGTGCGGTCGTGCCTATCTTTGCGACATTCTCGCTATTCGTTCGGGGACAGTTTGACTTGCACTTAGTGTTGTGGAGTTGCTGGCATTTTCCAAAGGCGCGCCAAAGGTCAGCAATCTCGTCAGCATGTCTATTTCCACCACGCGGCCTAGGCATCTTTTGGTCCCATCCAGTGTGGGAAGCAATCATTCGCTGCAATTGACCCATCTTTGCTTCTATCTGGGGACACGAATCACTGGACTTGCAACTTAAGCTCGTATCCTTCGGCGGATGCCATGGCCCACCTGGTTCGAGGCCAAATTCGTCGAACCCAGCCGTCGGCGCGGATCCCACGTAGGCGAAAGTGTTTAGGCCGCCTTCCAATCCGATAGGATCACTTTCGACATACCTACCGGTCTGCGAGACATAGTCCCTGAAGTAGTTGTAGTTGAGCCCGGTCTCGGCATCGTAGTACTGCCCCGGGAACCGGAAGTTGTATACGAAGTTGGTCGAGTCGCCATCCGGATCTTGGCTCGCCGCCGTCGTCCCGAACGGGTCCGAGTCCCAGCGCCAGACGATGACGTTGTCCGAGGGCCTCGAGATCCGCCGCGGGGTGTTCAGGTGGTCAGTGTGGACGTAGTAGACCGCCACCGACCCGCCGTTGGGCCGCAGGGTGGCGACCGGTATGTCGCCCAGCCACACCGTCTCGTTTTGACTTTACTCGCGCTCAACCATGTCCCTTGGTGTCGATGTTTCAAAATGGACTAATGCACCTTTGTCGGTACGCACCATGACACCAGATTCCAAGTAGTCCCAGCTTTTCATTGGATACTCATCGCTAAATTCTCTTGTGTCCAAGGAAAACACAATGGTGCCTGTGTCGCCGTTCTTGATACGAACTCGATCACCCATGCGCATTTCCGTTCCATCGGGATAAAGCATTGCAGCCCTCCTAAGGAGATAGCGGCGGGAACCCGTTGTTGAGATTTATCCAATCAGGATGCGGCGGTGGTTCCGCCGAATCCATCGGGGAGTTGTCATTCCAGAAACATTTGCAATCTCTATTCTGGCGGACGATAAATAGATTCAGATGCGGGTTCAGAAAGCGCTGGTGAATCTTGCTGAAGTGATTGCCGTTGTGAGGACCAAGGTAGCCTATGGTCCCTGCAGCATAGGGCGTACAAGGTGGGCAGGGTGTCTTGCATATTTCCTCAATCACTTCCCCTGCCCGTTTCAGGAACGCGCCGAAGCTCTTTCCAAATTGTTGGTTTTCGCTTGAACCCGGAATTGCAACAGGCGGCAAAAAGCCTGGGAAAGGCAATGGAATCGCTTGCGATCCCATCGGGTCAATTGTACTGATCGGGTTCCCACCGACATAGGCATATGTGTTGATCCCGCCCGCGAGTCCAATTGGATCGCTTTGGACATACCTGCCCGTCTGGGAGTCATAGTCCCGGAAGTAGTTGTAGTTGAGCCCAGTCTCCGTATCGTAGTACTGCCCTGGGAACCGAAGGTTATAGACGAACGTCCCGATCGACTGCGGGTTCTCATTGGCCGCGCCGTTGCCAAACGCATCCGGGTCCCAGCGCCACCGCAGGGCATTGTCGCTCGGTCGCGTCACCTTTCTCGGGGAATTCAGGTGGTCAGTGTGGATATAGTAGATATCTACCGACGCACCGTTTGGTCGGAGGGTGGCCACGGGGATGTCATCGAGCCACACCGTCTCCTGAATCAGCGCGCCGGCACTGGTGTATTCCCCGAGTAGATGACCAGCCTCGTCGTAGACGAAGTAGGTCGTGTTGCCCCCGGTCACCTTCTTGACCCGCTGCCCCAAGGCGTTGTGCAGGTAGCTGGCGCTAGCTCCTCCACTTACGCCGGTCATTCGTCCAGCGTAGTTGTATGTGAACGTCAGCCCGCTGTAACCGGTCGTGTTCCCGGTGGCGTCGTAGCCGTAGGTTCGGGTCAACGCCCCACTCGTGCTGCTCAGGCGGTTGCTGGTTCCCGAGTTCGTGAACGTCGTGCTGGTGGTCCCGCCCTGGGTCAACCGGTTGCCGTTGGCGTCGTAGGTCCAGGTCTGGCTCAGACCCGTCCGTGCCCCGCTGGTCAGCCTGTCCAGGACGTCGTAGCCGTAGGTCCAGGAAAGGGCGCTGTTACCTGTATTGGTGAGCGTAGTGACCCGGCTGGCGTCGTCGTACGCATACGTAGAGAACTCACTGCTGTCGATCTGGCTTACCCGGCCGTCCTGGTCATGGCTGCGTACGGCCAAGGTGCTATTTCCCCAGGTCCACTGGCGCACCGGACCCATGGGCTCATAAAGGACCCCACTCAGCAACGTAGTGCCATTGACGCTGATCGAGGTCGGCCGGCCGCTGGTGTAGCCGTACGTGATGCTTTGGCCGGAGGGCGTCGTCATTGAGGTCAGGTTGGCGTTGGTGTAGCCGTAGCTGACGGTCTTGGCAGTCCCCGAGACGGTTTGGCCCTTGCCGGTGACCCGACCCTGGGCGTCGTACGTGTACGTCAGGCTGTGGTTGGCGTCGCTGGCCCCGGTCAGCCGACCCGCACCGTTGGTTCCCGAGTCGTAGGTATAGGCGATCGTCTGATCGACCGTCGTGCCGATCTTGAACTGTGCCGAAGTTGCTCGGTTCAGGGCGTCGTAGGCGTAGGTCGTCACCGCGCTGCGGGCGTTGGTGCTCGTCTGCAGATTGCCGCCCGAGTCGTAGGTATTGGTAGTCGTGCCTGTGTCCGGGCTCAGCTGAGTAAGCAGATCCCCGAATGCAGTGTAGGTATAGGAAGTCTGGAGGTTCCTGGG
This sequence comes from Steroidobacteraceae bacterium, assembly GCA_040080215.1. Lineage (GTDB taxonomy): Bacteria > Pseudomonadota > Gammaproteobacteria > Steroidobacterales > Steroidobacteraceae > CAIUGU01. Next base: position 16,971 of record JBEBIT010000051.1, read on the forward strand.
ATCAAGCACAGTCAGCAGGTTGTCGTTGGCGTCGTAAGTGAACCTCGTAAGGCCACTGCCGGGATCCGTGATCTGCTTCAGGCGGTTGAGCTCGTCGTAAGTGTTGACGGCGTTCCGGCTGAGCGGCGCATTGGCATTGGTCTGGTTGCCGTTGTTGTCGTAGGCGAACTGGGTCGTCACGGCGGTGGTGCCTGCCGCTCCAATCTCCTTCCAGAGCTGATTCAGGGTGTTGTAGACCCGAGTTTGCGTCCGCGACAAAGCGCTCGATGGGTCGTATGCAGACTCGGCAGTGCGATTGCTCATCGCGTCCAGCGTATAGGCCACGTAGTTGCCGTCCGTATCGTCGATCCGCGTGAGCCGGTGAGCCGCATCGTACGTGTACGCCAGAAAGCTGCTGTCCGGCAACGTGACCTTCTTCAGCAAGCCGGTTGGCCAGTACTCGAAGCTGGTCAATTCACTGCCAACCGTCCTTGACGTCAAGCGACGGCGGGCGTCGTACGTAAGCGTTGTGACGACACTGTTGGGATCCGTGATCGTCAGTGGTAGCCCATGGGCGTTATAGGTGTTGTACGTGGTGACGTGGCCGAGAGCGTTCGTCACGGCATTGACCTGGCCGCACTGATAGCCGGTCGAGCAGGCGTAGTACGTATAGGTGGTAACGTCCGAGACGTCCGTACGAGGGCCGTCAACTGTCAGGACCTTGCCATAGCCGTTATAGGTATACGTCCATGTCCGCGACGCGTTTGGGGTCACCGTCAAGTCGGTAATTGTCCGGGTTAACTGATTGCCGGCCGAGTCGTAGGCGAAAGTGGTCTGGCGAAGCGGCGTCCCGGTGGCCGTCGCACCAGCGTAGACAGCGATTTGCAGCGGAAGCTTCTGGGTGGAGTGCCACGAAGTTGTGGTCGTGCGCGTAACGCCGGATACCGCCGTCCCGGGGCAAGTCGTGCCGGTCAGCCCTTCTACCCGTTGTGTTTCCAGATTGCGGGTCGTGTTGTAGGTGTAGCAGCTCCGGAAGCCATTGAAATCGCGATAGCCAGTGCGATTGCCATTCGCATCGTAGGTACTGGTGGCGCTCACCGTACCGGTGCCGCTCGCCGCCGGCTGCGTCAAGCTGGTTACTCTGGGGATACCCAGCACGTTGCTGAACGCGTACGTCCGAGACGCGCCGGCGGCATCGACAACGGTAGCGTTGCCGGTTGTCGTGTCCGCAGTATCAACATAGGTGAGCCCAACGTGCTCAGCACCCCCGGCGTGCTCGCTCAGGTTCGCCTGGCCGGACGCGTCGTAGCCGAACGTGGCGTACTGCTGAGCACTTTCGTCAACGATGCCAGTGAGGCCACGTAGATACGTGGCGTTCGTGTACTGATACTGCTTTGACTGGGCTCCTGGATAGGTCACGCCCGTCAGCGTCGCATTGGCTCCATAGCTATACTGGATGGCATTGCCTGCCGGGTCGGTGACCGACTCGACGCGCAGCACCGCGGAAGCGTCCCCCGCCGGAAGGCCATAAGTCAGTGCGAGTTGACGTCCGAAGGAGTCGGTGACTGTGGTGAGTCGTCCATCCGTGTCGTATTGCAGCGTATGAGTTTGACCACTGCGGCTCCGAATGGATTGGAGTTGGCCATCGGCGTTATAGGTTTCGACTTCGCCGGAATCATCGATGGTGTATTCCCAACCGCCAGCCATGAGAGCAACCAATTTGTCGGCGACGTCTGCTTGCGCGACAAATGCGCCGCTGTAGCCGACAAATGAGATCACACGCCCGTCATGGCGGTAGGCAAAGGCTGTGGTTACGCCAGCAGAAGTGTTGGGTACGAAACGAATGCTCCGCTGGTAAGTATGGCGCCAGTTGCCACCAATCGCGTCCAGTCCCAAGTTGGACCAGAAGAGTGCCTCGCGACGGTCCGCAGAGCCTGCCGGTGCGTTGAAACCAATGCGCCCCTGCCCGCTCGCGAGGCGTAGAAAGGAGTCGTTGCCAAATCGAGTGAAATGATCGGCAGCCCCGTAATGCCCGTTATCGTTGTTCTTTAGGCGTAGCAGGCTGTTGTAGTAGCGCTCAAACCGAAGCGGATAATCACCGCCACCCACGTAGTCCACTTCTTTCTGAAACTTGTTGCCGGATCCGGGAGCGATTGGATTGCCACACGCCGGGCACTGAGACCCCACCGCCTTTGCGACATCGACACCACTTCGGTAGCAGTACGAACCCGACTGGGTGTAGCCGCGCGGGCAGTATTCCGGGCGAGTCCGTCGTACCTCCCCAATGTCGTAGACAGATCTTGGCGTGCAGCTTGGCGGGGAGCCCTGGACACCACCGACTTCATAGACAAGCCAATTTCCGACCTCATCTCCATTGGCGGCGACGCTCGGATAGACGAGGGGAGAGCCCCCGCACGCGGTTGATACGGTGACATACTGCGACCCACAAAATCCGCCTACGCACATTGGCGCGGATTGCGGGATCCAACCAATGCGATTGTATAGGGCGCCCGGGCACGCCGTGTAGCTTGCCTTGTACTGTGACTCCCAAAGCGCTTGCGACTCTGCTTCAGATTCCTTGTATAGGCTGGCACTGCAGCTCGCATTCAAGAAGACCCACGGCCCGGGAATCTTCGCCGCGCAATCCTGGGTTCCGCCGGAATTCGGCTTGCAGCTTGAAGGCAGAGACTGCGCTTGCGCAGGCTGTGTCCAGCTGATTGCCGCCATCGACAGCAAGCCGGCGAATACAGCCACCAGCGGCCAGACTTTCGCCCGGCAGTGGTCGACTAATGATCTCTTCCAGCCGACAAGACTGAAACCCTTGCTTGCTGCGCGCACGGTCATTCCCCTTCATTCCCTGAATGTCGGGCATGAGGGTGGAGTTCCCGTCACCCGATCCCGCTTCAATCCTTTGTCTGTTCTGCTCGAACCTAGGATGTGAGCCAGGTTCATGCAAGACAGCGACAAAGATAAGCAAGGACCCTCAGCTATCCTCAGAAAACTGGGGCACAGAGTCTTCGGCGCAGCGGATGGTGTATCTTTTGTCGACGGTGACTTGAGTAGCATCAACTCGGGTCGCTGCTTTCCCAGCCATCGCCCATCAGTTGGGGGTAAGGTTTGGGGTAGCGGGTGTTTTTAGCCGCCAGAGCTCATTGGAATTTCCGCTGAATCCCCCTACTATCGATTCCGGCCGACGCCTCCAGTCTCTGTCAATGATCGAGGACCATCCGCAGTTCGCCACCGCCTTCGCGCAAGCGAGCGACGAAGCCGGCCTCGCGGACTACTTCCGTCCCCTCGTGCTGCCATTGTTCAACATGCCGCTCACGCAGTGGCCGGGGTGTTGTGCGGGGAACTGCCTGCCGTGCGCGCAGACGCTGGTCGCCGTTGCGCTCAAGACCTACGGGTTGCTGGGGCTCGAACCGCAGCAATCTTAAGGGAATGGTGCCCGGAGCCGGGGTCGAACCGGCATGGAGTTGCCTCCGAGGGATTTTAAGTCCCTTGCGTCTACCAATTTCGCCATCCGGGCAGGCCGCGGGCGCGAATTGTAAGCGGTCATGTCGCCGATTGCGCACACCATTCATGCACTTGAGCGGTCCGCAGCATGCCTTCTGCTAGACTCCCCGCGCGTCTGCAACAGGGGGCATTTCGTCCAACGTGTCGAGTGTGATGTCAGCATCAGCCGCCCCTGCCCGGGACGCGCTTCTGGAGGCCCGGGCCATCGAGCTGTGGCGCGGCGAGCATCATCTCCTGCGACAGGTGTCTTTCACCCTGGGCTCCGGCGAGCTGCTGCAGGTGACTGGCGAGAACGGCTCCGGCAAGACCAGCCTGCTGCGCGTCGCTTGCGGCCTGCTGCCGGCGGAATCGGGCGACATCCTGTGGCGCGGCCTCTCCATCCGGGAGGGGCGTGACGCCTACCATCGCGACCTCGTCTACCTCGCGCACCTCAACGCGCTGAAGCTCGACCTCACTGCCGACGAGAACCTCAAGTCGGGCGCCGGCCTGCGACGGGATACCACGCGCACCGAGCGCGAAGCGGTATTGACCGCCCTTGGGCTCGCTCGCTGCGTCGACCTGCCGGGCCGCGTGCTGTCGGCTGGCCAGCGTCGCCGGGTGGCGTTTGCCCGGGTGCTGTTGTCCAGAGTCCCCTTGTGGATCCTCGATGAGCCCACCACCAACCTGGATGTCGGCGGCATCGCGCTCATCGAACAGCTGATCAAGGACCACCTGGAGGAGGGCGGCTCCGTCCTGACGGCCGCCCATCACGGGCTGCTCGCGGGGCACCCCCGTGCCCGCCAGCTGGCGCTCGCCGCATGACTCCCGTGACAGATGCGCCAGGACTCTGGACGCTCGCCGGCCGGGTGCTCGGGCGAGAGCTCACGCTGGCCGGGCGGCACTGGGACCAGGTGGCGCAACCGCTCTTGTTCTACGTCATCGTCATTACGCTGTTTCCGCTCGCGATCAGCCCTGATCTGGCCCGGTTGCGGGAGATCGCGCCCGGTGTGGTGTGGGTCGCGGCGATGCTATCCTGCCTGCTGGCGCTCGAGTCCCTGTTCCGGCCCGATGTCGAGGACGGAACGATGGAGCAATGGGTGCTGTCTGAGCAGCCGTTGGCGTGGATGCTGCTGATGAAAACAGTGGCGCACTGGCTGGTCTCGGGCCTGCCGCTGGTCATCCTTTCGCCGCTGCTCGGCACTGGTCTCGGTGTGCCGGTGTCCGCGTGGCCGGTCCTGATGGCGTCGCTGGCGCTCGGGACCGCCGCGCTCAGCATGCTGGGCGCCATCGGTGCGGCACTGACCGTTGGGGTGCGGCGGGGCAATGTACTGCTCGCGCTCCTGGTGTTGCCGCTCGAAGTGCCGGTGCTGATCTTCGGCGCCCGCGCAGTCAGTTTGGGCATGACGGGGGAAGCGGTGGCCGGGCCGCTCAACCTGCTGGCCGCCATCCTGGTCCTGGCGATCAGCCTGGGGCCCATGGCGATGGCGGCAGCGATCCGCATAGGGGTTGAGTCCTGACATGAATTGGACGTGGTTTCACAAGTTTGCGTCACCGCCCCATGCGTACCGCCTGCTCGGGAAGATGCGGCCCTGGCTGTTCTGGCCGGCCGTCATCCTGATGCTGTGGGCGCTCTACAACGGGCTGTTTGTCGCCCCGACGGACTACCAGCAGGGCGACTCGTTCCGGATCATGTACGTGCATGTGCCGAGCGCGTCCCTGTCCCTCATGGTCTACAGCATGATGGCCATCGCTGCCGGCATCGGCATCATCTGGCGCATGAAGCTGGCGCACGCCGTGGCGGCCGGCTGTGCGGTCATCGGCGCGTGGTTCACGGTGCTCGCGCTCGTGACGGGCGCCATCTGGGGCAAGCCGATGTGGGGCGCCTGGTGGGCGTGGGACCCGCGGCTCACGTCCGAATTGATCCTGCTGTTCCTGTATCTCGGCTATATGGCGCTCAGGGCGTCCTACGACGACGTGCAGCGGGCGGACCGGGCGAGCGGCATCCTTGCCGTCGTCGGCATCGTCAACGTGCCCATCGTCAAGTACTCGGTGCAGTGGTGGAACAGCCTGCACCAGGGCTCCAGCCTGTCGCTGACCGGCAGTTCGGCCATTGACCCGTCGATGCTACCGCCCCTGCTCGTCATGATGCTGGGCTTCCTGCTGTTCTTCGGTGCGATACTGTGCGACCGGGTACGGGCCGAGATCCTGACCCGCGAACGCAACGCCGGATGGCTAACGGAAGCCACTTGAAATCATGAACTTAGGCGACATTCTTGGCTTCGATAAGTATGCGGGATACCTGCTGTCCTGCGTCGCGTTGACTGCCGTTGTGCTGGTGGGCAACGCATGGCTCGCGCGCCGAGCGTTGTCTCAAGCCCAGGTCAAGGCTCGCCGGCGTGTGGCCGCCAACAGGAGCGAGTCATGACTCCCCGCCGTCGACGCATGGTCCTGGTAGGACTGATCGTGCTGGGCGTCGGTGGCGCCGTGGCCTTCGCGCTGAACGCCTTCCAAGAGAACCTGCTGTACTTCTACAGCACGTCCGATGTCGTCGGCGGCAAGGCCCCCGCAGACCGGACGATCCGCATCGGCGGCATGGTGACCGAGGGCAGCGTGCAGCGGGCGCCCGGCAGCCTCGAAGTCCGGTTCGTCCTCACCGACTATGCCAAGGATGTCACCGTCAGCTACTCCGGCGTCTTGCCCGACCTGTTCCGTGAGGGGCAGGGCGTGGTGGCGCGCGGCAAGCTGGCGGGCGACAACCTGTTCGTGGCCGAGGAAGTCCTCGCGAAGCACGATGAGAAGTACATGCCGCCCGAAGTCGCGGACAGCCTGAAACAGCAGCACTCGGGCCTGAAGCCGAGCGATGCCCCGTTGCCGACCGCCGCAGCCAACTGAAGGTACCCATGATCGCCGAACTCGGACAATTCGCGCTCGTTCTGGCGTTCTGCCTGTGCATCCCGCAGGCGTTCTTCGGCATCGTCGGTGCGCAGAAGGGCAAGGTGCAGTGGATGCTCGCCACGCGGCCCGCCGTCGCGGGCCAGTGGGTGTTCACGCTGCTGGCGTTCGGCTGCCTCGCGTACTCGTTCTACATCAACGATTTCTCGGTGCTGTACGTCGCGTCGAACTCCAACTCGGCGTTGCCGACCTTCTACCGCTTCACGGCGGTGTGGGGCGCGCATGAAGGCTCGTTGCTGCTGTGGCTGCTCGTGACGTCCACCTGGTCCATCGCGCTCGCGGCCTTCAGCAAGCAGTTGCCGCTGCCCTACGCGAGTCGAGTGTTCGGTGTGCTTGGCATCATCAGCGCCGGCTTTGCACTGTTCATCCTGACCACGTCGAATCCGTTCGAGCGGCTCATCCCGGCGGCGGCGGACGGCCGCGACCTCAATCCGCTCCTGCAGGACTTCGGTCTCGCA
>JBEBIT010000052.1:0-23822 GCA_040080215.1 Steroidobacteraceae bacterium
CTGTTTGGCGGAGAGGGTGGGATTCGAACCCACGGTGGGCGTAAGCCCACGCCTGATTTCGAGTCAGGTACATTCGACCACTCTGCCACCTCTCCATAACTCTTTGATTGGGTTGATCCAACTGTGAATCAACCCCGTCCGGTGCAAAGCGGCCGGTATTCTATACTAGGCACGTCGGGAATTGCTTCCGGAACTCAAGTCCGGGGCTGCCTCGCCATGGAGAGACCGCCCGCTTGAAAGCCGCCCTGGCCCTGATCGCCGTGCTGATGCTCGGGACCTGTACCCGGCCTGCAACCGTGCTCGAGCAGATCCTCGAGGCCGGCGAACTGCGCGTGGTCACCCGGAACAGCCCGAGCACCTACTATCTGGGTGCCGCCGGACCGCAGGGACCGGAGTACGACCTGGCAAACCGGTTCGCCGCCGAACTCGGGGTGAAGCTCTACATCTACAGCGTCCCGACCGTCATGGACGTCATGGAGGAACTCTCCTCGGGCCGGGCTCATATCGCCGCCGCCAGCCTGACCCGGGGGCAACCCGTTCCCGCCCACATGAGCTTCGGCCCGCCTTTCCAGGAAGTGAAGGAACACCTGGTCTATCGCCAGAGCGAGGACCGGCCGCGCAGCCTCGACCAGGCCAACCGCGGCCACATCGAAGTCGTCGCCGGCAGCGCGCACGCGGCGACGCTGGAACAGCTCCTGCCCGAACACCCCGAGCTGGTCTGGGTCGAGAACCCGGAGGCCGAGACCGAAGAACTGCTGTATCGCCTCTCCCGCCGCGAGTTCGACTACACGATCGCGGACTCCAACGAGTTCGCCATCGCCCGTGCCTTTCATCCCGAGATCCGCATTGCTTTCGACCTCACTGCCGGCAAGTCGCTCGCGTGGGCCGTCGATGCGCGGGATGCAAGCCTGCTCAACCGCACGAATGCGTTCTTCGCGGCGCTGAAAGGCGAAGGCAGGCTGGCCCAGATCCTGGACCGCTACTACAGCAACACCGATCGCTTCGACTACCTGCAGTCCCGCGATTTCATGACGCACATCCAGACGCGACTGCCCGCGTACCGCGACTGGTTCCAGCAAGCGGCCGCCGAAGTCGGCGTCGACTGGCGCTTGATAGCAGCCATCGGTTACCAGGAATCGCAATGGGATCCGTCGGCCACCTCCCCTACAGGTGTGCGCGGACTGATGATGCTGACGGAAGAAACCGCCCGCGGCCTCGAGATCGCCGATCGTCTCGACCCGAAATCGAGCATCTTCGGCGGCGCGCGCTACATCGTGAGCGTCCGCGAGATGATCCCGGAACGCATTCCGGAGCCGGACCGCACCTGGATGGCATTGGCGGGCTACAACGTCGGCTTCGGCCACCTGGAAGACGCGCGCATCCTCACGCAGATGCACGGCAAGAACCCCGACAGCTGGGAAGACGTGCGCGAACACCTGCCGCTGCTCACGCAGGAACGCTGGTACACGAAGGTGAAGCGGGGGTACGCCCGCGGCTGGGAGCCGGTGCGCTTCGTGCAGAACATCCAGACGTACATGGCGATCCTCGACTGGGTCGCCGCGTCGACCGGTCGACCCGCATCGAGGCCGCCCGAACCCGGTGAAGATCCCATCTAGTCGGCCGCCGGGCCCTTGCGCCGGGCCCTGAAGAAATCCCGCAGCAGGGTCGAGCACTCCTCGGCGAGAACGCCTTCCTCGCACTCGACCGCATGGTTGAGCGCCGGATGCTGGACGATATTGAAGATACTGCCGGCCGCGCCCGCCTTCGGATCGCGCGCGGCAAACACGAGCCGCTTCACGCGCGCATGGACCATGGCACCCGCACACATCGCGCAAGGCTCCAGGGTTACGTACAACGTCGTGTCGAGCAGCCGATAGGAACCGACCGCCAGGGCGCCGGCACGCAAAGCCACCATCTCCGCGTGCGCGGTTGGATCATGTCCGGCAATGGGCCGATTGGAGCCCTCGCCGATGATCTTGCCATCGCGCACCAGCACCGCGCCCACGGGGACTTCGCCTGCCGATTCGGCGGCTCTCGCCAGTTCGAGGGCGCGGGACATGAACGTGAGATCAAGTGGATCCATGAGGGCGTGCAGTCAGGCCGATGACGATGAACGATCCGGGAAACGGCCTTCGCGAGTCAAGCACCCGCTCGTGTCCGTCGGCTCAGGGTGCCCGACATGCCAGCTGATGCCGTGTGCCCCCCCTCAAAATCAGCGCGTTTCGGGCAGATTGCGTGCCGATGCGGCGACGCGCGCGAACTCGGGCTTCGTTGCCTTCAGGATCTCGTAAATCGCCTGCCGGTTCCCTGCCGTCAGACCGGGAAAGTCCTCGCTGTCCTTGCCGGCGGACAGGACTTCAAGCAGCCTGGCATAGAGGTGTTCGCGCACGCTGCGCGGCAGGCCGTCGAAGGCTTCCGAATACACAAGGTAGCTGAGCGGATAGCGGAAGAGCCGTGTAGCGAGATCCAATTCGCGCAACGATCGCCCCGCCGCGTCACGCGGCCCCTGGGCCTCGAACCAGGCCTGGAAGCTCGGGTTGCCGCGGATGCCGTCCTTGAAGCCCGCTGCATCGGCGAACAGCAGGCCCCTGACCACCGGTTCCAGGAGCCTCCTGAACAGGGACTGCAATCTCGGCGGCAATTCGCTGAACGGTTGCTCCAGCGACGTTGCGCCGAGATCACGCGTCAGGAACTCGCGGGCCTTGAAGGTCGTGCGCGCAAAGAGACTGTGCAAGGCTGCCTGATGCTCGAACACCATCAGGGCAACGATGTCGCTCTTGTCGGTCAGGTAGGGCTGGCTGTCGATCAGTCCGGCAACGCTTGCGCGATTGCCATTGCGCTGCAGATCCGCAGTCCGGAACTCCTCGGGCGAGCTGACGAGAAGGTTGCCGAGGTGGGTCTGCGTGCCGTGCAATCCCGTCACGTACCAGCCTGCCCAGCGGCGCTCAAGCGGTGTCGCATCCGTCACGGCGACAGGATCATCGTTGGGAAAAACCACTCCGCCACTGTCGACCGGCATGGAGTACGCCGTGAGCGCTGGCACTCCGCCCCCCAGCATGCCGGCGGAATCATGACAACTGAGGCACGCCGCAAACTCGCGCTTGATCTGCACGGTAGTGTCAGGCTGATTGTGGAAGAGATAGAAAACCGGACCCTTCTCGCAGTCGATGGTGGCTACCTCGATCTGGTCTGAGCCCTGTACCCAGCCGATATAGGTCGCGTCGTTGAAGTAGAGGGCCCGCGGCCTGGACCCGCTGATCAGCCTCCGCTGGACGCTGCTCTTTGAATACACGAGCATCTGCGAACTGCGATCGATCCCGAGCGCGGCCAGCAATGACTCGAGGTAACCCCGCTCTGCGCGGTATTCGAGCTTCAATGCTCCGCTGGCCAGCCGTGCCTCCAGCCTCGCGACGTCGTTGGTCAGTGCCGCGCCCGCATAGCCGATCGACGGATACTCGACGTCGTAGCGAAATGTCGATCGCTCGGCCGGAGATGCCGTCGCAATGGGCAGTGTTGCGGCAGGACGGCAACTGGCAGGGGCAACGGCTTGCTCCGCAGCATGAAGGATGCCCGTCACCATCGTGGCCATGGCCACTGCCAACAAGGTTGCGTATTTCATGCGCCGACGAGCTTTATTCCGGAGGCTGCCTCCCCTGTTGATCCTCGCCACCGTGCTGGGGCGGGTCAATCAGTGGTTTCCCCGGACAGTATCGCCTAACTCGCCAGTCGCGCCAGTTCCCGCTTGACCACGCCGTAGCATTCGCAGGCGCGCGCCTCGAGACCCGTCTGGTCGAGGACCGAAATATGCCCGCGTCGATAGCGGATGAGACCGGCAGACTGCAGATGCCCCGCCGCCTCGGTGATGCTTTCGCGACGCACACCCAGCATGTTGGCCACGAGTTCCTGCGTCAGGATGAGATCCTTGGAAACGACCCGATCCATGGTCGCAAGCAGCCAGCGACTCAACTGCTGTTCCACCGAATGATGTCGATAGCACGCCGCCGACTGGAAGATCTGCGTCATCATCGCCTGCGTGTAGCGCAGGAGCACCTGCTGCAAGTGGCCACCGCGATCAAACCGTTGCTTGAACGTGTGGTGTTCGATCCGATAGGCGTAGCCCGCAGTCTGGACAACAGCCGAACTGGAGGTCGTGGCGCCTCCCATGAACAGCGAAATGCCGACTACACCTTCGTTACCGACACCGGTCGTTTCGACGGTTGCACCATTTTCGGTGACATGGTGCAGCGACACGATCGATGTCGTGGGGAAGTACGCATACTGGGGCTGCCTGCCAGGTTCGTACACGAGGTCGCCCAGGCGCATCGGGAATCCCTCCAGATGCGGGACCAGCTGCTCAAGCTCCACGGCCGTCAACGCGGCCAGCAGCTTGTTCTGCTGCGGGCGGTGGGGTGCAGTCGTCGCGGCCCCGGACAGGCTGGTGCCTCGCTTATGCAATGACTTCTACGCCGATGCCGCGATACCCGATGAACCGACACACATTGTTGAACATCGGCTCTCCGCTGATACGAAACTGCTGCCGCGTGCCGTCGGCATTCATGCGATTGAACAGGAAGTCGAGGAACGGCTCGCGGGCCGCGATGCGCGCGTGCAGGACCTCTCGCTCGGCTTGATTCCATCCGTCTTCCACAGGCTCGCCATCCCCTCCTGTAAACGGGGCCACGCGGATCCCGAGCATCTCGAGCACCGGCCCCGAGACCTTGGTGAAATCACCGCGCTCGTCCTGCTCCCAATACCAGTCGGCAGCAAGCTCGGTCAGGCTGCGATAGCGGGCCTCACTCTCGCGCAATTCGGCAGTCCTTTCGGCGACGACTTCTTCCAGTCTGCGCTTGTGGTCTTGGAGCTTCCGATGCAGCAGGCGGACCTCCAGCATGTTGTGGATGCGGAGTTTTACTTCGACGAGATCGAAGGGCTTTGCAATGAAATCCCGGGCTCCGGCCTGCAGCGCCCGAACCTTGTGTCCGGGTTGCGCGGTCAGCACGATCACCGGCACGTAGCTGCCCACCACCCCCGCCTTGAGTCCTTCGAGGACCACAAACCCGTCCATGCCCGGCATCTGCAGATCGAGCAGGATCAGGTCGTAGGGGGTCTCACGGTGGAGCGAACAGACTTCGGCGGGGTCCATGGTGGAACTGACGTTCGTGTACCCCTCGCCGGCGAGGAACCGCTCCAGCAACTGGACGTTGGGCGCCTGGTCGTCGACGATCAGGATGCGGCCATTCAGGATGTCGCTGGCGGTCAGGGGCATGGAGTCCTGCTCATTGGATGGTTGCGGTCGAGGCGCGGGTCGACGCCAGCGCCACATCAAGGGCATCGATGAACTCGCCGACCTTGATTGGTTTGGTGAGATAGCGGCAGAAACCGGCTTCGATTCCCCGTGCGATGTCATGAGGCATGGCATTGGCGCTCAAGGCGATCACCGGGATATGCGCGGTTGTCGCATCCGCCGCCAACAGTCGGCGGGCATCGGTACCGCTGATGCCGGGCAGATTGATGTCCATCACGATGGCGTCCGGCAGTGAGCATCGGGCAACTTCAACACCGCTCAGTCCATCGACAGCGCTGAGCAGACGGATATCGGGCCGGCGCGCCAGAATACGCTGGACCAGCAGCAGGTTGGCCGGATTGTCCTCGACATAGAGGACCGTCGACACGTAGGGAGTGGCCTCGCGCTGCGCATCCGTCACCACAGGCAACGCGACGCTGTCGACTTCCACCGTACTCGGCGCCCTCTGACCAAGCTCGATCCAGAATGTGCTGCCGACGCCCACGACACTCTCCGCGCCGATCGTGCCCCCCATCAGCTCGATCATGCGTTTGCTGATGGCAAGCCCGATGCCCGTCCCCTCTTCCAGTCCGATTTCCTGGCCCAGCCTCTCAAACGGCCTGAACAGTTGCGCCAACTGCTCCGGAGTGAGCCCGAGCCCGGTGTCCTGCACCCGGATGCGGACACGCCCGTTAGCCACCAGCCCGCATGTCACCCGGACGGTGCCACCCGCGGAGTTGTACTTGATCGCGTTGGAGAGCAGGTTGATCAGGATCTGCTTGACGCGCGTCCGATCCGCCATGACGGACAGTGGCCCATCCAGCCCGGTGAACGCGAGGCCAATCCGCCGCTTCTGGGCCTGGGGTTCGATCATGGCCTGGCAATCGCGGAGCACCTCCGTCAACGACATGGGCTCGAGTGACATCGAGAGCTTGCCGGACTCGATCAGCGCGAGATCGAGGATTTCATTGATCAGCTCGAGCAGGTACCAGCCTGCCTTGAGAATCTGGTCGACACTGTCCTTTTGCGTGTGTGTCGGGGGCGGTGCGCCACTCTCCAGCAGCTGGGCAAAGCCCAGGATGGCGTTGAGCGGCGAACGCAGTTCGTGGCTCATGTTGGAGAGGAACTCCGATTTCGCGCGATTGGCGCGTTCCGCCAGCGCCAGGGCGGCATACAGATCCGACTCGATCCGCTTGCGTTCAGAGATGTTCTTGAACAGGATGGCGACCTTGCGGCTGCTGGCGTCGCCGAGCCGCAGTGCATGCACCTCGAACCAGCGCCCGTCCATCGATGCGGCTTCGTTGACGAACTGCGCGGGTTCACCGGTCAGCGCCACCTTGCCGTAGAACTCAAACCAATAGCGCTCGAGATCAGGATAGAACTCGCGGACCCGCTTGCCCGTGGCTGCGTGCATGCCCGACTGCGCTTCGAAGTGGCCGTTGACTTCGAGGAAGCGGTAGTCGATCGGTTTGCCCGCATCGTCAAAGATCATCTCGATGACGCAGTACCCTTCATCGATCAGGCTGAGCAGGTCTCGATAGTGCACGTCACTGGCAGACCCGGCGCTCGGTGACCCCAAAGGCTGGGATTCTTTAGTCATGGGTCCCTGGTATCTGCTGTTGTCGTCGGTATCACTGCAATCGGAGTCTGCGCTCGCGTGCACCTGCACCGAGGCCACTGGCGCAAGGCCGGATTGTCAGCCACGCGAATCCCTTCTCGTGCCCTGCGGCAAGTCGGTGAGGATCTGGAGCGCTGGCCACGCTACAGGACTATGGGAAGCGCTGTTGCTCTGCGGGAAGCAATCTTGGAGTGGCTCTCCAAGCGGCCACTGTCGACTTCCCCGTTGAGCCAGTCTGTTCGATAACGAACATAGCGGGCGAGTCCGCCCAGAGGGCGCGAGCTTCAGAAGACTGCGTGATCACCGCGATCGAGCCTGGCTTTGCCGCTCAGCAGGCTCGAGTAGTAGTCGGCGAGCGTGTCGCTCCCCGTCGAGGGAGTCGCAGCCGCGCCGTAGCGCCCGGTCAACGGATCAAGAACCAGCATCGACTCGGTAGCATACTAGCGACCGATCCGCGCGAGTTCCGCCTTTCGGGCCAGCGCAGGCACCAGGTATCCGGCAGCGCCCAGTACACCCACGATGGCATCGAGCAACTCGACGGGGACATGCTTGAAGCGGGGTTCGCGACCGAGCGGTGCGAACAAGCGCTCACCCTGCTGACGCGGCGTGATGGCCTCGCCCGGCCCGCCGATGGGCAGAACGCGATTGAGGCGGGAGGGGTCATCGACGCACTCGGCGAGCAGGAGACGAGCGCATCGAACCGCTCGCCGCGGAAGCCGTCGCGTGCGAGCGATGCGGGATCGGTGACATCGCCGACGCGGACCGTGGCGCCGATGACGAAGACGCGCTTGCCCATCAGTTTTCCCGGCTGTTCCGCTTCAACCTGCGTTGCAAGGCTGGACTACTGCTTCGCGATCTTCATGGTGAAGAACGTCACCTGCTTGCCCGGCGCGACGAGGAACTGGTGCGGCATGCCCGCCGGCACCTGGACGACATCCCCGGCGCGAATGACACGCTTCACGCCACCGACTGAAGTGCTGCCGCGAATCTCCCCCGGCGCGTCGGTCCGGGCATCAGGGATGGTCCCGCCCAGCAACAGCGTGGCCTCTCCGGAGTGCACGAACATCAGGTCCGCCCACTGCTCGTGGATTTCCATCAGGCCATCGGCTTCCCGATGCGCGACCCACGCGGTGTGGTTGCCGAAGTCGGCGAGCTGCTCGGCGGACTGCTTGATCGCGTTCATCTTCGGCACGAGGCTTCGCTGGATGGCGTCGAGGTCCGCGGGCGTGTAGTGCAGGTACCCGGGCAGCGGCGGCTCGGGGCGCGTCTGCGCCTGGCCAATGGCGATGCCGGCGAACAGGACAACGAGCAGCGAGACTGCATGAACGATACGCATACGAACTCCCGACCAAAGCGGGCGTGGTTGCCCGCGCGCTCAACGATCGCGGTGAATGCCGACCCGGTCTCCACTCGACGGGCCCAGCCAGATTTCCTTGTCGAGGACCAATGCCGTGGCGTACCGCGAGAGCAGCGGATTCGCAGTGCCCCGCGCGAGCGACGTCACCGCCATCGTGGCCGGGTCGATCGCGTCTACGGCGTAGCCGCGCGGACAACTGAAGTCGGCGCGACCGCCATTGACGGCAACAGGGGGTCCACCGCACGCGGGCTCATCGTCCAGCATCCCTGCCGTAATCAGGCGACGGCCCGCCACATCCCAATGAACGTTGTCGGGGGCATACCCCTTGAGCCGGGCCGTCTTCTCGACCTTGACGGGATTCGTCCGCGAGAACTGCACGATGGTCTGGCTGCCGGACGCAGCAACGTAAAAGCTTTTGCCATCAAGTCCTGCTTCGATGCCGTTGTTGCCTGCCAGCTCGGAGCCTGCAAGCAGCCGGAATGCCGGGGTTCCCGGCCGCCATTCATAGACACCGCCCGTCGGCTTGCCCGCGAGCATTTCGCCCCAGGTCTTGTTCGGCTCTACCAGTACCGTCGCGAGGATAGTGCCATCGGCAAACGACGTGACCGAATTGGCCGCGAGACCCTCCGGCATCAGCACGCAGCCTTTCCAGCTTAAGGCAGGAACAGCCGGTGCGGCATCGATACCAAAGACTTCGATCGATTCACGTGCCCCATGAGTAACCACATAGAGAGTGAAGGCCTTGTTCCCGGCCTGCCGCAGCGAGATGCCGTGCGCGACGAACTTCGATCTGTCCAGGGGACCAGGGCACGAACCGAACGCCTGCTTGTCCCATTTCGAGCCGGCGGCCTCCTGCGGGAACACTGCCTGCCACTCCTTGCGGTCCGCGTGGATCAGGTGCAGCCCACCGCCCTTGGGGGCACCGCTCGTCAAGACCCACCTCGTTCCGGGTATGAGCAGCAGGTCTTCTGCATTGATCGGCCCGGTGATGAAGCTGAGCGCCGAAGCAGGCGCACGGCCCGCCTGCTCCGCAGCAACTGCGTTCACCGCCAACAGGGCCGACAGCCCGACAAACGCCAATCGAACAAACTTGTGCATGTGATCCTCCCAGGAATGCCGGCGACGCGACCGTGGGTACTGCGCTGCCTGTCGCGTTGAATCCGGCATAGCGTAGCCGCGTTTGCAGTGCGGCAGACAATTTTCTGGTGCCCGTCGCAGCGAGTACACCTGCCGGTCGGCGCACGAACATGGATCTATTCTGACGCGACACGTCTGTGACAAACTCCAGCCATCACA
The DNA here is from genome assembly GCA_040080215.1 of Steroidobacteraceae bacterium. Classification (GTDB taxonomy): domain Bacteria; phylum Pseudomonadota; class Gammaproteobacteria; order Steroidobacterales; family Steroidobacteraceae; genus CAIUGU01. The sequence continues at coordinate 9,556 of JBEBIT010000052.1, forward strand.
TCCTTGCGGAGCCGGCTATGTCCTTATCTGTTCGCGCCCTGATCACGGTTGGAATCCTGGCCTCGACGCCCGTCCTCGCCCAGGCCCCGGCGCCCGCGGTAGCCGCGGCCCCACCGCCTGCCATGGTGCTTACCGTCCACGGCTTTGCGGACGGCAGCCAGATACCCGTGCGCTTCACCCAGGCTGCACCGGGCGCCGCCCCCGGTGAAGGGACATCGCCCGCGATATCCTGGACCAACGCGCCTCCCGGCACGCAGTCGTTCGTGATCAACATGCGCGACCTCGACGTCGCCCGCAATCGCACGACGGAAGACCAGGCTCACTGGGTCGTATGGAACATTCCCCCTGCCGCCACCGGCATGCCCGAGGGCGTACCGAAAGGCTCGCAACTGCCGGACGGCAGCTTCCAGATCAGCGTGACGGGCCCGGTCTATCGCGGTCCGGGGGCGCCCGCGACAGGCCCGATGCACCACTACATGTTCGAAGTGTACGCGCTCGACATCCGGCTCGATGTCGCACCCACTGCGGATGCCTTCGAGACTCGCGCCAACGTCATGCGCGCCATGCAGGGCCACGTGCTTGGCAAGGCTGTTTACGGCGGGCTGTTCAAGCGGCCAGCACCGTAACGCGAACCAGAATGCGGGGATAAAGCCCCGACCGGCTCCCTCGACGGTAATGACCGATCCGGGCGGGCGAGGCCCGGAACTTCATCTGATCAACGCGCGCTGCACGGCGTGGGTTGCCACTTGGACCGGTCCGCGTCCTTTTCCTTTTTCAGGTTGATGCTCGTCACCCACGGCTCGTTGAGGTACTTCGGATCCTCGACGATGGACGTGATGACGAGCCACTCCTGCCCGCTCGGCTCGCGGACGACATCGAAGTATTCCGTCAGCTTTGCGTCTTCGCTGAAGGGGATGCCGTTCTTGCGCAGGTAGCCGGGGCGGATCTGCGACGTCGCAACCTCGAGCGAGTTCGACTGGTTGCCCACGCGCACGATGCCGATGCCGAAACCGCCGCGGCCGAAAGGGCCGCGGCCTCCAGGACCCGGCTGCCACTGTGCCTGCGAGTAGCCCTGCAGCTGGCGCTCACCGCCGGACGGTGCACCGGCGAAATGCAACAGTCGCGTCTGCGCCCCCGAGTCCGTTTCGATCTTGAGGGTGGTGTCGTCCTGCCACGAAACGCGGAACCGTCCCGGCTCCCTCATGATGGCCAACGCACCATAGCCTTTGCATTGCTCACCCTGCGCTTCATCTCGCGCTGGATCCCATTGCTCCCCAACGGCCTTCGCGGCGGCATTGACGGGAATGTTCGCGAAATCGCCCTTGAGCGGCGTGACCATGCGCCAGCGCCAATCCTCGGTGATGACGGAGACCCACTGGCCCGTGAGATCCACCGGAGCAGCGGCTTTTGGAGTTTGCGGCGCCGCCGGCGCCTGGCCTGCGTTGGCGGACTGCATGAACAGCGTCCCGCAAATCGCGAGCAGGGCCCCGTACGCCACCGGGCTGGGTGAATGCTTCATCGCGTCGCTCCACTTGCAGCGCCGCTCGCCGGCGCGGTCAGGCTCTTGTAGACGGCGGTGACGAACTGCGCGGCGGTCACTCCCCCGCGGGCCCCGTCGTAGGTTGTGTCGTAGTCGAGCGTAGGCCGTGCTGCGAGCACGCGCTCGAGGCTCATTCCCTTGCCGATCATGTCCTGCACGCGATCGCGCACGATGGTCAGCATCTCCCGGTACTCGGTGACGTCCGCTTCATCGCAGATGCGCCCGTGGCCGGGAACAACCAGCGTGCCGCCTTCCTGGAAGTTGGCTGGAATGGTCAGCTCGAGGATGTGGTTGACCGCCTTGATCAGTCCCTGGATGCTGCCGCCGCGCTCGAGGTCGATGAGCGGATAGCGCTCGGGGACGAAGATGTCTCCGGTGACCACGACGTCAGAGCGACGGAAGAACACGATGCTGTCACCGTCCGTGTGCGCGTTCGGCTCGTGGTAGACGACGATCGGATCGCCGTTCATGAAGAAATCGCGCGAGGGCAGGTAGTACTCGGATGTCAGTGTCGCACCCGGGATCGCCTGTGCCTTGTCCGTCAGGCGATTGAGCAGGTTTTCATGACCCAGCACCTGCACTCCTCCCGCGGGCCCGCCGGCCGCCAGTGCCATCTTCTTGCGGTTGGCGAGATCGCGTGCGCTGGTGCCGCTCAGGATCAGCGCTTCGTCACCGGCAATGTGTTCGGGATCCGCGTGCGTGTTGATGACCATGGTCAACCGCTTGTTGCTGCCGTTGCGCGCGAGCGCGAGCACCTTGTCCGCCAGTGCAGGCGGAGGCGTATCGACGAGCAGCACACCGTCGCCGATCTGCACGACGACGTTCACGTCGATGCCGGTGACGACGAAGACATTGCCCTGCACGGGGGCGAGCGCGACTTCGACTGCCGCCTCGGGAACCGCGACGGCCTTGTCGGTCTCACGGCGGGGTTGAGCAGCCTGCGTGGTAGCGGCGACCAGCGCCAGCATCAGGCAGGCGGCTTTAGGGAACAGGGTTCGCTGGCGGCTGGGCAGTCGCATGGCAACGGGTCTCCTCAAGGCTGGAACGGGTTCGCGTGCCCGGCTATTTCGGGACTTCGGGGCAGACCATCGGCGTGTTCATGCACGTGCAGAACATCGTGCAATGCTCCGGCTTCGCGGCCGGCGGCCCCATCTTCGCGCGGAACTCGGGGTAGAGCGTTTCCGCACCGCCCCGCACGCCCTTCTGTGGCAAGCCGTAACGCTCGGCTACCTCGGTGAGGAACGGATTCGTGCCAGGCAGGTAGTGCGGGACCATGCCGGCTTCGGTCGGCAGCTCGGGCACGTATTCGCAACTGTCGGTTGCGATCTGCTGGCCCGGATCGAGGACCCAGTTCTGGCTGAGCACCAGCGGCTCGGTGAGGAACTCGGGATCCTCCGCAATGCTGACGATGGTCAGGATGTTGCCGTGCCGGATCCACTGCTCGGTGAACGTGCGCTTGGCTCCCGACGGTACGCCGTTGCGACGCCGGTAGTTTTCCTTGAGGTGCGTCGTCTTGATGACGAGCTGGTTGGCTGCCCATTGTCCCTTGGAAAAGCCCTGCCACGTGTGTTGGGCCTTCGGCCCGGGCGGATCACGGTCATCCAGCCAGATCAGCCGTTCCATGTTCTGGTTGCCGTAGTGCATGCGGTAGGCCACCGGCTCCTGCGTCACCAGGTTCACGTCCATCGTGATGCGCATGTGGGCCATGCCGCGCAGTGCGTAGTCGGCACCGTGCTGGCGGCAGATGTTTTCCATGACCAGCGACATGCGGCTGGTCGTGTAACTGTCGGCCCTGAGGCGCGCCGCATCGTTGAGTGGCAAGCCGGCGTAGTCACCGAGTTCCGGGCCGGGAATCCGGTCGGCGCCGTCTTCGTGATAGAGCGGCCGCCATTCGCCGGAGAAGTCGACTCCCTGTGCATGACCCGTTGTCCATGTCACAGCCGCCAACAGAGCAGCACACGCGAGACGCATCGCCTTCATGACCCCCTCCCCCACAGTCATCACGGGTCGACCATGTCGACACGCGCTTGTTCTGAATGACGACGTCGACAACCGACGCCGCGGCCTTCCGCCAACACGCTCCCCGGAGTCCGCCGCAGCGTGCGCGCCCCGGGAAAAGCGTTAGCCTAACAGCAAACTCTGCGGAACATGGAGGGGCCGGAGTTGCCGCACCGCGGCACGCTCCGGTGAGTATCGCGGGCATGGAAGCGATCAAGGGTGCAATGACGCCATCGGCGGCGCCCCCTATTTCCCAACGTGCTTCCCGCGCGCCTCGCGAATCACCACGGCGTAGTCCTCTCCCCCTGCCCCGTTGGCCAATGCCGCTTGCAACTCCGCGGCGGCCACATCAGTGACCGGTGTCGCGACGCCGCAATCCGCTGCTGCCCCGCGGATGAGTCCCACATCCTTGAGCAACTGCACGACCGTGAAGGTGGGCGTGTAGTCGTCCACCCGCAAGAGCGGCGCCTTCGCCTTGATGATGGGCGAAGCGGCGGCGCTCGCGGTAATGACATCCCACAGCACATCGCGCCCGAGACCGGCCCGCTCGCCGAACGCCAGGGCCTCGGCCAGCATCGTGCTCGTGCCGGCAATCAGCAGGTTCACCATGAGCTTGGCCACGCGAGCTTCTTCGGCGGCACCCAGATAGATCTGGCTCGGCCCCCAAAGCGTGAACAGCTCCTTGATCGACGCATAGGCCGCGGCATCGCCAGAGGCAAACACCGACAGCGCCGCCCGCTCGGCCATCGTTGCATTCCCCGAGACCGGCGCCCGCACGCAGGCGATTCGTCGGGCCGTGGCCATTGCGGCTGCCTCACGCGAAGCCTCGAGCGACACCGTACTGGTCTCGATCCACACGGTACCGGCCTGCGCGTGGTTTGCCACTTGCCGTGCGACCACCCCGAGCGCGGCGTCGTCAGGCAAGGAGCTGAACACGATCGGAGCCACCGCAAGTGCAGGCGCGACATCGACGACGCGCGTGAGTCCCGCTTCAGCCGCCAGCGCCATCCGTGCAGGCGCGATGTCGAACACGCTGACGGCATGCCCTCCCGCATGCAGATGACGGGCCATGGGCAACCCCATCTTGCCGATGCCGATGAACAGGATGGATTTCATGCGTTCCTTCTACAGCCCCATCGCGCCGGCGATCTTCAGGCCAGAGGCATTCAATGCAGCGATCTTCGGCCGCAGATCGACATCGACCAACCGGCCATGTCGCTTCTTCCAGCGCCCTGCCACCATCACGCTGTCCACATTGGCCAGCGACGCCTGGAAGACCACGGCGGCCACCGGGTCATGCACCGGCTGCATGTTCAACTCGTCGGCCCGCAGCACCACGAGGTCGGCCTGCTTGCCTGCCGCCAGCGTGCCGATGCGGTCCAGCTGGCCGAGCATGCGTGCGCCTTCGACGGTGACCCACGAGAGCGCCTCGATCACCGGAATGGTCGTCGTCGGCGGGATCGTGCCGAACGCCTCGCGATGCGCCACGTTGTCGAGACTGCGCTGGATACCGAGCGCGACGCGAGCCTGCGTCAGCATGTCGCCCGACAGTACCGACTCGAGATCAACGCCCAGTGACGGCGCGTGCCCGAGCTTTCGCAACCGTCCGGTGAGCGGATGACCGTGGCCTTGCGACATCTCGTTCTCGGCCGCAGCAGAGAAGCTCATGCCGAGATCGCAGAAGCGCTTGAGCTGCGCGTCGTCGAGCGCATGGCCATGCACGATGTTCACGTGGCTGCCGAGCAATCCTTCCGCCTCGAGCACATCCCAGCCGCCGGGCGTGCGCGCGGGACCGCCGCCTTGATGCAGCGATGCGATGACGCCGAGTTCGCGTGCCATGCGGAAGTCATGCAGCGCGACGTCGAGCGTCGAGTAATGAGGACCCAGCACCGCGGCATGCACAGTCAGCAACTCGGCGCCCTGGTGGCGCTTCAGCAGGCGCTCCACCTCGGCACGCGGATGCGGCACTTCCCAGAAAGGCGTCTCACCCGGCTTCGGGTCCGGCTTCGGCGTGCCGTGAAAGAACGCAGCGCGAATGCCCGATTCGAGCAGTCCGGTGACCGCGGCGTCATTGTGGGTGGCAGTCCGATTGTTGTGGCACCAGTCCCCGAGCGTCGTCGTGCCGCAGTTGAGCTGGTTCAGGGCACCGACAAGCGTGGCGATGTACAGGTCGTCAGGCTCGAACACGGTCGCAAGGCCCGCGTGCATCTTGCGGAAGTATTCGGTGAGGGTCCAGTTCGCGGCCACGCCGCGCAGCGCCGTCTGCCACGTGTGCATGTGGGCATTGATGAGACCCGGGATGATGATGCACCCGGCAGCATCGATGATCTCGGCATCATCCACCGCAATGTGGGGCGCAATCTCGGTGAGGCGATCATCCGTGATCAGGATGTCAGCGACAGGCAGCACGCCTGCTGCATCCATCGTGATCACGGTGGCGCCGCGAATCAGTGTGCGAGTCATGGCTCAGGAACTCAGACCGTCATCAACCTTGACTGCTTCGGGCTTGAGGTCGAGGCCGGCATCACGGGCTGTCTCCTGCAGCAGGATCGCGAAGTCGACATTGTCATGGCCGCGCCCGACGAGCCGGGCCACGGACTCGCGCGTAGCGGCAGCTGTAGGCATCGGCACGCCGTGCGCCTTGCCGGCACCCAGCCCCAAGTCCATGTCCTTGAGCAGCAGCTTCGGCGTGAACGTCACCTGATCAAAGGTCAGGTTCGTCAGCACCGGCGACTTGTAGCGCGTGTACATGCTGCCGAGCACGGAATCGTTGATGCTCTGCAGGAAAACATGCCGCGGAATGCCGGCCTTTTCGGCGAGCACGGTGATCTCGCACAGGCTCTGGATGATGACGCCGAACATCGTGTTGTGCGCGATCTTCCAGACACGCGACAGCTCGCCTTCCCCGACCCACATCACCTTGCGTCCCATCGCCTTGAGCCAGGGCTCGGCGGTGTCGTAGTCCTGCTTCGGTCCGGAGACGACGATGAGCAGCTTGCCGGCCTTCGCGACCTTGGCGTTGCCGGAAACAGGCGCCGCGAGGTACGCGATGCCGAGTGCGGCGAGCTGCTCGCGCGTTTCGGCCGAGCCTTCCTCGGAGATCGAACTGCTGTCGATGACCATCTTCGGTTTCGTGGCGCCCGTGACGAGGCCGCCGTCACCGAAGAGGACTTCCTTCAGGTCGTCCGTCGTGGACACCATCGTGAAAACCACGTCGCAGCCCGCCAGGTCCCGCTTGTCGCTGACGATGACCGCGCCGTAGTCGGCAAGGGGCAACGCCTTCTCGCGGGTCCGGTTCCAGACCTGCACGCTGTAGTCGGCAGCCCTGAGCTTTTTCACCATCGCCTCGCCCATGCGGCCGAGGCCAATCCATCCAATCCGTGTCTGCGTGGTCATGTCGGAACTTTATTTTGCGTTGTGCTTATCGGGAAGGGCGCTGCAGAAGTATAGACCGCTTCGCCGTCCCGCAGCAGCGCCGCGGGACTGGCCGCAAAACGGAAAGCGGCATAAGCTGCGTCGCAGGCCCAACCGGTACTGGCCGTGCGGTCGCGACGCAAGCCACCGACCGCGGAAGAGGCGGACTTACAAGGAGAACAAGATGGCGAACCCCGCAGACGCCGCGCAGCAGCGAACACTCGTTCTCTCGCATCGCACAAGATCATTCCGCGCGCCTCAGCACCTCAAAGTGGGCCTGTCCATCGCGCTGGCCGTATTCTCGTCGCTCGCTGCTGCGCAAGCGCAGGTTCCCGATCTCGTGCTCTACAACGGCAAGATCAGCACGATGACCGCAGCCGCCAACCCGACGGTCCAGGCTGTCGCGATACAGGGCGGCAAGGTCCTCGCCACCGGCACCACCGCGCAGATCCGCAAACTCGCCGGGCGCAGCACAAGGTCCATCGACCTGATGGGCAAACGTGTACTACCGGGCCTGATCGACGGACACCTGCATGGGGTGCGCACGGCCTATCACTGCTGGACGCAAACCGTGCGGATCGACCAGGTCACGTCGCGCGCTTCGGCCCTTGATGCGTACCGCGCCAAGGCGGACCAGATCGAAGACGGCCGCTGGATCTTCACCACCGGCGGCTGGAGCCTCAAGCAACTCGACGACCCTCGCGACTTCAGCTTTGCCGAACTCACTGCGGCCGCACCCAACAATCCGGTGTGGATCGCCGGCGCAAATGTCGCGGGCCCCCGGATCAACTCGGCATCGCTCGCCGCCCTCGGCTTGAAGGCCGGCGACGCCGGGGTCGAGCTCGATGCACAAGGGCAACCGACGGGGCGGCTGACGGCCCCGGCCACGGAAAGGGCCAACCAGGCGATCCTCGCGCAGCTTGATACCCATGGCATCGATGGCGAGGCAACGTGTCTCGCGGACTTCATCAGCGATGCCGTAAGCCACGGGATGACGGCGTGGGCAGATGCAGGCGGCAACACGAACCCGTGGAGCAACAAGGGCGCCATCACGGACGGCCTGCATTCGCAGGAAGCGGCGTCCTGGCTGCATCGCACCGGCAAGCTCAAGGTGCGCATCGCGTTGCACGACATGAGCGGCTTCCGGGGTGCCGCCAGCGCCACGCAGAACATGGAAAACTCGCTCGGCTTCCTCGGCGATGATCGCCTGCGCGTGCTCGGACCGGGCGAGGACACCTTTGCCGAGGATCCGGACTTCCTGGCCTATGTCCGTACGGCCGCCATTCGCCGCTTGAGCCTCGAAACTCATGTGAACCCCACCAACCACGACCAGATCCTGGCCGGGTTCGAGGCCGCCAATCAGGTGTACCCGCTTGCGGGATTGGGCTGGCGCATCGCGCATCCCGAGGGCGGCACGCCGACCGATCTGCAACTGCAGCGGGCCAAAGCGGTGGGCGCCGGCTACATCCTCACCTTCACGCCGCTGTGGCGGGGTGGCGCGGCCCAACGCTTTAGATCGACCAGGGACGCAGGCTTGCGTCTGTGCCTCGGATCTGACGCGATGAATGTCGCGCCTTGGCAGCCTTTCCAGAACCTGTGGATGGCGACCACCGGCAACGTGCTGGCTCAAGGTGCGCCGGGCGTGCCGGCCAACGAGCGGCTGGATCGTTTCACGGCACTGCAGCTGGTAACGAGCGACTGCGCATGGTCGCTTGGGCTCGAAGACAAGATCGGCTCACTCGCGCCCGGCAAGTACGCCGACCTGATCGTGCTGGACGGCGACTACTTCGAGGTGCCGCCTGAGCAGATCCGCAAGATCACGCCCGAGCTCACGATGGTGCAGGGGGAGATCGTCTACGCGCGTGCGCCGTTCAAGCCCTGATTGCAGATTGACGGTTCCTGCACGTCTGGTAGGTTGAGCGCGGGAATTTCCGCGTCGGGTTCGGCATCACTGTTTGATTGGTGTTTGTATTTGCACTTTCCTGAAATCGAGCCATTGGGGGTCATGATGAGCAAGCGAATGAAATCGATCGGCCTGGCGATCGCGTTGGTCGGACTGGGTGCGCCACTGCTGGCCGGTGCGCAAGTACCGCCCGCTGCAGCGGGTCCCCAGATGAATCCCACACCGGGCTGCAAGGTGAGCCCGAAAGAGCTGGAGGAGAACCGCAAGATCGCGATGCAGTTCTTCAAGGTGCGTGGCGCAGACCGCTTGGCGCTCGCTGATCCGAGCTACATCCAGCACAACCCGATCTTCAAGAAGCGGGCGAAGGAATCGGGCTTGTCGGATTACGAGGAATTCAAGAAGGCCTTCGCGCCACCGCCGGCCGGCCAGGCTCCGCCTGCTGCCGCTGCGGCACCGCAGCCGCCCGTCGGAAACGACTTCGAGGTGGTCACCGCGGAATGCGACATCGTGACGATGGTGCGCAAGATCTATCGGCAGGACCCGGCTGCGGCACCCGGCACGTTCTACGAGTCGTTCTTCTTTGATACGTTCCGCATCAAGAACGGCAAGCTCGTCGAACATTGGGATGCAGCGCTGATCCCGCCCCCGGCGGCCAGGTAGGCCAGCCAAGCAAAGCGGCTGGGCGGAGCAATCGAGCTTCCGCCCGGCCCGCTTTCCCGCCCGGCGCCCACGGCACCGCACGGGAAACTCACCTCAGTGCCGGTTCGTCCTGGGCATCAAACACGGTCAGGATGCTCTGGTACTTCTCGATGTACCAGCGGTTCTCGTTGTTGTATCGCGGGATGGAGACGGGCAGGACGCCTGTGCTGGCTTCCTTCCACAGGCACGGGCATACCACCTTCTTGCCTTCCGGCTCGTCGCCGGGCGGGCGCAGCTCTTCGAGCTTCACCTTCATGCGCTTCATCACGTTGTACAGCTTGCCGACATTCCGCGGCCCGCCGTTGTAGGCAGCGACCGGGAAGATGCCCAGCACTTTCATGTTGTCGCGGTAGGCTTCGCGGATGTCCGCCCGCATCTGCGCGAGCTCGAGGTCGAATAGGCAGATGGCGGCCTTCATGGCGTTGAGAAGGTCCGTCGCACCGCGCTCGAAATTGGGATCGAGCTTCGCCTCCGGGCAGCGCCGCACGACCAGCGCATAGGTGCCGTTCCCGCGCCTGTTCGTGAACTGCATCGCGCCGAGTGCGGCCGCGGTGGACACGCTGTACCGGTATGCCTGCTCGCGCTTCAGCCCGTAGTGGCTCAGCACCTCGTTGAACGCGTCCTCCTGGTTCTTCCTGAAGTCTGCATCATCCGTCTGCTCGATCACCGCAAGGGTCGTGATGACTTCAGCGGGTACGATATCGGCGAGCAACTCGCCCGGGAAGGCCCGGCCCGGCGCCCGCGCGGTGCGCAATTCGTCGATGGCTTTCCGCGCCATGGACAGCAGGAAGTCCCTGCCGCCGCTCACGAACGACGGATCGAGCGTGTCCTCCGTGAAAGGCAGGTAGATGATGGGTCTCGCTGTTTCAGCGACGGCTCGCCACTTCTTCTGTTTGAGGAGCGCGTTGTCGAACACCGGGAACTTGCGCCCGTACACCTTGAGCTGCTCCCCGTCCCTCGAAAAAGCGAACATCAAGCGCTCCGCGCCCGTGCCCTTCACGTGGCGTGCCTGGATACCCGGAGTGCGCACGGTAAAGGCGATGGGTCTGCCGCCGGGCCGCCACTTGATCGGCGGGCGGGGGACCTCGATGTGGGCGACGATCCATTCCTGCTTGGCCTCGCTCCACAAGGCGAAGGCCACGGGTCGGCCACGCAGCAACTCCCGCTTGCCCGTGCCGGTAAATACGTACTGGAGTTCAACGTCCCGCAGCAGCGCCTGTGCCTCCGCCACGTGATCGCCAATCACTTCATGCCGATCGCGAACGCGGGCTTCGACGATGACCTCGGAGGGACCCGAAGGACGAGCAGCGGCGGCGGGCTCGGACTCGGCCACGGCAAGGGGCACTTCGCCTTCGTCCTCGCCTGGGACTGCGGCTTCCAGCAGGACGTCTCTGTCCTCCTGGGGCAGGGACTCGTCTGCAATGTAGACCGGCTCCTCGCCTTCTTCGAACTCGCCCCCGGTCGTTGCGCATCCCGCAATTGCCAGGAACACGGGGATCAGGAGGGACTGGACGGAAAGGCGCCGGACTTGGATCATTGAATCTTGAACGTTCCAGGACAAATGAGTCGGGCCCTTGCGGGAAAACTTCAGGGGTATGACAGCGAGACCTGGCATAAGTGCGGAGGCCCCGGCATCCGTGCCATAGGCCCACGAACCCCGGATAGTACCCAGATGACCCGCCCCCATCAAACAGGTGAGGCCCGGGGCCGCGCTCCGGACGCGCTTCGGGACGAGCGTGTGCTCCAGGCTCGGGCCTGGCTGATGAGCTGGAGCCGCGCAGCGGAGCGAGAGCAGAGCAGTCACTCTGCATCCCACGGCCGGAACGGAAGGATACAGTGAGTTCCCTCTTCATCACGGGCAGCACGGAAGGACTGGGCAGGGAGGCGGCACGCCAACTGCTTGACGAAGGACATCGGGTCGTCCTTCATGTCCGCTCACGGGAGCGACTGGCGGCGGTCGCCGACCTCGCGCCGAGGGCAATGGGGGTTGCCGTGGGCGATCTCGGGAGCGCGACGGAGACTCGCAGCGTCGCCGAGCAGGTCAATCGGATCGGGCGCATGGATGCGGTCATCCACAATGCCGGCACCTATGACTCCGCGACCCGTGCTGCGACGGCGGAAGGTCACGCGACGATCCTGGCAGTCAACACGCTCGCGCCCTACATGCTCACGGCGCTGATCGAGCGCCCTGCCCGCCTGGTCTATCTCAGCAGCGGCATGCATCGTGGCGGTGAGGGATCGCTTGCCGACATCGACTGGCTGAAGCGCAGGTGGAATGCCACGCAGGCCTACTCGGAAAGCAAGCTGCATGTCGCAGCGCTGGCGGCAGCCCTGGCATGTCGCTGGCCAGACGTCGTTGCCAACGCCGTCGACCCGGGCTGGGTGCCGACGCGCATGGGCGGACCGAATGCGCCCGACCAGCTGGAAGACGGCTATCGCACGCAGGCGTGGCTCGCGGTCAGCAACGACCCCGCAGCCAAAGCCAGCGGCGGCCTCTGGCATCACTTGCGGCGAATCACGCCGGCAGCAGAAGTCTCTGATCGCGCCTTTCAGGACCAGCTCATGGACAAGCTCGCTGCCTTGACGGGGATAGAGCTCCCCTGAGATAAGATGGCATCGCGTGAATCGAGCCCCGTCACCAACGAAGTGAACCCGTCATGACAATCAGCCAGCTCCCCCGCGTGCGTATCCCTGTCGCGTTGACTGCCCTGCTGCTGCCGCTCGCCGCTGTCCTTGCGGCTGCACCGCCCGCGGGCCCGGCACCGACTGAGCTACCGAAGCTGATCAAGATCAGGGACGACGTCTATACGATCGAGAACGTCAACGCGAACCTCGCCGAGCTCGGGGCGTTCGGCGGCAACGTGACCGTCTACCTCACCGACGAAGGCGTCATCCTCGTCGATTCGAAGAACGACAAGGTCCACGATGACATCGTCGCCAAGGTCAAGACGCTCACCGACAAGCCGATCAAGTACGTGATCCTGACGCACAACCATGGCGACCACGCCTCGGGTGCACCGGCCATGGCCGCGATGGGCGCGACCGTCATCATCAGCAAGGCCGATCGCGACAACATGGTCCGCACCAAGCAGCCCTGGCTGCCGCAGGTCACTTACACGGGCCGGGCGGACCTGTTTGTCGGCGGCAAGGAGATAGAGCTCCGCGAGATCAAGGGCCACACCCGCGGCGACACTGTGGTCTATCTGCCCGCGGCCCGTGTCGTTGCAGTCGGCGACCTCTCGCACAACCCGCCCGGCATTCCGTTGCAGGTCAACTATCCGGACGGCGGCAGCTGGACGGACTGGGTCAATGCGCTCGACACCATCGCGACTCTTGATTTCGATTTCGTGGTGCAGGGCCACGGCCCCGTGCTGACGAAGGCGGAATTCGCAGCCTTCCGCGAACGCGTGTTCACGATCAGGGAACGCGTGCGTGCGCTGAACAAGCAAGGCAAGACGGCCGAAGAGATCGCGGCGACGCTGCGCCCCGAGTTCAACTGGCCCGCCGAGGGCCGCACGGGCAACGTGCCGGACATGATGAAAGAACTTCAGTAAGCCCCACCAGGAAGCCGGAACTCCCGACCTATTTCTTCCGAACCTTCGGCAGGAACGCGGTAACCATGCCGAGGAGCGGCAGGAAGGCGATCACGCGGTAGACGAATTCGATGCTCGTGTGGTCCGCGAGCACGCCGAGCAACGCGGCGCCCAGCCCGCCCATGCCGAACGCGAGGCCGAAGAACAGCCCCGACACCATGCCGACCTTGCCGGGGATCAGTTCCTGCGCATAGACCAGGATCGCCGAGAAGGCTGACGACAGGATCAGTCCGATCAGCACGGTGAACGTGACGGTCCAGAACAGGTTCACGTACGGCAGCATCAGCGCGAAGGGAGCAATCCCCAGGATAGATGCCCAGATCACGGGCTTCTGTCCCAGCCGATCCACGAGCACGCCGCCGAGCAGCGTGCCGATTGCCGAAGCAAGCAGGAACACGAACAACAGATACTGCGATGCCTGCACCGACACGCCGAACTTGTCGATGAGATAGAACGTGTAGAAGCTCGACAGGCCGGCGACATAGAAGAACTTCGAGAAGATCAAGAGCAGCAGGATCCCGATGGCCATGGCCACCGTGCGCGGCGGTAATGGGGAAGCCGCCGCCGGTCGTGCCGCATGGGCTAATGCGAGCCGGTGTGCGACATGCCAGCGGCTGACGCCCGTGAGCAGCGTGATGCCGACCAACGCAACACCGCAGAACCACGCCACGCTGTGCTGGCCGAACGGCGCAATGACCGCGGCCGCTGCGAGCGGCCCCAATGCACTACCCGTATTGCCGCCGACCTGGAAGAAAGACTGTGCAAACCCGTAACGCCCACCGGAAGCTGCGCGCGCAACGCGTGACGACTCCGGATGGAAGATCGACGACCCGGTCCCGATCAGTCCCGACGCGACAAGCAGCAACGAATAGGTCGGCGCATAGGCGAGCAACAGCAAGCCAGACAGCGTGAACGTCATGCCCACCGGCAGCGCGTACGCCACCGGCCTGCGATCGGTATAGAGGCCGATCAGCGGCTGGAACAGCGAAGCCGTCAGCTGGTACGTCAGCGTGATCAACCCGATCTGGCTGAAGCTCAAGTTGAAGCCGCCTTTCAAGATCGGATACAGCGCCAGGATCAGCGACTGCATCATGTCGTTGATCATGTGCGAGGTGCTGAT
>JBEBIT010000116.1:0-5694 GCA_040080215.1 Steroidobacteraceae bacterium
ATCAGGTCGTATGGCGGCACGATGCAGAGCGTCGTCGGCAGCTACCTCGACCAGAGCATGAAGCTGTTCCTGAGCCAGCAGCAGCAGATGCGCGATCGCATCAAGAGTTCGCCGGTACTCGATCCGCTTTCGGCCGTCGCCAACCTGACGCAGCAGAACTACGCGCGGTGGCGTTCGATCCAGGAGGACATCCTGCGCAGCTTCACGGGCACCGCTGGTCCCGCTGAAAAAGAAGGCGCACCTGCCGCCGACGCGACGCGCGAGCCGGGCAGCTCCAGCTAGTCACGTTCTTCCTGCCACGCAGCGCGTTGGCGGGAGATTCACGATCAAAAAAAAGGCCGGGGAAACCCGGCCTTTTTTCTTTGGCAGCCTGCTGCCTCTTGCGAAGGACAGCGGCCTGCGCTACTCGGCGCGCACGTCGCGCATGCTGAGGCGGATGCGGCCCTGACGGTCCACTTCCAGCACCTTCACGCGGATCACGTCGCCTTCCTTCAACTTGTCCGACACGCGCTCGACACGCTCCTCGGAGATCTGCGAGATGTGCACGAGGCCGTCCTTGCCCGGCAGGATCGTGACGAACGCGCCGAAGTCCATCAGACGGGCCACGCGGCCTTCGTAGATGCTGCCCACTTCGACTTCCGCCGTGATCAGGTCGATGCGACGCTTGGCTTCGCGGCCGGCCTTGCCGTCGACCGACGCGATCTTGACCGTGCCGTCGTTGTCGATGTCGATGGACGTGCCCGTCTCTTCGGTGATGGCGCGAATGACCGCGCCGCCCTTGCCGATGACTTCGCGGATCTTCTCCGGGTCGATCTTCATCGTGATGATCGTCGGCGCCCACTCGGACATGTTCTCGCGCGGCTTGGAGAGGACCTTGTCCATCTCGCCCAGGATGTGCAACCGGCCGTCGCGCGCCTGCGCCAGCGCCTGCTGCATGATTTCCTTGGTGATGCCGTTGATCTTGATGTCCATCTGCAGCGCGGTGACGCCCGTGCGCGTGCCGGCCACCTTGAAGTCCATGTCGCCGAGGTGATCTTCATCGCCCAGGATGTCGGTGAGCACGGCGAACTTGTCGCCTTCCTTCACGAGGCCCATGGCGACGCCGGCGACGGCTGCCTTGATCGGCACGCCCGCATCCATCAGCGCGAGGCTGGTGCCGCAGACGCTGGCCATCGAGCTTGAGCCGTTCGACTCGAGGATTTCGGACACCACCCGGAGCACGTACGGGAACGCGGTCATGTCAGGCATCACGGCGGCAATGCCGCGGCGGGCCAGGTTGCCGTGGCCGATTTCGCGGCGCTTGGGCGAGCCCATCATGCCGGTCTCGCCGACGCTGAACGGAGGGAAGTTGTAGTGGAGCATGAACGGCTCTTTCCGCTCGCCCGACAGCGCATCGATGATCTGCGCATCGCGACCGGTGCCGAGCGTCGTCACGACGAGCGCCTGTGTCTCACCGCGAGTGAACAGCGCAGAACCGTGCGTACGCGGCAGCACGCCCGTGCGGATCGTGATCGGACGAACCGTCTTCTGGTCGCGGCCATCGATACGCGGCTCGCCGGCCGTTACGCGCTGGCGAACGAGGTGATATTCGAGGTTGCCGACTTCCTTCTTGACCTGGTCGGCCGTGAACGCAGCGCCTTCGGGCGCAAGGGTAGCAACGGCTGCGGCCTTGATCTCGCCGACGCGCGTCTGGCGCGCCTGCTTCTCGATGATGCGATAGGCGGCAGCGAGATCCGCCTCGGCCTGCTTCTTCACAGCCTGTTCGAGGGCGACGTTCGCGGCAGGAGCCTTCCAGTCCCAGGCGGGCTTGCCGGCCTCGGCCTTCAGCTCGTTGATCGCCTTGATGGCAATTTGCATCTGGTCATGGCCGAACACCACGGCGCCCAGCATGACTTCTTCAGACAGGCAATTGGCTTCGGACTCGACCATCAGCACCGCTTCTGCCGTGCCGGCGACCACGAGGTCGAGCTGCGACGTCTTGAGCTGCAGGTTGGTCGGGTTCAGCACGTACTGGCCGTCGATGTAACCGACCTTGGCAGCGGCAATCGGACCCTGGAACGGAACGCCCGACAGGGCGAGCGCGGCGGACGCGCCGATCATCGAGGGAATATCCGAATCGATTTCCGGGTTCAGCGACACGACCGTCGCGACGACCTGGATTTCGTTCAGGAAGGCTTCGGGGAACAGCGGGCGGATCGGGCGGTCGATGAGGCGCGAGGTCAGCGTTTCCTTTTCGGTGGGACGGCCTTCGCGCTTGAAGAAGCCGCCCGGGATGCGGCCTGCTGCGTAAGTCTTTTCGATGTAGTTGACGGTGAGGGGGAAGAAGTCCTTCTTCGGGTCCGCTTCCTTGCGGGCTACGGCGGTGACGAGCACCACGGTCTCACCCATCGTGACGAGAACGGCCCCGTCTGCCTGCCTTGCCATCTCGCCGGTCTCAAGGGTGACCTGGTGGCTGCCGAATTGAAACGTCTTGGTAACTTTGCTCATGGATTCTGGCTCACGATGCGCCCGCGGAGGGGCGCCGGATTGGAGTCGGGAGAGGCGGACAGCTCATCGTTGAGGAAGCGCTGTCCGAGATAAAAACCGAATTCTTCAAGATCGAACCGCAGCAAACCGGAACCCCTGACGCACACCGTTGCGGCGAATCCAGGGGCTTGGGGGCTGGCGGTCAGCGACGGAGGCCGAGACGCGTGATGATCTGCGTGTAGCGCTCGGGCGCGGAGTTCTTGAGGTAATCGAGCAGCCGGCGGCGCTGGTTCACCATCTTGAGCAGGCCACGGCGCGAACCGTGATCGCGCTTGTGCGTCGTGAAGTGACCGCCCAGGTCACTGATGCGTGCGGACAGCAGCGCGATCTGAACTTCCGGAGATCCCGTATCGTTCGCACCGCGACGATACTCGCTCATGATTCCCTGCTTCTGCTCGCTCGACATTGACATGCTTCTTGACCCTTAAAAACTTGACGCGTTTTATGCCCTTAATCAGGCCGCGCATTCTACTGCCCGCGCGTGGCTAATCTCAAGCTGAATATCACAAGCAATTCTGGGGTTTAGGAGTCCTCTGACATTCGGGGACGTGGGCCTGACCAGCCCTTTCAAACCGCAAGCCCAGCAGCCCTGACAAAGAGCCTGTTGGGCTGCAGCGCCCCGTCAGGCTGCCTCTCCACCAGGCCGATGAATCCGCCGGTTGGGCCATACGCCCGAGCCTTCCGGCCGTCGGGAGGGGCCATCGAACCTTGGGCGGGCCAGGTCCGGCGGCCATGCGTCAGGTGCCGCTCCCCCGCCTCGTCCACGTCGACGCGCGGCAAGTCCATGAAAACATGGTCGATCGGCAGCAGGAAGGCCGCGAGCGCCGCGAAGTCTCCGTGAGCGGCAGCGGCTTCCAGCTCCGCAAAGGTGACCATGGGCGGATTGCCGAAGGCATCGACCTTCAGGCGCCTCAAGGCGGTGACATGACCCAAGGTCCCGAGTGCCCGGGCCACGTCCTCGACGAGGGTCCGGATGTAGGTGCCCTTGGAGCAGGCGACGTCGAGCTCGATCTCGGGCGCTTCCACCCGCAGCACGTCGATGCCGCCGATGTGGATGTGCCGGGCCGCCCGCTCGACGGTCTCGCCCTGCCGCGCCAGTTCGTAGAGCCTTTTACCTTCATGCTTCAACGCGGAGTACATCGGCGGCACCTGGGTCTGGTCGCCAACGAAGCGCGCCACCGCTGCTTCGACCGTTTGCCGGTCGAGTGGCGGTACGGGCTGCGTAGCGATCACCTGCCCTTCCGCATCCGCCGTGTCCGTCTGTTCCCCCAGCCGCGCGACCACGCGGTAGGCCTTGCCCGATTCGAGCAGCTGGCCGCACACCTTGGTGGCCTGGCCGAAGCAGACGGGAAGCAAGCCTGACGCAAGGGGATCAAGGCTGCCGGCATGGCCTGCTTTCAACGCACGAAACAGACGCCGGGCTTGCTGGAGCGCCGAGTTGCTGGATATGCCGGTGGGCTTGTCCAGCAACAGGATACCGTCCACCTCGCGGTCGAAGCGCCGCGGGCGGGGATTGGCCTCATCATCCATGGGTTATTCCTTCGAGTCCGGATCGACCGGCGGCTCGGGATCATCGACATGCCGGGCGACATCGTCCCTCACGGCATTCGAGATCAGTGCGGACAGGTGCGCGCCCTTCTCGATGAGTTCGTCGAGCACGAAACGGATTTCAGGACTGTGCCTGAGGCCGAGCGAACGCCCGAGCGCCCCGCGCAGGAAACCCGCGGCGATGTCGAGGATCTGCTGCGCCAGCGCTTGGTCGCCGCCGATGACCGAGTAGTACACCGTCGCATAGGACAGGTCCGGCGACATCTGCACTTCGGTCAGCGTGACGAGCCCAAGGCGCGGGTCGCGCACTTCCCTCAGGATCAGCTCACTCAACGTGCGCTGGATCTGTTCGGCAACCCGGCTCTTGCGAGAGAACGACTTGGGCATTTAGCTTCGGTGATCGCCTGCGTTCAGACCGTACGCGCCACGGAGACGCGCGAGAAGCACTCGATCTGGTCGCCGACCTGCACGTCGTTGTAGTTCTGCACGGCGATACCGCATTCGGTGCCGGCACGGACTTCGTTGACGTCGTCCTTGAACCGCCGGAGCGACTCGAGTTCGCCCTGGAAGATCACGACGTTGTTGCGCAGGACGCGGATCGGGTTGTTCCGGCGGACATAGCCGTCCGCCACGATGCAGCCTGCCACGGTTCCGAACTTGGTCGAACGGAACACGTCGCGGACCTCGGCAAGGCCGACGATGGTCTCCTTGACCTCGGGCGCAAGCAGGCCGGACAAGGCGGCACGGATGTCGTCGATCGCTTCGTAGATGACGCTGTAGTAGCGGATCTCGACGCCCATTTCCTTCATCGTGTTCTTCGCGGCGTTGTCCGCGCGCACGTTGAAGCCGATGATGCGGGCGTTCGAGGCTCCTGCCAGCGAGACGTCGGATTCGGTGATGCCACCGACGCCGCTCGCGATAACCTTCACGGCCACTTCTTCGGTGGACAGGTTGGTCAGCGAATCGCGCAATGCTTCGGCGCTGCCCTGTACGTCCGCCTTGATGACCACCTGGATGGTCGCGGTCTTGGCCTCGCCCATCTGCGAAAGCATGTCTTCAAGCTTCGTCGGCCCGCCCTGCTTCGCGAGCTTCGTGTCGCGGAACTTGCCCTGGCGATACAGCGCCACTTCGCGCGCCCGCTTCTCGCTTTCGACCACGAGCAGGTCCTCGCCCGATCCCGGGGGACCCGAGAGGCCGAGCACGACGACCGGGAGCGACGGACCCGCCGATTCCACGGGACGGCCCGCTTCGTCGAACAGCGCGCGAACGCGACCGAACTCGGTGCCGGCGATGATGTGATCGCCCGCCTTCAGGGTGCCGCGCTTGACGAGGACCGTAGCCACGGGGCCACGACCCTTCTCGATGCTGGACTCGATGACGACACCGGCAGCAAGGCCGACGACGGGCGCCCTGAGCTCAAGGACGTCCGCCTGCAGCAGGATGGTCTCGAGCAGCTGGTCGACGCCGGCGCCGGTACGGGCCGACACATTCACGAACAGCGTATCGCCGCCCCAGTCTTCCGGAATGACGTTGTGCTTCACGAGATCGTTGCGCACCCGATCGATATCCGCATCCGGCTTGTCGACCTTGGTGATGGCAACGACGATCGGCACTTCGGCC
>JBEBIT010000004.1:0-101376 GCA_040080215.1 Steroidobacteraceae bacterium
GTTCCTGGCCCAGGCTGTATGCCTTGATGCCGGTTTCGCGCTCGTTGATGTCAACCTGCGCCGAGCCGTCCAGGTCCGTCTGCGTGAAGCGGCGGAGGTCCTTGTACCCGGTGATCGAACGCACCGTGAAGGTGTCGTTGATGTTCCAGGTCGCGTCGAGCGTATGGCGCACCTGGTCGACCGTGAAGCCCCGCTTCGCGGTAGTCAGCTTGCTGTCGTATTCTCCCAGCGCGCCGCCGGGATAGCCCGAGACGATCGATTGCGGGTTGTACGCGATGCCGACGGCGGCATAGACCCCGCTCAGGGGGTACGTGCTGATTCTCCGGCCGCCAACGGTTGCAAAATTCTCAGGGGCGAGCTCTGCGACCACACGGCCGGGGCCGTTACGATCAGTGATCGAGCTTTCGACGTTGTAACGGAACCGCAGGCTGCTGGTGGGGGTCCACAGGAAATCGGCCCGATACAGTTCATCGTTGACGTCGCCGTAGCGGGTGTCCGAGAGGACGCTGCGCACAAAGCCCTCACGACGCTGGCTCGCGCCCGTGAACTTCGTCTTGAAGGTGTCACTGATCGGAATGTCGAACGAGGCCTGCACGTCACGACGCGCGAAGCTGCCGAGCGAGGCTTCCACCTTGCCGGCGTACTTGTCGCCAGGTGCCTTCGTCACGTAGTGCACGGCACCGCCGAGCGATGCGTTGCCGAACAGCGTGCCCTGAGGGCCGCGAAGCACTTCGATGCGCTCGACTTCGACGACCGATGTCGTCAGGAGGCCGTCCGTCGTGGCCTGGTTGACGCCGTCGATGTACACGGCAACGCCGGGCAATCCACGGACGCGGAACGAGGCCTGCGATTCGCCGGTGTTGACGCCACCCATCACGGACAGGTTGGGCGCAACGGCGTTCATGTTCTCGATGCGCTGGACGCCTTTCTCTTCGAGCGCGTCACCGCCAAAAGCGGAGATGGCGATCGGCACGTCCTGGAGGCTTTCCTCGCGACGACGTGCCGTGACGAGCACTTCTTCCACGGCCTGGGACACGCTCGGCGCGGCCGAGTACGAGACCGACGGACCAATGAGCGCTGCACCCAAACCTGCAGCCGTCATCGCAATCCGCGAAATATCATTTCGTCTGGACATGACTCCCCCTTCCTGATTGTAGAAACCGAAATCAAAACATTTGCGAAAGACTGGCGCCGTCGCGAGCTTCGCCCGTCCTGAACCCCTGCACCGATACCGATTCTGTTTCTTCGAAACAGTCCTGATGTTGGCATGCCGCCATCAGGACCGAAAATTCAATGAGTCACTCTAACGGACTTTAACCGACGTTGCGGAATCCCGTCCCTGCCTTAAGGCTGATGACGAAAGCGTTCAGCAGCTGCTCGCACGATGCGCGTGGTAACCACGATACAACGTGCAGAACAGAACGCTCGTTCAACGGTTTCCTCCCCGGCAAATGCGTGTGCAGAGCCCGAATTGCTCGATTTTTCTCTCCACAATACTGTCGCGCGGTGCTAATATTTCCACAATGCAACGTCGCGGTGTTGATTTCTCCACAATTGGGTAGTCGTTGTCAATACGCCACACATCTATAAATGTCTGGGGCGTTTGCGGCGAAGAAATCGCGTCTGACCAAGGCTTGGGCGCTGCACTGCGGCAAACTGGTGAGGATGGCACGAGCATGCGACGGGCACTCCAGTGTGAGCGCGTTGCAGCACGACTCACGAGGAGTGGGCTTTGCGAAGGCCGGGCAGGGGATTCCCCGGATTGCGGGTGATCGCTGCCGGACCCTAACGTCGTCCGCGCAGCCTCAGGGTGCCGAGATCAGTCAATAAAGAAGTGTGGAGCCGCGAAGGTTCCCGGGGGATTGAAAAGAATGTCGCTCATGGATCTGGCCCGGTCTATTCAGGACACCGACTTAGCCGTTGCACTTGCCTCGTCGGGTTACTTTTACCCGGTGATCGAGGGCACCCACGTGCTGTCCCTCGCGCTGGCAGTAGGCACCATCATCTGGATTGACCTGAGGTTGGCGGGGATCACGATGCGCGGCCAGTCATTCACGCGGTTGTACTCCGCCTCGATGCCGGTGCTGCTCGTGGGATTCGGCGCCATGTTCGTCACCGGCCTGCTGCTCTTTTATGCACGCGCCGCCGACGTCTGGGGCAGCGGTTACTTCCGCATCAAGCTCATCTTGCTCGCGCTCTGCCTCATCAACGTCCTGGTCTACCACTTCATCGTCAATCGCGACGTTGCCAAGTGGGATACGGACGTCGTTCCGCCCCTCAAGGCCCGCATCTCGGGGCTGGCGTCGCTGGTTCTCTGGTTCTCGGTCGTCACCGCCGGGCGGCTGATGGCGTACAACATCTAAAAGAAAACCCAAGGGAAACTCTCCATGTCGTGGGATCTATTCAACCCCTTCGTCTCGTGGCTCGGTACCAGTTCGCTCGGCATGTGGATGGGGACGTCCACCGCCCGAATCGCGTGGCTGTTCGTGTTCCACCTCTTCGGCCTCATCCTGCTGATGGGCGGCGTCGTCTTCCTGAGCCTGCGACTGATGGGTCTGGTGCAGAAGACGACACCGGTTGCGGTCGCGGCGCGTCCGGTCTATCCGGTGATGACGATGGGCCTCGTGCTCATGGTGGTGACCGGCGGACTGATTTTCGCGGGTGGCGCCGTGGCGTACTTCGAGGGACAGTGGTTCCGGCTGAAGATGCTGTTGCTGGTCGCTGCGGTGGTCTACACCTTCACCGCGTTCCGCTCCGTCGCCTTCGCGGATGAAGGTCGCTTCGGCCAAGCCGTGAACGGGGCAGCCGGATTGCTCGCGCTGCTGTTGTGGTTTGGTGTGGCCTGGGCCGGTCGCGCGATCGCCTACTTCTAGCCCCCCCACTTTTAGCCCCCAACTTAAAGCCAAAGTCCATCTGCATAAAGAGAAGGGGGCATGGGTACTTCCCATGCCCCCTTTTTTGTTGCCGAACTACCGATCAGCCTTCACGCAACACCGAGGGCCGATGCTGCGTGGGGTGGCTGAGTGTTGGGGCTAGTTGTGGCCGAGACCTGCAGGGTCGCGAATCAGCCGGTTGAACTCGAGTTCCTCGCTGGGTGCGCAGATATCCTCGAGCAAGCCAGCCCAGCCCTCGGGAGTCTTGATGAAGTCCTTGGGCAGCAGCTTGAAGCGCTTGACGTCGCTGGTCCACGGCTTCTTGTAGAACTTCGGGTCGTTGACGACCATGACAAGTTCGAGTGTGTCCGCATTGATCCGGCGATAGCGTTCCGTCAGCTTCAGTTCGTCGCTGTGGGGATAGCCGAAGTAGTCGACCCACGTACGCTCGTCATGGCCGTTCGATTCGACCACGAGGGTGTCGCCTTCCCAATGCGCCACCGAATAGCCCCACCAGCGCGGCAGGTCCACGGGGAGGGTGGGCAACTTGCGGCCGTCCATCCAGATCGTCCTGATGCTGTCCCGCCATTCAATGTGCTGGATGAGGCGGTCGTTCAGCAGATGGAACTCGATGGGGTCCGGGTAGAGCAGGCCACGCGACACGCCCATCGGATGACACGTGCCGTACAGGTCATTGCCGAGCGCCGGTGGCTGGCTGCGCCTGCGGCCGATGTGTTCCTCAGGATGTGCCGCTGCGTCCGCGCTTCCGAGCGCACGGCCATAGGAAGGAATGTTCTTGTCGAACGCAGCCTGGCCTTCCGGAGTGAACTCCGGGAAGCTCATGCTGAATCCGCGATCGCCGCATTCCTTGCAGGTGCCGCCACCGCCAAAGCCGGTGGCGTTGCGGCTCCAGACTCCACTCAAGTCCTTTGGATTGTAAGAAGGCGCTGCACCCCAGGCCGTGGTCGACACGGTTACGATGGCTGCGACACCCGCCAGCAGGCTCGTCAGTCGATTGCTCATGATCTTGTTCTCCTGATTGGACGGGGCATCACGGAGCCGGACGGGCTGCATCGGGATCGGGCGGGGGCTGGCCCGGGCCGCCTGAGGTCACGATCTCAACGCCCTGCTCATTCTGCATCTTGAGCAGCAGTCCCACCGTTCCACCTGCCTTGGCCGGCGCGATAGTGACCGTGATCGGCGTGCCGGGCTTGAGCGCTTCCATGGCCTTGGCGCGGCTCCATCCTGCCCTGATCAATGCGGCGGGATTGGGCAGCAGTTCGGCTCCCCACTTTTCCTTCTCGCCCTTGTCGTTGGTGAACTCGAAGAACAGGTTCGGGTGCGGGTTGGCATAGGTGAAGCTGACCACCGTGGCCTTCTTCGTCCACTGCTTGCTCCGGTCGTAGGAAATGTTGGTGCCATGGTGGGCGAATGCCTGACCTGCCGACACCAGGGTTCCAAAGGCCACCACCCAGGGCAACCATCTCGTCTTGCGCAACTTTGTATCCATCGATCTCTCCTCTAAACCCGACTGCAATGATCAATCTCGAAACTTGCCGTAACGTCAATCCTGAAACCAGATCCGGCCCACCCGAGCCGATGCGCGCGCTCAAGCGCCCGGGTGCCTATTTCCTTCCGTCTTCGCCGCCCTCAAGGGTGCGACCGATGCCCATGCGTGCGAGTTCCGGATGCTTGTCCTTGAACTGGTGCTTCAGCGCGGCCGCGACGTGCAGGACCACGAGCCCGGCCAGAATCCACGCACCGACGTGATGCGCCTCCAGGAAGAAGTCGTGGAGTATGCGGCGATAGCCTGCGTCCGGATTCTGCTGCAGCACGCTGATCCGGGGGATGTCCGTGAACAACCAGATGCGGATGCCCGTCCCTGGCGGGCGCGGGGCGTTCGACGACAGGATCGAGAATCCGGCCAGCGGTACCGTCACCATCAGGAAGTAGAGGAACGCATGGGCGAGGTGGGCGACGGTCTTCTCCCACGCAGCCATCGTCGGAGCGAACTCGGGTGGCTTGTGCGTGACGCGCCACAGGATACGCAGGACGGCGAGACCCAGCACGGTGATTCCCACCGAGGCATGCACGCTGACAACCTGGTTCCTGAGCGGCTGCTGCAGGCTCTCCATGAACGTGCCAATGCAGATGTTGAAGATGATGAACAACGCAATGACCCAGTGGAACACGATGGCCGTCTTCGTGTAACGCTCAAGCGCCTGATGCCGATCCATGCGGGTTCTCCGTTGTCCTAGTCGTTGCCGCGCGGCGCGATGCTATCGCTTGGCGATTTCAGCCTGGATGCATTCAGACGAAATGTCCCACAGCTTCACGTACTTCGAGGTCGTCGTGAGGAACGGGTTCTTCTCGCCGGGCTTGCGTGCCTTGAGGCGAGCGGCCCGTTCGGGCGTGCTGTCGAACAGCGCGTGGTTCTGGATCTCGACATCCACCTTCATCTTCTTGGCGGCATCCTGGAAGGACTTGGTGGAGGCAAGGTACTGCTTCAGCCCCTCGGTAGGAATGCGCCCTTGGTCGAGAATCGTTCCCGCGAAGATGGCCGCAGTGTGTTTCTTTCCGTTCTCGGTGACGTTGAAGATGTAGCCGAGCGAGCCCGGCGTGTGGCCCGGAATAGCATAGATGTTCACGGTCTGCTCACCGAGAACGTAAGGCTTGCCCGCTTCAAGGACCAAGTCCCGCTTCGGCTTGGGCAAAGGTGTCCCCTGGGCGGGCGGCGCGTTGGCCGGTGGCGTGGCGGGGTACATCAGATCCCAGTCCTTCGCATCGGTACCGACCCGGGTGCCGTACTTCTCCTGGAAATAGAGTGCGCCCGCGTAGTGATCGCCGTGTCCATGGCCCAGCAGGATGACCTTCACCTGGGCCGGATCGAGTCCCACTTTCTGCAAGCCCGCAAGGATGGAGTCGGGCTGCGCTGTCTCGCCGGAATCGATCATGATGATGCCGTCGCGGGTCGTGATGGCCCAGGCCGTGGTCTGCTGCCGCGGCGAGCTCGGGATCATGTAGAGGTTGTCGAACACCTTCATCGCTTCGAGCTGGGGCCCCGGGGCGTTGTAGTTTGTCGGCGTGCAGAAGAAGCTGAAGGCCCGCCCAAGGTCTTCGTCCTTGCCAGCCAGCTTCTTCGCGGCGGCAATGTGCTTGAGGGATTGCGGGTTATCGGGCAGACGCGACGCCGTCGTCGTTTCGCGCGGCGGTTCAGCGGCCTGCGCGACGTGCGGCGCGAAGGTGAACAACGCCGTTCCAGCCAGTAGGCACGGCGCGGCGATGGAGTTGAGTTTGCGAGTCATGGTCAGTTCCCCTTGGCGATGGCCGCAACCTCATGTCAGGTTGCGGCATGGTTATTCCGACTTGTAACTGGACTGTCTCTGCGCTGCCCTTCAATCACCCGGACACATCAGCTTCGAGGGCGAAGAATCGAGCGAGCAGGCCTTCATGATCTCCACGAACTGCTCGGGCTGGGTGTTCTGCAGGTCATGTGTGCCGCCTGCGACCACTGCAAACTTTGCCTGCGGCATCTGTTCCTTCCACGCCTGCGCAACGCTGATCTTCATGATCTCGTCGCGGTCGCCGACCATGTCGATGGTTGGCATCTTGAGGTTCTTGACGGCGGCGAGCATGTCGTTGCGATGGGCATTGCGCGTGTACGGGAAGTTGTTCACGTAGCGGCGCTGCATCAGGCGAGCCTGGAAGGAGGGTGTCTGCCACCACTTGTTTTCATGCCACTGGTAAGCCGGCCACCCGGCCCAGATCGAGTAGTCCGAATTGAATCCCTTGCCCTCCGTGGCTGCGCGCTGCGCTTCGACAGCTCGTGGCGTCTGCGGCCTGCGGTCCTGCGGGCGCGTGAAGCATTCTCCGCCTTCAAGCGTCAGCGACTGCACCCGCTCGGGGAACTGGATTGCAGCGAACATCGCGTGGTAGCAGCCCATCGACGTGCCGATCAGGTGGAATTTGTCCACCTTCAGCTTGTCGAGCGCATGCACGAACACCGTGGCCATGTCGCGCATGTCGCGTTCGCCCTTGAGGACGTCATCGGGTCCCCAGCCGGGCGGGTTGATTTCGATCACCCGGTATTCGGTCGACAGCATGTCCTTCGCGGTGGACATCTCGAGACCACCCGAGCCCGGGAAGCTCACGATGACGGGGCCTTTGCCTGCTTCGACGTAACGAACCTTGAAGCCGTCAACGTCGACGAAGCCTTCCTTGAAAGCCTTTCCAGGCAAGGGGCGCCTGACTTCAACAACGCGGGGCGGCCAGCCGGGTCCGGGCTCGACGGTCATGTCCGGAGCCACTTCGGGTGGCCAAGGCTGCGACACTTGGGCGTTCGCGACGGAACTGCCACAGAGGGCCACTGCAATGCCTGTCAGGGCAATCCGCCGGAAGGTACGGTGAGCGTGTTCGCGAGACATTGCCATCCCCTGGTCATCGTTCGATGAGTGGATTCGAGTTGGCGTGCATGAGTTGCACTGCCACCCGATCCGTTCTTCTCCAAACCGCGCTTCGCCTTAAAGAATCCCCGGCAGAGCGTAACACTGCCGGGGACTTGAATTCGGCGCCTGAAGCCTACTGTGCCGACGCGGTCCTTGCCGGTGCGGCCTTGAGGCTCCTGTACGCGGCTTCAACGAAGGCGGCGGTAGAGCCGGGGCCGGGGCGACTGCCGTAGCGACCGTCGTAGTCGCGCGTCAGCTGGTCTGCCTTGGTCTGCTCGAGCGTCAGCCCGCGCTTGACGGCATCCTGGATGCGGTCACGGACGATCGTGACCATGTCGCGATACTCGGCCACGTCGCCCTCGTCGTAGATGTGACCGAGCGACGGGATCACCATTGTTCCACCCTGCGAACGCCACTCGGCCACGGTGATGTCGAGGATCTTGTTCAATGCGTCGACCGTGCCGTTGATCGAACCGCCGTCCGCCACGTTGATGTCCGGGTAGGTCACGTTTCCGAGCAGCGCGCCGGTCACGACAACATCGGACGCGCGGAAGTACACCATCACATCGCCGTCCGAATGCGCGGCAGGGACGTGGATGATCTCGACGGGTTCGCCATTGAAGAAGATGGACCGCTTGCCGCGGAACAGGGTATCGTTCGGGATGAGGTCTCCTGACGCCTTGGCGCGCCCGAGGCGCAGGCCCACCGACTCGTGTGCGATCACGTTCGGGCGCTGTCCGCCTGCGACCACCGGTGTGCCGATGACGTCCGTTGCGCCAAGCCGGTTGATGTCCGAAGAGGTCTGGATGACCTGGCGGACCGGCTTGTTGCCACCGAGCCTGCGGATCTCCGCCAGCACAGCCGCTCCCAATTCCTTCCGGCCCGGATCGACCACGAGGATGCCTTCGTCACCGATCTGCACGGCGACGTTCTGGCCACCGGCCGTGATCATCCACACCTGGCCCTTCACGTGTTCGGAACTCACCGTGTCGGCTGTTGCCGCACGTGCCGGCGCAGCCCGGTTCGTCAGCGGAGTACGCGGCGGGCCGGCTGGCAGCACCGAGGCCTGTCCGGCCTTGTAGCCGCCCATCTGTCTGAGCTTCGCCATGAATTCCGGATACATCGTTTCACTGCCGCCAAAGCCGGCTTCAAGCGGAATGTCGTAAGTGCGTGCGAACGTTTCGAGTTCGACGTTTTCCTGGCCCGGGATGAAGTGCGGGACGCGGCCAACGGCGACGTCGAGTTCATCGATCGGCGTGCACTTGAAGAACGTGGGCCCGGGACCGCCGTTCACGAAGCCGCCGAACTCCGTCATCCGCGTGGGCGCCCTGACGTTTACGCGCAGATCCGTCGAACGGATGAATGGCTCTTCGAAGTAGTAGGGGTCGTCGACCGCTGTCGTGACGGTGAGGTAGCCGTCATGCCGAACGTAGTATTCGACCATGCGCGCTTCGTCGCTGTGCGGCACGCCGTTGCGGCGAATCCAGCCCGCCTTGAGGTGCGTGGTCTCAACGACCAGCTTGTCCTCGACCCACTTGCCGGTCGAGAAACCGTCGAAGGTGTGGCGCGCATTCGGACCCGGGTGCGGGCGACCGTCCATCCAGATAGTACGCATCAGGCCGTAATTGCCCTGGGTCTGGTAAGCGACGAGGTTCGTTGTCACGGGATCGTAGATCTTGACGACCGTGAGTCCGCCGGGGCTGCGATCCTGATACGTTGACGGATGGGGAATGCACTGGTGCTCGGGCACCGTCAGCCATTCCGGCGAATAGGCCTGAGCTTTGTAGCGCGCGGCGGAATTGACCGGCAGTCCCGCATAGTCGCCGGGATCGGGGCCCGGGCCGCGATCCGTCGGTTCTTCCTGGAACTGGAAACCACCGGCTGCACCGGGTTGCTCCCAGTCGCCGACGATGTCCATGAGGTTGCCGGTGTTGCCCATGTTGGCCGGGTTGAAGCCCTGTGCTTCCGCAGTGCGCGACTGCACGGCCAGGGCAAGTACCAGCAGATATCCGCAACGTTGCCAGTTGGTGTTCATCTTCATGTTCCTTGGAAAGCTTTACGAATAGCCTGGCCTTGCGCCGGTTACCGAGGGAGTCGCCCGTCCTGGCCGTTGAAGGTATTGACCGGCGGACTGGTCTTGCCCGGCGGGTCGGTGCGGCAAGGAGTGGGGTTCCACTTCGATCCGTCCGGTTCGCGCTTGAACTGGTTGCTGACGACGAAGGGCACCGTGAGGTAGGCCGGGTCTACCACGACGGTGGTGACCTGCAGGTAGTCGATGCCGAAGAAATTCACGCGGTCGTAGTACTCCGTCATGACGGCGTTATCGCTGTAGGGAATGCCGTTCCTGCGCAGATACCCTGCCTTCAGGTTCGTAGTGTTCACCTTCAGGCTGCCCCGCGCGACCGGCGGGCCGGCAGGCGCCGCGGGCGCTGCGGGGCGGACGGCTGGCGCCCGCCCGGGCAAGCCGACCTGCTGGTTCAGCGTGTTGCCGGCAAACGCGGGTGGGGGGCGCATCCACTGGGCTACCGATGTGCCTTGCAGCGTGCGCTCTGCACTGGCCTGCGCGGGGGGTGCGAAATTGAACAGGCGAGTCTGCGTCCCGGCATCCATCTCGAACTTGAGCGTGTTGTCATCGGCCCAGGAAACCCTGACGCGCGTGGGTTGACGCATGATGGCGGCAGCACCGAACGCCTTGCACTGGTCGCCTTTCGCGTTGTCTGCATCGAGGTTCCACTTCTTGCTGAACTCGATACCTGCCGGGTTCAAGGGCACGCCTTCGGCGTCGCCGATGGGTGCCGTGAGCATTCGCCAGCGCCAATCCTCCGTGACCTGCGCAACCCAATTGCCGGTCAGGTCGGACTGCGCGGCCTCGCGTGCCGAGCGAGGAGGAGGCGGGCCGGGAGGCTGTGCAGCCCATGAAGTCGAGACAACGCCTGCCAACAAGGCGGTCCCGAGCAGCGATGTTGGAATTCCCCTGATCTTCATTTGCCACCTCTTTATCTACCTGTGACGGGGGCTGACTTCCCCCGCCGGCTTCGCGATCCGTACGCAAGCGCCATTCATTAATTGTTGTGCGATGTCGCGATCGAGCTGCACCTTAAAGCGAGGCACAGCGACCGGACATCGTTGCATGTTGCTCGAGCGGTGATTCCACACGCCACGCTGCAATATCGAGAATCGGCCGATTATTAGACAGATTATCGAGGAAGTCCATCCGTGAGGAGTGTAAAGTTTCGTGCAGTCCGATCGTCGCGATCGTTGCACCGACAGAGATAAGGCGCGACAAAAAGAAACGGCGGTGGTCGCCATGCAACCACCGCCGTCTGTTTCATCCCGGGAAGATCCCGATCAGTTGATGGCGAAGCAATACAGCAGGCCGTCGCCGCCGGTGCTGATCAGGTTCTCCTGGCTGCAGCCGCGGGAACCATGCGCCTGGTTCCACGATGTGTTGTTGCCGCCGGTGCGGTCGTGGTGACCGAGCATCGCGCTGCCGTCCGTGCTGCTGGTCCAGTTGCGGCAGGTGCGGTCTTCACCGGCGGGGTAGGCGCGACCATCCGACTGCGAGCCGGTGAGGATGTCGTGGCGGTTCGGCATGTCGCCGCGGCCATTGACAACTTCACCCTTCTCGTTGAGGGCGAACGCCTTGTTGATCTGGTTGCGATCGCGGACGGTGTCGCCGTGCAGGTCCGCCACGTTCTGGGCGATCAGTTCACCTTTGGCGTTGTACCAGGGCCCTGTGCCGATCCGGTCGCGGGCGTTCACCGCAGGCTTGCCATCTGCAGCCTGCGTGCTGAGGTAGGCATGCCACGTGCGAGTTCCGCCGTTGGCCGTAGCCGCGAGCGACTGACAGATCGCATCGGCACCGGTCAATCCGCCGAGGTCGGCGCCCTTGCCCGAGCCCTTGCTGGTGATGAAGAACGTGAACGGCCCGGGCGGTGCAGCGGGCGGAGCGGCTGCTTGCGCCAGTGCAAGCCACGCAAGCGGTGCGCCCACGAGCGCGAGGACTGTGATTCGTGTAATTCGAGCTTTATTCATGATGCTTCCCCTGATGATGATCAACCAAGAACGTCCCTGACGGACGCATAGAGTACCCAAGTTCCTGTTGCCGTAGTGGTTGCACGGGCCAGCCAGGTCGGCCGATGAGCTGAAATGCTCTGCCGCAACGCGGCGAATTGATCTCAACAATTCCTGACCTTTCTCCCCTAGACACAAACCGGAATATAGCTAACAATCCTTCAAATTGTCGATTTAATGGCGCGCATTGTTGATTTACTCGAAAATGCAGTGGCACTTTACGCTGCTGTGTTCACGTGGGCCACCTAGAGCGCGCGGGACGACTGGTCGAGGTCGGCGAAGTTCGAGTTCCGCATGCGCGGATCACGGACTCATTAAGATACGCATATAGATAGATGGATGAAGGGGTTTCGAGATGAGAGCGCACACGGGGAATCTTGCAGCGATCACCACGCTGTTCCTGGGTCTGTCCGTAGCTGCGGTGGCGCAACCCGCCCTGACCAAGCCTGAAGAGGTCGGACTCTCGAGCGCGAAGCTCGCCCTCATCCACGACGCACTCAAGATCCAGGTCGACTCCGGCCAGATTCCGGGCGGCATCGTGCTGGTCGCCCGCGACGGCAAGGTCGTGTACCTGGAGTCGCAGGGCATTGCCGATCCGGGCAGCAAGCAGCCGATGCGAACGGACCTGATCTACGGGACCGCTTCGCTCACCAAGCCGGTCGCCGCCGTCGCGGCAATGATGCTGGTAGATGAGGGCAAGCTGAACCTGGACGATCCTGTATCGAAATTCATTCCCGAGTTTGGTGGCCAGCGCATGGTCCGCGTGCTGAAGCCCGGATCGCCTCCGGCTGCCTTTACGCCGATGCCCGGTCCGGTGCCACCGTCCAAGGAATGGGGCGAAGCGCAGTACGAGCTGGTTCCCGCCGAGCGACCGATCACGCTGCGAATGCTGCTCACCCACACCTCGGGCATCCAGATCTTCGGCGTGGACAATCCGGATTTTCCGCGGCCAGAGCAAGGCGATACGCTGGCGACCCGCATTCCGAAGCTTGCCAAGGCCGCGCTCGAGTACCAGCCCGGATCACGCTGGGCCTACAGCAATGGTCCCGGCATCGAGGTGGTGGGCCGCATCGTCGAAGTGGCGTCGGGGATGAGCTTCCGTGATTTCCTGCAGACGCGACTGTTCGGGCCGCTCGGCATGAACGACACCGACTTCGGTGTAAAGCGAGCCTTGCTGGCACGCGCGGCGCCGTTCACTCCGGGTGCCCGCATTCCGGTAGCCGAGGAAACGACGTATTTCAGCGGGGGTGCAGGCCTGTGGACGACGGTCAGCGACTATTCGCTGTTTGCCCGCATGCTGACGAACAACGGCAGTTTCGGTGGCCGCCAATACCTGAAGCCCGAGACGGTCAAGCAGATGGCATCGAACCAGATCGGGCCCTTCGTGATGGGCGGCTACCCGCCGATGGGCATGCCCGCGGAAGGCGTGAAGTTCGGCTTCGGCATGTTGATCGTCCGGATCCCCGATGCAGCAGGAACACGCCTGCCTGCAGGGAGCTTCGGGTGGGACGGCGTCGGGACGCGCCGGTTCTGGGCAGTGCCGCAGGAGCGCATCGCCATCGTGATGATGGTGCCGCTGATCGGGCCGCAAGCTGCGCCGCTGCAGCGCACCGTCGAGGCCATCGTGATGAATTCGATCATCCGGCAGTAGGCTTAAGGGTGTGTGCGAATGGTACTTCGCCAAACCGCGGGTGCAGGATGGACAGCGAAGATTCCGGATCAAATTCAATTGGAGAACCTGTCATGAAGTCTTACATGAACATCGCAGCCACATTGCTCGCCGGTGCCTTGCTGCAGGCCGCTCCTGCGATGGCCCACCACGGCAGCAACATCTCGTACGACCTGTCGAAGTCCTATGAGCAGAAGGCAACGATCACGCAGTTCGGCTACATCAACCCGCATCCCATCGTGCTGTTCGACGTCAAGAACAAGAAGGGCGAGATCGAGCACTGGCATTCGGAGATCGTGACCAACCCGTCGCGCATGATCCGGAGCGGCTGGGGAAAGATCCGCTCCGAGGCAGCGCTGAAGCCCGGCACGGTGGTGACGTTGACCTTGTCGCCCGCCAAGGCGGGGGGGCTTTCGGCACTGATCACCAAGATCGTCAATGACAAGGGCGAAGAGATCATCACCGGCAATTGATCGCCGCGTCGGCACGGAAACAGGAGAAGAACATGCAAAGCAGAGTCTCAAGTGCAGTCGCGTTGATCACTGCAGTCGGATTGCTCGGTATCGGAGCGGGTGCATGCACCCAGGAAGGGAAGGGCACGCAGGAAGGCACCGCGGCGAACACCGCTGAGGCCGGCAAGCCTGATGCGGCCAAGTTCGATCCCAAGGACATCTCGGGCGTATGGACCCGCAACCCTCAGTCCTTCAACAAGGATGCGCCACCGTGCCCCGAATGCCGCGAGCCGCCGGGCGGCTACGGGTTTGGTGTCGACGTTCCTCCCTTCACTCCAGAAGGCCAGAAGCGGTTCGACGCCAACATCACGGGCAAAGGCTTTGCCCCTGACAGCAAGGAAGCGCTCGCCAACCCGCAGCTGCATATCGGCCGGCGCCGCGGCGTGCCGCCCGGCCTTGCCAACGATCCGCAGGCCACGTGCAATCCGGACGGCATTCCGCGTCTTCTGCTGATGACGCCGGCTCCGTACGAAATCCTCGTTACGCCCGAGCGGGTCTTTCAGTTCTTCGAGTGGACCTGGGCGCATCGCGAAATCTGGACGGACGGCCGCGTGCTGCCCGAGCAACTCGACTACGTCCCCCGCTGGTTCGGCTACTCCACCGGCAAGTGGGAGGGCGATACCTTCGTCGTCGATTCCAATGGCTTCGATGACCGGTCATGGATCGACATTTTCGGCTATCCGCACAGCGACCAGATGCACGTGACGGAGCGCTACAAGCTGCGCGACCACGACACGCTGGAGCTGCAGATCACGGTGACCGACCCGGTCATCTACACCAAGCCCTGGGTGAGCGAGGTGAAGGTGAACAAGCGGGTGGCGAAGGCTGATCTCGCGGCGGGCGGCTGGTCCGGCCTGCAGGAAGACGTTTGCGCTCCGCTCGATGAAGTGGAAGTCTTCAACAAGCTGGTCCGCGACAAGGCGGCCGGCCTCGGGAACGACAAGAAGAAGTAGCAACAAGCAGATACCCCGGAATGGACGCGGCCTCCCTTGAACAAGGAGGCCGCGCGTTCAAGGGGTGCGATGGATGGCGTGGAACCAGGTGCAGCCTGAACGGGCGACCTGATTGGCGGGGTGGCAGTGGGAGTGGAGGGCGATGCCGTCCAGCACTGTCCGTTGGCCCGTAGTGGCGGATACAAGTTTGGGGGATTGATCATGCGGATAGGTCGACGACTCGGCACGGCCTTGGGGCTGTTGCCATTGATGGGAACGGCGTGGGCAGCACAGCCGCCTCCACCGCCGCAAACTCCGCGGCAAGCGGCGCAGACGGATTTCACGGGTACGTGGGTCGCACAAGTCAACGAAGACTGGCGTCATCGGATGCGCACCGCTCCGGTCGGCGACACGGAGTCGGTCCCGCTGAATGCGGCGGGCCGCGACATGACAAAGAACTGGTCCCTGGACGCCGACAATGCGAAGGGCGACCAATGCAAGGCCTGGGGCGCCGGCGGCATCATGCGGCAGCCGACGCGAGTACGGGTCTCGTGGACGGATGACAACACGCTCAAGTTCGAGATGGATTCCGGCACGCAGACGCGTGAGTTCCACTTCGGAGCAGCGCAGCCCTCTGGCGATCGTACGTTGCAGGGCTATTCGATCGCGCAGTGGATGAGGCCGCCGCCGGCAGCCGCCGGTCCCGCCCTCGGTCAGCAGCTGGGATTGCCCGGGCGCAATGCGCCGAGGAGCGCCACACCCGCCGCGCCTCCGTCGAACCAGCGTGGCAGCCTCAAGGTAACGACAACGAACGTGTTGCCGGGCTACCTGCGCAAGAACGGCGTTCCGTACAGCGACAAGGCAGTGGTCACCGAGTACTTCGATCGCTTCAGTGCCTACGGCTCCGACTATATGGAAGTGGTCACGGTCGTCGATGACCCGACGTATCTCGTCCTGCCGTTCGTCGTGAGTAGCCAGTTCAAGCGCGAAGCAGACGATTCGAAATTCAGCCCGACACCGTGCCGTACCGATCCACCGGTCAAGCGTGGAGTACAGTGAAGATGAAGCATATGAAGACGCATTGCGCCTCTGTCCTCGCGTTGCTTGCCATTGCGACCAACCCGGGTCTTGTCCACGCGCAGGCAGTGAGAGGAACTTTTCCCCTGATGGATGTCGTCGGCGACTGGGATCCCCCGGGCGGCGGCGGATTCCCCGGCGCCGTGCAACAGCACGAAGAAGTGCAGGACCGTGGCGCTGGACCGGACGGCGGTGATTTCGCCGGCCTGCCGCTCAACGAGGCGGCCATCTACCGCGCGCGGGCGCACTCGCCGCAATGGCTGACGGTGCCTGAAAACCAGTGCAGGTTGCATCCCGTTACCTACCAGCAGCGCGCTCCGGGCGGCATGTCGATCGTGAAGATCTACGATCCCGTCACCGAGAAGCTCGTTGCATACAAGGTGACCGGCAACTACAGCCTGCCGCGGACGATCTGGATGGATGGCCGTCCGCATCCGGGCCCTTACGCGCCCCATACCTATGAAGGGTTCTCCACGGGCAAGTGGGTCGACGACAGGCTCGTCGTCGAGACCTCGCACATCAAGGCAGGCTATGTCCGCCGCAACGGCGTGCCGACCAGCGACCTCGCGCGCATGCTCGAGTACTTCGTCCGGCACGACAACTACATCACGATCAACTCGTGGGTGGAAGATCCGATCTACTACACCGAGCCGTTGTTCCGTACCACGGACTTCAAGGCCGCGTTCCGGGTCAACACGCAGCTGATCGAGGCGTTCGGCGGCACGCAGGATGGTGGCCCGGGCGCCACGTTCTACAAGTGCACGGGCATCGACGAGCTCGATGTCGCGGTGGGCCGCATCCCGAGCTACCTGCCAACCCAGGAAGAGGACGAGAGCGAGACGTTCAGCCGTCTCTACGACATCCCGCTCCGGGCAGCGTTTGGCGGGGCCGACACGATGTATCCCGAGTACATGCAGCCGCTGCGGGCGCTTGGCAGCTACAAGCGCGGCGTGGTGTCTAGCCTGTTCGCCAATCCGCCTCCCAGCTGGGTGCAGCCTTCGCGTGAAGCGCCGGTTGCGCCTGACGCGGGCGTGACGACGCAGCACGTCAAGGGCAAGGTGTGGGCGATTACCGTGGGTGGCCAGAACACGGTCGTGCAGGTGGGAGATGAGGGTGTCCTCGTCGTCGATCCGGGCAGCCAGGAACATGGCGCGGCGGTGCTCGCCGAGATCCGCAAGATCGCGGGCAACAAGCCGGTCCGGCAGATCATCTACACGTCGGGCGATGCCTCGCGCATCGCGGCGACGCCGTTGATCAACACGCCGATCAAGCCCGATGGCCAGGTCGCCAACATCATCTCGCACGAGAGCGTCGGCCTCGCGCTGGGTCGTGCGCGGGCGGCAAGCGAGATGATCCCGACCGACACGTTCTTCCGTGGCGAACGGGCGATCTATTTCAACGACGAACCCGTCGAGGTCATCCATACGCCGGGCGTGCACAGCACGGCCGACGTCATGGTGTTCTTCCGCGAGTCCGGCGTGCTGGTCACCGGCGCGGTACTGCCAGGCGTGACCTATCCGCACATCAACCTGGAAGATGGCGGGTCGATCCAGGGAACGGTGGACGTGCTCAACAGGATCCTGTCGATCACGGTCGCTTCATGGCACGGGCAGGGCGGCACGATGGTGGTTCCGGGCCAGGGCCGTCTCTATGACGAAGGCGATGTCGCGGAATACCGCGAAATGGTCACGCTGATCCGCGATCGCGTGGCCGATGCGGTCAAGAAGGGCCGCACGCTGGACCAGGTGAAAGCCGCGCGAATGACGCGGGACTACGACGCGCGCTACGCGACGGCTTCGGGCCCGACATCGACGGCCACGTTCACCGAGGCGGTCTATCGCAGCCTCAAGGCGAAGCCGGCGAAAGCGAAAGGATGAGAACGAGTGATCGCAGGCTGTGACGGTACGTCATGGCCTGCGTTACCCGTGCAGGACAGCTGTTGAAGAGCAGCAAAGACGCATGAGGGCCGCACTGTGACGGTGGCGCTCCTGCCCCGATGTGGTGATTGGACATGAAGGGGAATCGACCGTGCCGACCTTGATCTCGGAATCGGACCAGAAGCTGCTCAACGCATACACGTCGATGATCCAGCAGAGCATGGCGGAAACGGCGGCGATGCCGAACACGCCCGAGAACGCCCTCAAGGGCTATCGCACGATGATGCTCAGGATCAACCCGTACAAGTTTCCGCCCGGGTTCAAGTCGAAGGACGTCGCGTCGTTCGAACCCAAGCGCGAACTCCGTCCGGGCCTTTCGGCCGCGGTTTCGGTTCCGAAGGGCAAGGGCCCGTTCCCCATCATGATCCATGCGCACGGCCATGGCCTGCGGGCCGGCAGCCCGCCGGAATACGAACCCTGGATCCGCGAGATGTCGTCCTACGGCTTCGTCGTGATTTTCCCCGACTATCGCTGGCAGCCCGAGCATACGTACGAAGAGCAGATCGACGACATGGCCTTCGCGGTCAAGTGGGCAAAGGAAAACGCCGCCCGTATCAGCGGCAATCCGGACCGTTTGATTCTCGGTGGCGATTCGGCGGGGGGTGGCCTGGCATTCGACCTGCTGGCCCGTACGCTGGAAGACCCGAACGGCCCGCGCTTCATCGCGTTCGAATCAGTCGACGGCATCCTGACCGGGACGACCAGGCCGGACGGGACGAACAACCTGAACAAGTTCAAGGCGGAAATGAATGTTCCGCCCGTCTACATGGTAGTTGGCAGCGCGGACGGGCTTTCGCGGGCGGCACTGCAGACAGGCCTCAAGCTGCTCGAGCTCAAGAAGGATTACACGCTCGATATCTTCTACGGGATGCCGCACGATTTCGCGAAGTTCCCGCAACTCGACGTCATGCATGAAGCCAATCGCAGGTTGATGGAGTTCCTCAAGAAGGTTTGAGGGTCGAGTGTTCGAAACCATTTGCATGCAGCGTGCACCGACATCGGGGAGCGACATCATGACAACGCGTAGAGAGTTTCTTCGGACTTCCACATTGGCCCTGTCCACCGTCGGCCTGGCGTCGCTGCCCGGATTGGCGAGTGCGTTCGGCCGCAACGCTAAGGGGCATGTTTCCGTCGGGGAGTCGTTCGTGTTTCCGGAATGGCTCTCGGCCATCGCCGAAGTGGCGGGCAGCCAACCGCACAGCGCCGATCGCGCCTTCTGGGATGCGTGGCAGTCCGCCGGCGTCGCTCCGTTCACGCCTGCCCGGCAGGGTGAGTTGAGTCTCGTCTCCCTGCCCGCGCCCGGCGTCGAGCCGTTCTCCGTCGCGCAGGCGCGCAGTCTCTCGAAGCTCGCCAATGACAAGCTGGCCGAACGGGTACATGGCACTTCCGGGATGGCAGGCCTCGCGACGCTCGCGGCGTTCGACCCGATGGCAGTCAAGGAAGCCGAACGGGCCATTACGCGCCTCGGTCTCGTGGGATTGAGCCTCGGGGCGAATCGCGGGATGCGGCTCGATCATCGCAGCCTCTGGCCTGTCTACGAATTTGCCGCCTCCGCCAAGGTGCCGGTGTACTTGCCTGCCGCCTATACGTCATTGGCGGGTGAGGCGCCTTACCGCGCGCTCGGTAGCGCCGGGGTCATCGAGGGTGCGGCGGCAGATTCCGGTCGGCATGCAACGCAGCTCATCTTCGGCGGCGTACTCGATGCGTTCCCCGGTCTGACTGTGGTGCTGTCCCGGATGGGAGAGGGCACGCCCTACTGGTACGGCCGCATCCGTGAAACCTACGCGTCGCTGCACGAAGCAGGCGCATCGCTCCCGGGCAGGCCCGCGCACGAGTACTTCAACGACAACCTGTTGCTGACGACCACGGACATGACGCCGCAGACGGCGCAGTTCTGCAGCGCGCTCCTTGGGAACGGCAGGGTCGTGTCTTCGCACGAAGAGTCCGGGCAGCGGCTGGTCGCCGAAGCGACACGCGATGCGGTGGATCTTCGCGGCATCACGTCCATCGAAGCGTCCAGCCTCGTCGGCCGGGCATAAGTTCAAATCGGGAGTCAGCATGAATATCGTACAGGCTCGAATCCTTGCGGCGGGTTTGCTCTTGGGCGCCGCACTGCCGGCAATGGCCCATCACGGCACGTCGGTGACCTATGACACCTCGAAGACGATCGTTGTCGAGGGCACCGTGACGGAATGGGCATTCACCTTCCCGCATTCGCAGATTTATTTCGACGTGACCGGCACCGATGGCAAGGTGGCGCACTGGGGTACCGAACTCGCCCCGAGCCCGACGATGATGCGGAACCTCAAGCTTGGCTGGGGCCGTGATTCCATCAAGCCGGGCGACAAGCTGAAGCTCACCTGCAATCCACATCGCGTGGCGGGTGCCACGGCGTGCCTGTCCAAGGAGATCGTCATCAACGGCAAGCTGATGCCGCTGAACGAGGCGCAGATCAAGCCATAGGAAGCTGGGCAGGCGCCAGCGGGCGCCGCGCGCTAGGCCAATACAGGAATCTGGCCAGCCGAACCAGCCAACTAAATGATCGATACCAGAATGAGGTGCACGATGCTGCTCGCTTCGAAAACTGCTCGTCACGCGTCGCTGAATGCAGCCGCGGCTTTCGTACTTGTCTTGCTGCAACCGCTGGCCACTGCACAGGGCGTGATTCCGGACACGCAAGTCGCAATTCCGAAGTCCCGTGCACCCGGCCCCGGCGATTCACCCGAAGCCAAAGGCCCTCGCCCTGCCAATCCCCGCGACCTGACGGGCAAGTGGAATCGGGTAACGGAGTTCCAGAGCTATGGGGCCGTGAAAGGAGGCGCCAACGAATTCCAGAACGAGATCCTGGATGCGCAAAACACGAACCGGCCGCCTGATCTCAGCCAGGCAAAGGCTCGCGTCAAGGGTCTCAAGTATGTCGAGGCTGTCTTTACTCCAGCTGGCAAGGCGGCCTTCGACAAGAATCGTCCAGGGTACGGTCTGCGTATTGGTCCGCCGCGTCTCGGCAACGATCCGCAGGGCAATTGCGATCCCTGGGGCGTGCCCCGCATGTTGAACGGCCAGGTCGCAGGTCCGCACGCCACGTGGGAAATCATCCAGGAAAAGGACCGCATGTGGTGGTACGTGCCGTGGCATCACGAAGTGCGGATGGTCTGGATGGACGGGCGCAAGCTCCCGACGCTCGACGAAGTCGATCCGGTGTGGAACGGCTATTCAGTCGGCCACTGGGAAGGCAATACGCTGGTCATCAACTCCATGGGCTTCAACGAGAAGACCTGGCTGGACCACAACGGCTATCCGCATACGTTCGACATGAAACTCGAGGAGCGGTATCGCCTGCTCGATGCGAACACGCTCGAGCTGACGATGACCCTCACTGACCCCGAGTACTACGCCGAGCCCTTCAAGAGCGACGTGAAGATCTGGAAGCGCGATACGGTCAACAACAAGGCCTGGGACGAGAACGCGTATTGTGTTGCGTCTGAAGAAGGCCGCTTCAATCGCCTGATCCGCGACGGGGAAGTCGGCAAGTAGTCT
The DNA here is from genome assembly GCA_040080215.1 of Steroidobacteraceae bacterium. Lineage (GTDB taxonomy): Bacteria > Pseudomonadota > Gammaproteobacteria > Steroidobacterales > Steroidobacteraceae > CAIUGU01. Next base: position 21,057 of record JBEBIT010000004.1, read on the forward strand.
CAAGGTCCGGAACCGCTCCCGTGGCGCAGGATCCCTGCGCCACGCGGGCGGCGGGTCGCGTAGAGGTGAAGCCGACCCTCCCGGCAATGCCATGGGCGTCAATCTGAGCTAGACTGCCGGCCGCTCGCAGTCCATGACTTCGCCCGGTAACGCCCCGCCGACATCCCACGTGAATCCGATTCCGGGAAACCGCTCGCAACGCAAACTGTCACGGGGCCGCCTGCTGGCCTACCGGATTGCGGTATTCATCGGCACGGGGATCGTCGAGCTGCTGTGGCGCACGTCCCGGCTCACGATCCTGAATGAAGACCGCCTCGACGCGGAGCTCAAGCAGCACGGCGCCATCATCCTGTCGTTCTGGCACGGCCATCTCGTCATCCTGGCCCGGTACCTCGTGGTCAAGCGGCCGAAGGGCCTGAAACTCGGGTTCGTCATCAGTCCGTCGGTGGATGGCGAAGTCGCCGCGATGCTGACCCGCATCTATCGCGGCCACATCATCCGCGGCTCGAGTACCTACACGGGTTCGCGGACTGCCCGTCACCTGGTCCGCGCGGTCAACGAAGGCATTTCACCGGCGATTACGCCAGATGGCCCGCTCGGGCCGCGATTTGTCTTCAAGCCCGGTGCGCTGTTTGTGTCGCAGCTGTGCGGACGGCCTGTCGTACCCTTGAGCTATGCGGCCAAACCGGCCTATCTGCTTCGGACGTGGGACAAGTTCGTCATCCCGGTGCCCTTTGCCCGGGTCGTGATTGCCGTGGGGGACCCGGTGACGGTGCCTCGCGAGACGACGCCCGACGGCCTCGAGGTGTATCGGGCAGCCATCCAGCAGCAATTGCATGCCCTCTACAAAGAGGCCGATGTCGAGCTCAAGCGGCAATCGAGCTGATGGCCCGGGGCAGGCCGTCCGGCGCCTGCTGCATCCGCTATACTTTTGTTTTTACCGCGTCCCCGGCCAAGGCTCTCTAAGTGACAGGCACCGCCCCTCCTGCTTCAGCCAATCCGCGCGTGTCGGTCGTCGTGCCCGTCTGCAACGAGGCCGAAAACGTCGGGACGCTGACCGACGAGATCTGCGCCGCGCTCAAGGGCCGCTATGCGTTCGAGGTCATCTACGTCGACGACGGCAGCACCGATGCCACGCCGGCAGCCGTGATTGCAGCCCGGCAGCGTCTGGGCCAGGACGTCCGCTTGCTTCGCCATGCGCGTCGCAGCGGCCAGAGCGCCGCGGTCTGTACGGGCGTGCGGGTGGCGCGAGGCGAGTGGATCGCCACGCTCGACGGCGACGGCCAGAATGATCCCGGCGACATTCCTGCGCTCCTGGCTGCGATGGAGCAGGCCGGTGACGAACGACTGCGCCTCGTGATGGGCAACCGCACGACGCGCAAGGACACGTGGCTTCGGCGGCTCTCGTCTCGCGTCGCCAATGGCGTTCGCGGCAGCATGCTGCGGGATGGAACGCCCGATACCGGTTGTGGCATCAAGGTCTTCAGTCGCACGACCTTCCTCGAACTGCCGCGCTTCGATCACATGCATCGCTTCCTGCCAGCCCTGTTCCAGCGGGCGGGGTCGCGCGTGATCTCGGTGCCTGTTGGCCATCGGCCGCGTACCGCGGGACGGTCCAAGTACGGCCTGCACAACCGCCTCTGGGTCGGCATCGTGGACCTGTTCGGCGTCATGTGGATCATCCGTCGCCACCCGCCGCCCGTCTCGGCGGCGGAAGAATAGGGCGCTGCGGGGGGAAGTCTTGGACAACGTACTCATTCAGGCCTTCGGCGTGACCGTCACCCCGTGGAAGCTCGTTGGCTACGTCGGCGTGATCCTGTTCGCCGGCCGGTGGTTCGTGCAGCTCTTCGCTTCGCGCAAGCAGGGGCGGCCGGTCATGCCCGCCATGTTCTGGTACATGAGCATCTGCGGCAGCCTGCTGCTGCTGACCTACTTCATCTTCGGCCGCAACGATTCGGTGGGCGTCCTTTCGAACCTGTTCCCGTTCACGGTGGCCCTTTACAACCTCTACCTGCATCGCAAGCACCAGAACGAGCAGGCATCCAAGGGGCCCCAGTGAACTCCATGGAGGGCTTCTGGCGCGTCGGGCGCTCGAACGGGGCCGACGTCAGGACCGATCTCTTCTGGCTGCTGGGCCTTGCCCTGGTCATGGTCGGGGCGGGTCTTGGCCTGCGCGATCCGTGGCCCGCAGACGAACCCCGCTTTGCGTTGATTGCCCGCGACATGGTGCGGACGGGGCAGTGGCTCGTCCCGATGGTCGGCGGCGACCTGTACCAGGACAAACCACCCGTCTTCTTCTGGCTGATCGCGCTCTGCCTCAAGCTGACCGGTTCGTTCCGCATTTCGTTCCTGCTGCCGTCGCTGCTGGCGTCGCTTGGCACCGTTGCGCTCGTGTACGACCTTGCACGGCGGCTCTGGAATCGCGAGACGGGGCTGGCTGCCGGTATCGTGCTGTTGCTGACCCTGCAGTTCGTTTGGCAGGGTCGGCAAGCGCAGATCGACGGACTCGAATGCTTCTGGATCGCCCTCGGGCTGTATGGATTGCTGCGTCACCTGCTGCTCGGGCCTGCGTGGGGCTGGTATGCGACGGGTTGGGCCGCGGCCGGTATCGGAGTGATCACCAAAGGCGTGGGCTTCCTGCCGCTCTTGGTGTTGATTCCCTATGCCATCGCGCAGGGCTCAAGGTGGCAGCCGCGGCCGGTCAGTGGGGGCGGGTGGCGCTGGGCCACGGGACCGCTCGCGTTTCTGGTTGCCGTGAGCACCTGGCTCGTACCGATGCTGCTGCTCGCCGCAGTGGATCCTAAGGTCGCCGCCTATCGCGACGAGATCCTGTTCCAGCAGACGGTGGATCGCTATGCGAGCGCCTGGCACCACCATGAGCCGTTCTGGTTCTTCATCGTCAACGTGATTCCGGGGCTGTGGCTGCCGCTGACGGCGCTGCTGCCGTGGACGGTGCCACGCTGGCGGCAGGCGCTGCGCCGGGCCGACCTGCGAATCCTGCTGCTGCTCAGCTGGGTCGTGCTCGTCGTGCTGTTCTTCTCGATGAGCGCGGGCAAGCGTGGCGTCTACGTGCTGCCGGCCGTGCCCGCGCTGGCGCTCGCGACGGCGCCCTGGTTGATCGAACTCACTTCGCGCGCGGGACCGCGGCGGGTGTTCTTCGGGCTGGCCTGCTTCGTTGCGGCCGTTGCGGGCCTCGCGGCGGTGTATCTCGGGTGGATCGCGCCTGGCGAACGCACGAAACTCCTCATGGAGGAGGGCATCGACGGCGTCGGTCCGTTGGCCGCCATCTGCGCGCTGGGTGTGGTGGTCTGCCTCTGGCTGCGTCCCGGGCGGGCCGTGCTGGCCTATGCCGGTGTGCTGACGGCGGCACTGCTCGTCGTCGGCTTCTGGATCAACCCGGCCATCGATGGTTCTCGTTCAGGTGCCACTTTTTCGCGCTTGCTCGAGGCAAAGACGGTGGAGATTCCCGAGCTCGGCATGGTCGCTTACAAGGAGCAGTACCTGATGCAGCTCAAACGGCCTACCTGGAATTTCGGCCATGCCCGATGGCGCGAATGGGAACAGGAAGCCGACGACGCCGCGGCGTGGCTCGCTGCGGGACAGGGGCGGGGCCTGCTGATCGATGAATTCGTGCGCGATCGCTGCTTCAAGGACGTCCCGGTCATCGATGTTGATCTCGCGAACAGCAAGGAGTGGGTCGTTGTCACGGGCGGTGCCGACCCTGCGTGCGTCGCTCGCGGTCATCTCGAGGCTGCGTTGTACTACGCGCCCCCTTGAAGGCGCTTTCTGGCCGCCGAAGGCCGGCATATTTCCGCGCAATACCAGTCGCTTAGCTTGCGTTCTTGATGACCTGTGCCACAATGCCGGTCAACGGCTGGTGGCTGCAGGCACGAGCGCCGTTCAAGAGACAAGAACGCCAAGGGGTTGGGTCCTTCCGATGCTGGGGATGTGGATGCCGATAGACGAGCGTCTGGGTCAATCCGTAGACCGGGCGTCGCACGCGACGCTGCGGGCCGGTTGCGCCGTCTGCGCCCGGAACGGTCGCTAAAGGACCTGACACCTCATGGCCGGTACGCCTCCTGTTCCACCGACTGAGCCGAGTACCGACGCTCCCGAGCTCGACCTGCTTGCGACCCAACGGGTGTTCGGCTCTGCCAATCGCGGCAGCGTCGGCCTCGATGTGCTGCTGACCAAGGTCTCCGTCGATTTCCAGAACCTCCCGCGCGACGACACGGATGCCTGTGTGGTCCGCAATCTCGAGGCGCTGCGCGAGGCCGCCGGCCTCGATGCCATGTTCATCGCGCTGTACGACCGTGATCGTCGCGTCATCGAGTCGGTGAGCGGCGCGACCAGTCTGTACACCGCATTCAACCCCGAGGTCCTGCGCGGCGATTCACTGGAGTCGCTGCCCTACCTGCGCGACCGGCTCGAGCACATGCGGATCGTCGAGATCCGCAACACCGCGGAGCCGCGTCGCGAACTCGCGGCCGAGGCAGCGCGGTTCGCCGAGCTCAAGGTCGGTTCGGTCCTGATGATCGGCTTCTCGATGCAGGACCGCGTCTCCGGTTTCATGGCGTTGGGTTCGCTGCGCCCGCGCGAGACGTGGGATGTCAGCCTGCACCTGATGCTGAAGCTCGTCGGCACGAGCTACGCCACCGGCCTCGACCGCATCCGCTTCCAGGACCAGGTGGCGACGCTGCAGGAACGGACCGAGCTGTCCCTCGAAAGTGCCAACGACGGCCTGTGGGACTTCGACGTCGATACGAATACCGTGTATTTCTCCCCGCGCTGGAAGGCCATGCTCGGCTTCTCGCCCGACGATCTCGATGTGTCGCCTGACTGGCGGCAGCTGGTGCACCCTGACGACATGGCACGCACGCAGACACTGCTTCGCGAGCATCTGGCCGGCAAGTCGCCGCTGTTCGAGAGCGTGCACCGCATGCGGCACCGGAGCGGCGAGTGGCGCTGGGTGGTGAGCCGTGCGAAGGCGCGCGTCGACGAGAGCGGACGCCTCAAGCGGCTCGTGGGTGTCGAACTCGACATCACCGAGCGCCGCCTGTACGAGGAGGCGCTGTTCAAGGAGAAGGAGAGCGCGCAGATCACGCTGCAGTCGATCGGCGACGGCGTCATCACGACCGATGCCCGCTCGCATGTCGAATACCTGAATCCCGTCGCCGAGCAGCTGACGGGGTGGCGACTCGACGATGCGCAGGGTCGCCCCATCGACGAAATCTTCCGCGGGTTCCATGAGGAAACCTGCGAGCCGCTCGAGAATCCGTTGTCGGTCGCGATCCGTCGGGCCCGCGCCATCAAGTCCGTGCGCCCGACGCTGCTGATCCGCCGCGACGGCAACGAGCTGTACATCGAGAGCTGTGCCTCGCCCATCCGCGACGGTTCCGGTGCCATCTCGGGCGGCGTCCTCGTGTTCCATGACGTCAGCGAGAGCCGCGAGCTGAACCGCAAGCTGTCGTACCACGCGAGCCACGACATCCTGACGGGGCTCGTGAACCGCCGGGAATTCGAGGCGCGCCTGGAACGCGCGCTGAAGAGCGCCAGGGCACGCGAGTCCTCGTACTGCCTGTGCCACCTCGATCTCGACCAGTTCAAGATCATCAACGACAACTGCGGTCACAGCGCAGGCGATGCGCTGCTCGGGCAAGTGGGCCAGTTGCTCAAGTCCAAGATCCGCTGGCGCGATACGGTGTCGCGGCTCGGCGGCGACGAATTCGGCGTGTTGCTCGAAAGCTGCTCGCTGGACGAGGCGATGCGCAATGCCGAGATCCTGCGGGAGTCCATTCGCGACTACCGCTTCGTCTGGGAAGAGCGCACGTTCCGGCTGGGCGCGAGCATCGGCGTCGTACCGATTTCGCCCGAGAACGAGGACGTCGCGTCGCTCCTGTCCGCCTCGGACAGCGCCTGCCAGGCAGCGAAGGAAGCAGGGCGCAATCGCGTCTACAGCTTCCAGGAAAACGATATCGACCTGATGCGTCGTCGCCGCGAAATGCAGTGGGCCGCGCGCATCAACAACGCGCTGGAAGAAGGCCGCTTCGAGCTCTTCCGCCAGACCATCCTGCCGCTGCAGAAGCCGGAAGCCGGCCTGCACTACGAGCTGCTGCTGCGCATGCGGGACGAACAGGGCAAGATCGTCTCGCCCGACCAGTTCATCGCGGCGGCCGAGCGCTATGCGATCACGCCGAGCATCGACCGCTGGGTGATCGAGAACGCGCTGCGCTGGCTGGTGTCCGAGGCCGACGAGCGCGAGAAGCTCGCCATGTGCTCGATCAACCTGTCAGGACAGAGCCTGGGGGACGACAAGTTCCTGCCGTTCGTGATCGAGCAGTTCCATCGCAGCGGCATCGACGCGTCGAAGATCTGCTTCGAGATCACGGAGACCGCCGCCATCGCCAGCTTCTCGCAGGCGAACCGCTTCATCCAGGCGCTCAAGGAGCTGGGGTGCATGTTCGCACTCGACGATTTCGGTACCGGCCTGTCGTCGTTCGGTTACCTGAAGCACTTCCCGGTCGATTTCCTGAAGATCGACGGCAGCTTCGTGAAGGAAATCCTGCACGACCCCATCGACCGCGAGATGGTCCGCTCGATCAACGAGATCGGTCACCTGACCGGCAAGAAGACCATCGCCGAGTTTGCCGAGAACCAGGAAATCATCGAGATGCTCCGCGGCATCGGCGTCGACTACGCTCAGGGTTACGGCATTGCCACGCCACAGCGTGTGCTCAAGGTCGTCAACGGATAGCGCGTTTCGCGCTCAGGCAAAGCGCATCGACAGGTCGATCGCGCGGACGTGCTTCGTCAGGCTCCCGATCGAGATGAAGTCCACGCCGGTTTCCGCGACGGGTCGGATTGTTTCCAGCGTCACGTTGCCGGACGCCTCGAGGTCGATCTTCTTCGGCTTGTACGCCCGCGTGATCGCCACGGCGTCGCGCATCTGGCCGAGCGTGAAGTTGTCGATCAGGATGCGATCCGGGTGCGTTGCGATGGCCTGCTGCAACTCCTCGATCGATTCCACTTCGACTTCGAGCAATACCTGCGAATTGACGGCACGCGCCGCCGCCACGGCCGCTGCAATCGATCCCGCCGCGGCGATGTGGTTTTCCTTGATGAGGATGCCGTCGTACAGGCCGATGCGGTGGTTCGTTCCACCGGCGCAGTGCACGGCGTACTTTTGCGCCAGCCGGAGGCCCGGGATGGTCTTGCGTGTATCGAGAATTCGGCAGCCCGTGCCGGCGACGGCATCGACATAACGACGCGTGATCGTCGCGGTGCCGGACAGCGTCTGCAGGAAATTGAGGGCAGGGCGTTCGGCCGTCAGCATCGCTCGGGCCGGGCCTTCGATTCGGCACAGCACCTGGTCCGGTTCGACACGATCCCCGTCTTTCACGGCCCACGTTACCCGAATCCCGGTATCTACCTGTCGACAGACCTCATCCACCCATGCGCGGCCGCAGAGGATTGCGGGCTCGCGGGTGATGACCGTGGCCGTTGCCTGCGCCGTGGCGGGAACGAGCGACGCGGTGAGGTCGCCGCTGCCGACGTCTTCGGCGAGCGCACGAGTGACCGAGGCGGCAATGTCAGGGGGCAGCATTACATTCATGAAAAAGAAACCCGGCCTTGGCCGGGTTTCTCCTGTCTCTGTTGGTCAAACGATCTGCGGGCTGTATCAGAACCCGAGGCCGTGGCTCTGGCCGCCCATGCACAGCAGCATGGGTATCGACAGCGCGAAATTGGTCCGCGAGGCCAGCGCTGCAATCTTGCGTGCAGCGCCCTTCTCTTCGTCGGTCGCGGGCACGATGCCGAGGATCTTCTTCTGGTTCGGCCAGATGAAGACCCACACGTTGAACGCCATGATCGTGCCGAGCCACGCGCCGATGCCGATCGTGCGGAAGCCTGCCTGCAAGGTGAAGGCCTTGTGGATGGCGGCGGGATCGCCGTAGCCGAAGAACAGGTAGTACGCACCGGACAGCCAGGTCACGACAGCCGCCCAACGGAACCACAGCAGCGCGCGGGGGGCGATGTACTTCGTGATGCCGGCGCCACCGGGCCCACCTTTGTCAGCCGCGGCGGCAGCGAGACCCGGGGTCTGCACGACGTTGAAGTAGTACAGCAGGCCGATCCAGGTGACGCCGGCAACGATGTGCAGCCAGCGGTCGATCTGGAAGTGGACGATGGGCGTGCCTTGGGCGGCGATCAGTACCAGCACCAGGATGGCGAGCACGAGGCCGGTGGAGATGGCGCCTTTGACGGTATTCAAGGGATTCATGAGGGGTCGACTCCTGGTTGCGGCCTACACGAGGGTGAGGCACCGGGCACCGCGTAATGTAAGGGTTGCGGCGAAGTTTGAAGAATAGGCGACGGACCCCCATAATTCAACGCCAAGCGGCTGCATCTTGGGCCCCAAGGCCGAATCGCCGGCGCCTCTGGTGCCCGCCGCAAATCAGGAGGTTTTCGCCGTGGATGTCAATAACCGAATCAAGGGTCTGCTCGAGAGCAATCCCGTGCTGCTGTTCATGAAGGGCACGCCCGATTTTCCCCAGTGCGGGTTCTCTGCTGCCGCCGTGCGCGCGCTGCAGGCAGCGAATGCCAGCTTCAATACCGTGAATATCTTCGAGGAACCCGAACTCAGGGAGGCCCTGAAGACCTACTCGAACTGGCCGACCTACCCGCAGCTCTACGTGAAGGGCGAACTGGTCGGCGGCTCCGACATCATCGTCGAGATGATGAAGAGCGGCGAACTCAAGGAGCTGGTCAAGAGCTGATGATGTCGAGGAGGCGCGCTAGTCGCGCCTTTCCGACGTGGTGTGCTTCGCCGCTTCGTCGTAGATGCCCTTGAAGCGGTTGCAGATGATGCAGAACAGTTCGGCCGTGCGTTCTGCATCGTAAGCGGCGGAGTGCGCCTCGCTTGAATTCCACGAGAGGCCCGCTGCCATCAGGGCCTTGGCCAGTACCGTCTGGCCGAACGCCACGCCCGCCAATGTCGCTGTATCGAAGGTCGAGAACGGGTGGAACGGGTTGCGCTTGATGTCCGCCCGCGTGACGGCTGCATTCAGGAAGTTGAGGTCGAAGAACGCGTTGTGCCCCACGAGCACCGCGCGCGTGCAGTCGTTGTCCTTGACGGCCTGGCGCACGTCGCTGAACAACCGCGTCAGCGCTTCTTTTTCCGGCAACGCAGGCCGCAGCGGGTGATACGGGTCGATGTTGTTCACTGCGAGCGCCGCGGCCTCGATGTTGGCGCCGGCGAACGGCTGCACGTGGAAGCGCGACGTGACGCCAGGATGCAGCGTGCCGTCGCGCTGCATGACAAGCGGCACTGCGGCGACCTCGAGCAGGGCATCCGTGTTCGGGTTGAAGCCGCCGGTTTCCACGTCCACCACCACGGGCAAAAAGCCGCGGAACCGCTGGGACATCGTCGGCGAGGCGCTTGAATCGGTCATTATTTCCCTGAATCATCGAGGCGCCACGCGACGGTTTCGCCCGCGCGGAAGGGCACGAGTTCGGCATCGCCAAAGCGGTATGCGGCCGGCGGCTGCCAAGCGTCGCGAACCAGCGTGATCTTGTCACTGTTGGGTTGCAAACCGTAGAAGGCAGGGCCGCGCAGCGACGCAAAGGCTTCGAGGCGATCGAGCCGTCCAGCCCGTTCGAAGGCTTCCGCATACAGTTCGATGGCGGCATGGGCCGAGAACACGCCGGCGCAGCCGCACGCGTTTTCCTTGGTGTGCTTCGCATGCGGTGCGCTGTCCGTGCCGAGGAAGAAGCGCGGGTCGTCGCTGGTGGCGGCGTCCAGCAGTGCCTGCCTGTCGTATTCCCGCTTCAGCACAGGCAAGCAATACAGGTGCGGGCGGATACCGCCCTGGAACATCGCATTGCGGTTGAGCAGCAAGTGCTGCGGCGTCAGCGTTGCAGCGATGTTCTCGCGCCGGCTCTTGACGAATTCCACGGCAGCCCGCGTGGTCACGTGCTCGAACACGACCTTGAGGCGTGGAAAGCGCTCGATGACGGGCGCGAGCACTTCGTCGATGAACTGCGTTTCGCGGTCGAACACGTCGACTTCCGGCGACGTCACTTCGCCATGCACCTGCAGCACGAGGCCGCAGTCTTCCATTGCCTCAAGGGCCGGATGGATGCGGGAGATCGCGGTGACGCCGGAGTCCGAGTTCGTTGTCGCGCCGGCTGGATACAGCTTGGCGCCGACCACGAAGCCGCTGGCTTTCGCCTTGCGGATTTCGTCACCGGACGTGGCATCAGTGAGATAGAGCGTCATCAGTGGCTCGAAGGCGGCTCCCTTGGGCAACGCGCCGAGGATGCGCTCGCGATACGCGGCGGCAGCATCGACCGTCGTCACCGGCGGTTTCAGGTTCGGCATCACGACGGCGCGGGCGAACTGGCGCGCAGTGAAAGGCAGTACCGCGCGCAGCGCATCGCCGTCGCGCAGGTGCAAATGCCAGTCGTCAGGCCGGCGCAGGGTCAGTGACGGAGGGGTCAAAGCAGGCCACCTTTGAGCAGCAGCTGCGCGGTGAAGCGCACACCGAATCCGGTGAAGTCGCTCGGGATATGGGCGAGGCCGCCGCGGTGGTTGCTCGCGGCGAGGTCGACATGGATCCACGGAGTCTTGTCGGGGACGAAGTGGCTCAGGAATCGCGCTGCCAGGATGTGGTCGCCCTTGCCGTCCATCGAACACTGCAGGATGTCTGCGACCGGCGTGTCGAGATCGCTGTCGTAGTCCTCGTCCATCGGGAAGTTCCAGACGCGCTCGCCGCTTTCCCGGCCGGCCTTCTCAAGCATCGGGTGCCAGTCGGGTCGGTTCGTGAAGACACCGCTGTAGCGTTCGGTGAGCGCCATGATGCAGGCGCCGGTCAGCGTCGCGAAGTCGATGATCACGGCGGGATCCTGCCTTGCGGCCAGCGCGAGGGTATCGGCGAGCACCATGCGTCCCTCGGCATCGCTGTGGACGACCTGGATCGTCTTGCCGTTGACGGCAGTGACGATCTCCTGCGGACGGTAGGCATTCGGGCCGATCTGGTTTTCGGTGAGCGCGAGCCAGCAGTCGATCTCGTATGGCACCTTCATCTGCGTCATCGCGAGCAGCGTGCCGACCGCGACGGCACTGCCTTGCATGTCCTCGTGCATCGAGTACATGCTCTTGTGCGGCTTGAGGTTGATGCCGCCGGTATCGAAACAGATGCCCTTGCCGACCAGCGCGAAACGACCGCGCGCGCGTACCTTGGGGCGATACGTCAGGCGCACGATGCCGGCACCACGATGCGGGTTGCTTCGCGACACCGCGAGGAACGCGCCGGCACCGAGCCGCTTGAGGCGGGCCTCGTCCAGGAACTCGAAGTGCCAGCCCTGGGTGCCGGCCAGCGTCTTCAGTGCCTTGCGGTAATTGATGCAATCGAGCACGTCGGGCGGGAGCGTCGTGAGCCAGCGGGCGAGGTGATTGCCGGCATTACAGGCTTCGGCCGTCTTCAGGTCGACCGGTGTGCCTGCGTGCAGCAGCGTGATCGCGACCGCAGGCGGCGGCGGACTGCGCTTCGACTTGAAGTGGGGCAGCGGCGCAAGGCCTGCGAGCGTGGCGGACAACAGCGCTTCAAGCGGCGCGACGGCTGCAGCCGGGGAGTACCCCAGTGTCGCGATCACGATGCGGCGGGGCCGGTCGTCCGCGATGCTCTTCCACAGTTTGCCCGCGAGACTCAAGGTAGCAAAGGGACTCGCGTCGTCCTTCAGAATTCCAATCGACACCACTGCGTGGGTCTTGCCCGGAACGCGGGTCGAGAGCTGCCCGACCGGGCCGCGTTTGCGGGCCGCTGCATACAGGTCGTGCCACAGCGCCGCGTGCGGCAGCTCCTTCAGCGACTGCTCCGCAGTCGCCGGGTTGCAGATCAGCAGAACGGCGTCGTTGGTCTCAAACAGTGCAAGCGACAACCGGGTGCTGCGGCGCTGCGCGAGGCTGGTGCGAGGGGCGACGGGGAGAATCTGGCTCGTTGGCATGGCTTGGCTTGACCGGAAAATTCCAAACACCGATCATGCGCGGGCCCGCTCTGATCGCGTATCCCGGCCGCTTCAGTTGAGTGCCGGATTGTCAAGAAAATCCTTGAGATACCGATACCAGAGGGGCGTCCGGCATTGGGTTGCGATCGTAGCAGGTGGCCCCTGTCCATTGCACGCCGGCCGGCAGCCCGGACAAGGCCGCAGGACGACGAGCCCGCAGCGATTCGAAGGTTCGATTCAGAGGTTTCCTTAATGGATCATGGTTCCCCGATGGACGATCTCGATCCCCTCGAGACCCAGGAATGGCTCGAATCAATCGACTCGGTATTGAAGGCCCACGGTCCCGAGCGGGCCCATTTCCTGCTCGAAAGGCTGACGGACCACACCCGTCGCTCGGGCGGGTACCTGCCCTTCAAGCCGAACACCGCGTACGTCAACACGATCAGCGTGGGTCAGGAACAGTCCTACCCCGGCAACCGTGCGATCGAGCGCAAGCTGGAGGCGTACATCCGCTGGAATGCCACCGCGATGGTGGTGCAAGCCAATCGCGAAAGCTCCGAACTCGGTGGCCATATCGCGACTTACGCCTCGGCTGCCACCCTTTATGAAGTCGGCTTCAATCACTTCTGGCGCGCACCGTCCGCCGACCACCCGGGCGACATGGTGTTCGTCCAGGGTCACGCGTCCCCCGGCGTGTACTCGCGCGCCTTCATGGAAGGGCGGCTGAGCGAAGATCACCTGCGGCACTTCCGCCGCGAAGTGCAGAGCCCGAACGGGCTGTCCTCGTACCCGCATCCCTGGCTGATGCCGGACTTCTGGCAGTTCCCGACCGTGTCGATGGGCCTGGGTCCCATGATGGCGATCTACCAGGCTCGCTTCCAGCGCTACCTCGAACACCGCGGCATCGTGCCGCAGACGGACCGCAAGGTCTGGGCGTTCCTCGGCGACGGCGAGATGGACGAGCCCGAGTCGATGGGCGCGATCACGATGCCCGTGCGCGAGAAGCTCGACAACCTCGTGTTCGTCATCAACTGCAACCTGCAGCGCCTCGACGGTCCGGTGCGCGGCAACGGCAAGATCATCCAGGAACTCGAAGCCGCGTTCATGGGCGCCGGCTGGAATGTCGTCAAGGTGCTGTGGGGTTCCCGCTGGGATCCGCTGCTGGCCCGCGACACCAAGGGCCTGCTCCGCCGCGTGATGGAGGAATGCGTCGACGGCGAGTACCAGAACTTCAAGGCCAAGGGTGGCGCGTATACGCGTGAGCACTTCTTCGGCAAGTATCCCGAACTCAAGGAGATGGTCGCCAACATGTCCGACGAGGACATCTGGCGCCTGAACCGCGGCGGCCACGACTACCAGAAGGTGTACAACGCCTATCTCTCCGCCACGCGCAACAACGGCAAGCCCACCGTCATCCTCGCGAAGACGGTCAAGGGCTTCATGATGGGCCACTCCATCGAGAGCGTGAACCCGACACATCAACAGAAGAAGCTCGACGACGAGGCGCTGAAGGAATTCCGCGACCGGATCGGCCTCAAGATTTCCGACGAGGAATTGAAGAGCGCGCCGTTCCTGCGGCTGCCGGAAGACAGCGAGGAAATGCAGTACCTGCATGCGCGTCGCAAGGCGCTCGGCGGTTACCTGCCGCAGCGCCGGTCGAAGGCCGCGCCGCTGGTCGTGCCGGAGTTGTCGGCATTCCAGGCGCTGGTGGACGGCACGGGTGACCGGCCCATCTCGACGACCATGGCGCTGGTGCGCATCCTGCAGGTCCTGCTCAAGGACAAGAACATCGGCCCGAACATCGTGCCGATCGTCCCGGACGAAGCACGCACCTTCGGCATGGAAGGCCTGTTCCGCCAGATCGGCATCTACTCTTCGGTCGGCCAGCTGTATACGCCGCAGGACGCGGACCAGCTGATGTACTACCGCGAGGACAAGAAAGGCCAGATCCTGGAAGAGGGCATCAACGAAGGCGGTGCCATGAGCTCGTGGATCGCGGCCGGTACCGCGTACTCGAACCACGGCATCAGCATGATCCCGTTCTACATCTACTACTCGATGTTCGGATTCCAGCGCGTGGGCGACTTCATCTGGGCCGCCGCGGACATGCAGTCGCGAGGCTTCCTCGTCGGCGGCACTGCCGGTCGCACGACGCTTGCCGGCGAAGGCCTGCAGCACCAGGACGGCCACAGCCTGCTGGCGTCGAGCACGATCCCCAACTGCGTGGCCTACGATCCGACGTACGCCTACGAACTCGCGGTCATCGTGCAGGACGGCCTGCGTCGCATGTATGCCGAGCAGGAAAACATCTTCTATTACATCGCGTGCATGAACGAGAACTACACGCACCCGGCCATGCCGGCGGGGGCAGAAGCCGGGATCCTGAAGGGCATGTACCTGCTGCAGACCGGCGGTCGCGGCAAGGTGCGCGTGAACCTGATGGGCGCTGGAACGATCCTGCGCGAAGTGCTGGCTGCCGCCGAGATCCTGCAGAAGGACTACGACATCCCGGCGGACGTATTCAGCGCGCCGAGCTTCACCGAGCTGCGTCGCGAGGCACTGGACGTCGAGCGCAGCAACCTGCTGCATCCGGAAGCGCCACCGAAGCCGACGTATGTGCAGACCTGCCTTGGGCCTCGCACGGGTCCGTTCATTGCGGCCAGCGATTACATGAAGATCGTGCCTGACCAGATCCGCCAGTGGGTGCCCGGCCGCTACGTCGTGCTCGGCACGGATGGTTTTGGTCGCAGCGACACCCGGGCGGCACTCCGGCAGCACTTCGAAGTCAACCGCTACTGGATCGTGCTGGCCTCCCTCAAGGCACTGGCCGATGACGGCAAGCTGGACATGGCGACGGTGACGAGCTGCATGCAGAAATACAGCCTCGATCCCGCCAAGCCCAACCCGGTGACGGAATAGGCCATGACCCAGATTCTCGTACCCGACATTGGCGACTTTCATGACGTCGAAGTCATCGACGTCCTCGTGAAGGTCGGCGACACCGTGGCCGTCGAGACGCCGCTCGTCACGCTCGAAACCGACAAGGCCACGATGGATGTGCCATCGAATGCCGCAGGCGTCGTGCAGAGCCTCGCCGTCAAGAAGGGCGACCGCGTGTCGAAGGGCAGCATCGTCGTTACGCTCGCAGCGGCGGCCAGCGCTGCGGCAGCGGCACCCGTTGCTGCCGCACCCAAGGCACCGCCCGTTTCGCAGGCGCCCGCAACAGCAACGGCTGCACCCATCGCAGCGCCCGCTGCCGCGCAAGTAGTGTCGGTCGTTGTCCCCGACATCGGCGATTTCCACGATGTCGAAGTCATCGACGTGCTTGTGAAGGCCGGCGATGCAGTTGCTGTTGATACGCCCCTCGTGTCGCTCGAGACCGAGAAGGCCACGATGGACGTTCCGTCGAGCGCGGCAGGCGTCGTGCAAAGCGTGGCGATCAAGAAAGGCGACCGCGTCTCGAAGGGCAGCGTCGTCGTGACGGTGCTCGGGACGGTTGTCGCGGCGAAGAGTGCGCCGGCCCCGGTCGCACCGGCTGCTGCGGCGAAGCCTGCTGCTCCCGTTCCGGCTCCGGTTGCCGCACCTGTTGCGGTGACGCAGCCGGTTGCGCCGCGTGCCATCGACGAAGCGGGATTCGCAAAGGCTTATGCCGGTCCCTCGGTTCGCAGGTTAGCCCGCGAACTCGGTGTCGACCTCGGTCGCGTGAAAGGCACGGCCGTCAAGGGACGCATCAGCCACGAAGACGTCAAGGCCTGGGTCAAGCAGGCGCTGACAAGCGGCGTCGGTCAACCTGCCGCGCCTGCGTTGCCGGCAGTGCCCGTTGTCGATTTCGCCAAATTCGGTCCGGTGGACGTGAAGCCGCTCGGCCGCATCCAGAAGATCTCGGGTGCACGGTTGCATGCGAGCTGGGTCAATGTCCCGCACGTCACGCAGTATGAAGAAGCAGACATCACCGATCTCGAAGCCGAGCGGGCGAAGCTCAAGGACGCGGCTGCGAAGACCGGCGTCAAGCTGACGCCGCTGGCATTCATCCTGCGCGCGTCGGCGCTGGCGTTGAAGGAGTTCCCGCTGTTCAATGCGTCGCTGGACGCCAGCGGCCAGAACCTCGTCTTCAAGCAGTACATCCATCTCGGCTTCGCGGCGGACACGCCGAATGGCCTCGTGGTGCCGGTGATCCGCGATGCGGACCGCAAGGATGTCTATGACCTCGCGCGCGAGCTGGCTTCCCTGTCGGAGAAGGCGCGTGCGGGCAAGCTGTCGGGCGCGGAGATGCAAGGCGGCACGTTTACCGTGTCGAGCTTGGGGGGCATCGGCGGCACGGCATTCACGCCGATCATCAACGCACCCGAAGTCGCGATCCTCGGTGTCTCCAGGTCGTCGATGAAGCCGCTGTACCGCGATGGCCAGTTCGTGCCGCGCCTGATGCTGCCACTGTCGCTGTCCTATGATCATCGGGTGGTTGACGGCGCTGCGGGCGCGCGTTTTGCCGCATTCCTGGCTCAGCGCCTCGCTGACGTGAAGTCCCTTCTGGAAGCAGTCCCTTGACCAACGTTGTCGTTCCCGACATTGGCGACTTCAAGGATGTCGAAGTCATCGACGTCCTCGTGAAAGTGGGCGATACCGTCGCTGCCGAAACCCCGCTCGTCACGCTCGAAACCGACAAGGCCACGATGGACGTGCCGTCGCCGGCTGCCGGCATCGTCAAGTCGCTGGCGGTGAAGAAGGGTGACAGGGTTTCGAAGGGCAGTGCGGTGCTCACCCTTGAAGCCGCGTCCGCCGTCGCTCCGCCCGCTGCGCAGCCTGTGGCCACGCCGGCTCCCGCCGCACCGGTGGCTGCGGTACCCGTCCCTTCCTCATTTGACTACCAGGTGGTCGTGCTCGGTGCCGGTCCCGGCGGCTATACCGCCGCGTTCCGCGCTGCCGATCTAGGGCTCAAAGTCGCGTTGGTCGAACGCTGGCCGACGCTCGGTGGCGTGTGCCTCAACGTGGGCTGCATTCCGTCGAAAGCACTGCTGCATGCCGCGCGCGTCATCGAGGAAGCCGAATCGATGGCCCCGTTCGGCATCACGTTCGGACATCCGACGATCGACGCCGGCAAGCTGCGTGACTGGAAGAACAAGGTCATCGGCAAACTGACGGGCGGTCTCGCCGGCCTCGCGAAGCAACGCAAGGTCGACGTCATTCGCGGTGTCGGCAAGTTCGTGTCGCCCCATGAGTTGTCGGTGACCGCAGAGGGTGCTGAAGCCCGCCGTGTGACTTTCGCCAACTGCATCATCGCGGCCGGCTCCGAGTCGGTGAGGTTGCCGGGCGTGCCGGACGATCCACGCATCATCGATTCGACCGGTGCGCTCGAACTCGACCTGCCGAAGCGGATGCTCGTGATCGGCGGCGGCATCATCGGCCTCGAGATGGCTACCGTGTACGACGCGCTTGGCGTGAAGGTGAGCGTCGTCGAACTGACCGACGGCCTGATGCCTGGCTGCGATCGTGACCTCGTGAAGCCGCTCGAGAAGCGCATTGCCAGGCGCTACGAGAAGATCATGGTGCGGACCAAGGTCTCGAAAGTCGAGGCGCTGCCCGAGGGCATCCGCGTCACTTTCGAAGGCGAGCAGGCGATTCCGCCTGAAGTGTATGAAAAGGTGCTGGTGGCGGTCGGCCGCTCACCGAACGGTCGGCGCATCGATGCGGACAAGGCTGGCGTCACGGTCAACGAGCGCGGCTTCATTCCCGTCGACAACCAGATGCGCACGAACGTGCCGCACATCTTCGCGATCGGCGACATCGTCGGCCAGCCCATGCTCGCCCACAAGGCCACGCATGAAGGCAAGCTGGCGGCGGAAGTCGCGTATGGCGAAAAGCACTACTTCGACGCACGCGTGATCCCCTCCGTTGCATACACCGATCCCGAAGTGGCCTGGGTGGGCCTGACGGAGACCGATGCCAAGGCCAAGGGCATCCCCTACGAGAAGGCGCAGTTCCCCTGGGCAGCGAGTGGCCGGTCGCTCGCGCTCAACCGCGACGAAGGCATCACGAAGCTGCTGTTCGATCCCGCCACGCACCGGGTGATCGGTGGCGGCATCGTCGGGACCGGGGCAGGCGACCTGATTTCGGAAGTGGCGCTCGCCATCGAGATGGGCTGCGACGCCGGCGATATCGGCGGGACGATCCACCCGCACCCGACGCTGTCCGAAACCGTGGCGTTCTCTGCGGAAGCCTTCGAAGGCACGCTGACGGACCTCTACATCCCGAAGAAGAAGTAGGGAAGGGCGGCCGAGCAAGGCCGTGGAGGGGGCCTGATTTCCGGGTAAACCGGGGTCAGGCGGTGTCGTTGCTGCCCCGAAAGCCCCCAAACCCAAGCGCTGCAACGCAAAAACGGCTAGAATCCGGCCCCTCCCAAGGACCCCCGATTCCTCCGGCGTCCCGGTTCATACGTCTTCTAAGGTACTGCCCCATGTCCACTGAGTCCGCCGCGGTCGATGCCGCGCCGATTACGTTTCGCGATCTGGCCTTAAGCGCTCCGGTGCTCAAGGCACTGGAGGACGTGGGATACGAGTCGCCATCGCCCATCCAGGCCGAGACGATTCCTTACCTGCTCGCGGGTCGGGACCTGGTAGGCCAGGCGCAGACCGGCACCGGCAAGACCGCCGCGTTCGCGTTGCCCATCCTGTCGCAACTGAATCCCGCGACCAACGGAGTGCAGACGCTGGTGCTCGCGCCAACCCGCGAACTCGCGATCCAGGTCGCCGAAGCATTCCAGAAATACGCGAAGCACATGCCCGGTTTCCACGTGCTGCCGATCTACGGCGGCCAGAGCTACGAGCCGCAGCTCGCGAGCCTGCGCCGTGGCGTTCACGTCGTCGTCGGCACGCCCGGTCGCGTCATGGACCACATGAAGCGGGGCACGCTGAAGCTCGACAACCTGCGTTACCTCGTCCTCGACGAAGCCGACGAGATGCTGCGCATGGGATTCATCGACGACGTGGACTGGATCCTCGGGCAGACGCCGCCGAACCGCCAGGTCGCGCTGTTCTCGGCCACGATGCCGGCGCCGATCCGCAAGATCGCGCAGCGCCACCTGAAGTCGCCTGCCGAAGTCACGATCCGCAGCAAGACGAGCACGGCCACCAACATCCGCCAGCGATACTTCCTGCTGGGCGGCATGACCAAGCTCGACGCGCTGACCCGCATCCTCGAGGCCGAGCCATTCGACGGCATGCTCGTTTTCGCGCGGACGAAACAGTCCACCGCCGAGCTGGCGGAACGACTGGAGGCCCGCGGCTATGCGGCTGCGGCCTTGAACGGCGACATTCCGCAGAACATGCGCGAACGCACCGTGCAGCGTCTCAAGTCCGGCCAGCTCGATATCGTAGTCGCGACCGATGTCGCCGCGCGCGGACTCGACGTTGACCGCATCAGCCACGTCGTCAACTTCGATATTCCCTACGACACCGAGAGCTACGTGCATCGCATCGGCCGTACCGGCCGTGCGGGCCGCAGCGGCGATGCCATCCTGTTCGTCACCTATCGAGAGCGGAACATGCTGCGCCTGATCGAGCGTGCCACGCGCCAGCCGATCACGCAGATGGAGCTGCCCAGCCTCGAAGCCGTCAGCGACCTGCGTATCGCGCGCTTCATGCAGAAGGTCACCGAAGCCCGCGGAGGCGAAGGCCTCGTCGATTACCAGCAGCTCGTCGAACGCTACGCGCTCGAGAACGATGTGCCCGTCCTGGAGGTCGCCGGTGCCCTGGCGAAGATGGCCCAGGGCGACAAGCCCCTGTTCCTCGAAAGCCAGCGCAGTGCCCCCCGGCGCGACGACCGTCGTGACGAACGGCGTGAAGAGCCGGTTCGTGCGCCGGCCCCGGTGCCTGCCCATGCCGCCCCGGTGCAGTTCGTGCAGCCGCATGCGGACTCGGATGAGGCCCCGCCTGCACGTGAGCCTCGGCCGGAACGCGCCGCTCGCCCCGAACGCGAGCCCCGTGCCCCCCGAGAGCACAAGCCTGCATTCGAGCGTCCCCGTCCGGTCGAGCGTGCGGAGCCGCGTGCGGTACCCCAGCCGGTGGAAGTGCGCCCGGAGTCGCGTCCGTTCCAGCGGGCAGAAGCCCGTCCGGCCTCACGGACAGAGGAGCGCGAAGAGCGTCCTACCGAACGTCGCCGGCCGAAGCCGGGCGAGCCGCGGATGGAGACCTACCGCGTGGCCGTCGGCAAGATCCACCGGGTAAAGCCCGCGAACATCGTCGGAGCGATCATCAATGAAGCCGGCCTCGACGGCAAAATGATCGGCCACATCGACATCCAGGAAGACCACAGCCTGGTCGACCTGCCCGAGGGCATGCCGAAGGAAATCTTCCGCGACCTGCAGAAGGTGTGGGTGGCGGGCCAGCAGCTCAAGATCACCAAGGTCGGCGGCGATCCCCGCGCGGCCGCCCCTGAAAGGGCCGTGCCGAAGCCGGAACGTCCGCTGCACACGCTCTTGCCGAGTGAGCGCCCCCTGCGCAAGCCGGGCGACAAGCCGTTCCGCAAGACCCTCGGCAAGTCGTTCGACCGGCCTGTAGCCAAGAAGATCTTTGCCAAGAGGCCGCCCCGCAAGGATTGACCTTGGGCGGATAGCGCTTGCTTGGGCCGGCGACGGCGACACCATTCGCTGCGCAGGAGCCGGTGCTCTTTCCGCTAGAATGGGGATCTTCTGCGTACCGGAGTTCTGTCGATGCTTGAGAAGGCCATTGAGAAGCTGTTGTTCGCCAGCCGCTGGATCCTGGCGCCGGTCTACCTCGGGCTGTCCCTCGGCCTGATCGTCCTCGGCGTCAAGTTCTTCCAGGAAGTTTTCCATCTGTTCGCGCACGTCTTCACCGTCGGTGAGTCCGATCTGGTGCTGACGCTGCTCGCGCTGATCGACCTCGTGCTTGTCGGCAGCCTGATCGTCATGGTGATGTTCTCCGGTTACGAGAACTTCGTGTCGCGCATCGACCTCGAGGATGGCGATGGCGACAAGCTCGGCTGGCTCGGCAAGCTCGACGCCGGGACGCTGAAACTCAAAGTCGCGGCCTCCATCGTGGCGATCTCGTCGATCCACCTGCTGCGCGTGTTCATGAACGCGCACGAAACGCCGAACGACAAGCTGCTCTGGTACGTCATCATCCACCTGACCTTCGTCGTGTCCGCCGTGCTGATGGGCTTCCTCGATCGCATGTCCTTCTCATCGCACCGGGACCACTGATCATGCGGCGCGTATTGACCATCGGCTTGACGGCCATCGTGCTGGTTGCGGTGCTGTGGACGTGGTTTACGCTCTCGTGGAGCTACTCTGACGGCGAGCGGGCAGGCGTGATCCAGAAGTTTTCCCGCAAGGGCTGGGTCTGCAAGACCTACGAGGGCGAGCTCGCACTGTACATCGTGGGCGGCGTGGCGCCGGAGATCTGGGCCTTCAGCGTCCGCGACAAGGCCGTTGTCGAGCAATTGAACTCGATGGTCGGCGAGCGGGTGCGTCTTCACTACACCGAGCACAAGGCAATCCCGAGTTCCTGTTTTGCCGAGACCGCGTATTTCGTCGATCGGGTGACGCGAGTCGAGGGCGGAGCCGCGGCCCAGGCGCCGCCGCCATGAGCCCCCTT
The DNA here is from genome assembly GCA_040080215.1 of Steroidobacteraceae bacterium. Classification (GTDB taxonomy): domain Bacteria; phylum Pseudomonadota; class Gammaproteobacteria; order Steroidobacterales; family Steroidobacteraceae; genus CAIUGU01. Next base: position 42,668 of record JBEBIT010000004.1, read on the forward strand.
CCTGCGACCATGAAGGTCATCGAGATCCGGCAGCCGGGCGGACCGGAGGTGCTGGTCGCCGCGCAGAAGCCGACGCCGACAGCCGGGCCGAACGAAGTCCTGATCAAGGTCGCGGCGGCTGGCCTCAATCGTGCCGATGTCTTGCAGCGACTCGGCGGCTATCCCGTGCCCAAGGGCGCACCGGAGCATCCGGGGCTGGAAGCGTCCGGCATCGTGGTCGCGCTGGGCGAGGGCGTCACGCAGTTTGCAGTCGGCGATGCGGTGTGCGCGCTGCTTCAGGGTGGCGGGTATGGCGAGTATTGCGTGGCTCCGGTCGCGCAGACGCTACGTATCCCGAAGGGTCTCGATTTCATCCAGGCGGCGTCGCTGCCCGAATCCTATTTCACCGTGTGGAGCAATGTGTTCGAGTTCGGCCGTCTTGCGCCAGGCCAGAGCTTCATGGTGCATGGCGGGTCGAGCGGTATCGGCGTTGCGGCCATTCAGCTCGCGAGTGCGCTCGGCCACACCGTCTATGCGACGGCAGGCTCGGACGACAAGTGCCGCTTCTGCGAGACGCTGGGTGCCACGCGCGGCATCAACTACAAGACCGAGGACTTTGCGCGCGTGGTCCTTGAAGCGACGGAGCGACGGGGCGTGGACGTCATTCTCGACATGGTTGGAGCCAGCTACCTGATGCGCAATGTCGTGGCACTTGCCCCGGAAGGAAGGCTCGTCGTCATCGCGTTGATCAGCGGCTCGACCACGCCGGTTGACCTGTACCAGCTCATGGCCAAGCGCGTGTCCATTACCGGTTCGCTCCTGCGTCCCCGCGATGTCGCGTTCAAGGCGGCCATCAAGGCCAGGCTCGAGGCCCACGTCTGGCCGTTGCTGGACAGCGGCCGGTTGCGTCCGGTTGTCGACAAGGTGTTTCCGCTCGAGCAGGCCGGCAAGGCCCAGGCCTATATGGAAACGAGCGCCCATCGGGGCAAGATCATCCTGTCAGTCAATCAGGCTTGAGCGCTCGGTGCCGTTGACCTCGCCGTCTTTCTCGTAGAGGCTCCCTATCCATGCGCATTGACCTGATCCCCACCGGCACCAATCCACCCGACAATCTCAATGTCCTCATCGAAGTGCCCGTGGGCGGTGAACCCGTCAAGTACGAATTCGACAAGGCGAGCGGTGCGATGTACGTCGACCGCATCCTGCACACACCGATGCGCTATCCGGCGAACTACGGGTTCGTGCCGCACACGCTGTGCGAAGACGGTGATCCGCTGGATGCACTCGTCATCGCCCGGTCGCCGTTCATTCCCGGTTCCATCGTGCGCGTGCGGCCCGTCGGTGTGCTGATGATGGAAGACGAGAAGGGCGGAGACGAGAAACTGCTCACCGTGCCGATCGATGCCACGTTCCCGTATTACTCGGACGTCAGCGACCGCACGGATCTGCCCGCCATCGTGATGCAGCAGATCGAACATTTCTTCACCCACTACAAGGACCTCGAGCCCGGAAAATGGGTCAAGGTCAGGGAGTGGGGCGACGCGGACATGGCGCGCCGAGTCGTCCTCGAATCGATTGCCCGCGCAGAAGCGAAAGGCGACCGCATTCCCCAACGGCGCATGGGAGACTGAGGTCGATACCGGATTCGGAAGTTGTCAGATTCGCCAGTTAACTCAAGGAGAAGAAGATGAAGCTCGTCGTTAGGTCCGTTGCCATGGCCTTGCTCGCCATGCCCTTCGTAAGCGTGTCCGCCCAGCAAGCCCCGCCTCCCGCGCCGGTCGCGGCTACGCTGGCGTTCAAGGTGGAGTGGGTGCGCCCCGCGAGCCAGGAGGACACCAAGGTCCGCTACATGCCGGTCCAGCAGAACATCGCCGACCCGAACGTGGTCATGACGTTCTACGGCAATGCGGCGAAGCAGATCCTGACGACGGGCGCGCCGGGCAGCCCCGTGACGCCGTACGGTGTCTGGGGCGGAACGGCGGAAGGGCCGTATGCCGTGACCTTCAAGATGAAGGACGCCTACGTGGACATGACGGGGTTGGCCAACATCCGCTGGTACACCAAGACGACCGGTTTCCATTCGGTCCGCCCGGTGATCAAGCTCGCTGACGGCAACCTGCTCGTCGGTGATCTCACATTCGAGTCGGTGGCCAAGCTCAGCCTGCACGAGTTCTCGCTGCTCAACATCCGCTGGATCAAGCTGGACCCGGAGCGGATCGTGACGGTTCCCCCTGGCCGGGTGTCGGGGAATCCGAACGTGGGGATCTGGTTCCCGAACCCCGACCTCGCGAAGATCGATGAAATCGGCTTCGTGGACCTGATGCCGGGCAGCGGCCACGGACAGGGCGGCTACATCCAGCTCGCTGGCATCGAAGTCAACGGCAAGAAAGTTCCGCGCTAAGGCGCCCTGCTACGCGGGTTCGGGTGGCTGCGCCTTTCCGGGCGTGGCCACCCGGCACGGCCCGCCCCTTCCGGCGACGCGATCGGCCGAGGCCTGTCGCTATGCGATGCCCGCTATCGACGATCGGACGCGAGTTCAACCAGAGGTTCCCTAGAAGCGGAACGTGTAGTTGAGCTTCAGCGTCGCGTCTGCCCGGGTCGAGCGGAAGGTGCCATCTTCCTGCGGGTCCAGCAGGTTGTGGTTGAAGACGATGAACATGTCGCGGCCCGCCTGCGGAATCCAGTGCAGCCGACTGTGCAGCGCCACGCTGTCGGAGACATTGTCGTACTGGACCAGCGTGGTCCATGACCAGGTCGACGTGAACATCACGTCGAAACGGGTGGACATCAGGCGAACGATGAAGTCCCCTTGAGGCAGCGTGACGTCGTTGTATTCGTACCCGGTGGTCAGCCAGAAGTGCTGCGACGCGCGCCACACGACGTCTGCGGAGCCGCGCCACCGCTCGCCCGAGTAGAAGTCGCCAACGCGGTAGTTCGCCACGACGGACAACGGGCGAGTGGCGACGCTGGTGAACTCGATCTCCGACTCGCCGAATGAGTACTCGCCCACCGGCAATACGACGCCGCGCGAAATGGTGAAAGGAGCGCGCAGGACTTCCGTTGTCGGTCGATAGCGGAGCTTCAGCTGGTCGTTCGTCCTGGCCGTGAGTTCCAGCGCGCGAATCGTGAGCTGCCGGCTTTGCAATCCACCCTCCGTGCCGTCGAACTGCTCGGCATCGATGCCGGCAAAGACCGATTGCAAGGTGCCCGTCGGATACCGTTTCGTATAGCCCAGCTCTGCCGTGTAGTCGTTGACTCCGGCGCGGTTGACGAAGCCCATCGCCGGCCGGAAATTGGCTTGCAGGGTCTTGAGGCCGAAGCCGCCCTTCCATCCCGTGTTGTTGGGGCTGCGCAGCCGGAAGCCATACGCGAAGTCATCCCCCGTGAGGCCCTCGGCGTCGCTGCGCTGAACCCAGAGTTCGCCTTCCAGCGAGCGGCCACCGGGCAGGCGATTGTTGAGGTAACGAAAATCGGCGCCGAGCAGGCTGCTGTCGAGGTTCGAGCGCGGCGACCCCTTGGTGGCAATGACGCCCAGGCTCGACTGCGACAGTACGTTCTTGACGATGCGACCCACGAACAGGTTCTTCGCGTCCACGTCCGCAAATGCGTCCTGGCGGATCGCGAGCGCGCCGACGTTGAGCCCGCCGATGCGCCCCGATACCTTTCCTCCGGCCAGCAGGTCCACAGGTTCCCCCGTCGCGGACAGGCCGATGCTGCGCGAGAAGAAGGGCCGGCCATTCTCCAGCGCCTGTCTTGCGAAGGTGGGCGCGTTGGTGTCGCCACCCTTGATGCGGCCGAACTCGAAGATGTCGGACTCCCGCAGGAAGAACGCGCGCTTCTCGGGAAAGAACAGGCTGAAGCGATCCAGGTTGACCTGGCGTGTGTCGACTTCGGTGGCCGAGAAGTCGGTATTGAAGGTTAGCGCAGCATTGAGACCGGGGGTGAGGCGGTAGTAGGCATCGACGGAGGGCTCCACCTTGAGCTCATCCGTGCCTGCAACGAAGTCCTTGTTCTTGCGCAGCGCCAGGGAGGGCACGACGTCGAGGCCCACGCCCTGATCCATCCCCTTGAGGCCTGAGACCGTCCCGGAAATGCCCGCATTCTGCGAGCGGTTGCGGTAGACCCAGCCATCCCCGGCATAGCGGGCGCCATTGAAGCGACCGAAGTTGATGCCCCACGTCGTGTTGTCGGGCGAAAAGGAGAGCGTCTTGAACGGGATGGCCATCTCTGCGGTCCAACCGTGTTCATCGCGTGACGCTTCGGCAACGTAGATGCCGTCCCAGTCCCACTGGGTCTGCGTGGTGTCGAGATAGAGTGCGTCGTCGCGGATGCCGTTGACGCTGACCTCGAAGCGGTACCCGTTGCGCTTGTCGTTGAACGTGTCGAGGATGACCCAGATCCGGTCCTCGGCGGTCAGGCGCTGGCCCTGCCGCAGGATGGAGGGCGTGATGTTCGCGGGGTCGGATTCCTCGAGGCGGGCGCCGATATAGAGGGCGTCCTTGTCGTACATGACGTAGAAGATGCTGGGCTCCGCGGCGTCCCCCGACTGCGGGAACCACTGCGCCAGATCCTTGACCTGGACGGCCTTCTGCCATGCCGCATCGTCGAGCACGCCGTCGATCCGGGGCGCTTCGCTTTCCGGAATACGGACGATCTCGAAGCTCTTCAATTGCGCGGGTTCGGAGGCGAACGCACTCATGCCCACGGGGCCGGAGCACAGTCCCACGAGCACGAACACGACGCAGCGCCTGAAGAAGCGCGGGCAGGGTAAATCAGACCGGTACACGGATTCTCTCGGATCCTTCGTGACTGCTGTCGTCCACGATCCCGGGTAGCCAGCAGCCTGCTCGGGCGACTCCGGCCCTGGAGGTGGGTCGCTCGTGGCAAATCGGGGGGGTGTGGATGAATCCGCCGGATTCTACCAAAAACGCCCGGCACGCGGGCGCATGGGGCGGTCAGCCGCGGGTCGGCTTCAGTGGCAGGTTGTAAGTGACCGTCGCGCCATAGCGCTCCGGCGCCTGCGGGTCATGGCGCACCTTGTCGAACACGAGCACTCTCGTGCCGAGTTCAAAACTCTCCTTGAGATCGTGCGTGATCATGAAGATGGTCATGCGGTGCTCTGCCCACAGCTTCAGGATCAGCTGGTGCATGTCGGCCGTGATGCCGGGGTCGAGGGCGCCAAAGGGTTCATCGAGCAGCAGGATGCTCGGCTCGCGGATCACCGATTGCGCAATCGACAGGCGCTGCTGCATGCCACCAGACAATTGCGCCGGATAGCGGTCGCGTGACGCGTACAGGCCGACGGCCTCCAGTAGCGCCTTGGCCTTCTCGATGGCCTCGCGCCGCGCAGAGCCGAACAGCCTCGCAAATAGCGGGGCACCCGCAAACTCGAGGCCGAGCAGCAGGTTCTGCATGACCGTCAGGTGCGGGAACAGCGAGTAGCGCTGGAAGACGATGCCCCGATCGGCGCCCGGTTCAGCAGGCAGCGGCTTGCCGTCGATGAGGAATTCGCCGCGCGTGGGCGATTCCATGCCGAGCAGCATCCTGAGAAACGTGGTCTTGCCGCATCCGGACGCGCCGACGATCGTGACGAACTCGTGGTCGCGGATCTCGAGGTTCAGGTTCTCGATCACGACGTGGCTGCCGTATTCCTTCCATAAATGCTTGACGCTGACGGCGGCCACTATTTGCCAATCTCCATCCATGGGCTGGCGTAGGCGCGGGCTTTGCGCAGCAGCCAGTCCATGAAGAAAGCGAGCAACGTGATCCACACGACGTAGGGCAGGATGACGTCCATCGCGAGATAGCGGCGCACGAGGAAGATGCGGTAGCCGAGGCCCTCGGTGGAGGCGATGGCTTCGGCGGCGATCAGGAACAGCCACGCCGAGCCCAGCGTCAGGCGCAGCGAGTCGATCAAGCGTGGCCATGACTGCGGCAGTACGACGCGCAGTATGATCTGCCACGTGGAGGCTCCCAGTGTCTGCGCCTTGATCATCTGTTCGGAGGGCAGTTCACCCACGCGCAGCGCCAGGTCCCGGACGATGACCGGCGCCACCCCGATGACGATCAGCGCGATCTTTGCGGTCTCGCCGAGTCCCAGCACGATGAACAGGATAGGCAGGATGGCCAGCGGCGGAATCATGGAGACGGCCGCCACCACGGGTCCAAGGGACGCGCCCGCGTAGGGGATCACGCCGATCACGATCCCGAGCACGAGGCCGATGGCGGCGCTGATCGCAAGGGCGATGCCGATTCGTTCAAGACTCGCGAACGTGTCGTTCCACAGCAGGTATTCGCCGGTGCGAGGGTCCTCCTCGAAGACATAGGTCTGGATCGCATCGCCGAAACTCGAGAAGGAAGGCAGCAGCTTGTCGTCGGGATTCGCTGCGAGCCGGGCATCCGAGCTGAACAGGTATACCGCCAGGATCAGCAGGAAGGGCAGTGCGCCGAGCAGCAGCGCACCGCCCTTGCCGGGCTTCTGGTTGATGAGTCGACGCATCGGGACGGGTCGAAGGCAATGAGCCTACAGCTTCCCTTCCGCCGCCATCTTCACGTAGGTGTCGTCGAACCGCATCGTGACCTTGGCGGCGTCGCCCAGCGTGCGCCCGCCGGGGAATTCGATGCCGACCGCATCGACCGTCGTCGCGCCCTCACCGAGCAGGCCATGGGCGAAGGAGAACTTCCGCACGAGGTCCATGTTCTTCATGATCTCGTCACTGGTCGTGATCGCAAGGGCCTCGGCCGGCGTCGCATACAGCTTGGTGGTGGCCAGCTGGCTGTCGAACCCGGCAACGTCGGTGCCGGAGGCCGCGGCCATCTGCGACTTGGCGGCTTGTGCGGCGGCATCATTGCCGAGCATGACCGTCAATGTCTCGTACCAGGCACCCACCAGCGCCTTGCCGAGATTCGGGTTGGCCTTCAACGTCTCGGACTTCACGACCATGAGGTCCAGGATCTCGCCCGGAATGCTGCTCGAGTCGAATACCAGCTGTGCATCGGGGGATTCGAGGATCGTCGAGACCAACGGCTTCCACGTTACAACGGCGGTCGTATCCTTGCTGCCGTAGGCACCCGTGATGTCCGCGTCCGACGTATTGACGACCTTCACGTCGCGTTCGGAGAGCTTGATGCTGTCGAGCGCCCGCGCGAGCAGGTAGTGCGAGACCGACAGTTCCAGCAGGTTCACGGACTGGCCCTTGATGTCGGCCAGCTTCTTGCCCTTGCCCTTCAGGATGATGGCGTCGTTGCCATTGCTGTAGTCGCCCACGATCAGCGCCGTGGAGTCCACGCCGCCCGCCGCGGGGATCGTCAGCATGTCCATGTTGGTCATGACGCAGGCATCGAAGGCACCTGCCGTGTACTGGTTGATGGACTCGACGTAGTCATTGACCTGCGTGAGTTCGATCTTGATGCCGTACTTGTCGGCCCACTTCTTGAGGATGCCGCTCTTGTCCGCATAGTCCCAGGGCATCCAGCCGACGTAGATGCTCCAGGCGACCTTGTAGGTCGGGACTTCGACGGCTGGCGCGGACGCGGCGGGTGCAGGCGCTTCGCTCTTGCCGCAGGCCGCGAGCTGGAACGCCAATGCGAGCACGGCAAGCAGCCGCACGATGAATGAGTTGAAGAGCGAAGGGGGGGAACCTGGGGACTTGAAGGCTGGATGCATGCTTCACCCGTGTGGATAGAACGTTGTTGGGGCCTCCCGGGCTTTTGTCCCGCCGTGTATCCGCTCTTAAAGGGGACGGATCTATTTTCATTTGCTTCGAAAATAGATCCGTCCCCTTTAAGAGTCGGACTGCCTCTCTCGGACCAGCATTGGTTCGCTGGAACCAACCGGAACCCTAGACGCACATTTCCATAAGCTGCGTTGCAAGTCGCGTGCCCGGTGTCTCGTACCGCGGTTGCTGCAGGATTTCGCATCGGCACCGCGGGTTGTCCGGCGTTCGAGGTGCCACGGATGCACCGTAAAGGCGCAAGCTGGCGGTGCCGATGCTTCGTCACGATGCAATTGGGGCGCTCGGTGTCGCTTGCGCCTCGCGGCGGTGCGCGGGTTGGTGTCTTCGGATACCGCTTCGCTGTGCTGGTACGAGACTTGCTAGATGGAGGTTCGTCATTGGCTCTTCATGCTCGGGGGACTTCAACGGAAATGTCTGCGGCGTATTCCATTAATCCGGCCCCCCCCGTCGTTGCACCGGGTACGGTTCTCTGGGAAGAGACCGTCAAGGCCGGCGCGCACTGGTCCGGCATCCTGCGACGCGGCCTGACGTTGCGCCTCACCGATCCTGCAGGTGGTGCCAATGCGGCCGTACTGCTGTACGCGGCGGCCAATCCGCTCGAGCGTTACAACATGGCCGATACGCTGAAGGCGCAGCACACGGCATTCCTGACGAAAGGCCATGTCTGCTACTCGGACATGGGGCGAATCCTGTGCTCGATCACCGCAGACACCTGCGGCTGGCACGACACGGTGTGCGGCGTCTCGAACGCAGCGCTAGTCGAGGCGCGCCATGGCACCGCCACTTACCAGCAGCACCGGAACGACTTCCACCGCAACGGCTACGACAGCTTTCTCAACGAGCTCGGCAAGCACGGCCTCGGTTCCCGGGACGTGATGCCGAACCTGAATCTTTTTTCCAAGGTCACTGCGGCGGAATCGGGGGCGCTGACCTTCCAGACCGGTCACTCGAAGCCCGGCAACCACGTGGAGCTGCGCTTCGAGATGCCGACTCTGATGATCCTGTCGACCTGCCAGCATCCGCTCGACCCCAACCCACAGTACGAGCCTCGTCCGGTCCAACTGACCGCGCTGCAGTCGGCTCCGGTTGCAGCCGACGACGACTGTCGGCAGCACTGCCCTGAAAACCAACGCGGCTTCATCAATACAGAGAGGCTGTTCCTGTGACGCTGACAGCCAGCCTGCTGAAGCCCGACGACGCGCTTGCACGAACCGTCGTCCCCGCGGGCGAACCGTGGATGGGTGTCGTGAAGAAGGGCCAGACCTTCCGCATCCTCGACCTCGAAGGCAACCAGGCCGTCGATACGCTCTTCTACAGCGCCCGCAATCCGGCGGAGCGCTACAGTGCGCCCGACACCATCCAGGCCCAGCGTGGCCTGTACCTGACGACGGGGACGCGCTTGCAGTCAAATGAAGGCAACACGCTGCTCACCATCGTGGCCGATACCTGCGGACGTCACGATACGCTGGGCGGGGCCTGTTCCGCCGAAAGCAACACGGTGCGTTACTCGCTCGACAAGCTGCACATGCACAGCTGCCGGGACAGCTTCCTGATGGCATTGGCGCGCAACGAGTACGGGCTGTCCAAGCGGGACCTGTCGTCCAATATCAACTTCTTCATGAACGTGCCCGTGACGCCGGAAGGCGGGCTGACCTTTGCAGACGGCATTTCGGCCGCGGGCCGCTATGTCGAGATGCGCGCGGAGACGGACGTTATCGTGTTGATCTCGAACTGTCCGCAATTGAACAATCCCTGCAACGGCTACAACCCGACGCCGGTTGAAGTCCTGACATTCAAGTGAATACGGCCCGCTTTGACTAACCCAGGCACGCTGCGGGACGACCCGTGTGCGCATCGATCACGCCGGGACGACCCGGCACTCCCAGTCGATGGGGTTTCCCGATGTTCAAGAAAGTCCTGATTGCCAACCGCGGCGCGATTGCCTGCCGCATCCTGCGGACGTTGAAGAAGATGGGCGTCGCGTCGGTCGCGGTGTACTCGGAAGCCGACCGTCACTCAGGGCATGTGCTTGAGGCCGACGAAGCCGTGTGCCTCGGGCCGGCGCCGGCGGCAGCCAGCTACCTGAAGGCGGACAAGTTGCTCGAGGTCGCGCGCGCAGTCGGCGCTGAGGCGATCCATCCCGGTTATGGCTTCCTGAGCGAGAACGCGGCATTCGCGGAAAGCTGTGCCGCGGCCGGGGTCGTGTTCATCGGGCCGAGCCCGCAGCAGATGCGGGAGTTCGGCCTCAAGCACACGGCCCGCAGCCTCGCGGCAGCGAACAATGTTCCCATGCTGCCAGGCAGCGGCTTGCTTGATGACGTCGAGCATGCCCGTCGCGAAGCGGAGCGCATCGGCTATCCCGTGATGTTGAAGAGCACCGCGGGGGGCGGCGGCATCGGCATGCAGCTGTGCTTCAAGCCCGAGGATCTCGAGGAGTCGTTCGCATCGGTGGAGCGCCTTGCGAAGAACAACTTCAGCCAGGGCGGGCTGTTCCTCGAAAAGTACGTCGAGCAGGCACGGCATATCGAGGTGCAGATTTTCGGTGACGGTCGGGGCACAGTGGTGGCGCTCGGCGAGCGCGACTGTTCTGTCCAGCGGCGCAACCAGAAGGTCATCGAGGAAACGCCCGCACCCGGACTTTCGGCCGAGACGCGCGCCGCGCTGTTTGATGCGGCAGTCAGGCTGGGCCAAGCCGTTGGCTATCAGTCTGCCGGCACCGTCGAGTTCGTCTTTGACGTGCAGGCCAATGCGTTCTACTTCCTCGAGGTGAACACGCGGTTGCAGGTGGAGCACGGCGTCACCGAGCAGGTCACTGGAATCGACCTCGTGGAATGGATGATTCGCGTGGCGGCAGGCGAGGAGTCGGTGCTGGCAGCGGAGAATCGTCCGGAGCCGGTGCTCGGACACTCGGTGCAGGTACGCCTGTATGCCGAGGATCCCGGCAAGAACTTCCAGCCCGCAAGCGGCCTGCTCACGCAGGTGAAGTGGCCCGCCGGCATCCGCATCGATACGTGGATCGAAACCGGTACCGACGTGCCGTCCTACTACGATCCGATGCTGGCCAAGCTGATCAGCCACGGGCGCACCCGCAAGGAGGCCATCGACCGGTTGGCCAAGGCGCTCGTTGCGTTGCGCGTCGATGGCATCGAGACGAACCAGGCCTATCTCGGCCAGGTACTCGATGACACCGTATTCCGCGAAGGCCGCCAGACCACGCGGTATCTCGGGCAGTTTGCTTACCGACCTCTGACGGTCGACGTGTTGCAGGCCGGAACGCATACGACGATCCAGGACTATCCGGGCCGCGTGGGTTACTGGGATATTGGCGTGCCGCCGTCAGGGCCCATGGATGCGTTGTCCTTCAGGCTGGCGAATCGCCTGCTCGACAACCCGGAAACCGCAGCCGGGCTCGAGATCACCGTCACCGGCCCCACGCTGAAATTCAATACGGATACATGGATCGCGCTCACGGGGGCGCAGATGAAAGCCGAGATCGAGGGTCAAGCCGTGCCGTTCCACCGCGCCATCGGCGTGAAGGCCGGCAGCGTACTGAAGCTGCGCGGTATCCAGGGAGCGGGGCAGCGTACCTATCTTGCCGTCAGGGGCGGTTTCGACACGCCGCTGTACATGGGCAGTCGCGCCACCTTCACGCTCGGTCAGTTCGGTGGGCAGGGTGGTCGTGCATTGCGGGTGGGCGACGTGCTGAGACTGTTCAATGCGGTGGGCAGTGCGCCGCCCCTTCGCTCGGTGCCGCCTGGCTCGATTCCCCCGCTGCAATCGCGGTGGGAAATCGGCGTTCTCTACGGCCCCCACGGTGCGCCCGACTTCTTCACGCAGAAGGACATCGACGTCTTCTTCGCGACCGACTGGGAAGTGCACTACAACTCCAGCCGCACCGGGGTACGCCTGATCGGGCCGAAGCCCCAGTGGGCCCGCCGAGATGGGGGTGAGGCCGGATTGCATCCCTCCAACATTCACGACAACGCATACGCCATCGGCTCGATCGACTTCACGGGCGACATGCCGGTGATCCTCGGGCCGGACGGTCCGAGCCTCGGTGGTTTCGTGTGTCCGGCGACCATCGTGGCCGCCGAGCTGTGGAAGATCGGGCAACTCAAGCCCGGTGATCGCGTGCGCTTCCGTCCGACGACCATCGACGCCGCGGTGACTGCGGAGCGCGCCCTCGACGCTGCGGTCCGCACGCTCGATCTTGCGCAGGGTCACGCGCCGTGGAGTGGGGCTGCTTTGCTGCCGCTGGCCGCCGCGACGGTGGCGGCTTCACCCGTGCTGAAGACACTCGATGTCGAGCCGACCGTCTGCTATCGGCAAGCCGGAGACAAATACCTGCTCGTGGAATACGGGCCCGCCGTCCTCGACCTGGAGCTGCGCTTCCGGGTGCATGCGCTCATGACCTGGCTGCAGGCACAGCGCGTGACGGGCGTGCTTGAGCTGACGCCCGGTATCCGCTCGCTGCAGATCCACTACGACAGCCGGCAGATCTCCCAGTCGTACCTGGTCGCATTGCTTGAAGCCGCCGAGCATGAGCTGCCTGCCATCGATGACATGGAAGTGGACAGCCGCATCGTCCACTTGCCGCTGTCGTGGGATGACCCCGCGACACGCCTCGCCATCGACAAGTACATGCAATCGGTCCGCAAGGACGCGCCATGGTGCCCGAGCAACATCGAGTTCATCCGCAGGATCAACGGGCTCGAGTCCGTTGACGATGTGCAGCGGATCGTGTTCGACGCCAGCTATCTCGTGATGGGTCTTGGGGACGTGTATCTCGGCGCGCCGGTCGCGACGCCCCTCGATCCGCGGCACCGGCTGGTAACGACCAAGTACAATCCGGCGCGCACGTGGACGCCGGAGAACGCCGTTGGCATTGGTGGCGCCTATCTGTGTGTATATGGCATGGAAGGCCCGGGTGGCTATCAGTTCGTGGGTCGCACGGTGCAGATGTGGAATCGCTATCGGCAGACTGCGGATTTCACGTCCGGCAAGCAGTGGCTGCTGCGATTCTTCGACCAGATCCGCTTCTACCCGGTGACGGCCGACGAGCTGCTCGCGCTGCGGGAGGATTTCGTCCATGGCCGCTTTGCGCTCAGAACGGAGCCTGCAACGCTGAAGCTGCGTGACTATCGGCAGTTCCTGGCGGCCAACAGCGACTCCATCGCCGGCTTCAAGCAGACACAGCAGGCGGCCTTCGAGGCCGAGCGCGAGCGCTGGGCAGCTGCGGGCATCCAGGAAGCGCCCGCAGCGCCAGACACCACAGGCGCCGACTCGAAAGAGGGAGTCGCGATCCCGGCAGGCTGCATCGCCGTCGCGTCCCCTGTGTCCGGCAGCGTGTGGCAGCTCGGCGTGACCGTCGGGCAGAAGCTCGCGGCAGATGCTGAAATGCTCGTTGTCGAAGCAATGAAGATGGAGATCCCGATCCTCGCCGACGAGGCTTGCGAGGTCGTGGAAGTTCGCTGCGAGCGAGGCCGCGCAGTTTCGGCCGGCGAAACGCTGCTCGTCGTCAAGCCCTTGTAGTCTCCCCAAGGAACGAAAAAGACCCATGGCCATTCCCGAAGTCCTGACGATTGCAGCCCTGCAAGCCGGTTACCGCTCGGGGGCATTCACGCCCGAGCAGGTGCTGAATGCCGTTTTCGAGCGCATCGAAGCCGCGACCGAACGACACGTGTGGATTCGCCGTCTGACGCGCGAACAGGTGATGGCCTGCGTGCGGGCGCTTGAAGGGGAGTCACCGGCCACATTGCCGCTCTATGGCGTGCCGTTTGCGATCAAGGACAACATCGACTTGTCCGGCGTCCCGACAACGGCGGGCTGCCCGGACTATGCCTATACGCCCAACGATTCGGCAGCCGTCGTGCAGCGGCTGCTCGCTGCCGGCGCCATCCCCCTCGGCAAGACCAACCTCGATCAGTTTGCGACGGGCCTGGTGGGCACGCGCTCGCCCTACGGTGCGTGTCACAACAGTTTTGATCCCGCCTTCATTTCGGGTGGGTCGAGTTCGGGGTCGGCGGTGTCCGTTGCCTCCGGCCTCGTCAGTTTTTCGCTCGGCACGGATACCGCCGGGTCGGGGCGCATTCCTGCCGCGTTCAACAACCTCATCGGCGTGAAGCCCACCTGTGGCTGGTTGAGCACCACGGGTGTAGTGCCGGCCTGCCGCTCGCTCGATTCAGTCTCGATCTTTGCGCTCACTGCCGGCGATGCCGCCGCAGTCCTGGACGTGGCGCGCGGCTTTGATGCAGCCGATCCGTATTCGCGGCGGGAGCAGGGTGCGCGAGGGCTCGAGTTCAGCGCTGCACCGCTCTCATTTCGATTCGGTGTGCCGCTCGAGACGCAGCTCGAGTTCTTCGGCGATGGTGAATACGCACGCCTGTTCGACGCCGCTGTCGCAGCGCTCGAGGCGCAGGGCGGTGTCAAGGTGCCGCTCGACTTCACGCCGTTTCTCGATACGGCAAAGCTGCTGTACGAAGGTCCGTGGGTGGCCGAACGCTATGCGGCGATCGAGAGCTTCCTGCGCGCCAAGCCCGAGTCCGTATTCCCCGTGACGCGGCAGATCATCGCTCCGGGGCAGGCGGCGACCGCAGTCGATGCGTTTCGTGCGCAGTATCGGCTCAAGGCTCTTGAGGCGCAGGCAAGTCGGGCATGGCAGGAGGTCGATCTCATCGTCACGCCCACCGCAGGGACGATCTACAGGATTGCCGAACTGCTTGAGGATCCGATCCGCCTCAATTCCAACCTCGGGCGCTACACGAACTTCCTGAACCTGCTCGACCTCGCCGCGGTGGCCGTGCCGGCCGGATTTCGCAGCGATGGCATGCCGTTCGGCATCACGCTCGTCGGCACGGCGCGCAGCGATCACACGCTGCTGGCGCTGGCTTCGCGTTTTCACGCAGCGCAGGGAGCACCGCTCGGGGCACGCTTGCCAGTGCTGTCAAGCGCGCCAGCAGCAGTGCCGTTCCCGCCCTCCGCACGGATCGACGTGGCAGTTTGCGGAGCTCACCTTTCGGGCCTGCCGCTGAACGGCCAGCTTACGGACCGCGGAGCGAAGCTCGTCGCGAAGACCCATTCCGCAACGAGCTACCGTCTGTATGCACTGCCGGGTGGCCCGCCGTTTCGCCCCGGGATGGTGAAAGTCGCGGAGGGCGGCGAGGCGATCGAGGTCGAGGTCTGGTCTGTTCCGGCCGAGCACTTCGGCAGTTTCGTGGCAGGCATTCCTTCGCCGCTCGGCATTGGCAAGGTGGTGCTTGCTGATGGCCGGCAAGTGCCTGGCTTTGTGTGTGAGTCGCTCGGGATCGAGGGCGCGCAGGACATCACGGCTTTCAAGGGCTGGAGAGCCTATCTCGCCAGCCGCTGATGCGAGCGGTGGGGCAGGCCGGGAGGCGGTCAGATCACGCTGCGCGGAAACTCGAGCATGTGGTAGCAGACCAGGCTGCCGAGGATGAGGCGATCGTTGGGTTCCGGATTCGTGAATCGCACCCGGTACTGACATCTGGGCTGCGCTTCTCCGGACTTGTTCCGCAGCGCCAGGATTTCGGCGCGCAACTTCAGCGAGACCGGTACGCCGTGCAGTTCGAGCGAGCAGGCTATTTCCAGGGCATTCTTGTCGCTATCGGCGATCTCGCCCGTCTCGATCAGCGCACCGTTCGTGCCGAGGTCGATGATCGTGGCGTCGACGGGGCCGCCTCTGCCCGCGCTGACCGTGGCTGGCAGGTTGACGCGGCAGCGCGGTGAGCTGCGGATGGTCGCCGACTCCACCTTGTCCGGAAAGCTGAGGTGCAGGTGGCGGAACGGCGCGTGCACGTTCTTCAGCACGTCGGCATTGAATGCGAAGGCGTTCTGGCCGGTAAACACGCGGGCGAGGACCGGTTCTCCTTCCTTGAGCAGCAGGCGGATATTGTCCTCGTTGGGCGCGGTCACCATGATGCAGACATTCTCGAGCCAGCCGAGCACGGTTACCGTCGAGCGCGCCCTGATCAGGCCGCTTTGCAGGCCGATGTGGATCGTGTCCCCCACCTTGAGCCGCATCTGGGAGAACGGGCTGTGGATGACCTGCGAAGCCGGCACGGGTTGTCCGGGGGAGGCCGGTTGCGAGGCGGGGGCCAGGGTGTTTCGGGCAGCGTCCATCAGCGATCCGGCCTGAAGTTGTCCTTAGGGAGAAGTATTATTGTTTCTCGGGGGGATGCGGTGTGGGATGCGTCTCACCGTTTCCGGCGGAACCCCGTCTTTTCAAGGAATTCAGGTCACCTCCTGCCCTTAACGACCCCTAAGCGGGAATAGGGGTGCAGGACGCGCCCGGCCCCGAAAAAGCATCAGCAAGCTGATAAACTGCCGCGCTTCGTCCCTTGCCAGGTTTCCAGACACACCCTATGACCGGAGCCGTCGTTACCCCCGAGCAGCGGCGCACCATCCTCGGTGCCCTATTGCTGGTCCTGTTGCTGAGCGCGCTGGACCAGACCATCGTCTCGACGGCCATGCCCCGGATCATCGAGCAGCTGAAGGGCCTCGAGTTCTACGCCTGGGTCACGACGGCCTACATGCTCACATCGACCGTCTCCGTGCCGATCTACGGCAAGCTGAGCGACCTCTACGGACGCAAGCCGATCCTGGTGTTCGGCATCACGCTGTTCCTGGTCGGGTCTGTGCTGTGCGGACTGAGCGGCGAGTTCGGCACGCTCCCCTTGCTCGGATCCGGGATGACGCAACTGATCTTTTTCCGCGGCTTGCAGGGTCTCGGCAGCGGCGCGTTGTTCATGAGCGCATTTGTCACCATCGCCGACCTGTATCCCCCTCTCGAACGCGGCAAGGCGATGGGCGTGTTCGGTGCGGCCTTCGGGCTTGCCAGCATCGTCGGTCCCGCGATCGGCGGATTCTTCACGGATCACGGCACGTTCACGTTGTTCGGTCATGTCGTTGCCGGGTGGCGCTGGGTTTTCTACGTGAATCTGCCGCTCGGCCTGCTCGCGCTCGGCGTGGTCGTCGCGAAGATGCCGACCCTGCATCATGGGGCCACTGGCAAGATCGATTTCCCGGGTGCCGCACTCGTCATCCTGACGTTCGTCCCGCTCCTGCTCGCGTTGTCGTTCGGCGGCTCGAAGTACGCATGGCAGTCGAGTGAGATTCGTGAGCTGTTTGCGCTCTCCGCAGTGGCGTTCGTTGCCTTCATCATCGTGGAGCTGCGCACCGAGCATCCCATCGTGCCGCTGTCGCTGTTCCGCAATCGCGTGGTTTCCGCCTGCGCCTCGTCGGGATTCCTGATCGGCATGATCTTCTTCAGCGTCGTGATGTTCATGCCGTTGTACCTGCAGGTGGTGCTCGGCGTATCCGCGACGCGCAGTGGCCTCGCGATGTTGCCGCTGATGACCGGCCTGATCATCGGCAGCATCGGCAGCGGTCGCCTGGTGGCCCGTATCGGCCGCTACAAGCCTTTCATTCTCGGCGGCATCACGCTGCTGTGCGTCGGGCTGTTCCTGCTGACCCAGGTCGGGCCGGAGACCACCGTTTTCGGCATCGACTGGCGCTTGGGGCTGATCGGCCTTGGCCTTGGGCCCACGCAGAGCCTGTTCAACATGGCCGTCCAGAATGCGGTGTCCAGGCAAGAGACGGGCGTGGCGACCAGCACCATGCAGTTCTGCCGCCAGATCGGCTCGACCGTGGGCGTGGCCCTGTTCGGTACGTTGCTGACGCAGCACCTGACGACCGAACTGCATGCCCGCGTGCCGCTCGTGCCCGGTGAGCAGGTCATCGAGAAGCTGGATCTCGGCGCAGCGCAGAGCATGGCCATGAACGCCAGTCTGTTGTCACAACGCGTCGAGGGGGCGATGGATCGCCGCTTCGCGGATATCGAATCGGCCTACCGTGGCGACACCGGTGCGGCCAGTCGCTTGCTGTCGTCGCCCGACCTTGCCCCGGATGTTCGTGCCGACCTCGAACGCGGTGGCCTGCAACCGGCCGTTCGCCAGCAGCTTGAAATCATGGCCAAGACCGTTGAGCAAGGGCTATTGCACGGGGAGCCCGGGCGCAGTGCCTTGCTCGCGGACGAGCGTCTGCCTCCAGGGCTGCGCGCAGAACTTGCGGAGGTCCCGACGCGGGCGTTGCAGAACCCGGAGGCCATGCAAGGCGTCGTGGCTGGTTATCGTCAGGCCATCCTGGGGCAGGAGGGCGACCTCGTTGCAGCAGCCCAGACTCAGCGGCTTGCTGCCATCCGCGCGTCATTGACCGAGCAGGGCAGGGACCTGGCGGCCCGCATCGACAGAGGGACACGTGAAGCCTTTGCCACGTCCATCGTCACCACGTTCGTAGTGGGAGTCTTCATTGTCTTGGGCGCCTTGCTGCTGGCGAGCCTGATCCCCGAGCTGCCGCTCAAGGCACGTTCGTCCGCCAGCCCGACGCCGGCCGAAGGGTGACCGCGCGCCACTGCACTCGAAAAGTGCAGGCGTGATGGCGTAGCTCCTTGGTGGTGCACGAGCGTCGGTTCGCGGCGGGCCCGCTGCACCCCTGTCCGCCCGTTGACCGGCGATTCGCCGCTGTCATCCCGTAGATCGCCTGATTCCAGCCGTAGCACGGTTCTTGCAGCGTCGAGCCCAAGGCTCCCTGAAATCGACGTCCGAGCGAGGCAACGGTGGATTCAAACGTAGTGAACCTGAAGGCGGACATGAAGCTCGAAGACGAGCGCACGGCCCTGACGAAGGAAGCGCTGAAGCGCGCCTTCCTCGATGACCTGTTCTACATCCAGGGCAAGTTCCCGGCGCTGGCGACGCGGAACGACTACTACCAGGCCCTGGCGTACGCAGTGCGCGATCGCATGCTGCAACGCTGGATCAGTACGGCGGCCGTCTATACCAAGCAGGGATCGCGCACGGTCGCGTACCTTTCCGCCGAATTCCTGATGGGGCCGCATCTCGGCAACAACCTGATCAACCTCGGCATCCATGAGCAGGTAAAGCAGGCGGTAACGGAGCTCGGACTCAATTTCGACGAGCTGCTTGCCCAGGAGGAGGAGCCCGGCCTCGGCAACGGCGGCCTCGGCCGTCTCGCGGCGTGCTTCATCGATTCGCTGGCGACGCTCGAGATCCCCGCCATGGGCTACGGCATCCGCTACGAATTCGGCATCTTCCAGCAGGACATCGTCGACGGCTGGCAGGTGGAGAAGACGGACAAGTGGCTGCGCTTCGGCAACCCCTGGGAGATCGTGCGACCGGAGTGGGCCGTCGACGTGAGGCTGGGCGGCCATACCGAGCAGTTCACCGACGACCAGGACCGCCTCCGGGTTCGCTGGGTGCCGGCCAAGGTCGTCGTCGGCGTCCCTTACGACACGCCGATCCTAGGATACCAGGTGAATACCGCCAACACGCTGCGCCTTTGGAAGGCCGAGGCTCCCGAGTCGTTCGATTTCGCCGTGTTCAACCGGGGCGACTATTACGGCGCCGTCAACCAGAAGGTGGCGTCCGAAAACCTGAGCAAGGTGCTCTACCCGAACGACGAACAATCGAAGGGCAAGGAACTGAGGCTCGAGCAGCAGTACTTCTTCGTGTCCTGTTCCCTGCAGGACATGTTGCGGATCCTGCACGTCCAGAAGATCCCGCTCGCGAATTTCCACGAGAAGTTCGCCGTGCAGCTGAACGACACCCATCCGGCGATTGCGGTGGCCGAGCTGATGCGCCTGCTGGTGGACGAGCAAGCACTGGCCTGGGACGACGCCTGGAGCATCGTCGGCAAGACGTTCGCCTATACGAATCATACGCTGCTGCCGGAGGCGCTCGAGCAATGGCCGCTGCCGATCTTCTCCAAGGTCCTGCCGCGTCACCTTGAATTGATCTATGAAATCAACGCCCGGTTCCTCGATGAGGTCCGTATCCGCTTCCTCGGCGACGAAGCGCGGCTCTCGCGACTGTCCCTGATCAACGAGGGCGGCGAACGATACGTGCGCATGGCGCATCTGGCTTGCGTCGGCAGCCACATGATCAACGGCGTGGCCGAGCTGCATTCGGAACTGCTGAAGCAGGATGTCCTGAAGGACTTCTACGAGCTGTGGCCGGAGAAGTTCACGAACAAGACCAACGGCGTGACACCGCGCCGCTGGATGGTGCTCGCGAATCCCCGCCTGTCGTGCCTGATCACGGAGACCATCGGCTCCGGATGGATCAAGGATCTCTCGCAGCTGCGCCGCCTTGAGCCGCTGGCGGCCGATGCCGGGTTTCGGTCGATGTGGCGCGGCATCAAGTATTCGAACAAGCGTGACTTTGCAGACTACGTGCTTGCGCGCACGGGCGTGACGATCGATCCGCAGTCCATCTACGACGTGCAGGTCAAGCGCATCCACGAGTACAAGCGACAGCACCTCAACATCCTGCACGTGATCGCCCTGTACCGGCGCCTGAAGTCGGGCCTCGACACGGACATGCAACCGCGCACGTTCATTTTCGGCGGCAAGGCGGCACCCGGCTATCACCTCGCCAAGCTGATGATCAAGCTCATCACGTCGGTGGGCGACGTGGTCAACCGCGATCCGGAGATCCGCGACCGCATCAAGGTCGTGTTCCTGCCGAACTTCAGCGTGACGAACGGCCAGAAGGTGTATCCGGCGGCGGACCTGTCGGAGCAGGTGTCGACTGCAGGCAAGGAGGCGTCAGGCACCGGCAACATGAAGTTCTCGATGAACGGTGCGCTCACGATCGGCACGATGGACGGCGCCAATATCGAGATCCGCGAGGAAGTCGGGGCGGAGAACTTCTTCCTGTTCGGCCTGACCGCGCAGGAGGTCTACGACCTGAAGGCGAGGGGCTACCAGCCGTACCACTACTACGAGCGGAATCCGGAGCTCAAGGACGTCATCGACCTGATCCGCGGCGGGTTCTTCTCGCGCGGCGACATTGATCTTTTCCGGCCGCTCGTCGATGGCTTGCTGTACCACGACCCGTACCTGCTGTTCGCCGACTACCAGTCGTATGTAGACTGCCAGCGCGAGGTGGATATCGCATATCGCGACGTCGAGCACTGGACGAAGATGTCCATCCTGAACTCTGCCCGCTCAGGGAAGTTCTCATCGGACCGCACGATCCGCGAGTACGCCTCGCAGATCTGGAAGGTCAAGTCAGTGCCGATCCAGCTGCTGTCGCAGGCGGATGTGCGGGCGGGATTGATGCAATAGGGCGGCGGGGCGGCGCGAATCTCAGTGAGCCGCGGCCGCTGCGGCCTTGGCGCCGGCCGCCGTCATGGGCGCCGGTTTGGCCATCCACACGATGACGACGACCGCCAGCAGCGCCAGCGTTGCCATCGAGAAATACTGGTTCGTCGCCAGCATGACCGCCTGGCCCTGCACGGTGCGGTCGATCAGGAACAGCGACTGATCAGTCGAAAAGCCCTGTGTCGCCACGGTCTGCGCCCATTGATCGTAGTTCGGTGAGCCGACGGCGGTATTCGCAACGAGGTCCGCGCGGTGTTGCGTGATCTCGTCATCCCAATAGGTGTTCGTGATCGCCGCACCGAAGGCGCCCGCCGTCGTGCGGATGAAGTTCTGCAGTCCCGCGACACTGGCTACCTTGTTGGGCCCAACGCTGGTCGTCGCCAGGATGGTGCCCGGCATGAAGACGAGCGGCATGCCGAAGCCCTGCAGGAACTGCGGCATCGCAATCGTCCAGAAGTCGGCATCGGTATTGAAACTGGAGCGCATGAAGAAGGCGCCCATCATGCAAGCCACGCCGGCGGTCATCATCTTGCGCGGGTCCACGCTGGCCGACAACTTGCCGGCCAGCGGTGCCGCGAGCACGGCGCCAACGCCCATGGGGGCGATTGCGAGGCCTGCCGAGATGGAGGTGTAGCCCATCTGCGTCTGCAACCACAAAGGCAACAGCACGATTCCGCCGAACATGACGGCGAACATGGCTGCCAGCGAGAATATGCCAACGCTGACGTTGCGGATCGCGAACAGACGCAGGTCGACCACGGGGTGGTCGTCGGTGAGTTCCCATATCAGCAGCGTCACGAACGACAGGCCACTGATGACGGCGAGCGCGATGATCATCGGCGAGCCGAACCAGTCGACCTCGCGGCCCTTGTCCAGGATGAACTGCAGGCAGCCGACGAACAACACGAGCAGGATGAGGCCGGTGTAGTCGATGGGCAGCTTGTGCGCATCGGTATTGCGCTTGTGGTAGAGCGACCACACCAGCGTCGCGCAAATGATGCCTACGGGTATGTTGATGAAGAAGATCCAGTGCCATGAAATATTGTCGACGAGCGTTCCACCGATGATGGGACCGAGCACGGGAGCCAGCAGCGTCGTCATCGCAAACATGCCCATGGCAACGCCGGCCTTCTCGCGCGGGAAGCTGGCCAGCAGCAGGGTTTGCGTCATGGCCATGATCGGGCCGCCGGCGAGTCCCTGCAGGATGCGGGCGACGATCAGCATTTCGAGGCTG
The DNA here is from genome assembly GCA_040080215.1 of Steroidobacteraceae bacterium. Classification (GTDB taxonomy): domain Bacteria; phylum Pseudomonadota; class Gammaproteobacteria; order Steroidobacterales; family Steroidobacteraceae; genus CAIUGU01. The sequence goes on from JBEBIT010000004.1 coordinate 64,812, forward strand.
GTCGAGATGCCGCAGAGAATCGAGGCGAGCGTGAAGAGGAGGATGCAGGTGATCAGCAGGCGCACCTGCGTGAAGCGCTGTGCGAGCCAGCCGGTCAGCGGCACGGTGATCGCTTCCGCCACCGCATAGGACGTGATGACCCACGTGCCCTGGTTCGGGCTCGCAGCAAGATTGCCGGCGATGTGCGGCACCGCAACGTTGGCAATGGTCATGTCGAGGATGACCATGAAGTTGACCAACGACAGCGACAGCGTGCCGAACAGCAGCTGTGACCCTTTCAGCGGAGTAGTGGCCGACATGGGAGGAGTCTGTCTGGAGTGACCGGAGGCTCAGCGCGTGCTGGCGGTACGTGCTGCAGGCTTCATCGTGCTCCGCGCCTGGCGCGCGGGCAGGTTGGCCGTGATCACTTGCTGCACGTAGGTGTCCGCTTCGGCCTCGATGCCGTCGTACACGGTCGTGCTGTAGCGCGACTGCGTGGCGGGCTGGCCGGCAAGCACTTCACCCGACTCGTCACGCGTATCGACGGTAGCGGCCATCGACAGGCCGATTCTGAGCGGATGCGCTTCGAGTTCGGCCGGGTCGAGTGCGATGCGCACAGGGACGCGCTGCACGACCTTGATCCAGTTGCCTGTTGCATTCTGCGCGGGCAGCACCGAAAACGCGCTGCCGGTGCCGGCGCCGAGCCCGGCAACCTTGCCGTGGTATTCAACGCTGCTGCCGTAGAAATCGGCTTCGAGCGTGACCGGCTGGCCGATCCTCAAGGTCGCAAGCTGCGCTTCCTTGAAGTTGGCATCCACCCAGATCTCCTTGAGCGGGACAATGGTGGCCAGCATCTGGCCCGGCTGCACGCGAGCGCCGAGTTGCGCGCCGCGCTTGGCGATGATGCCGGTCGCCGGGGCGAGTACCGTGGTGCGCTTGAAGGCGATATACGCTTCCTTCAGTTCGGCCGCGGCCTGCAATACCACCGGGTTGGTCGCGACCACGGACCCTTCGATGCGAGCCTCGTTGGCCGTCAGGTTCTGGCCCGCTTCTGCGGCGCCGGCGAGGGCTGCGCTCAGGCTCGCTTCCGCGCCCACCAGGGCAGAACGGGCGTGAGCCAGCTCTTCGGCGGACACACCACCTTCACCCGCAAGGGCCACTCGGCGCTCGACGTCCTGGGTTGCGCGGGCGACTTCGGCGCGCGCGCGGGCCACGTCGGCCTGGCGTGCCTTGACGAACGCATTCAAGCCTTCGGTGCTGGCAAACGTGCCGCGGATCTCGCGGACGCTGCGGGCCAGCGCGTTCTCGGCCCGGGCGAGCATCACCTTGGCGTCGACGGGATCCAGGTTGACGAGCGCGGAGCCCGCCGTGACGGCGTCCGTTTCGTCGGCATTGACGGCGATGATCGTGCCACCGGTCTGGGCCGTGACCTGGACGATGTTGCCGTTGACGTAGGCATTCTCCGTTGCCACGTAACCGCGCACGAACATCAGGTAGTAGGCCGCGACGAGCGCACCGACGGCAAGCACGATGACGAGCAGGATCGTCAGGAAGCGCTGGCGCCGTGAGCCGTTGGCGGATTGCATTTCTGCAGGGGTAGTGGACATGGTGTTCGCTCCGGAAGGATTACGGCTGCACGGCAGTAAGGGAAGTTTGCAAAGGCAGGCCGCCGCCCAAGGCAGCGACCAGGCGCACTGACGCATCGAGGCGGCGCGCATTGAGATCGGCGATGCGGCGGCGCTGGTTCAGCAGGCTTGCCTCCGCGACCAGGACGTCGGTCATCGTGCCGAGACCGCCTTCGTAACGGCGACGCGCGAGGTCGTACGACTGGGTTTGCGCAGTCACCGCGGCGGTAGCGTCCCGCTGTTCGGTGTCGACGGAGCGCAGGTCCGTAAGGGCCGTAGCGACATCCCGGGTTGCGCCGACGAGCGACTGCCGGTACATCGCGACGGCTTCGTCGTACTCGGCGGTGCGCAGGTTCAACGTGGCGCGCCGGCGGCCACCGCCGAACAGCGGCAGGTTCAGGGCGGGACCCGCGTTGTAGAACTTGCTGCCCATGTCGACCCAGTCCGTGAACGTCTTGCTGTCGAGGCCGACTGCCGCGGCCAGATTGATGTTCGGATAGAAGTCGGCCTGCGCACCATCCGCGCGGGAGGCGGCGGCTTCAGCACGCAGCCTCCGAGCCAGCACGTCGGGCCGGCGCGCAAGCAGGTCAGCGGGAATCGCGGTCGGACTGCCTGCGGCTGCAGGCACCTTCAAAGCGGGGCGTGTCAGGTCGAGACCCCGATCGGGGCCTGCGCCGACCAGCGCCGCGAGCTCGATGCGTGCAATCGAGGCCTGCGTTTCGAGCGCTGCGATGTCGGCGCGGGTGTCGGGGACTGCAGCCTCCGCGGCGCGCAGCTGGACATTCGAGTCGAGCCCGGCGGTGACGCGCTTCTGCGTGAGGCCCAGCAGGCTCTCCCGCTGCTTGACCAGCGCGCGGCCGAGTTCAAGCTGCTCTTCGATGCGTTGCCATTCGACGTAGCGGCGCGCGATCGACGTGCTCAAGGCAAGCTCGGCGCTTTCCTTGTCGATGCTGGCAGCGGCAGTGTCGCGCAGAGCGCCTGCGAGCGCGGATTTGTGCTTGCCCCAGAAGTCGATTTCCCAGCGCAGGTCGAGCGAGGCTTTGTTCTGCCAGATGGTGGAGCCGCCGATAGGTGGCGGGAGAAAGCCGTTCTCGCTGAACAGCGTGCGCTGCGAACCGACGTTGGCTTCGATGGTCGGGATCAGGGGTGCCCGGGTGCCCGCCGCCCGGGCATCCGCAGCCTGGATACGCGCCAGTGCCGCGTCCATGTCCGGGTTAGCCGCGAGACCTTCCTTGATGAGGCTCCCGAGCTGTGCATCGCCGTACACGTTCCACCATTCCCGCTCGGGCCATTGGCCTTGGGCGGCACTGCCGACAGTACGGGAGAACGCCAGCGAATCGGCCGGCTTGTCGGGCAGCGCCTTCAGGGGCGCGTGGGCCGTGCAGGCTGCCATCAGCAGCAGCGTGCTGGTGGCGATCGCTGTCCCGAGCCGCTTGCAGCCGGGCAACGCTGTGAGGGTAGAGGCGTGAATCATGGGGACTACCTGAGGTTGTCGATCATGCGGCCGAGCAGGGTGTTGAGCAGCTGATGCTCCTCGGCAGTGAACCCGGTCAGCGATTTGTTGATGGCATTGATTGCCGCGGTCGGTAGCTGCGGTGCCAGCGTCCGGCCTGCGTCCGTCAGCTCGATGCGGATGCAGCGACGGTCGTCATCGAGGCGCGTCCGCTGGATCAGCCCCTTGTCCTGCAGTCGGTCGAGCAGGCGCGTCATCGACCCGGGGTCGTAGTTGAGTCGCTTGGCGAGGCTGGCGGCCATCACGTCGTCATGGTGGGAGAGGATCATCATGACCACCCACTGCGCGCTCGACACGTCGCCGAAGCTGGCCAGCTCTGCATCCAGCGCGTGCCGCATTGAGTTATGGAGGCTGGCAATCAGGAACCCCGTGCTCGAGTTCCACTCGTAGTTGTCGCTCGAATAGAACGGGCACTCGAGGGAGGATTCGGGGGTGGGCTTCGCAGACATGATGGCGATAGCCTAGACAATCATTGCTTGGGCAGTCAATGGAGCGACGCAACATTTTCTCGGGTACTGAATCCCCGAGAAAACACGACGGGCGCTCGATGTCAGGCGCTCAACACCTTGAGAATCAGCTGGATAGGCTGGTTATATAATGTGCTTCGACGACTGAGCCAGTCCGCTGGAATCTTCCCCAGGCACTGGCTCCATGGCAGATCGACCGCCCGCTGCTGCTTCAGGAATGCACTTTCACCGGGATCTTCCCGATCTTTGCCTGCCACTCACGCGGTCCGGTGTCGTGGACATTCGTCCCCATGGAATCGACAGCCACCGTTACCGGCATGTCCTGTACGTCGAATTCGTAAACCGCTTCCATCCCGAGTTCCGGGAAGGCCACGACACGGCTGCTGCGGATTGCCTTGGATACGAGGTAGGCCGCGCCACCGACGGCCATCAGGTACGCCGCTTTGTGCTTCTTGATGACGTCGATCGCCTCTGGGCCGCGCTCGGCCTTGCCGACCATGGCGATAAGGCCGGTCTGGCCCAGCATCATCTCCGTGAACTTGTCCATGCGGGTGGAGGTGGTCGGACCCGCGGGACCGACGGCTTCGCTGCCGACGGCATCGACGGGGCCCACGTAGTAGATCACGCGGTTCTTGAAGCTGAGACCTTCTGGCAGCGGCTTGCCGGCTTCGAGCAGCTGGCTGATGCGCTTGTGGGCGGCGTCGCGCCCGGTAAGCATCTTGCCCGAGAGCAGCAGGCGCTCGCCCGGCTTCCAGCTCGCGACTTCAGTGGCTGTCAGCGTATCGAGGTTGACTCGGCGCGAATCAGGCGATGCCTTGAACTCGAGCTTTGGCCAGTCATCGAGGTTGGGCGGATCCAGCTTCGCGGGACCCGAGCCGTCCAGCACGAAGTGCGCATGGCGCGTGGCGGCGCAGTTCGGGATCACCGCGACGGGCAGGGAGGCCGCATGCGTCGGGTAGTCCTTGATCTTGATGTCGAGCACGGTCGTGAGGCCGCCCAGGCCCTGCGCGCCGATGCCGAGTGCATTCACCTTGTCGAGCAGTTCTATACGCATCTGCTCGATCTTGGTCTTTTCCGGCTTCGCGCGGACTTCCTGGATGTCGATCGCGTCCATCAGCGATTCCTTGGCGAGCACCATCGCTTTTTCAGCGGTGCCGCCGATGCCGATGCCGAGCATGCCGGGCGGGCACCAGCCGGCGCCCATTTTCGGCACGACGGAGAGGATCCAGTCGACGATGGAGTCGGACGGATTCAGCATCGTGAGCTTGGCCTTGTTCTCGGAGCCGCCGCCCTTGGCAGCGAGGCCGATTTCCAGCGTGTCGCCGGACACGACCTCCATGTGGATGACAGCCGGCGTGTTGTCGCGCGTGTTCTTGCGGTCGAACGCCGGGTCATTGACGATCGACGCCCGCAGCTTGTTGTCCGGGTGGTTGTAGGCGCGGCGCACGCCTTCGTTGATCATGTCGGTGAGGCTCATCGTCGCGTCCCAGCGGACGTTCATGCCTACCTTCACGAACACGGTCACGATGCCGGTGTCCTGGCAGATCGGCCGGTGGCCCTCGGCGCACATCCGCGAATTCACCAGGATCTGCTTGATGGCGTCCTTCGACGCCGGGCTTTCTTCCCGTTCGTACGCACCCGCCATGGCCTTGATGAAATCGGGTGAGTGGTAATAGGAAATGTACTGCAGCGCGTCGGCGACGCTCGTGATCACATCTTCCTGTTTTATCGGGGATTTCGGGCCGGAATGGGAGGCGGCATGGCTGGCGGACATAATGGCTTTCGGGTCTCGGCTGTAAACAGGCCGGCGACTCTAGCAAAAGCCGCTTCCCGCTGGAAATGGCGGCTCGCCAGTTGGGCTAGTATTCGCGCTGCGATCCGGGTTTCCCGGGGTCGACAACAACGAAACCAGAGGATCCACGAGTCATGAGCCTTGCCAACGAATTCACCCACGACGGCACGCATGTACGCATTGACGGCCCGGCCGGCGCACCGGTCGTCGTGCTCGCCCATGCCCTTGCGACGGATCTGTCGTTCTGGGACCTGCAGGTCGCCGTGTGGTCGCGCGTATTCAGGGTCGTTCGCTACGACCTGCGCGGTCATGGGCAAAGCCAGGCACCCGCGGGCCCCTACGGTTTCGAGCAGATGGTCGACGAAGTGACCGGCCTGCTCGATTACCTCAAGGTCGACAAGGCCGCTTTCGTCGGCCTGTCGCTGGGCGGAATGATCGGCCAGGCGCTGGCCTTGCGCGCGCCGCAACGACTCACCGCACTCGTGCTCGCCGAGACCAATGCGAGGACGCCGGAAGCCCTGAAGGGCATGTGGCAACAGCGAATCGCCGGCGCGACGTCAGGCGGGATGGAAACCCAGATCGAAGGGAGCCTCGCCCGCTGGTTCACGCCGGACTACCGCACGAGGTCGCCGCTCACGGTGGAGTGGATCACGAGCCTGATCCGGCAGACCCAGCCCGCAGGCTTCATCGCCTGTTGTCGTGCCATCGAGAACCTCGATTTCCTGGATCGCCTGACCGGCGTGAGCGTGCCCACACTCGTCGTGGCCGGTGCCGAAGACCAGGCCGCGCCACTCGCCAACCTGCAGGGGATTGCGGCGAAGATTCCGGGATCGACGTTCGTCAAGATCGCGGGTGCCGCCCATCTCGGCAACATCGAGCAGTCATCGGTGTTCTCGGAAGAAGTCGGCGCATTCCTGAAGGCGCACTTGCTGCGCTGAGCCGCACGCGAACATCAAGCCCCGTCATCCCGGGCTGGCCGGGCCTGTTGATCCGCTACTTGCACTTCTCGCGAACGCGCGCCAGATAGGCGCGTTCGTCGGGGGGTTGCCCGTTGCGCTGTGCGTTCCAGAGGGCCTCGGCAAGCAATTCGATCAGCACGTGTTCCGCATCGTGCGTCGATCCGTGCTTCGCGACCAGCGAAGCAAATGCCGCCTTGATCCCGGGAGGGCGGTCGGTTGCGGTCTGGTCGCGGATGGCGAGGTGCAGTCCCATGTGCAGGAAGGGATTCGTCGCACCGCCTTCAGGCTGGAAGTCCTTGTCGAGGACAGTGTCGCCGTGTTCCAGCGCCGAGTGGTACTCGGGGTGGTCTTGAACAACATCCGCGATCTGGGCTTCGATGGGTTCCACGGGAAGCTTCTCGCGCCGCTTGCGCCAGGCATCGACGTACATCTGCCGTAGCTCGGCCCGGCTCTGGTTGTGGAAGAAGGGCATCCGGTCTCACCGTGTCACGTCGGGGGCGCAAGGATAGCCGTTCGCGGGGCCGCTTCGATAGCGGCCGCCCGACTCAAGGTTTGTGTTGCTTGCGAGCCTTGCTGACCTTCTTGCGTGCTTTGGTGGCCGGCAATCGTGGGCTGGGCAACCGCTTCTCGCCGGGCGAACGCTTGTGCGGATACGCGCACAGGTCGAACACGACGCAACGCTCGCATTCGGGTCTTCGCGCCTTGCAGACATAGCGGCCGTGCAGGATCAGCCAGTGGTGTGCATCCAGCTTGTACTCGTCTGGTACGTTGCGGAGCAGCGCCTTTTCGACGGCAAGGACGTCCTTGCCCGGTGCGAGGCCGGTACGATTGCCGACGCGGAAGATGTGCGTGTCCACGGCGATGGTCGGATGCCCAAAGGCGGTGTTCAGGATGACGTTGGCTGTTTTCCGCCCGACGCCGGGCAGGGATTCGAGCGCTTCACGGTCGTCCGGAACCTCGCCGCCATGCCGCTCCACCAGCAGCCGGCACGTGGCGATGACGTTCTTTGCCTTGGTATTGAACAGGCCGATGGTGCGGATCGAGTGCGTGACCGCGTCGAGGCCCAGCGCCACCATGGCTTCCGGTGTGGGTGCCTTGGCAAAGAGCGCGGGCGTCGCGAGATTGACGCTGCGATCCGTGGCCTGCGCAGACAGGATCACCGCAATCAGCAGCTGGAAGGGCGACTCGTAGACAAGCTCGGTCGTGGGCTTCGGGGTCGCGGCCTTGAGCCGCTCGAAGAATTCGCGACGTTTCGCCGGCTTCATGGCCGAGGCCCCGGCCTGCGCGCCTGCAGCTTGCGTTGGCGCTCCGCCTGGTCTGCGGCGAGGCGCTCGGTATGGGCCACGTAGCGCGCTCGCGCGAGATCGCGGCTTGCCCTGGCTCCGGCTTCGCTGTCCTGGCGGGGCGATTCCGGCGGCCGCATTTCGATGCAGTCGACCGGACACGGCGCGATACAGAGTTTGCATCCGGTGCAGTCCGCGGTGATCACCGTATGGGTGTATCTGGCAGCACCGATGATGGCATCCACCGGACAGGGCGGCAGGCACCGCGCGCAGCCGATGCAGAGTTCCTCGTGGATGTATGCCACCAGCACGGGTGCGAACGGATCGCCGTACTTCTCATCGACGGGTTTGACCGGTCGGCCGAGCAGCGCCGCCAGGTTCGCGGCCGTCGCATGGCCACCGGGTGGACATTGGTTGATGTCGGCTTCCCCGCGGACGATTGCGGCGGCGTAAGGCCGGCAGCCGTTGAACGTGCACTGGCCGCATTGCGTTTGCGGGAGCAGCGCATCGACCTGGTCGATCAGTGCGTGCTCGGCATCGATGGAGGCTGGCGGGTGCCGATGCACGATGACGGCGACTCCGCGAGCGCTACTTTACCTTCATGCCGGGCTGCGCCCCTTCGTCCGGCGACAGCAGGAAGATGTCCTGGCCACCGGGCCCCGCTGCGAGCACCATGCCTTCGGACGTGCCGAAGCGCATCTTGCGGGGCTTCAAGTTGGCAACGACGACCGTCAGTCGGCCGACGAGTGCTTCTGGCGCATATGCGGAGCGGATGCCTGCAAAGACGTTGCGCGTGCCATCGCCAAGGTCGAGCGTCAGCTGCAACAGCTTGTCTGCGCCTTCGACGGTCTCGGCCCTGGTGATTCGAGCAATCCGCAAGTCGATCTTCGCGAAGTCCTCGACGGTGATTTCCGCCGCGGCGGGTTCGGCTGCCTTGGTTGCCGCGGGTGCCGGAGCGGCGACAGGCGCAGCGGGTGCGGCGGGTGCAGGTTCGGCCGGCAAGCCGAAGAGGGAATCCATGACCTTCGGATCCACGCGCGTCGCAAGCGGCGCGTACTCCTTGATCGTCGTGCCGAGCAGCGGCTTTGCTGCATCGGCCCACGTGAACGGCTTGACCTGGAAGAACGTCTCCACCTGCGCGACCAACACGGGCAGCACGGGCTGCAGGTAGATCGCGAGGAGCCGGAACAGATTCAGCGATTGCGTGCAGACGGCCTGCACCTCGGTGAGCCTTGCAGGGTCCTTTGCGAGCACCCAGGGCTTGTTATCGTCGACATAGCGGTTCGCACGGTCGGCGAGTGCCATGATCTCGCGAATGGCTGCCGCAAAATCGCGAGACTCGTACAGATCGGCGATGCGCTGGCCGGCGGACGCGAAGTCGGCCTGCAATGCCGGGTCCTGCAGCGTCGCGCCCAGCTGCCCGGCAAAATGCTTCGTGATGAACCCGGCCGAGCGGCTCGCGATGTTGACGAGCTTGCCGACGAGATCGCTGTTGACGCGGGCGACGAAATCGTCGGGGTTGAAGTCGAGGTCCTCGACGCCTGCGTTGAGCTTGGCGGCGATGTAGTACCGCAGCCATTCGGGGTTCATGCCGAGCTCGAGGTACTTGAGCGGACTGATGCCGGTGCCGCGGGACTTGGACATCTTCTCGCCCGACACCGTCAGGAAGCCGTGCACGTGGATGTTGTCCGGCACCTTGTAGGGCGTGCCGGCAAACTTCAGCATCGCGGGCCAGAACAGGGTGTGAAAATAAATGATGTCCTTGCCGATGAAGTGCACCTGTTCCGTGCCCGGCGCGTTCAGGAACGCCTCGAAGTCCATGCCCTTCAGTTCGCAGTACTTGCGGAAGCTCGCGAGGTAGCCGACGGGTGCGTCGAGCCACACGTAGAAGAACTTGCCCGGCGCATCGGGAATCGGGATGCCGAAGTACGGTGCGTCGCGTGAGATGTCCCAGTCGCCAAGCGGGCGGTCCGCCTTGCCTTCGAGCCATTCACGGGCCTTGTTGGCGACCTGCGCCTGCAGGTGGCCGGGCGCGTCGATCCATTCCTTCAGGAATTCGGCGCAGCGCGGATCGGAGAGCTTGAAGAAGTAGTGGTCAGAGGTCCTGAGCACGGGCTCGGCACCCGACAGGCTTGAGTACGGATTCACGAGCTCCGTCGGCGAATAGACCGATCCGCACACTTCGCAGGCGTCGCCGTACTGGTCCTTCGCATGGCACTTCGGGCACTCGCCCTTGATGTACCGGTCCGCGAGGAACATGTTCTTCACGGGATCGAAGAACTGCTCGACCGGTTTGCTGTAGATCAGGCCCGCGGCCTTGAGTCGCCGGTAGATGTCCTGCGACAGCTCGACGTTCTCGGGACTGTCCGTCGAATGCCAGTGGTCGAAGCTGATGTGGAAGCCATGCAGGTACTGCGGCCGGCCGGCAGCTATCCTTCCGACCAGTGCCTGCGGCGTGATGCCTTCGCCTTCCGCCTTGAGCATGATCGGCGCGCCATGGGCGTCGTCCGCGCAAACAAAGTGCACCTCGTTGCCCTTGAGCCGCTGGAAGCGCACCCAGACGTCGGCCTGGATGTATTCCATGATGTGGCCGATGTGCAGCGGCGCATTGGCGTAGGGCAGGGCGGTGGTGACAAACAGGCGGCGCGGGGCGGACATGGGGGGCGTTGCGCAGTTTCGGCGACTTCAGGGGCCGCGATTATGCCATGGCGCGCTCCGCGACGGCGCGATTGCAGGCGCCCAAGGGCCGGTTCAGCCCATGTCCTTCAGGTGCTCGAACTTCGCCTTGTTGATGGCCTTCTTGTAGGCTTCCTTGCCGTTGATGATGCCCTTGTCGAGCAGTTCCTGGATGGCCGAATCCATGACGCGCATGCCGAACTGGGCACCGCTCTGCATGGTGTTTTCGAGCTGGTCGAGCTTGCCCTGCCGGATCAGGTTCGCGACCGCCGGCGTATTCACCATGATCTCGAGGGCGGCCACGCGGCCCTTCTTGTTCGCGCGGGGAATGAGCTGCTGGGAGATCACGCCGCGCAGCGACGTGGACAGCATCGCGCGCACGTGTGGCTGCTTGTCGGCCGGGAACGAGTTCACCATGCGGTCCACGGTGGCCGCCGCGCCGTTCGTGTGCAGCGTGCCCATCACCAGGATGCCCATCTCGGCCGCCGTGACGGCGATGCTCATCGTTTCGTAGTCACGCAATTCGCCGACCAGGATGACGTCGGGGTCCTCGCGCAGGGCGGACAGCAGCGCCGTCGAGAATGACGGGCTGTGGGTGCCGATTTCGCGCTGGCTGATCAGGCACTGCTTGCGCGTGTGCACGAATTCGATCGGGTCCTCGATGGTGAGGATGTGGCCTTTCTCCCGCGAGTTGATGTCGTCGATCATCGCGGCCAGGCTGGTCGACTTGCCGGAGCCGGTCTTGCCCGTCACGAGGATCAGGCCCTGGTTTGTCCGGCAGAGGTTGCGCACGGCCTCCGGCATCGCGAGTTCATCGAGGGTGAATGCCTTGGACGGAATTGCGCGGCACACGGCGCCAAGGCCGTTCAATTGCCGCATCACGTTCACGCGGAACCGCGACACACCGGGAATCAGGTAGGCGAAGTCCGCGCCATGTTGCTGTTCGAGCCGCACCCTGGCGGCCGGCGGCATGATCTCCATCAAGACTTCCTGCACGAACTGGGCAGTCAGGACTTCTGGCCGGAGCGGATGCAGTTCGCCATACAGGCGGATGCGCGGCGGATCGCCTGCGATGAAGTGCAGGTCGGACCCGTTCTTCATCAGGACGTCTTTCAGGTACTCGTCGATGCGTTTGGGCCCGACGGGAGCGGCCGGGCCTGCGTTGATTCCGGTCTGGACAGAGGTGCTGGACGTACTCATGTGTTCGCCGCTCGAATCAACCGCTCGGGGCCAGGTCGAGCTTCGGCAGGATGTCGGTGTCGGTGACGAAGCGCGAGAGCACCCGTTTGTCATTGGCGTAGCCATACGCGTCATCCGGATCGATTTCCTTCGCCTGGACGGCCGCCAGCAACGCCATGTCCAGCGTCTGCATGCCGAGATCCTTGCCGGTCTGCAGCTGCGTCGGGATCTGGTGCGTCTGGTCGGTCATCATCAGCTTCGCGATGGCGCGCGTCACGACCATGATCTCGCAGATCGCCTTGCGGCCGCGGAGGTCGGGCGTCTTGATCAGCACCTGCGTGACGACGGCCAGCAGGCTCTGCGACAGGAAGCTCTTGGTCTGCTCGCGCTCGTCGGCCGGCAGGGCGTCGATCATGCGGTCAATGGTCTTGACCGCACCGGTGGTGTGCAGCGTGCCGAGCACGAGATGCCCGGTTTCCGCCGCCGTCATGGCCCAGCGGATGGTATCCGCGTCACGCAATTCGCCGACCAGGATGACGTCCGGGTCCTCCCGCATCGCGGCCCGCACGCCCTCCGCGAACGAAGGCAGGTGCGTGCTCAGTTCGCGCTGGATCACCTGGCTCTGCTTGCTGCGATGGACGAACTCGATCGGGTCCTCGAGGCTGACGATGTTCAGCTTCCGGGTGGTGTTCAGGTGGTCGATCATCGCAGCCAGCGTGGTCGACTTGCCCGTGCCCGTCGAGCCCGTCACCAGGATCATGCCCTGGTGGTTGTCGCACAGCTTGCGGATGATCGGGGGCAGGTTGAGGCGGTCCAGCGTCGGGACCTCCGTCGGGATCGCGCGGAACGTGGCGCCCACGCCGGTGTCCTTGCGGAACACGTTGACGCGGAACCGGCCGCCGTTCGACGACACATACGAGAAGTCGAGGTCCAGCCCCTTCTTCAGGTGGTCCTGCTGGGCCTTGGTGACGATCTCGTGAATGTAGCCCTCGAGTTCGGGCTGGCTCAGGTCGCGGAACTTGATGGGCATGAGGTCGCCGTACATCCGCAGCATGGGCGGGACGCCGACGGCAAAATGGATATCGGAGCAACCCTGGTCGGTGCCGAGTTTCAGAAACGCGTCGATTCGGGACATAGAGACAGGCTACAGGCTACAGGCCCCAGCGAAGACTACAGGTAAGCCGGCTCTGGTTCTACCTGTAGCCGGCAGCCTGCGGCCTACAGGAACTTCTCCAGCGCGTGCCGGATCTCGTCCATGCTCTGGAAGCGCTTGGTCTTGTCCACCGACATGGCCTTCATGATGGCATCCGACAGTTCCTTGGGGACCGCGGGATTGACCTCCATGGGAGGGCGCGCCTTGCCCTGGACGTGCTGGTACATCACGGACATATGGTCGCCGCGGCTGTAAGGCGGCTGGCCCGTGACCATTTCGTAGAGGATGACGCCCAGGCTGTAGACGTCGGCCCGCTCGTCGACCTTCTTGCCGAGGATCTGTTCCGGCGCCATGTACTTCGGGGAGCCGATCACGTAGCCGGTCTTGGTGAGCTGCGTGTCGCCCTCCTTGTGCGCAGCGGCCACGCCGAAGTCCACGATCTTGAGCAGTCCCTCGTCGTTGATCAGGATGTTGGCGGGCTTCAAGTCGCGGTGCACGATGCCGGCCTGGTGGGCCACCGTCATGCCGGTGGCGATGTCGCAGCCATACTGCAGGGCCTTCTTCAGCGGCATCGCCTTCTCGTTGACGATCTCGCCACCCAGCGTGTGGGACGGGAAGTATTCCATCGAGATGGCGTAGTTGCCGCGCATGTACAGGAAGTCGTAGATGCGGATGACGTTCTTGTGCGTGATCTTGCGCGAGTAGCGCAGCTCGTGCACGAAGCGCTTCATCATCTCCTCGTCCTGGGAGACGTTCGGGTTAAGGAACTTCAGGATGAGGCGTTCCTCGACGACCGTGTCCTCCACGAGCACCACGGTACCGAAGGCACCCTTGCCGATCTTCTCGATGTACTTGTAGCGGCCTTCGATGACGTCGCCGGACTTCAGCGTCGAGATGTCGAGCTTCTGCGCCTCCTCCGCCTTCTTGACGATGGCGCCGATGTCGGCCTTTTCGACCAGCAGCGTCTTCGCGGCTTCGGACGGTGTCGGCGCCATCTGCGTCGCTTTCTGCTGGGCGGCGATCGCGGTACTCGAGAAGCGGCTGTCGATTTCCTCCAGCGCCATCACCGCGGCCTGGGTCACCGTATGTTCATCGCTGGTCGAACCGGCTGCCTGGATATAGGAACGGATGCTGTCCGCGCGACGGTCGTCCGCGAGGCGGGCGAGGGCGTTCATTGCCTCGACCTTGATTTCCTTCTCGGGATGCTCGAGCAGCTTGAGCAACGGCTCCACGGCCTTGACGTCCCCCAGCTTGCCAAGGGCGCGGGCGACAGAGGGCAGCGAACGCGTGTTGTCGGAGCCGAGCATCTCGAGCAATGCGGGTACGGCCTTCTTGCTGCCGATTTCGGCCAGCGCATCGACGGCGCGTTCCGCCACCCACCAGTCCTTGTCGCGCGTGGCATCGATCAGGGAATTGACGGCCCGCTCGTCCTTGGTCTGGTTCAGGATCTCGATGGCGGCGCGGCGCACTTCCTCGTCGTCGTCCCGAATGAGCTCGAGCACCGCGTCCACGACACGGGGGCCGCCGATCTTGCCGAGCGCGTCCGCCGCGCGGCTGCGCACCCACCAGTCGTCGTCGCGGATCACCTGCAGCAGCTGCTTGATGTCGCGGGCCGTGCCGAGCTCGTTCAGGACCTCGACGGCAGCCCGACGGGCGTACTCGTTCTCGTCCTTGAGGACGGGCACGAGGTGCTTCATCGTGTCGGGGTTGCGTGCGCGGATGACGACGTCGACGGCACGGGCCTGCACTTCCATGTCGGCGTCGCGCAGCAGCTCGCAGACCGGCCCGATGTCGAGGGGGCCGTCCATCTTCAGCAGCGCGTTGAGCGCCGCCTGGCGAATGAACTTGTTGGGGTCCTTGAGCTGGGTCTGCAGCGCCTTGGCGACGTCAGGCCGGTTGAAACGCGCCAGGATGTTGATGATGTGCATCCGGGCGATGGGGTCCTTGCCTTCGACCCGGCTGAGCAGCTCGAGCACCGCACTCTCGTCCGCGATTTCACCGATGATGCGGAACAGGGATGCCTTTTCGCTCGCCTCCTGGTTGTACGCGTGGTTCAGCAGTTCGCGGACGCTGAGGCGTCCCTTCTGTGAGGCCAGGATGTCCATGACCGCCGGCTTCGAGACGCCCGGCTTCGTGAGCAGTTCAAGCAGCAGTTGCGGCGTGTAGTTGCGGCTGGAGGTCAACGCCCAGGCGATCGCCTTCACCGCGCGCGGATTGTCGTCGCTCAGGCCTTCGGCCATCACCGGGAAGGTCTTGTTGTCGACCATCCGGGTCAGGACGTCGACATAGGCCAGCGTCTCGTTCTTGTCCGCGGTAGCGAGCGCCTCGATGATCTTCGGGATCGCGTTCGGGCCGAGCTTCACCAGCTTGGCAAAGGCGCCCTGCGCGTCGGGATGAGCGGGGTCGCCTGTTTCCCTGATCTTCTCGATCAGCGACTCCGCCCTGTAGTTGGCAAAAAAACTCATCAAATCTTCTCGTTATCTGTCCCTGGCGGTCTCGCTTATGCGCTCTTCAGGCAAAAATTCCCTTGTATCCAGCCAAGAACAGCCGGAAGCCGTCGATGAACGATGCGTTCGCGTCATTATGCCATGCGAATCCGGCGCGTCGGGCGATCCCTTGGGAAATCCCTTAAGGACCGTCGGCGGCGCTCGGTGCACGCCCCGTTTGGGCGCGGAGCCTTGCCGTTCGCCTGTCGCCTGCCGGCCGGATACAATGCCGCCCCCCGCGAATCCTCAAGAAGGAGCCGACTTGCCCGCCATGAACGCGACGCCCGACACTGCCGTCACCGCCTGCCTCCGCTCGATCATCGAGCCGCACTACGGGGTCGATCTGCTGGCGGCCGGCGTCGTATCGGCTGTCGTAGCCACGCCCGCCGGGGTGCGCGTCGAGATCCGGCTGGGGTATCCGGCCAGCCACTACGCGCCGGTCCTCGCAGCGTTGATCAAGGCCAGGCTGGAGTCGGAAGGCGGGGTCAAGCAGGCCGACGTCGACGTTCGCTGGAGGGTGGACGCAGGTGCGGTCAAGCAGAGCCTGAAGCCGCTCGCGGGCATCAAGAATATCGTCGCGGTCGCGTCGGGCAAGGGCGGCGTCGGCAAGTCAACCACGGCCGCGAACCTTGCATTGGCCCTGGCCCATGACGGTGCCGCCGTCGGACTGCTCGACGCGGACATCTACGGCCCGAGCCAGGGTCGCATGATGGGCCTTGGGCTGGAGCGACCCACGAGTCGGGACGGCAAGACCATCGATCCGCCCGTTGCCTACGGCGTCAAGGTCATGTCGATCGGTCTCCTGATCGACGACGAGCAGCCGATGGCATGGCGCGGACCCATGGTCACGCAGGCCCTCACGCAATTGCTCGACAATTCCAACTGGGGCGAACTCGACTATCTCATCGTCGACATGCCACCCGGCACGGGCGATATCCAGCTCACGCTGTCGCAGCGGGTGCCGGTCACCGGTGCGGTCATCGTCACGACGCCGCAGGACATCGCGCTGCTCGATGCCCGGAAGGGCCTCAAGATGTTCCAGAAGGTGGAAGTGCCGGTCCTTGGCATCGTCGAGAACATGAGCACGCACATCTGCTCGAACTGCGGACACGAAGAACATATCTTCGGTGCCGGCGGGGGGCGGGCGATGGCGAAACAATACGGTGTCGACCTGCTGGCGGAGCTGCCGCTCGACATCCGCATTCGCGAGCAGGCCGACGGCGGGCGTCCCACCGTGGTCGACGCCCCCGGTAGTTCACTGGGGGAAGCCTATCTCGCGATGGCGCGCAGGACTGCAGCGCGGCTGGCCCTGTTGTCGAGGGGCGGCGGCGCGTCGCTCCCTGCCGTCGAAGTCGAAGACACCTGAAAACCGATTCCCTTTCCCGAACGAGTCACCATGAGCATCAAGTCCGATCGCTGGATCCGTCGCCAGGCCACCGAACACCGCATGATCGAGCCGTTTGCGCCCGAGCAGGTGCGCGTCGGCCCTGCCGGCAAGATGATCTCGTACGGCACGTCTAGCTACGGCTACGACGTCCGCTGCGCCAACGAGTTCAAGATCTTCACGAACATCAATTCGACGATCGTCGATCCGAAGAACTTCGATTCCGGCAGCTTCGTCGACCTGAAGGCGGACGTATGCATCATCCCGCCGAACTCGTTCGCATTGGCGCGCACCGTGGAGTATTTCCGCATTCCGCGCAGCGTGCTGACGATATGCCTCGGCAAGTCCACGTATGCCCGGTGCGGCATCATCGTGAACGTCACGCCGCTCGAGCCGGAGTGGGAAGGCCATGTCACGCTCGAGTTCTCGAACACGACGACGCTCCCTGCGAAGATCTACGCCAATGAAGGCGTGGCGCAGATGCTGTTCTTCGAATCGGATGAAGTGTGCGAGACGTCGTACCGTGACCGCGGCGGCAAGTACCAGGGCCAGCAGGGCGTAACGTTGCCGAAGGCCTAGGGCCGCTCGACCTTCAGGACCGACAGCACCGTTTCGACCTTGCCCTTGCGTTGCTGCTCGGCGCGCACAGGCAGGAACCCGAGCGACGGGGCGTACCAGAACCGGCTGACCCGGGTGGAGTCCGGTCGCGTGCTCGAGTAGATCACCGTGTCTATTTCGCCGATGGCGGTCTTGAGCTTCGCGGTGCCCTCGTTGGTGTAGACGTAGTCCTTGATCTCGTTGCGGTCGATGAACTCGATGCTCGGGAAGGGCTCGCCGGCCGCTAGCTTCTGCATGATCCACACCTGCACGGACATGCGATCCTGCATGTCCGCTTTCAGCAGCAGTTCGACGGGCTTGTCTTCGTGCTGGCCCTTTGCCACCCCTGCCTTCCAGTCGAACTCGAGGCGAGTGTCCCTCGACGTGTCCGGGGAACCGTCGTCGAGCACATAGGACAGGGGCCGGATCTGGTTGTTCTCGAGGGTGAACGTGCTCGCTTCGCGGATCTCGTGGTGGACGATCAGTTTGGCGAGGCCGCCGGCGTTCGCACGTGTCTCGTAGATGTAGTTGCCCTGGCCCGCGTCGAGCAGGGAGATCGTGATGGTGCCGGCCGTGATGCCGCGGTATTCCGCCTTGAACGTCACCTTGGACGGCTGGAACACGCCCGGCGCCGCGCTTGCCGCAACTGCGGGTGATGAGGCGGCCGCTGCAACCAGTGCAACCGCAGCCCACTGAGTCAGATGGCCGGTCAGTCTTGTCACGTGATGGCATCCTCTCGAATGATGGGGCAGGTGAGCGGCGCGCCGTCGAGCCAGGCCTGGCCTTCCCGGCACACGAGCCTGCCTGTCGCAAACCACTTCACCACTTCCGGGTAGATCCTGTGCTCCTGGCGCTGAACCCGCGCGATAAGTTCGGCTTCCGTGTCGCCCGGCAGCACGGGCACCCGTGCCTGAATGACCACGGGCCCGCCGTCGAGTTCCTCGGTAACGAAATGCACGCTGACGCCATGATTCGCGTCGCCGGCTTCAAGCGCGCGGCGATGCGTATGCAGGCCGCGGTATTTCGGCAGCAGGGAAGGATGGATGTTGAGCGCCCGTCCGCTGAACTGGGCGGTGAACTCGCCGCCGAGAATGCGCATGAAGCCGGCCAGGACCAGCAGCCCGGGCTGGTACTGGTTGATCAGCTTCGCGAGCGCCGCGTCGAACGCCTGGCGGTCCGGAAAGTCCTTGGGCGACAGGGTAGCCACTGGAATCCCCATGCTCGCTGCAGTGGCGAGTCCGCGTGCGTCCGCGCGGTCCGAGATCACGGCGCGGATGTCGATGGGCAATTCGCCGCTCGCCGCGCGCTCTGCGATCACCCGCATGTTGCTGCCGGTCCCCGAGATCAGGATGACGACGGGCAATCGGCTTGTGTCCGGCACGCTAGCGGTCATGTGGGGGCGTCACGGGACGATAACAACGCCGTTCGTGCCCGAGCAGATCTCGCCGATGACAGTCGCGGTTTCACCGCTTAAGCGCAGGCTCGCGAGCGCCTTGTCGACGTCTTCCGGTGCGACCGTCACGGTCATGCCGATGCCGCAATTGAACGTGCGGTACATCTCGTCGGGCGCGATGTTGCCGGTGCGCTGCAGCCAGTCGAAGACCGGGCCGCGCTCCCAGGCCTTGGCATTGATCACGGCTTCGAGGCCGTCCGGAATGACGCGGGGCAAGTTGCCGGTGATGCCGCCGCCCGTGATGTGGGCGAGCCCGCGGACGGGCACGGCCTTGAGCAGGGCCAGCAGCGATTTCACGTAGATGCGGGTGGGCTTCAGCAGCGCGTCGTACAGCAGGCCTGCCCCGAGCTTCGTGTCGGCCGTGCTGTGCGAGACCGCGATGAGCTTGCGGATGAGCGAGTAGCCGTTCGAGTGCGGGCCGGACGAGGCGAGGCCGATGATGACGTCACCGGGGCGGGTCTTGGTGCCGTCGATGATCAGGTCCTTTTCGACGACGCCGACGCAGAAGCCGGCGAGGTCGTAGTCGCCCTCGGCGTACATGCCGGGCATCTCGGCCGTCTCGCCGCCAACCAGCGCGGCGCCGGCCTGGACGCAGCCCTCGACGATGCCCTTGATGACGGACTCCGCCGTGTCCACTTCCAGCTTGGCCGTTGCATAGTAATCGAGGAAGTAAAGGGGCTCGGCGCCCTGCACGACGACATCGTTGGCGCACATGGCGACCAGGTCGATGCCGATGGTGTCGTGCCGGCCGGTTTCGATGGCCAGGCGCAGTTTGGTGCCGACGCCGTCGGTACCGGAGACCAGGACGGGACGGCGGTAGCGGTCCACTGGGACCTCGACCAGTGCGCCGAAGCCCCCTAGGCCTCCCATCACTTCGGGCCTCATGGAGCGACGCACGTGGGGCTTGATGCGCTCGACGAGTTCGTCGCCCGCGTCGATATCGACACCGGCATCGCGATAGGTCAGGGAAGGTGAGGTCATGGGCGGGCGGTCGCTTGAGGACGGGAAGGGGGAATCGGGGCCGCTTGGCGGGTCGTGTGGTATTTTACACAGCCTTGTTGCCTCGACCTCATGCGAATTGCGCGCCCCGGCGCCGCAGCCCAAGGATCCATGACGCTGACCCCCACCTTGCCTTCGCCGTTGCGGCACTTTCACCCGGGCCCTTGGGTCCGGTCGCTTCTGGTTGCCGCGGTGGTTTGCCTCGCGATGCCGGCCACGGCTGCCGTTGTCGTCCCGCGCCTGTACGAAGCCTCCGTGCCCTCGGGCGGCACCAGCGATGCCGCGCGCAAGGCGGCGTTTGCCGCGGCCCTCAAGACCGTGGCCATCCGCACCAGCGGCCGTCGCGACGCCGGCGAACGATTGAGCCCGGCGGCCTTGGCGGACGCCGGCCGGTTGGTCCAGCGCTTCGGCGACAATCCCGATGGCACGCTGCAGGTCGGCTTCGACCGGGCGAGCATCGACCGGCTGCTGGCTCAGAGCGACCTGCCCGTGTGGGGCAGCGAACGTCCGGTGACGCTGGTGTGGCTCGCCATCGAGGACGCGAACGGACAGCAGAATTTCGTGGGTTCACAGACCGTGATGCCCGAGAGCCGCGTGCTGCAGCAGGTTGCGGACCTGCGCGGCCTGCCGCTCGTGTGGCCCGTCATGGATACGGAAGACCGTCAGCTCGCCTCGGTACTGGGGACCGGCGACCAGGCCGCGACGCGCCTGGCGACGCTTGCGTCCCGCTATCGTGCCGACGCGGTGCTTGTGGGGCGTGCCCGTAGGGGTGCAGGCAACGATCTCACCGTTCGCTGGAGCCTGAACTTCGGCACCACGAACGCCGATGCCGCCGGCTCGGTGCCGGAGGGCGTGCATTTCGCGGCAGACCAGCTGGCCGCCCTGTTCGCGGCTGCGAATGGGGCCGAACAGTCGCTGATCGTCGATGTGGTAGCGGTCACCGACCTCAAGGCCTACGCAGAGACGCTCAACTACCTTGAAGGCCTCACCCTGGTCCGCTCGGCGGCGGTCGAGCATGTGAATGGCGATACCGTCCGCTTCCGGCTGCAAGTCCGCGGCGATGCGGGGCTGCTGGCGCGCGCCGTGCGCCTCGGCACGAAGCTGGCCCCTGAACAAGGCGATGGCGTCGTGGCGGCAGACCGTCTGGCGCTCCGCTACCAGCCCGCCGGGGTGCCCTGACTCAGGGCGACGTTCCCTTGCTGCGCCACCTGCCCAACGCGCTCACGGTTCTGCGCATCCTGCTGATCGGCCCGGTCGTATGGTTTCTGCTGCACGCTGACTATCCCCGCACGCTGATCGGCTTTGCGATCGCTGCCGTCACGGATGCGGTCGACGGGCTGCTCGCAAAACGTTTCGGCTGGACTTCGGAACTCGGGAAGGTGCTGGACCCATTGGCCGACAAGCTGCTGCTCGTCGCCATGTTCATCACGCTCGGGGTGCTCGGCTTCGCGCCGGTGTGGCTGACCGTACTCGTGGTGGCGCGCGATGTGGTCATTGCGGGCGGTGCGCTGCTGTTCCACTTGAGCTTTGGCGACCTCGGCGGCCGGCCCACGCCGGTGAGCAAGCTCAATACCCTGTGCCAGATCCTCTACGTGCTGGCCGTTATCGCGAACGCGGCAGAAGTGGTTGTTTCCAACGCCGTGGTCATCACGCTCGGTGCGCTTGTCATGGTGACTACGGTCGTCAGCGGCCTCGATTACGTACTGCGTTACGGGTCTCGCGCCCTGGCGATCAAGCGCGAGCGGGCCGTCCGCTGATGTCGGTCCCCCGGCAGCTCCCGCTGGGCGTGCGCCTCCGCGACAGTTCCGTGTTCGCGAGCTTCCATGCCGGCAGCAACGGCCTGGTCGTCGAGACGCTGCGCACCCTGCACCCGGAACCCCATCGCCCATCGATCTGGCTCTTTGGTCCCGGAGGCACGGGGAAGACGCATCTGCTGCAGGCCGTCTGTGCCCGTGCAGGGGAGACGGGACAATCGGCCGCGTACTTGCCACTCGGTGAAATGCACACTCTGGGACCCACCGTGCTGGCCGGATGCGGTCGGCTCAACTGGGTGTGTCTGGACGATGTCGCGATGCTGGCCGGCGACGCGGTTTGGGAGCGGGCGTTGTTCGCGCTGTACACGGAGTTGTGGGACAGCGGCGGTCGCCTGATCGTCACGGCGTCATCGCCGCCTGCGCGCGTCCCCTTTCAGTTGCAGGATCTCGCGTCGCGTTTCGGCGGCGGGACAGTGCTGAGGCTGCAACCCCTCGAGGAGGGCGAGCGGCTGGAGGCGCTGCGATTGCATGCATCGCAGCGAGGGCTGGAGCTGCCCGACGAGACGGCATCCTTCCTGCTGAACCGCTTGCCACGCGACATGCATTCGTTATGTGCGTTCCTCGATACGCTCGATGAGGCCGCGCTGGTGGCGCAGCGCCGGCTCACCGTGCCGTTCGTCAGCGCGTTTCTCAAATCTGCTGCGGGCGAGTGACCCTGAGATAGAGAATCAGCGCCGCGAAGAACGCTAGCGCGAAAGCCACGCAGGCCGAGGCCCAGGCCCGGTGCGCCGGATCGGCAATCGCCTCCATCACCCCGACGACGAGATACGGCATTACGCACATCGTGGCCCACACATGCGTGAACCGGTGGGCGCGCAGCAGGCCGGACCAGGGCGCGAGCAGCGGGATGGACAGCAGGAACGCGATGCCGAGTCCGGCAAGGGACGGGCGCATGCTCAACTGCCAGGCGATGAGTGTCGCCAGCAAGAGTCCGTGGGTGAGCAGCACGCCCCGCCGGGCCCGAAGGACGGGGGCGCTCACGGCCTGGCGGAGTTGATTTTGGCTGCGAGGTCGGCCACGCGACGTCCCAGCTGCTGTGCCAGGTGACGCTCCTCGTCGGACAGCTGTGCGGGCTGCGCCGCAACGCCGCCCACGTGGCTTGCGCCGTAGGGTGAACCGCCGCTGCGCGTGGAGGTCAGTGCGGCCTCGGTAAACGGCAGGCCGACCAGATACATGCCGTGGTGGAGCAGCGGCAGCATCATGGTCAGCAGCGTCGATTCCTGGCCACCGTGCATGGTTTGCGTCGATGTGAAGACGGCTGCCGGCTTGCCGGCCAGCGCACCGCTCAGCCACAGGGCGCTCGTGCCATCCAGAAAATGCTTGAGCGGGGCGGCCATGTTCCCGAACCGGGTCGGGCTGCCGAGGACGAGGCCTTGGCACTCCGCGAGATCCTCATGCGTTGCGTACGGGGGGCCACTGTCCGGAACCGCAGGTTCGGGCACGCTCACCACCGGACTCACGGGAGGGACCGTGCGCAGCCGGCACCGGGCGCCCGGCACGCTTTCGATGCCGCGCGCGACCTGGCGGGCGAGTTCAGCGGTGCTGCCGCCGCGCGAGTAGTAGAGGACCAGAATTTCGACCATGGCTTGACCTTGAGTGGGCAGGGCGGCCCACAGTGTAAGTCAGGCGGGCCGGCGTGCAGACGGTGCTTGACCCCGGGGGTGTCCGTTGTTAGCGTCACTTTCGCCCTTGGGATAATGGGTTGCAATGACCAACTGCCGTCTCTACCGCCGTGCCCCTGCCGCCCTCCTGGTGGGCGTCATGCTGCTTGGGCTCGCCGCCTGCGCGGGCATTCCGGCACAGGAAATGAGCAATGCCCGGCAGGCCATCCGGGCTGCCCAGGAGGCGGGCGCGGCCAAGGCGGCGCCGGGTGAGATCGAGAAAGCGCAGGAATACCTGACCAAGGCGGAAGCCAGCATGCAGCAGAAGCTGTTCCGTCAGGCGCGGGATGAGGCGAGCGAAGCCCGTCGCATCGCCCGTGAAGCCCTGCAAGCCGCCCAGGCTGCCAAGCGCACGACCCCTTGAGCGAGCGGCATGTGGCCCGCTGCTGTTACGTCAGCGGCCGTGTCCAGGGCGTCTATTTCCGTGCCAGCACCCGTGATCAGGCCCGCAGGCTCAACCTGCTGGGACATGCCTGCAATCTCGACGACGGACGCGTGGAAGTGCTGGTGGTCGGGCCTACCGACGGGGTGGACGCGCTCATCGACTGGCTGGGCAAGGGACCGCCGTCAGCGCGGGTCGACAGCGTGGACGTGATTGAAATCGAGATCGACGAGACGCCGGACGGCTTCCACGTCCGCTAGCCCCGTAATCGCGTTACTGGTACTGCCAGCGATTCGCGAGGCGGGTGAGGACGAGGTCGGCGTAGTTGCGGCGGCCCACGCTGCCGTTGTAGCGGGCGAGCGCCTTGGTGTAGTCGCCCTTTTCCCGGTCGAGGTAGAACTTCAGGATCGTGCAGCCCATGCGGATGTTCTGCGGGATGCGGACGAGCTGTTCGTTCTGCATGCCGAGCTGCCGCGGCCAGAACGGCATCACCTGCATCAGGCCCACGGCCCCGGCCGACGACACCGCCCAGCGGTCGAAGCGGCTTTCCACATCGATTACCGCCATGACCAGCGCAGGCGGCAGCCCGACACGCTTGGCCTCGCACTGCACGTGATTGAGGATGTCCTCGCGCTCCATCTGGTCCTTGACCAGCTTTTCGAGCCGCGGCTGCATCGCGACGAACCACACCTGCTGCTCGAACTTGTCGGCGAAGCAGCCTGACTCGTGCAGGGCCCGCTCCAGCAGTGCCTTGAGTTCAGGCTCCCGCTGCTGCGCCTGCGCGAGCGTCGACAGCAGCCCGAGCAGGGCGGCGGCAACGCAGCGATGCGCAAGGGGCAACAGTCGGCTCATGTCAGCTTTGCATCCGTCCGCGCAGGAAGCCGATGACGTCGTCGAGCGGGCATTCTTCGCTCGCCGTGGCACGGCGATGGCGATATTCCAGGACGCCGCGATCCAGTGATTTTTCGCCCACGACGATCCTGTGCGGGATGCCGAGCAGCTCGTCATCCGCGAATTTCACGCCCGGGCGCGCATCGCGGTCGTCGAACATCACGTCGATGCCGGCGGCCGTGAGCTCCGCGTACAGCTTCTCGGCGGTTTCACGGACACGATCGGAGCGTTGCAGGTTGATGGGCACGAGCGATACCTGGAAAGGGGCCAGCGCATCCGGCCAGATGATGCCGCGCTCATCGTGGTTCTGTTCGATGGCCGCTGCAACGACGCGCGTCACGCCGATGCCATAGCACCCCATCCACATGGTGACCGACTTGCCCTGTTCGTCGAGCACGGTGGCCTGCATGGCCTCGCTGTACTTGCGGCCGAGCTGGAAGATGTGGCCGACCTCGATGCCGCGTGCTAGCCCAAGCGTACCCTTGCCCGTGGGACTCGGATCGCCCGCGACGACATTGCGGACATCGACGGCTTCAGCGTCCGGCAGGTCGCGGCCCCAGTTCACGCCCGTGAGGTGGTGATCGGCCTTGTTCGCCCCGCAGACGAAATCCGCGAGCGCCAGCGCGGAGTGATCGGCATACACCTTGATCTTGAGGCCGACTGGGCCGATGAAACCGGGTTCGCAGCCGGTGGCTTCGGAGACTTGCGCGGCGGACGCCATCTTGAGCGGGTTCGCGACGCCGGGCAGCTTCTGCGCCTTGACCGCATTGAGCTCGTGATCGCCACGTACGACGAACGCCACGACGCTGCCGTCGCTGCCTTCGACCAGCAGCGTCTTCACGCAATGGTCGGCAGCGACCTTCAGGAACGCCGCGACGTCCGCGATGGTCTTGGTACCGGGGGTGCGAACTTCAGCCATTGCCTGCGCCGCGGCTGTGCGGCCTGCGGCCGGCGGCAGGGCCACGGCCATTTCGAGGTTGGCCGCGTACTCATCGCCGTCGGAGAAGGCGATGGCGTCCTCGCCTGAGTCGGCGAGCACGTGGAATTCCTGCGAACGGTTGCCGCCAATGGAACCCGTATCCGCATCCACGGCGCGGAATCTGAGCTGCATGCGCGAGAAGATGCGCGTGTAGGCGTCGTACATGCGGTTGTAGCCTTCCGAGAGCGACGCGGGATCAAGATGGAAGGAGTAGGCATCCTTCATCAGGAACTCGCGCGAGCGCATCACGCCGAAGCGCGGGCGGATCTCGTCGCGGAACTTGATCTGCACCTGGTAGAAGTTCACGGGCAGCTGCTTGTAGCTGCGCAACTCCTTGCGGGCGACCTCGGTGATGACTTCCTCATGCGTCGGACCGTAGCAGTACAGCCGGTCGTGACGGTCCTTGATCCTGAGCAGTTCGGGGCCGAACTGATCCCACCGGCCGGATTCCTGCCAGAGCTCTGCCGGCTGTACCGTGGGCATCAGCAACTCGAGCGCGCCGGCACGGTCCATTTCCTCGCGGATGATCTTCTCTGCCTTGCGCAGTACCTTCAGCCCCATCGGCATCCAGGTGAACAGGCCACCGGCCAGGCGGCGGATCAGGCCCGCGCGCAACATGAGCTGGTGACTGACGACTTCCGCATCGGCGGGAACATCGCGCAGGGTGACGATCGGATAGGCTGAAACGCGCATTTTTTACTAAGGTCGGGTCTTTAAGGAGGCTGGGTTGAGGGCCGATAGATCGCGGTGCCCGGACTGTCCACGACAAGCCCCGGGCGCCAAAGCCGTTATGATAGAGCCTCGGGCAGCGTACGTGCCCGCCAATGTGGGGTAAAGTCGCCCCGGTTGTCCTTCGGATCCAGATTGCCCGATGTCCCACGAAACCCCAGACGATAACGAGCCTGAAGCCCCGCTGCGCAGTCGCGGCGTGTACCTGCTCCCGAACCTGCTGACGACCGGCACGCTGTTCTCGGGCTTCTATGCCATCGTCGCCGCGATCGACGGCAACTTCACGCGGGCCGGCATTGCCGTGTTCGTGGCCATGATCTTCGACGGGCTGGACGGGCGAGTGGCCCGCTGGACCAACACCCAGAGCGAATTCGGCAAGCAGTACGACAGCCTGTCGGACATGGTGGCGTTCGGCGTGGCCCCCGCGATCGTCGTGTACCAGTGGGGCATCGCCGGCATCTACGAGTACGGCCGGCTCTGGGGTCGCCTTGGCTGGCTCGCCACCTTCTTCTATGCCGTCGCCGCAGCGCTGCGTCTCGCACGCTTCAATGCCCGCGCGAACAGCACCACCGACAAACGCTATTTCGAGGGACTGCCGAGCCCGTCGGCTGCTGCGACGGTGGCCGGCTTCATCTGGCTCGCGAGCGACTTCGGGCTGTCGGGATTGCCGGCACTGATCCTCGCGTTCCTGGTTACCGTGCTGATCGGCGCGTTGATGGTCAGCCGGTTCTCCTACTGGAGCGGCAAGGAGCTGAACCTCAGGGGCAGGGTGCCCTGGGCCTACGCGATGCTGGTGCCGCTTGCGTACGTCGTGATTTCGCTGCGTCCGCCTGAGACGCTGTTCGGGCTGTTCGGGATCTATGCCGCCTCGGCACCGTTGTATTGGGCGTGGCGGAAGATTCGCCGCAAGCGGCATCACCCGCCGGCGCATCCGCCTGCCAACCCCGGCCCATCGACTCAAGGTTGACCTTGGCTGCCATGGACGCCCGCCGTCTGCAGTACCTCAAAGCCCTCGATATCGACGTGTGGGCGCGGCGCGTGGGCGCCGAGCCGGTTGTCGAACCGGCAGCCGTTGCGGCGCCGGTGGCCGCGCCTGCCACGGGCGATCCGACTGCCAGCCTCGACTGGACCGCGCTTGAGACTGCGGTCCGAGGCTGCACGCACTGTTCCTTGAGCAAGACGCGCACCCAGACCGTCTTTGGCGTGGGCGACCGCGCGGCACAGTGGATGGTGATCGGCGAAGCGCCGGGGGCCGATGAGGACCGCGAAGGCGAGCCCTTCGTTGGCCGCGCCGGGCAGCTGCTCACCTCGATGCTAACGGCCATGGGGTTCAAGCGCGAACAGGTGTTCATCGCGAACATCCTGAAATGCCGCCCGCCCGGCAATCGCGACCCGAGCCCCGAGGAAGTGGCTCACTGCATGCCGTACCTCGAGCGGCAGATCGAACTCGTCAACCCGCGCATGATCCTCTGTGTCGGGCGGATCGCGGCGCAGAACCTGCTCAAGACCGACACGCCGATCGGCAAATTGCGCGGCCAGCTGCACCGCTTGCCCGGTACCGAGCGCCCGGTGGTCGTGACGTATCATCCGGCCTATCTGCTGCGCAGTCCCGGCGAAAAGCGCAAGGCCTGGGCAGACCTCGTCTTTGCCATGAACACGGCGGAGGGACTGGCACCCGCCTGAGCCTTCATGAGCGCCGAACTCGAACAATCCGCGTCGCCCACCAAGATCCTGTTCCGCAACATGACGTTGGCGGACACGCCCGGCGTGATGGCCGTGGAGCGGGCGTCGTATGACTTCCCGTGGACCGAGGGCATCTTCCGCGACTGCGTGCGCGTGGGCTATGTGTGTCGCGTGGTCGAGCTGGCCGGCCAGGTTGCCGGTTACGGGATCATGACGATGGGGGCGGGCGAGGCCCACCTGCTCAACCTCTGCATCCGCAGCGACATCCGCCGTCGTGGCGTCGGTCGGCGCATCGTGGAACAGCTGATGGACCATGCGCGCAAGCACGGGATCACGGACATGTTCCTGGAGGTGCGTCCCTCCAACCCGGCGGCCATCCGCGTCTACGAGGCCATGGGGTTCGAGCGGATCGGCATTCGCAGGGGCTATTACCAGGCTTTTGCGGGGCGCGAGGACGCGCTGGTCTACCGGCTTCCCCTCTAGCAGGTTGATGCAAAAGTCTGTCCGTGCCTTTTGCATCCGGAGCCAGCGAAAAGCGTGGTTTTCACTGGCTCCCGAAATCAACGAGTTAGATCTCGTTGATTTCGCCGAGTCGTCCGTGACTCGGAACAGCAGGGTGCTGCAAAGGGTTTTGCATCACCCTGCCAGGGGCACGTTCTTAGGTGGCGCATTGCCGCCATCGGCTACAATCGCGCCGCCCGCCGCAACGCATCGACTTCCATGACCGATCTGAACGAAGAAATCGCCCGCCGCCGCACGTTTGCGATCATCTCGCACCCGGACGCCGGCAAGACCACGCTCACCGAGAAGCTGCTGCTGTTCGGGGGCGCGATCCAGCTCGCCGGTACCGTGAAGGGCCGCAAGGCGACACGCCATGCCACGTCCGACTGGATGGCGCTCGAGCAGCAGCGCGGTATCTCCGTGACGTCCTCGGTCATGCAGTTCCCGTACAAGGACCGCATCGTCAACCTGCTGGATACCCCCGGCCACGAAGACTTCTCCGAGGACACGTACCGCACGTTGACGGCCGTCGACTCCGCGCTGATGGTCATCGACTGCGCGAAGGGCGTCGAAACCCGCACGATCAAGCTGATGGAGGTGTGCCGCTTGCGCGACACGCCGATCATGACGTTCATCAACAAGCTGGACCGCGAAGGCCGCGAGCCACTCGATCTGCTGGATGAGATCGAGAAGGTGCTCAAGATCGTCTGCACGCCGATGAGCTGGCCGATCGGAATGGGTCACGACCTCAAGGGCGTGTACCACATCCACGAGGACCGCATTTACATCTACACGCCAGGCGAGAAGGGCCGCGCGGGCACGCATGAAACGATTGACGGGTTGAACAGCGATGCCGCCAATGAGTTCCTGGGCGAGCGTGCCAAGCGCTTCCGCGAGGAGGTCGAGCTGGTGAAGGGCGCAACGGCTCCCTTCGATCGCAAGGAATACCTTGCGGGCAGGCAGACGCCGGTGTTTTTCGGCTCAGCCATCAACAACTTCGGCGTGTCCGAACTGCTCTCCGGCTTCGTCGATCTCGCGCCGTCGCCGCTCGAGCGGGAAACCACCACGCGCATCGTCGAGCCGACGGAGCCTGCGATGACGGGCTTTGTCTTCAAGATCCAGGCGAACATGGACCCGGGTCACCGCGACCGCATCGCGTTCATGCGCATCTGCTCGGGTCGCTATGCTAAGGGCCTCCGTTTCTTCCACGCTCGCCTGGGCAAGGAAATGCGTGTCAACGACGCACTGACGTTCATGGCGGCGGATCGCCAGCACACGGACGAGGCCTTTGCGGGTGACATCCTCGGATTGCACAACCACGGCACGATCAACATCGGCGACACGTTCACGGAAGGCGAAGTGCTGACGTTCACCGGCATCCCGAACTTCGCGCCGGAGATGTTCCGCCGCGTGGTCCTCAAGGATCCGCTGCGCATGAAGGCGCTGCAGAAGGGCCTCGACCAGTTGTGCGAGGAGGGCGCCACGCAGGTGTTCCGCCCCTTGCGCAACAACGACCTCATCCTGGGCGCCGTCGGCCAGCTGCAGTTCGACGTGGTCGCATTCCGCTTGCAGGACGAATACGGCGTGCAGTGCACCTTCGATGCCGTCAACGTCTACACGGCTCGATGGGTCTACGGCCAGGATGCCAAGAAGATGGCCGAGTTCCGTACCAAGGCCTACGACAACCTCGCCACCGATCACTCGGGCGCGCATGTCTATCTCGCGCCGACCCGCGTGAACCTGCAGCTCACCATCGAGCGCTGGCCGGACCTCGACTTCCGCGAGACGCGGGAACACCTGGCGTCGGCGGCGTAAGCCCGATGACCTCCTTCATCGCAAGCAGTCGGTGAAGGAGTAACGACGCCCATGTCGACGTTCGCCATCCTTCGTTCCCGTCCGGTCCTGGCCTGGGCGCTGTACGACTGGGCGAACTCGGCGTTTGCGACGACGGTGATGGCGGGCTTTTTCCCGATCTTCTTCCGTCAGTACTGGAGTGCAGGAGCCGAAGCAACACTCACCACCTTCCGGTTGGGCGTGGCGAACGGGACTGCCAGTTTCATTCTCGCGGTACTTGCACCCCTGCTCGGCGCCATCGCCGATCGAGGCGGTGCGCGCATTCGCTTCCTCGCCGTGTTCACGGCCATGGGCGTGGCGATGACCGTCGCGTTGTACTTCGTCGGGCAAGGCGCGTGGCAATGGGCTGCGCTCTTGTATGTCGGTGCGTCGCTCGGCTTCTGGGGCGGCATGATCTTCTACGATTCGCTGCTCATCGACGTGTCGCCCCGCGCACAGTACGACCTCGTTTCCGGATTCGGCTACAGCCTTGGCTATCTCGGCGGCGGCGTGCTGTTCGCGGCGAATGTCTGGATGACGATTGACCCCGCGCGGTTTGGACTTGCATCGGCGGCTGAAGCCGTGCGCCTTTCATTCCAGATGGTCGGTGCATGGTGGGCGCTGTTTGCGATCCCCTTGTTCCTGTTCGTGGGTGAGAGGCCCGGCTCGCCGCATCCCGGTGCCAGCCGCGCGATCAAGGAGGGCGTGGCCCAACTCGTCGGTACCTTCCACGAGATCCGCAAATACCGGGCACTTGCGCTGTTCCTGCTCGCGTACTGGCTGTACATCGACGGCGTCAACACCATCATGAAGATGGCGGTGGATTACGGCATGGCGCTCGGCTTTCCGACCAACAGCCTGATCATCGCGCTGCTCATCACGCAGTTCGTCGGCTTTCCAGCCGCGCTGTTTTTCGGCTGGCTGGGGCAGCGTACCAACACGCTCGGGGGTATCTTCATCGGCATCGGCGTGTACACGCTGGTGACGATCTGGGCCGTGTTCATGAGCGACGTCCGCGAGTTCTACGGCATGGCGATCGCGATCGGACTCGTGCAGGGTGCGATCCAGAGCCTGAGCCGGTCCTACTTCGGCAGCCTGATCCCGATCGACAAGCCGGGCGAGTTCTTCGGCTTCTACAACATGATGGGCAAGTTCGCGGCCGTCCTGGGTCCGTTCCTGATGGGCATCACGGCGCTGCTCACCGGCAGTTCGAGGCAGTCGCTGCTGTCGCTGGTGATCCTGTTCATCGGCGGTGGCTGGCTGCTGGTCCTTGCCGCGCGCGGCACCCGTCACCCATAGTCGGCTCGCGCCGCAGACGGAAAGTACCGTCTTCAAAAAACTTCACACGGTCACCGTTGTCTGCGCGTCGCGGGCGTCCTATATTCGACGCTCTCCAGGATTCGTGAGCCGCGGGTTTTGCGCTGCGGCACCCGGGTCTTGTCAACAAAAAGTCAACACCACCGCCCTTGCCCGCAGGAGCCTACAGCGATGATGCAACCCAAGATCGACGAGCCGCAGATCAATCCGCAGGACATAGACCAGAAGGTGTACGACCTGTACGACGAGTACTGCCATGGCCGCATCGACCGGCGTGAGTTCTTCCGTCGCGCGACCGTGATGTCGGTGGTCGGCGGATCGGCGCTCGTGATGGCGCAGGCGCTGATGCCTCGCTATGCGCAGGCGCAGACGATTTCGTTCACCGACGAGCGCATGAAGGGCCTGTATGTCGACTATCCGTCGCCGGGTGGCACGTCGGGCAAGATGCGCGGCTATCTCGCAACGCCGGCTGGCACGGGTCCGTTCCCGACCGTCCTCGTGATTCACGAGAACCGCGGCCTGAATCCTTACGTTGAAGACGTTGCTCGTCGCGCCGCCATCGCGGGCTTCCTGGCGCTTGCGCCAGATGGTCTCGCCCCGGTGGGGGGCTATCCCGGCAACGACGATGCGGGTCGCGACCTCCAGGCGAAGCTCGACCAGGCCAAGCTGCGCCAGGACATGGTGAACAGCGCGCGTTGGGTGAAGGCCCATGCGCAGAGCAACGGCAAGCTGGGTGCCACGGGCTTCTGCTGGGGCGGCGGCATGGTGAACAACCTGGCGGTCGCACTCGGCAGCGAGCTGTCGGCTGGTGTGCCGTTCTACGGCGCGGCGCCTGCACCTGAAGACATGGCGAAGGTGAAGACACCGCTGCTGATCAATTATGCCGGCACGGACGAACGTATCAACGGCATGTGGCCCGCCTACGAGGCTGCGCTGAAGGCCAACAAGACGCCGTACGAAGTCTACTTCTACGAAGGCACGCAGCACGGCTTCCACAACAACTCGACGCCTCGTTACAACGAGGCGCAGGCGAAGCTCGCGTGGGATCGCACGCTGGCGTTCTGGAAGAAGCACCTCGCCTGAGGTCGGGTTTCGGTTTGGGTAGAAGGAAGGGAGGAGCACTTGCGTGCTCCTCCCTTTTCTTTTTGGCCGCTGCGCTACCCTCCGTCGGCCAGACCACACCCCTATGTCTATCCCGGCGGAAGCGGAGTTCGGAATTCGTCGGCCGATCTTGTGGCGCACGGCAGCTACGGGAGTGCGCGGTCAGACGAATCCATATCACGCCAGACCTCCGTGTCCGTTGGCGTGGATGTGCAGCGATATTCAGGGGGTGGCATGGCGCCGTTCCCAACCTGTGCGTGGGACCATGACATTGACTTGACCTCGCGCTGCCTGGGGTGGGTCGGGCTCCCGACGTCAACTGCAATGCATCGGGTTCCGGGGCCTCGCTTCGCTGATCTTTTTGTGACGTCGGTCAATCAACCGATGATGGGCTCCCGCGTTATATCTTCCAAGGGCCGGCGCTTTCCTGCGTGGGGCCACGGATTGAACAACAACGAGTCCTTGCACAGGGAGTTCCCATGAACCGTCGTGGTTTCTTTACCGTCCTGATGGCCGCCTTGAGCGGTGCGTTGCTGGCTGCGGACGCGGAGGCCCAGGTGGGCGTCCGTCGTCGCGCCCGTCGCAGGGTTCGCCGCCGCATCCGTCGCCGTATTCGTCGTCGTGCGGTAACGCGAGTGGTGTTGGGGCGGCCGTTCTGGGTCGTGCCGTTTGGCATGGTCGTTGGCTGGGAGCTGATGCACGAGAACCGCGTGGTCGTCGTCAAGGAGACGAAGATCATCGAACGCGAGGGCAGGAAGGTCGAGGTGGCCGTCGTCCAGGATGACAAGGGCAAGACCGAGGAAGTCGAGATTCTTCGCGAAGACAACGCCGACAACGGGAAGGACCTGGAAGGCAGCCGACTGGCTGACGATGACAAGTCGACGCCTGCCGTCGACGCCGAGATCGAAGAGGAAGTGGACGAGTAACCGCCTGACGAACATGGACCCCCGGCAACGCACCGGCTATTCTCGGTCGGGCGTTGCAGGGGAGTTACATGGCGTTAGTGTTCTGCAGGAATTGCGGCCGCGAGATCGAGGATTCGGCTGTCACCTGTCCGCATTGCGGGGCCGGGCAGGGTCTCGTCTTCCCTATCAATCCTGATGCCATTCCCGACGGCGTTCGCGGTTGGTCGTGGGGCGCGTTCTTCCTGACCTGGATCTGGGCCATTGGCAACAGCACGTGGATCGGCTTGCTCGCGCTGTTCCCGCCGCTGTGGTTCATCATGGCGATCATCCTCGGGATCAAGGGCCGCGAGTGGGCGTGGAAGAACGCCCGCTGGGACAGCCTCGAACACTTCAACCGGGTGCAGCGGCTCTGGTCGATCTGGGGCTTGGTGCTGGTCCTCGGCTTCTTCCTGTTGATGGCGCTCATCTTGATCGTTGTGCCGGCCTCCATCTTCTGGCACTTCATGCCGCAGATGGGGACACCGGCCGGCGTCACCGTTTAGTCTGGCGCACTCCGATTCCGACGACCTGATGATCCTCGAATCCGCCACGCTGGACGTCCGCCCCGGACAGGAGTCGCAGTTCGAAGCGGCCTTCGCCGAGGCCAAGCGGATCATCGCGTCGATGCCGGGGTTCGTCTCGCTGGAGCTACATCGCGGACTCGAATCGCGCAGCCGCTATCTGCTCCTGGTGCGCTGGGAGCGTCTGGAAGACCACACGATCGGCTTCCGCGAGTCCGCGGAATACCAGCAATGGCGGGCGCTGTTGCACCACTTCTACAATCCCTTTCCGACCGTGGAGCACCACGAGCTGGTTGCTACCGCGTGACCTGGCGATCCGGCGAGGCTACTCAGTCGCCACATCTTCCGCGTAACATGGCGGCATGAACATCATGGAGATGCCGTCATGGCCGCGTATGTCTTTGGGGATGTCGAGATCACGGATCCGGCTGCTTACGATGAGTATCGCAAGCAGGTGCCCGCAGTCATTGCGGCGTTCGGTGGCCGGTATCTTGTACGCGGCGCCCCGGCGGAGGTGCTGTCGGGCGGCTGGCAGCTGAAGCGCACGGTGGTGCTTGAGTTCCCGAGCGTGGCCGCCGTGAAGGCCTTCTGGGATTCCCCCGAATACCAGCCGCTACGCGCCATCCGCGAGCGGGCGGCCAAGTCCAACCTCGTCTTGGTCGAAGGGTTGTAGGCCCCATCGAGTCGGGCAGCGGGTAGCTGCTTGGCTGGATCCACAACAGGCCTTTCTTGCGAACAGCAGAGGGACGCCGCGGTGGCGCTGGCTCGTGTGGATGGCAGTCGCCAGCGCGGCAGGGTTCTCAAGGTCGTTTGTCTTGAGTTGTTTGCACCAGCCGCGCGTCACTCGTGGAATCTCCGGGATGACGACCGGGTGAACTGAATCCTGATGGCGGAGGTTGTTCCGGCGATCGGAAGCTGCATTTGTCATCTTGGGCATCGAGACTTAAGTGAAGCAATCTTCAGGTGTAGGCAACTGGTTTGGCGGCCTCGGCAGGGAAGACGCCGCCAGGATCATCACGGCTGCGTCGGATGTCGCGCTGGTTGTATCTGCGGATGGCAACGCCGTTATTCGCGATGTCTCAATCGGCAGCCAGGATATTCCCGCGGACCTCGCCGAAAGATGGGTCGGCAAGCCGTGGATCGAGACAGTCACGGCAGAGAGCCGGTCCACGGTCGAAGCCATACTCAAGGGTGCAAGCGGCAATGGGGTCCGTCGGTGGCGCCAGGTCCATCACCCGTCGCTGCGCGGCGAAAACGTGCCGGTTCTCTACACAGCCGTTCAGCTGGGTCGCGAGGGAGTGTTCGTTGCCATCGGACGCAGCATGCTGTCGTTTGCAGCGTTGCAGCGGCAACTGATTGATGCTCAGCAGTCGGCGGAGCGCGAGTACGCGCGCGTGCGTCAGATCGAGACGCGTCTTCAGCTGATGTTCCAGGTTTCTTCGGAGCCCGTCATCATCCTCGATGCAAACAGCCGTAAGGTTGTCGAGATCAATCCTGCGGCGGCTAACTTGCTTGGCGGGTCCGCGCAACGCTTGATGGGTCGTGTGTTCGCCGCCGGGCTCGATGCTGCAGGCCGGCAGGAGCTGGAAGCGGTGTTTGCCACCGTCAAAGTGACCGGCCGCGGCGGCACGGCCTCGGTCCGGCTCGGTGGAGATATGCCGTGCGAATGCACGGCATCCGTCGCGCTGTTTCGCGAGGGAAATTCGGTCTATTTCCTGGTTCGGCTCGCACCTGTCGAGCTCGAGATGGCCCGGCAGAATGCTGCCGAGAATGCTTCCCGCGTATTTGAAATCGTCCGCAGCTCGCCGGATGGGTTCGTCGTCACCGAGGTGGATGGACACGTCCTGTTTGCCAATCGCGCATTCCTCGACATCGTCCAGCTTACGACGGAAGACCAGGCGCGCGCCGAGTCACTCGGTCGCTGGCTGGGCGGTCCAGGTGTCGATTTCAGCCTGCTGACTGCGCAATTGCGGGAACATTCGACGCTTCGGCTGTTTGCGACCACCTTGCGAGGCGAATACGGTGTGCTGACGGATGTCGAGATCTGCGGTGTGGCCGTGCCGGACGGCGAGGCGCCGTACTTCGGCTTCACGATTCGCGATGTCTCGAAGCGCGTCAAGGTCGAGACCCGGATCGCCCGTGATCGTCCGCGTTCCGTCGAGCAGCTGACCGAGCTTGTGGGGCGAGTGCCGCTGCGGGAACTGGTGCGCGAATCGACTGACATGATCGAGCGCCTGTGCATCGAAGCGGCGCTGGAGCTGACGAATGACAATCGCGCGTCGGCCGCCGAGATCCTCGGTTTGAGCCGGCAGAGCCTCTATGCAAAGTTGCGTCGGTACGGGCTCGGCGATCTCGAACCGCGTGAGGGAGGGGAGGTCGCGCCCGATTCTGATCGGACCTGACGAGCAGTCGGCCAAGGCCTCATTGATATGGTTGAGGACGCGGCATATGCGGCGTTCCAGACGATATCGATTTGCACGGGAACAACGCGCTCAATCACTCCGGGTCCGTCGAGAGCGACCGGCTGCTGCTTGATGAAAGCGCAGCCGTCAGATCCAGATCAGATCCAGGTCGCCGGATCGAGCCGGTAATAGCCTTTCAGCTGTTCATAGAGTCCGGGGTGCTCCGCCAGGAGCTGCCCCGGACGTTCGAAGAACACTTCCG
>JBEBIT010000117.1:0-5466 GCA_040080215.1 Steroidobacteraceae bacterium
CCTGGTTCTCGATGCTGAAGATGCCCGAGGAAAGCGAACTCAGGGGCATCGTTCCCGGCGGCCTCAACCAGTATGTGAGCACCCTGAAGAACCAGTCGTGCATCGGTTGTCACCAGATCGGCGATCTCGCCACGCGCACGATTCCGAAGGAGCTGGGCGAGTTTGCAACGTCCGAAGAAGCATGGCTCAGGCGACTGCAGTCGGGGCAGGCGGGCCCGCAGATGATTCGTGCCGTTGCAGGCCAACTTGGCACCGTGCCGATCAAGTACTTCGCGGAATGGACCGACCGCATAGCGGCAGGCGAAGTGCCGTCCACTCCCCCTGCCCGCCCGCAAGGCATTGAGCGCAACATCGTCACGACGGTGTGGGACTGGGCTGACGCGAAGTCCTATCTGCATGACCTCATTTCGACGGACCGGCGTACGCCGACCTTGAACGCGTACGGCCGCCTGTACGGTTCGCCGGAACTGAGCACGGATCGCTTTCCGATCCTGGATCCGCAGAAGAACGTCGCAACCACGTTCGACGCTCCGGTACGCGATGCAGACACGCCGAGCGAGAACCGCAATCCCGTCCAGCAACCGTCCGCCTACTGGGGCAGCGAAGCCATCTGGGACAGCAAGGCGAACTCGCACAATCCGATGATCGATCACAAGGGACGCGTCTGGTATACGGCACGCATCCGCGACGACGCGAACCCGGCGTTCTGCAAGGAGGGCTCGCAACACCCCTCTGCTAAGCTGTTTCCAACCAAGTCGTCGGGTCGACAGCTTGCGGTCTATGAGCCAACGACCGGCAAATACACGTTTATCGACACCTGTTTCGGCACCCACCACCTGCAGTTTGCCGAAGATGCAAACCACACACTGTGGACCAGCGGCGGCGGCGACGTGGTGGGCTGGCTCAATACCAAGGTTTTCGACGAAACCGGCAGTGCCGAACAAGCCCAGGGTTGGACGGCATTGGTGCTCGACACCAACGGCAACGGTAAACGCGACGCGTATGTCGAACCGAACTCTCCAGTCAATCCGAAGCTCGACAAGCGGATCAACACCGGCTTCTATGCCGTCATGCCGAATCCCGTGGACGGCTCGGTATGGGGTTCTGTTGCGTTCGGTCATCCGGGTGCGATCATCCGCCTCGATCCGGGTGCCAACCCGCCGTCAACGGCCCTTGCGGAAATCTACAACGTGCCATTGCCAGGCTTCGGTGTGCGTGGCGCGGATATCGATCGCAATGGTGTCGTTTGGGTGTCGCTCGGCAGCGGGCATCTGGGCGAATTCGATCGTCGCAAGTGCAAGGGGCCGCTGAACGGACCCGCCGCAACGGGCGACCATTGTCCCGAGGGCTGGACCTTCCACCCCTTGCCGGGCCCGGGATTCAGCAACCTGCCTGGCACCAGCGTCGAATCCAGTTATTACACGTGGGTGGATCAGCACAACACGTCCGGCCTGGGAGAGAACGTCCCGATCGCCACGGGCAACCTGTATGACGGATTACACGCACTCGTGAACGGCCAGTTCGTCACGATGCGGGTGCCCTATCCCCTTGGCTTCTACGCGAAGGGCCTGGACGGACGAATCGATGATCCTGCAGCAGGCTGGAAAGGGCGCGGGCTGTGGACCACCAGCGGTGATCGCACGCCTTTCCATCATGAAGGAGGCAAGGGCTCGAAGCCGCTGGTGGTGCACTTCCAGGTGCGTCCCGATCCTCTTGCGCACTGAGTTCAGTGCCGTGTGAGGATCAGGCAGCGAGGCGACGCCTGTCGGCGCTCAAGCGCTCGGCAACGAACCGCCAGTTGACGAGCCTGTCGAGGAACCCGCCGATGAACCCGGCGCGATCGCTCTGGAAGTCCAGGTAATACGCGTGCTCCCAGAGATCGCACACCATCAGCGGCAGGCTGGCTGCCGGCGACGGGATGTGCGCGTTACTCGTCGTGACAATCTGCAGCTCGTCATCCATTGTGACCAGCCATAGCCAGCCGCTACCGAACTGCTTCGTCCCTGCCTCGATGAATTGCGTCCTGAACGCGCTGATCGAACCATACGACCGTTCGAGTTGCTTGCGCAGTGGCTCGGGTGGCGAGCCTCCGCCATTTGGCGACAGACAGTCCCAGAAGAATTCATGGTTCCAGGTTTGCGCGGCCGCATTGAAGATGGCCTGGCGGGGTTGATCCGGCTTGCCGTTCGAATGCCGGATGATGTCCTCGAGCGGCATGTGCTCGAATTCGGTCAGTTTCACGAGCCGGTTCAGTGAATCCACATAGCCTGCATAGTGCTTGCCGTAGTGATTGGCGAGCGTCCGGGCCGACATCGCGGGTTCCAGCGCTTCCAGTGCAAACCCGAGAGGCTTGGTGGCGACGGTCATGTCCCTTCTCCTTCGTGCATTACGACAGAGACATCCTCCTCCAGCAACCGATCCCTGCTCACCCTCCTTAGCACCCTGCTCTTCGTAGGAATTAGCTTACCTTGAGGCCAACACTCAGCGTGCGGTCAACAGGCCGAGGAATGCATCTTCGTCCAGGACAGGCACACCCAACTCCGCCGCCTTCTGCGCCTTGGAGCCGGGATCGGCGCCGACGACCACGAAGGACGTCTTCTTCGACACGCTGCCCGACACCCTGCCACCAAGCGCAATGATGCGATCGCGCGCATCGTCGCGGGACATCGCGGCCAACGTGCCGGTAATCACGAAAGTCTTGCCCGTCAGCGGGCCTTCCGCAGGGGCGGCCTTGGGTTCCTGCTCCGGCCAATGGACACCTCGTGACAGCAATGCGTCCACCACTTCGCTATTGCGTGACTCCATGAAGAAGGCATGCACGTGCGCCGCGACCACCGGGCCCACATCCGGGACTTGCTGGATCTCCTCGGGCGACGCCGCCATGAGTCGATCGAGTTTCCCGAAGTACTGAGCGAGCGCGGCAGCCGTCGCCTCACCCACGTCGCGGATCCCGAGCGCGAACAGGAAGCGCCCCAGCGTCGTCGACTTGCTGCGCTCGAGCGCCTCGATGAGGTTCTGGGCCGACTTGTCGGCCATGCGCTCAAGGCCCGCGAGCTGGGCCGCCTGCAATGCGTACAGGTCCGCCGGGCTCTTGACCAGGTCGAGGTCGACCATCTGGTCCACCAGCTTCGAACCGAGGCCCTCGATGTCCATGGCGCGCCGGGACGCAAAGTGGAGCAGGGATTCCTTTCGCTGGGCGGCGCAGACGAGACCACCCGTGCAACGAGCGACGGCCTCGCCCTCCAGTCTCTCGACATCCGAACCACAGACCGGACAGTGGCTTGGCAACTTGACGATCCGCGCATCCCCGGGGCGGCGCTCGATGACCACCTTGACGATCTCCGGAATCACGTCGCCGGCGCGGCGCACGATGACCCGATCGCCGATGCGCACATCCTTGCGCTCGAGTTCATCCATGTTGTGCAGCGTCGCGTTGCTGACGGTCACGCCGCTGACGGTGACGGGCTCGAGCCGGGCAACTGGCGTGAGCGCCCCGGTGCGACCCACCTGGAACTCGACGTCGCGCACGATCGTGGTTTCCTCGTGGGCTGGAAACTTGTGTGCGATCGCCCACCGAGGTGCACGCGACACGAAACCGAGCTCCCGCTGGAGCCTGAGTCGATTGACCTTGTAGACGACGCCGTCGATCTCATACGGCAGCGACGTCCGGCGCGCCCCCACGCCGGCATAGTATTCGAGGCAGCCCTCGACACCGCTGACCACCCGGGCTTCCGGTGATATCTTGAGTCCCCATTCGCGCAAGCACGCGATCACGTCACTGTGCCGCTCGGGCAGGTCCCACCCCTCCACCGCGCCCCAGCCATAGCAGAACATGTCGAGGGGTCTCGATGCGGTGATCCGGGGATCGAGCTGGCGCAACGTGCCGGCGGCGGCGTTCCGGGGATTCGCGAAGATCTTCTCGCCGCGTTCAAGCGCCCGCGCATTCATCGCCTTGAATCCCTTGAGGGGCATGAAGACTTCCCCGCGTACATCGACGATGTGGGGCACCCGGCCTTCCAGTTTCAACGGAATCGCGTGGATCGTGCGGACGTTGTGCGTGACGTCCTCGCCGGTTGCGCCATCCCCACGTGTCGCGGCCTGCACGAGCAGGCCATCGACGTAGCGCAGATTGATGGCGAGGCCATCGAGCTTGGGCTCGGCGTAGTACTCGATCGCGGCCGTGGTCTCCAGGCGATCGCGGACACGCGTGTCGAAGCCCGCGAGATCCTCGGCGGTAAATGCGTT
Organism: Steroidobacteraceae bacterium; assembly: GCA_040080215.1. Classification (GTDB taxonomy): domain Bacteria; phylum Pseudomonadota; class Gammaproteobacteria; order Steroidobacterales; family Steroidobacteraceae; genus CAIUGU01. Next base: position 4,246 of record JBEBIT010000117.1, read on the forward strand.
GTCGAGCGACAGCATGGGCACGTCGTGCCGCACCTCGCCAAACTCGGCCACCGGTGTCGCACCGACGCGTTGCGTGGGCGAGTCGGGAGTGATCAGCTCCGGAAACTGTTGCTCCAGTCCCTGCAGTTCCTTGAGGAGACGATCGTACTCGGCGTCCGCGACCTCAGGATCGTCGAGGACGTAGTAACGGTAATTGTGGTGCTCGATCTCGGCGCGAAGGGCCTTGGCGCGCGCCGCTATATCCGACGGGACACGCATGGGTCCTCGCGCTACCGCAGGTCAGGGTTGCTGCAAGCTGGTGCCGAGCAGATGCTCGAAATCCAGCACTTCGTCGCGAATGGCCTCGATGCGCTGGTCAGTCAGGGCCGCACCCCGCTCGTCGTGCAAGGCGCCGCCCATCCTGATCTCGAGCTGCCGGGCGCAATCGAAGATCTGGTCGCACATCTCTCTCCCTGGGAGCGGGCCGGGTAGCATTGCAAACAGGGTGACGCCAGCGAACGGCGAATCGGCCATCGTCGCGAGATCAAAAGCGCCCGGCTCGACCATGCTCGCGACACTCACTATGCTGACACCGTTGGGGTCGAGACGATGGAAGATACCGTAGCGTCCGTGCCTCAGTCCCAGCGATTCAAGAGCGGACCGGAGCTCGCTGCCGGCATAGCGATCCGGCGGCACCGCGGACAGCCTGAGCGCAATGATCTTCCGTTTGTCCGTGAGCTTGGGGGACCTGGCAGGTTCCCGCGTGGCCGACGCAGCGGGCGGGGCTGCAGCCGGGTCAGCGCGCTTGTCCGCCCTCGGCGTCATGGCGACTTCGACATTCGGCTCGGTCTCGACGCCATACTCGGCCGGCAGCAACACGGCCTCTTCCTCGTCGGCCGTCGTCTCGATCATGGGGTCCTCGAAGGCCTCATGAGAATCCATGCGAATCACGGGGAGGTCCGCGACCGTATTGGTCCACTCCTCTTCATTCCATCGATTCGCATCCGGATCCGGCGAGCCTTCGGCCTCACCTCGCGCCTCCGCTTCTTCATGACCCTCTGGTTGGGCCATCGGCGGGTCTACGCGCGAGTGCGAACTGTGGTCGCTTGAACTCGCCACCTGCCCGCGGCTGCGACGACCCCACAGAAAGATGCCGCCCAGCAAGAGCACTCCACACCCGAGCAGTATCCAGCGCAATTCACTCATGTGACTGCCCTACATCGCCGCCATGCGCACGGCTTC
>JBEBIT010000118.1:0-5370 GCA_040080215.1 Steroidobacteraceae bacterium
TGTAGGTCTTGCCGGGCCGAATCTTGGAATTCTCGGGAAGTCGGAACTGGGCCATGTGGGGAATCCTGAAAAATACTGCTGACTGACTGTGCGGCTACGGAACGGGAGCCAAGCCTGTTAGTAGACCCGCGCCTTCGGTGGCACCACTTCGACATCGTTCGTCAACGTGTTGAGGTGCACCGGGCGATAGTCGATCTTGACGTCGCCCTTCTCGTCGACCCACGACAGCGTGTGCTTCATCCACTTGACGTCGTCACGGTCCTTGAAGTCCTCGCGTGCATGCGCACCGCGGCTCTCTTCTCGGTTGGCCGCGGAGTTCATCGTGCCCAGCGCCTGGCCGAGGAGGTTGTCGAGCTCGAGCGTTTCGATCAGGTCGGTGTTCCAGACGAGACCGCGGTCGGCCACGCTGACGTCGGCGAACGTCTCGTACACCGCATCGAGCTTCTTGACGCCTTCCTGCAGCGAGTCGCCGGTGCGGAACACGGCAGCGTGATTCTGCATGACGCGCTGCATGTCGAGCCGGATGTCGGCAGTCTTGCGCGAGCCCTTGGCATTGCGGAACTTGTCGATGCGGCTGACAGCGAAGTCGCCCGCATCCGCAGGCAACGCCCGGTGCCGCGTGCCCGGCTTGACGGTCTCTTCGCAGTGACGCGCCGCTTCGCGGCCGAACACGACGAGATCAAGCAGCGAGTTCGAACCGAGGCGGTTCGCACCGTGCACGGACACGCAGGCGGCTTCGCCCACGGCCATCAGGCCCGGTACGACGGTGTCGGTGACGCCATTCTTGATCGTGACCACTTCGCCATGGATGTTGGCCGGGATGCCGCCCATGTTGTAGTGAACCGTCGGCAGCACGGGGATCGGCTGCTTGTTGACATCGACGCCCGCGAAGATCTTCGCGGTTTCCGAGATGCCGGGCAGACGTTCGGCCAGCGTGGCTGCGCCCAGGTGTTCGAGGTGCAGGAAAATGTGGTCCTGATGCGCGCCTACGCCGCGGCCTTCGCGGATCTCGATGGTCATCGCACGGCTGACGACGTCGCGCGAAGCAAGGTTCTTGGCCGACGGCGCGTAGCGTTCCATGAACGCCTCGCCCTTCGAATTCCGCAGGATGCCGCCTTCGCCACGAGCACCCTCGGTGATGAGGCAGCCTGCGCCGTAGATACCGGTCGGGTGGAACTGCACGAACTCGAGGTCCTGCAGAGGCAGGCCGGCCCGCAGCACCATGCCGCCACCGTCGCCGGTGCAGGTATGTGCGGACGTGCAGGAGAAGTAGGCACGACCGTAGCCGCCCGTGGCGAGGATGACCTTGTGCGCGCGGAAGCGGTGGATCGTGCCTTCAGCCATGTCGATGGCGACGACGCCGCGGCACTCGCCGTTCTCCATGATGAGGTCGACGGCGAAGTATTCGATGAAGAACTGCGCCTCGTTCTTGAGCGCCTGCTGGTACAGCGTGTGCAGCATCGCGTGGCCGGTGCGGTCGGCGGCTGCGCAGGTGCGCTGCGCCGTGCCCTTGCCGTAGTGAGTGGTCATGCCGCCGAACGGACGCTGGTAGATGCGGCCGTCTTCGGTGCGCGAGAACGGCAGGCCGTAGTGCTCGAGTTCGATGATGGCAGCCGGTGCCTCCTTGCACATGAACTCGATGGCGTCCTGGTCACCGAGCCAGTCCGACCCCTTGACGGTGTCGTACATGTGCCAGCGCCAGTCGTCCTCGCCCATGTTGCCAAGCGCGGCGCTGATGCCGCCCTGCGCCGCAACCGTGTGGCTGCGGGTCGGGAAGACCTTGGTGATGCAGGCCGTCGACAGGCCTGAATTCGCGAGGCCGAACGTGGCGCGCAGGCCGGCCCCGCCGGCACCGACGACGACGACGTCGAACGTGTGATCGATGAACTGGTAGGCACTCATACTGCGGCTCCGAAAGCGACGCGCAGCACGGCGAAGACACCCAGGGCCCCGAGCAGCACATGCACGAAATTGACGACGAGCATCGTGAGAACCTTGACGCCCTTGCTGGCAACGTAATCCTCGACGACCACCTGCACCCCGAGCTGCGAGTGGTACACGAGGGTGCCGACGAGCAGCGCGAGCAGCACGGCGGACAGCGGCGCATGCACCCATGCGGCAACCGACGCGTAATCGAGGCCCGGCAATGTCAGCAGCGAGATCACGAACCAGACGGTCAGCAGGATGAGGGCCGACGCGGTGACGCGCTGTGCCCACCAGTGGCCGACACCGTTCTTCGCGGACCCGCGGCCGAGCACCTTGGAGAGAGGACTCTGGAGACTCATGCCGCACCTCCCATCTGCACGGCGAGCACGGTCCAGAAGAGGGCCGTCAGCACGATGGCGCCGATGAACGTGGCCCATCCTGTCTGGCGCGCGACCTTGAGCTCGAAGCCGTGGCCCGCGTCCCAGAACAGGTGCCGGATGCCGTTCAGGAAGTGATAGAAGAAGCTCAAGGACCACGCGATGAGCGCGAGGTTGCCGAGTGGCGAGGACAGCACCGCAGCTGCATCGGCATATTGTTCCGGCCCACCGGCCAGTGCAGCGAGCCAATAAACCAGTGCGATGAGCCCGAAGGCGAGGAAGAGGCCGGTCAGTCGATGCAGGATGGATAGCGTGTTCGTGTACTGCCATCGATAGTGCATGAACGGGGACAATGGCCGTTCGCGTTTTGCCATGCTCGACACCTGCTAGCTCTTCAAGAGTTCTTTTGTAACGTGCCCTGCGCGCCGTCCGGTCCGGCTTGCCCGCAGGCTGAAGCTCACCCAAAAAATTCCCGCCCCGCTTCCTTCAGAGATGTGCCTGTTGTGGAGGAGGCTCTCGTAGCCTCTCTTCGGCGCATAACCTCTATTCGGCGCAGGCCTAGAAGTCGATGCAGCGCCCCGACTTTTCCCAATCCCCGAAACGGGTGGGTTCAGGACCGTCCCTGCCCCCGATTTCCGGCGGGAGGGTGGCCGTGGACGTGCCGCTGCCATCGACCCCCGCCGCTTCCGCGGCCTGCTGCTCGCCGCCCCTCGCGGATCCCGGGATTTCCACTTGCAAGGCCTTAGGCAAGCTGCCTTTCCCGGAAACCGGTTCACGTTGCGACATCGCGGCGGAGTTTGCCAGAAACACAGCGCCTTGAAAATGCGGATGTTTGCCTAATAACGAACGGCTTCGCGGTTACCATGACAGGCACCATGGCCAATAGCCTCCTCAAACGATTGGACTTTCTGGAACCCATCCGGGTGTCGGGTACCGATGCTCGCGTTTTCCTGCAGGGCCAGCTGAGCAACGATATCGCGCGGCTTGACGCCGGACATTGTCAACTCGCAAGCCTCAATTCGGCACAGGGCCGCGTACAGGCAGTGATCACGCTGGTCCCTGCCGGTGACGGGCTGATCATGCTGGTGCCGACCTCCATGGCGACCGGCGTGCTGCAACGACTGCGGAAATACGTGCTGCGATCGAAAGTGACCTTCATCGAGCCGCAACCCGACTTCGTCTTACGCGCTGCAAGCGAACCTGCACTCGCCGCTGCCGGGCTAGCCAACCCCGGACAGCCTGGACACTGCGTGCAGCAGGGCACCATCACCGTCGTCCGCTGGTACGACGCAAATCCCGATGCACCCGCGCGATTCCTGCTGCTGGGCCCTGCAGCCGACTTGCCTGCCCCGGATCCCGATCCCGCCGATGCCGACTGGCGGCTGGCAGACATTCGCGCAGGATTGCCGCATGTGTTGCCGGAAACGCATGAGAGCTTCGTGGCGCAGATGCTGAACCTCGATGCCGTGGGCGGGATCAGCTTCACGAAAGGCTGCTACACGGGTCAGGAGATCATTGCCCGTACGCATTACCGCGGCGCCATCAAGCGCCGGATGCTGCGGTTCGCGGCAGCCTGCCCGCCTCCGCCTCCGGGCACCCGCGTGCTGGAGGGCGACGCGTCTGCCGGCGAAGTGGTCGATGCCGCTGCAACCCCAGAGGGCTGCGAGCTGCTGGCTGTCATCTCGCTGGCGCAAAAGGAGGCCGCGCTGCACCTCGCGGGTCCGTTCGCTGCAATCCTGCAAAGCGTGCCGCTGCCCTACTCGATCACCGAGCCGGCTTGAAGTCCGCGTCGCCTCAGGTCTCGAGGCGCATGTGCGGGAACAACAGCACGTCGCGGATCGACGGTGAGTCGGTGAGCAGCATGACCATGCGGTCGATGCCGATCCCGAGCCCCGCTGTCGGCGGCAGGCCGTATTCCAGCGCGCGAATGTAGTCGGCGTCGTAGAACATGGCTTCCTCGTCGCCAGCACCCTTGCGGGCAGCCTGTTCGTGGAAGCGAGCGGCCTGGTCCTCCGAATCGTTCAGCTCCGAGAAGCCGTTCGCGATCTCGCGCCCCCCCACGAAGAACTCGAAGCGGTCGGTGATGAACGGATCGGAGTCATTGCGGCGCGCGAGCGGCGACACTTCCGCCGGATAGCTGTACACGAAGGTCGGCTGCAACAGGCGATGTTCGGCGGTCTTCTCGAAGACTTCGATCTGCAGCTTGCCCGCGCCGTCGCCCTCCTTGTAGGGAATCTCGAGCCGGTCGCAGAGGCTGCGCAGGTACGGCACATCGCGCAAGCGCTCGCGTTCAACACCCGGGTTGAAATGGACGACAAGGTCCTCGACCGTGACGCGGCGGAACGGCTGGCCGAAGTCGAACACCTGGTCGCCGTACTTCACCTGGCGCGTGCCGAGCAGCGTGTCGCAGAGGCCATGGAACAGGCGCTCGACGAGCTCCATCAGGTCGCGGAAATCCGCGTAGGCCTGGTACAGTTCGACCATCGTGAACTCGGGATTGTGCCGCGTGGACAGTCCTTCGTTGCGGAAATTGCGGTTGATCTCGTACACGCGCTCGAATCCGCCAACCACGAGGCGCTTCAGGTACAGCTCCGGCGAGATCCTGAGGTACATGTCCATGGCGAGCGCGTTGTGGTGCGTGCGGAACGGCCTGGCGGCCGCACCGCCCGGCAACGTCTGCAGCATCGGTGTCTCGACTTCGAGGTAGTCCATCGCGTCGAGGAAATCGCGCAGGTACTTGATGATGCGCGTGCGCTTGCGGAAGACCTCGCGGCTCTCGGGATTGATGATGAGGTCGACGTAGCGCTGGCGATAGCGGATTTCCTGGTCGCCGAGGCCGTGCCACTTGTCGGGCAGGGGCCGGAGGCCCTTCACCATCAGCCGGATGCGATCGACGCGCACGGACAGCTCGCCGGTCTTCGTCTTGAACAGCACGCCTTCGGCGGCCACGATGTCGCCGACGTCCCATGTCTTGAACTCGTCGTACACCTGCGCAAGCGTGGCCTGCTGCAGGAACAGCTGGATCTGGCCGGAGCGGTCGTTGATCTTGACGAAGCTCGCCTTGCCC
>JBEBIT010000053.1:0-21934 GCA_040080215.1 Steroidobacteraceae bacterium
CCACCCGCCACGCCCGCAACGGACACCTGTTCACCACGAACGGCGTCCTCAAGATCCGCAATGCAGTGCATGAGAAGGATCCGGGCCCCATTGATCCCGAGTGCGGGTGCTACACTTGCCGCAACTTCAGTCGTGCCTACTTGAGGCATCTGGACCGTTGCGGCGAGATCCTGTCGGCGCGGCTCAACACCATCCACAACCTGTATTATTACCTCGGCCTGATGCGCGAGATCCGCGCGGCGATCGCGGAGGACAGGTTCGCCACCTTCGTGGCGGAGTTCTACGCGAAGCGCTCGTCTGGCAAGGGCCCGTAACCCTGTCCCGCATACGCGGCTTGCTGACTTCCTATATCGACACCGAACGCTGCAATGCTGTCTGATCTGTCTACTGCACCCTGGTTCCGGCGTCTGCTCGTCGCCGCGATCATGTTGGGCATCCTGATGCTCACGTACGTGATCCTGCAACCCTTCATCATTCCCGTGATCTGGGCCGGGATCCTGGCTTACGTTGCGTGGCCGTTGCACGAACGGTTGCAGAGGGTCATGCGACGTCCATCCATCGCTGCGTTGCTGACGACGCTGCTGCTCGCCGTGGCCATCATCCTGCCGGTGCTGTGGCTGGTCCTGTTGCTGCGGGTCGAGACGGTGGTTGCGTATCGCGAAGTACAGGCGTTCCTCGCATCCAACCCCAAGTTGCCCCAGGCGCTGAAGGACTTGCCTATGGCTGGGCCATGGTTGCAGCAGTTGCTAGACGAACTCGTGTCCGACCCGACGTCGCTTCAGCAGCAGCTGGGTGCACTGTTCGAGAGATCCACGGGCGAGATCAGCGTGTTGATCGGCGGCGCAGGTCGCAACATCGCCAAGCTGTTCTTCGCCTTGTTGACGCTGTTTTTCCTGCTGCGCGATGGCCGCCGCTTCTACGAGCAGCTGGGCGCCGTGCTTGAAGGCATCCTCGGGCCGCAGGTTCAGGACTATCTCGACTCAGTGGGACAGACCACGCGGGCGGTGGTGTACGCGATCGTCCTCGCGGCGCTCGTCCAGGGTGTTTTCGCCGGCCTGGGCTACTGGATTGTCGGCGTGGGGCCGCCGGTGCTGCTCGGTGCCGTCACCGCGATGATCGCACTGATTCCCTTCGGTGCTCCGCTGATCTGGGGAACGCTGAGCGTGTGGCTGCTGCTGACGGGCAAGATCGGTGACGGCGTGACGCTGCTGCTGTGGGGGCTGCTGGTCGTCAGCTGGGTCGACAATATCGTGCGGCCGCTCGTGATTTCCAATGCCACCCGGATGCCGTTCCTGCTCGTGGTGTTCGGCGTCCTGGGCGGAGTCCTCGCATTTGGGCTTGTCGGCCTCTTCATCGGCCCCGTCGTGTTGGCCGTGGCACTGGCGCTCTGGCGCGAGTGGCAGGAACACCGTCCCGCAAAGCTGTAGTCGTGACCGCCTGACGATTCCGCGTCTGTGAGGTTCGCCGCCTCCTGGCACTCCATTTCGAGTCTCTCCCCCCGTTTCTGACGCTATCTGGCTGTCGGCCCCTCGTCTTTGACATTACAAATGCGAATCATTAGCATTCGTATCAAGAGGAGAGGTTCCTCGGTCAGGAACGAGCATGAAGCGCACCCATTCTTCCCCGTCCGTGCACACGGGCAAGTCGGCAACAGCTCCTCTCGGGGCCCTCGCCGCAGGACTCGGTTTCGTATCACTGTCGATTGCACAGGAGGGGCCGGTCGCGGAGTCCAAGGCGCTGCCGCCCATCACTGTGAAGGGGGCGCCTGATCAAGCAGGGAAGGAAAGTTACCAGGCGATCCAGACCCGGATCGGCAAAGCCGATCAGGATCTGCGCGATGTGCCTCAGTCCATCACCGTTGTGACCGAGAAGCTGATCGAGGATCGGCGCATCGACACACTCAAGGAAGCGCTGCGCAACACGGCGGGCATTTCCTTCCTGGCAGCCGAAGGCGGCGAGGAAGACATCCGTTTGCGGGGCTTCTCGCTGCAGGCCACCGGCGACATCTTCATCGATGGCATGAGAGACCCGGCGTTCTACGAGCGCGACACGTTCAATTGGGATCGTCTGGAAGTGCTGAGGGGCTCTGCTTCCATGCTGTTCGGCCGCGGATCCACGGGCGGTGCCGTCAACCAAGTCACCAAGCTGCCACGCCTCGCGACCGGGTATGACGTCGAAGTCACGGCTGGCAACGGCGAATACTATCGCGCGGTCGTCGATGCCAATCTGCGCACCGGTGAAACCTCGGCGCTGCATGTTGCCGCGATGGGAACGAGCGCGGACAACTACGGCGTCGGGCTCGATAAGCGCGGTGTGGCACCGACATTCCGCTGGGGCGCGGGCTCAGCGAACGAATTCGTCGCCGGGCTCTATTACCTCAAGAACGACAACGGCATCAGTTACGGGTTGCCGTGGCTCGTGACAACCAACAGCGGCGATCCGCTCCTCCCAGTCGACTCATCCAGTTACTACGGCATGTCGAGCGACTACAACCGGAGCGGCGTGACCTATGGACAGCTTGCCCATACGTTCCACTTCGCGAACGACGCCACGTGGCGCACTGCTGTGCGTGTCGGCCAGTACGAGCGCGACCAGCGTGCGAGCGCCGTCCGCTTCGCGGCGGCAGCACTGCAGCCGGACGGACTTGCCGTCACGCGCGACCGGCTGAGTGATGCAACCGTGCTGACTCGTGGCACCAACATCAAGAACATGGACATGGACACCGTGTACGTGCAGAGCGACCTTGATCACGAGTTCGACGCATTCGGGTTGACCCATTCCATGCAGGGCGGAATCGATGCGGCGCGCGAGGAGTTCGACGGATTCGTCGGACTGTTGCCGGGCGGTGTGGTTCTGGCCAAGGCGACTACGACCATCGGAACGCCCGACAACGGTGTTGGCGTCGATGAGTCCCTGCGGATCAAGACCCGGAATCGTGACTTCGAGGCGCGCGCAGCCGGTGTGTACGTGCAGGACCTCGTGCAGGTGGCACCTGACTGGAAAGTCCTCGGAGGAGTGCGCTGGGATCGCTTCGAGGGCAACTACCGCACCTTCTCGACCACGACCGCGGATTTTGGCGCGTTGACGGCGGAGCGGGGCCGCGCCGATTCGCTGTGGAGCAAGCGGCTTGGCGTGCTGTACCAGCCCTCGCCGATGGCATCGTTCCACTTCTCCTATGGAACTTCATTCAATACTTCCGGCGACACCTACCAGTACGATGCCCTGGGCTCGAACACGCCGCCTGAAGCCAGTCGCAATCTCGAGCTCGGTGGTCGTCTCGATCTCGCCGAAGGCAACGCGTCAGTGCGACTCGCCTTGTTCCACGCGACCAAGTACAACGAACGCAACCGCGACGAGGATTCCGTCAGTCCCACCAATTACGTTCTCTCGGGCGAGCGGCACGCGGCAGGTGTCGAAGTCGACGTATCCGGCCGCATCACGCCTGCATGGGAAGTCTATGTGTCTTATGCATGGATCCCCGACGCGGAGGTCGACAAAGCCTCGTCGGTCCTCGGTACGACGTTGATCGGCGAGACCGTCGGCCAGCGTCCCGGGCTCACGCCGCGCTACACGGGCACGGTGTGGAGCACGTACACGGTAACGCCGGAGCTACGCCTCGGGGCCGGCATCAACGCCCGCAGCAACGATACGCCGCAGCAAAGCACGATCGTCGCGCCGGCGTTCATCACCGGTGACCTGATGGCGGAGTATGAGTTCCGGTCGATGTCCTTGAAGCTCAACGTCACCAACCTCACCGATGAACGGTATGCCGACGTGCTGTATCGCGGGCACTATGTTCCGGGCAAGGCGCGTACCGTGCAGCTCACGGCCGGTTTCTCTTTCTAGGATCGCGCCGATGCTGCTCGATGTGAAAGGCGTGCTGACCAAGGAGGAACTCGCGCGGGCGCGGGCGATTCTCGATCGTGCCGACTGGATGGATGGCCGCGTCACGGCGGGCATCCAGTCGGCGATGGCCAAGAACAACGAGCAGCTTCCACAGCAGGGTGAAGACACGCGGATGCTGCAGGATCTCGTGCTTGCGGCGCTCGGCAGGCACGGGACCTTCTTTTCCGCGGCGCTGCCGAAGCGCGTGTTTCCGCCGCTTTTCAATCGCTACGGCGGCGCGTCCAACTCTTTCGGCAACCATGTCGACAACGCCATCCGCTTCGTTCCCGGGGCGCGCCACGAGCGCGTTCGCACGGATATCAGCTGCACGCTGTTCCTTGCGGATCCGGACGAATACGACGGAGGAGAACTCGTTGTCGAGGACACGTTCGGCGAGCAGCGCGTGAAACTGCCCGCAGGCGACATGGTCCTGTACCCGGGCACCAGCGTGCATCGCGTCGAACCGGTGACTCGCGGCTACCGACTGGCCAGCTTCTTCTGGGTCGAGAGCATGGTTCGCAGCGACGAGCAGCGTCGTCTGCTGTTCGAAATGGATGCGCACCTGACGGGCCTTCGCGAGCAGTATGGAGAGGGCGGTGCAGCCGTCGGGCTCACGGGCACCTATCACAACCTCCTGCGGATGTGGGCTGACACGTGAGCGGCCTTGCAGGAGTACTTGCGGAGGGAAGCACGCTGCGCCGTGAGCAAGCGCCCGCGTTCCTTGCAGTGATCGCTGTCCACGGCCTCGCGGCGTGGGCGCTGCTGTCCGCCAACAGCGTTCGCGATGTGTTGCTGGACGTCATGCCGCCCCTGGTCGTTTCACTGATCGACGCTCGACAGGAACCGGAGGCCTTCACGCCGCCTCCCGCGGAACCACGTCTTGAAGTAACACCACTCGCCGTCATCGCGCCGCTGCCGGATCAGGTGGAAGTTGCCGTCGCTCCCACGGACGCGCCGCGAACGCAGACCGTGGCGGCGGCCGTGGTAACTGAACGTGAAGTGACGGAGCGGCCGCTCCCGTCTGCTTCCCCCCGGACCATTTCGGCCAGCGCGGTGGAATACGTCGTCAGCCCAAAGCCTGCGTATCCGCTCTATTCGCGCCGTGCGAAGGAGACCGGTGTCGTGATGCTGCGCGTGCTGATCGATGATGGTGGCCTGCCGGCGCAGATCGTCATCGAGAAGTCATCGGGATTTCCGCGACTTGATGAGGCGGCCCTGGCCGCGATGCGCGGCGCGCGATTCAAACCTCATACGGAGAACGGCAGGACGCTTGCCGTATGGGCGCCGGCTCCAATCATCTTCGAACTCTGATACGAGGCGCCTACAGGCGCCGTGTCTGGCCCGCCATCTGCGACACCAGCACCTTGTCGATGCGCGTGCCGTCCATGTCCACGATTTCGAAGCGCCAGCCGTTGACGACCAGCGTCTGCCCTGTCCGGGGAATGTAGCCGAGCTGTTCGAGCAGGAAGCGCGCCAGCGTTGCGAAGCGCTCGCCGACCACGAGGCCGCCCATGCCGACCCTGTCTTCGAGTTCGTCCATGCCGATCTGCCCGTCGACCAGGAACGAACCGTCCTCCCGCTTCACGACCACCTGCGTTGCGTCGTGCCCTTCCCCTGCGAGATCGCCGGCGATGGTCTCGAGGATGTCCGTCGGCGTGATCATGCCGAGCAGGTCGCCGTACTCGTCGACGACGATGGCGATGTGCGGTCGTGCCTTCTTGAATTGTGCGAGCAGCGAAAGCGCCTTCGTCGAGGGCGGCACGACCAGCGGATCGCGGATCATCGCGCGCAGGTCCAACGGCTTGTTGCCCAGCAACGCATCGATGAGTTCGCGCGTACGGACATAGCCCAGCACATTGTCGAGGCTGTCTTCGCACACGAGGTAGCGGCCGTAGCCGCCGGCAATAACCTGCTCGCGAATCTCGTCGACAGGTGCAGAAACCTCGATCCATTCGACCTGCGAGCGATGCGTCATCATGCTGCGCACCGGGCGGTCGCCGAGGCTCAGTACTTCGTCGATCATCTGCCGCTCGACCGTATCGATCACGCCCTGCTCGGTCCCTTCGGCCAACAGCGCCGTGATCTCCTCGTCCGTCACTTTGCGCTTGTGCTGTTCCTTGATTCCGAGCAGGCGCAGCATCAGGCTGGTCGCGACCTGCAACAGGGCCGCGAACGGGCCTGCCGCAGTGGAAATGCCCCTGAGCAGGGGCGCGACCGCTACCGCAATCCCCTCGGGATGCGTGATTGCAATTCGTTTCGGGACGAGCTCGCCCACGACGAGCTGCAGGAAGGTGATGCCAATGAAGACCAGTGTGTACGCCACCGCTTCGCCATAGCCACCGAGCCACGCGTACTGATCGAGTACCAGGGAGAGGTCGGCACCGAACGTGGCGCCGCTGACGGCACCTGCAACAATGCCGATCAGCGTGATGCCGATCTGCACCGTGGACAGGAAGCGGGTGGGGTCATCCGACAGCTTGAGTGCGGCCGCCGCACCGCGAGAGCCGTTCTCGGCGCGTTGTTTCAGGATGCCGCGGCGTGACGAGACTATCGCCAGCTCGGACATCGCAAAGAAACCGTTTAGCAGGACCAGTGCCAGCAGCAGGGCGAGTTGCCAGTAGACCATACGCTCGTTGGAATCGAAGGCCGGGAGTCCCGGCCAGCGATGAGGCTACGCGGCAGCCCCGGGGTTGTCCATGAACGGGGTCGCCGCTCGCTTGCGGTCCGTTTCGGTGCAGGGCGCGTAAGTGCCTGCCTGATAAAGCGTTCTCGGCGGAAAGTGCTAGGATTGGCGGCAACGCCCGAGCCGGGCGCGAACCCTCGAGGCTTGTAGTGAAGGTCGATATCCGCACGTCATCGCCGCTCTTTTCGACGAGCACTCGCGCCCGCTCCCTGGCCGGACTGTTGCTTCTGCACGCTATCGCCTGCGTATCGACGGCGGAGGCGGCGTGGTTCGACCGCACCGAAGACGGCATCATGGGAACGCGCATTGCCGTCGAGCTGTGGGCGGACGACAAGCGGCAGGCGGATCAGGCGCTGGACAGCGTCTTCAACGAGATGCGCCGCATCGACCAGTCGATGAGCACGTACAAGCCGGAGAGCGAGGTCTCGCGCGTCAACGCGACCGCAGCCGAGCGGCCTGTCGTGATCTCCTCGGAGCTGTTCGAACTGCTGACGACGGCGGTCGAGTACTCGCGCATCACCGGCGGTGCATTCGACATCACGTATGCCAGCGTGGGGTTCATGTATGACTTCCGCAGCCGGATCAAGCCGACAGACAAGGACATCGCCGCTGCGTTGCCGACCGTCAACTACCGCTTCATCGAGCTCGACAAGGCGAAGAGCACGGTCCATTTCGCGAAACCCGGGGTGCGCATTGACTTGGGCGGCATCGCCAAGGGACACGCAGTCGACAGGGGCATCGCCCTCCTGCAGGGCTTCAAGATCGAACATGCCTCCGTCACGGCAGGCGGTGACACCCGCATCATCGGCGACCGGATGGGTGCGCCGTGGGTCGTCGGGATCCGCCATCCCGACGACAAGACCAGGGTGATTGCGCGGATTCCACTCGTCGACACGGCCATTTCCACTTCAGGGGACTACGAGCGGTATTTCGACGAGAAAGGCGTCCGGTACCACCACATCATCGATCCGGCCAGCGGCCATTCCGCCAGCAAGGTGCGAAGCGCCACTGTCATTGCGGCAACGGCCACGCGCACCGACGGGCTGTCCAAGACGGCATTCGTCCTCGGCGCCGAAAAGGCGATCGAAATCTACGATCGATTGGGGGACGTCGACGCCATCCTGGTTACACCGGAAGGCAAGGTGTTGTATACAAAGGGCCTGGAAGCGCCCTGACTGGACCGGAACGGCCTGCCGTTGTCGGCAGGATGGCCCCTGGCAGGTGGGTCGCGCAGCGACAGGACGGCCTGCCGGCAGGTCAGATCTGGCCTGCTGGCGAAGCCAGTCCTCCTGCCGAAGGCCTACTTGTCGGAGACCTTCCTGCCGACAGCGGCAGGCCGATTTGATTGCTTATTCGGACAAGCGAACGAGAACAACATGAAGAAGATTCTCTGGGGACTGGTAGCCATCGTCGGGGCGGTCGCGCTCGCGGGCGTCGCATCGCATCGCGGCGAGTCGATCAACGCGCTGTGGCTCGTGGTCGCTGCCATATGCATCTACGCGATCAGCTATCGCTTTTATGCAGCCTGGATTGCGACCAAGGTGCTGCTGGTCGACCCGTCGCGTCCCACCCCGGCGCAGCGTCTCGAGAACGGCCGTGACTTCGTGCCCACCGATCGCTGGATCGTATTCGGCCATCACTTCGCCGCGATCGCAGGGCCCGGCCCGCTCGTCGGCCCGACGCTCGCGGCCCAGTTCGGCTACCTGCCCGGAACGCTGTGGATCCTGATCGGCGCGACTCTCGGCGGCTGCGTGCAGGACATGACGATGCTGTTCATCTCGACTCGCCGCAACGGTCGCAGCCTCGGGCAGATGGCGCGCGACGAACTCGGCCCCATCGGCGGGTTCGCGGCGCTGATCGGCACATTGCTGATCATGATCATCCTGATCGCCGTGCTCGGGCTCGTCGTCGTCAACGCCATGCGCAACAGTCCCTGGGCAACCTCGACCGTGTTCGCGACGATTCCGATCGCGATCCTGATCGGGCTCTACCTGCGCAACATCAGGCCCGGCCGCGTGATCGAAGCCTCGCTGATGGGCTTTGCGCTGCTGCTGGCTGCAGTGTGGGGCGGCGGCTGGATCCAGAACGCGCCGATGGTGCGCGAGTGGTTCAACTACGACGGCGTGCCGCTTGCGTGGTTCGTCATCGGCTACGGCTTCTTCGCCGCCATCCTGCCCGTATGGTTGCTGCTCGCGCCTCGCGACTACCTGTCGACGTTCCTGAAGATCGGCGTCGTGCTGCTGCTCGGCGCGGCGGTCTTCATCATGCGTCCCGAGATCCACATGCCGGCGATCACCCAGTTCGTGGACGGCACGGGTCCGGTGGTCGCGGGCAAGGTGTTTCCGTTCGTATTCATCACCATTGCTTGCGGCGCCATCTCCGGCTTCCACGCGCTGATCGCGAGCGGCACCACGCCGAAACTGCTAGGCAACGAACGCGACATCCGCCTGATCGGCTACGGTGCGATGGCGATGGAATCGTTCGTTGCCATCATGGCCATGATCGCCGCGACACTGCTCGAGCCCGGCATCTACTTTGCGATCAACAGCCCTGCCGGTATCGTCGGTGCCACGGCACAACAGGCGGTCGCCACCATTTCCGCGTGGGGGTTCCCGGTCAGTGTCGAGCAAATGGATACGCTGGCCCGCGAGATGGGCGAGACCACGCTTTTCGCGCGCACCGGCGGCGCGCCGTCGCTGGCAGTCGGCATGGCCAGCATCCTCGCGTCGGTGTTCGGCCAAGGGTTGCTCGCGTTGTGGTACCACTTCGCGATCATGTTCGAGGCCGTCTTCATCCTGACGACGGTGGATGCCGGCACGCGCGTCGGCCGCTTCATGCTGCAGGACCTGCTGGGCCAGGTGTGGGAGCCGCTTGGCAGGACCTCCTGGTATCCCTCCGTCGTCATCTCGAGCGCACTGGTCGTGGCCGGATGGGGGTACTTCCTGTACATCGGCGTCATCGATCCGAACGGGGGCGTCAACATCCTGTGGGCGCTGTTCGGTATCTCGAACCAGATGCTGGCGACGATCGC
Organism: Steroidobacteraceae bacterium; assembly: GCA_040080215.1. Taxonomy (GTDB): domain Bacteria; phylum Pseudomonadota; class Gammaproteobacteria; order Steroidobacterales; family Steroidobacteraceae; genus CAIUGU01. The sequence continues at coordinate 9,600 of JBEBIT010000053.1, forward strand.
CCTGTGCGTCGTTACCGGCGTGCTCATCAAGCAGGGGCGAGTGCGTTACGCATGGGTCACCGTGCTGCCCATGGCGTGGCTGGCCGTCGTCACGACCACCGCTGCCTGGCAGAAGCTGCTGTCCACCGATCCCCGCATCGGCTTTCTCGCCGGCGCCAACGACCTGGCCGCCAAACTGGACGCAGGAACGCTATCCGAGGCCGCTGCGAGGGCGGCCCCGCAGCTGATCTTCAACCAGCGGCTTGATGCCGCGCTGACCGTCTTCTTCGTGATCGTGCTGTGGGTGATCATCCTGGATACCGCCCGCGTCAGCTGGCGCTTCCTGCAGGGACTGCCCGTGCCGCCGTCGTCCGAAGTGCCCCACTCGCTGGGCACTGCAGCTGCAGCCGGAGCCCGGTCATGATTTCCATGGCAGCCAACCAGTTACGGCTTGCCTGGTCATTCATCAGGACTCTGGTGGGCGACGATGCTTACGATCGCTACCGTGCGCACCTGCAGGCTTGCCACGCCGATCAACCTCCGCTTGACCGCAAGGCCTACTACCTCCTGCGCCAGCAGGAGAAGTGGAGCGGGGTGAGTCGCTGCTGCTGAGCCTGGCGAGGGGCGGGTAATCAGCGGGGAGGGGCCCTCAGGATCTGCCGTTCAGCTTGGTTTCCCTGCTCCCTGATCACCGGTCACATGGGAGCCTTTGTCGCGGCCGCCAGGGGCCGGGACGCTGTGTATAATGCGCCGCTCGATTCTCCGCCCCCCTGAACAGGAACACCGAAGATGGAATGGTTGATCTCGACCGCAGCCGCACAGGCCACGGCCCCCGCTGCACAGGGCAATCCCCTCATGCAGATGGCACCGCTCGTGCTCATCTTCGTGGTGTTCTACTTCCTGCTGATCCGCCCGCAGGCCAAGCGCGCCAAGGAACACAAGGCCTTGATCGCCTCGCTCGGCACGGGCGACGAGGTTGTTACCGGCGGCGGTATCCTCGGCAAGGTCACGGAAGTGTCTGAGCAGTTTCTCGTCGTGGAAGTGGCTGAGGGCGTGCGGGTGAAGGTCCAGCGCCACACGGTGACACAGGTCCTCCCCAAGGGCTCCGTCAAGAGCGCCTGACGCGCTCCGGCACTGCACCAAGTACACCGAACCACACCATGTACCGTTTTCCCCTCTGGAAGCACCTGCTCGTCCTGATCGTCGTCGTGGTCGCGCTGCTGTTCGCCTTGCCGAATGCATTCGGCGAGGATCCGGCGCTGCAGCTCGCCCGCGATGATCGTGCGGTGATGGACGAAACCAGCCAGCAGCGGGTCCTCGGCATCCTCTCCGCGGCAAATATTCCGGTCGCCAGCGCGCACATCGAGGATGACCGCCTCGTCATCCGCCTTGCGGGCGTCGACCAGCAGCTGAAGGCCCGCGACGCGATCCTTGACGCGGCGAATTCGGAATACCTGATCGCGCTGACCAATGCGCCACGCACGCCAGCCTGGCTGCGCGGGATGGGTTTCAAGCCGATGAGCCTGGGCCTGGACCTGCGCGGCGGCGTCTATTTCATGTACGAAGTGGATGTCCAGGGCGCGGTTCGCCAGTTGCTTGAGCGCCTCGATCGCGACTTCCGCACGCTGCTGCGGGATCAGCGCATTTCGTATACGAACCTCGTCGTCGAGGGCAATACGCTGCGCGTAACGCTGCGGCAGGCGTCCGACGTGCCGGCAGCGATCAAGGCCATGCAGGGGCAGGATGCCACGCTGACCGTGTCGCGCGATGATGCCGCCACGGAACCCACCATCCTCGTGCAGCTGACCCCGGACCAGGTGAAGGTTCGCCAGGACTTCGCGATCCAGCAGAACATCACGACGATGCGCAATCGCGTGAACGAGCTTGGCGTGTCCGAACCCATCGTCGCGCGGCAGGGTGCCGATCGAATCGTGATCCAGCTGCCGGGCGTGCAGGATCCGAACGAGGCCATCCGCGTGCTGGGCGCGACGGCCACGCTCGAGTTCCGCTTGGTCGACGAAGTCGCTGATCCGTACGAGGCGGAGCGTACCAAGCGCGTACCCCTCGGCAGCAAGCTCTACCAGCGCCGCGGCGGCGGCCCCGTGCTGCTAAAGCGTGAAGTGATTGCCTCCGGCGACCAGCTCACCGATGCAACCAGCGCCTTCGTGGAAGGGCAACCCGCAGTCAACGTCCAGCTGGACGGTCCCGCCGGTGCGAACATGTTGCGTACCACCACCGAGAATCTCGGCAAACCGATGGCGGTCGTGTACATCGAAAAGAAGCGGCTGATAGAGGGCGAACGCTGCAACGGCACGCGCGTCGGCACCGACTGCACCGAGGAGGAAGTGATCAGCGTCGCCACGATCCGTGGCGTGTTCTCCACCAACTTCCAGATCACGGGCCTGCAGTCGTCCGAGGCGAGCGAACTGGCGTTGCTGCTGCGTGCCGGGTCGCTGGCGACGCCCCAGTACATCGTCGAACAGCGGACCGTCGGCCCGAGCCTCGGCCAGGACAACGTGTCAGCCGGCATGATGGCCATGGTCATCGGCATGGCGCTGACCTTTGCATTCATGATCGTCTATTACACCGGGTTCGGGCTCATCGCCTGCGCCGTTCTGATCGCCAATGTCGTGCTGCTGGTCGCTGCCATGTCGATGATGCAGGCTTCACTGTCGTTGCCCGGCATCGCCGGCATCGTGCTGACGATCGGCATGGCCGTGGACGCGAATATCCTGATCTACGAGCGCATTCGCGAGGAGCTGCGCATCGGCAATTCGCCCCATGCGGCCATCAACGCCGGCTTCGACAAGGCGTTCTCCGCCATCGCGGACTCCAACATCACGACGCTGATCGCAGGCATCGTGCTGTTCGCGTTCGGCACCGGCCCCATCAAGGGGTTTGCCGTGACGCTGATCATCGGCATTGCGACATCGCTGTTCACGGCCATCCTTGGCAGCCGTTCGCTGATCGATCTCATCTGGGGCCGGCGCCGCCAGCTCAAGACCTTGCCGGTCTAGTCGCCGGGAGAACCTGACATGGAATTTTTCAAGAAGACCCCCCGCATCCCGTTCATGGGCAAGCGGACGTGGTGCTACGGGTTCTCCACCTTCCTCATGGTGGCGACGCTTGTCCTGTTGCTCACGCGCGGCCTGAATTTCGGCATCGACTTCACGGGCGGTGTCGTGCTCGAGCTTGCGTACCCGGACACCGCGGATCTCGACAAGGCGCGTGCGGCCGTGTCCGAGGCCGGCTTCCCGGAGGCCCAGATCCAGAACTTCGGCACTTCGCGCGACATCATGGTGCGGGTCCTGCCCAGGGAGGGCGAGGACGTCGTGCAGATCGCAACCGAGATCACCGATGCGCTGCGCGCGGTGCAGGCGGGAATCGAACTGCGGCGTACCGAAGTGGTCGGTCCGCAGGTGGGCGAGGAACTCACCGAGCAGGGCGGTCTTGCCATGCTGTTCACGTTCATCCTGATCCTGGTCTACATCGGTTTCCGTTTCGAGAAGAAGATGGGCGTGAGCGCCGTCATCGCCGCCATTCACGACCCCATCGTGATCCTCGGTTTCTTCGCGCTGACGCAGATGCAGTTCGACCTGTCGGTGCTCGCGGCCATCCTCGCGGTCATCGGCTACTCGATCAACGATACCGTCGTGGTGTTCGACCGTGTCCGCGAGGTATTCCTCGCTTCCCGCAAGAAGACCTCCGCGGAGATGATCGACTCCGCAGTCAACGAAACGCTGTCACGCACGGTGATGACCAGCGTCGCCACGCTGATCGTCGTGGCCGCGCTGTTCATCTTCGGTGGCGAGGCGCTCAAGGGCTTCTCGGCAGCCATCCTCGTGGGCGTCGTCATCGGCACGTATTCGTCGATCTTCGTCGCGGGCGCGCTGGCACTCGACATGAAGCTCAAGCCGACGGACCTCATGCCACCCGTGCGGGACGACAAGGAACTCGACGCCATTCCTTGATGATTGCGGTCGGCTGGGCAGGGTCACGGGGATGTCGCCTGCCATGCACTTGCGGCTCGGCCTGGATCGGGTGAACGACTCTTGCGGCGGACTGTCTGTCACCCGGTTGGGTGTCGCGGAGACTGTTGACCGCCGTGCATTGCCGCGCTCCTTCTGACGGGGACTCATGATGGAACTGCTTGCTGATCCGCAAACCTGGCTCGCCTTCGCGACGCTGACGGCGCTCGAGATCGTCCTCGGCATCGACAACATCATCTTCATCTCCATCCTGGTCGGGCGGCTGCCCCCAGAGCAGCGTGAGCGCGGGCGCACGATCGGCCTCGCGCTCGCCATGCTCACGCGCATCCTGCTGCTGCTGTCCATCACTTGGGTCATGAGCCTCGGTACGGCGCTCTTCACGTTCATGGACAAGGGCTTTTCCGGGCGAGACCTGATCCTGATCGGCGGCGGCCTGTTCCTGCTCGCCAAGAGTACGCTGGAAATCCATACCAGCCTCGAAGGCGAGGAACACGACCACGTGGTGAGTGCGGCACGCGCGAGCTTCGTCGGCGTGATCACGCAGATCGCGATCATCGACATCGTGTTCTCGCTCGATTCCGTCATCACGGCCGTCGGCATGGTTGACCGCGTCGAGGTCATGATCGCGGCGGTCATTGCCGCGGTGCTCGTCATGATGTTCCTGGCCGGCCCGATCTCCAATTTCGTGGACCGGCATCCGACGATCAAGATGCTCGCCCTCTCGTTCCTGATCCTGATCGGCGTCGCCCTGGTGGGCGAGGGTTTCGGCTTTCACATTCCGAAGGGCTACGTGTACTTCGCGATGGCGTTCTCGGTCGCGGTCGAGATGCTCAACATCCGCATTCGCGGCAAGCAGCGCGATGAGCCCGTCAAGCTCCGCAAGATGTTGGACGACGAGGAACCGCCTGCGCCGCGGCCATAGAACGAAAGACGTGATCCCGGCACGACCGGGTGCCTCACGCGCAATTTGCCCCGTTTGCCCCATGGTGACGCGGCATCAGGCTGCCCGTGCTCCCGCAGAGTGCCGGTCTGCTCGTGTTTCCACGGTTCTTCCTGCGCCGATCGCGCGTTTCCCGGTGAGCCATCGACATCCTTTCACGTTCAGGATTGTCGCCGTATGATCGGTGCAACTTCAGCCGAGGGCTCTGCATGAACTGGCGTATCAAGTCCCTGGACGATTCACTGGCGCTCGCCGAGAAGCGGGGCCTGCATCGATCCCTCGGTGCGTTCCAGCTGATGATGCTCGGCGTCGGTGCCATCGTCGGGACGGGCATCTTCGTCCTCACCGCGGAAGCGGCCCAGAAAGCGGGTCCGGGCATGATGCTGTCGTTCGTGATTGCCGGTTTTGTCTGCGCGGTCACCGCGCTCTGCTACGCCGAGCTCTCTTCGATGGTGCCGGTATCGGGCTCTGCTTATACCTACTCCTACTCCGTGCTGGGCGAGGCGGTTGCCTGGGTCGTCGGTTGGGCGCTGATCCTCGAGTACGCCGTCGCAGCCAGTGCTGTGTCCGTTGGCTGGTCGAACTACTTCATTCCGCTGGCCGAGCGCTCCTTCGGGATCGACATCCCTCTCGCCTTGAGCCGCGGCTATTTTTCGGGGACGGTCGGCGGATTCATCAATCTCCCCGCCGTCTGCATCGCTGTCCTCGTGACGTGGCTGCTGCTGATCGGCACCAGGGAAAGCGCGCGCGTGAACGCCGTGCTGGTGATGATCAAGATCGTGGCTCTGGTCCTCTTCATCGCGTTGTCGATACCCGTGATGAAGGCCTCGAATTTCGAGCCTTTTGCACCGCTCGGATTCGGCGGCATCAGTGCGGCGGCCGCTTCGATCTTCTTCGCGTACGTCGGCTTCGACGCTGTCTCCACGGCGGCCGAGGAAACGAAAAACCCGCAACGTAACCTGCCGATCGGCCTGATCGGCAGCCTCATCATCTGCACGATCTTCTACCTCCTCGTGGCGGCCGGCGCCATCGGGTCGATCGGCGCGCAGCCTATCCTCGATGCGGCAGGTGCGGGTCTGTCCCCCGGCAGCCGCGAGATGGGTGAGGCCTGCGCGCAGGCGATCAATGCAACCGCATTGTCCTGCAGCGACGAGCCGCTGGCTCATGTGTTGCGTGAACTCGGCTGGGAGCAGGTTTCAAGGCTGATCGGTCTTGCGGCGTTCCTCGCGCTGCCCTCGGTGATCCTGATGATGCTGTTCGGGCAGACCCGCATCTTCTTCGCCATGTCGCGGGATCGGTTGTTGCCGGACGTGCTGTGCCATGTGCATCCCAAGTACAAGACACCGCACGTGGTGACCCTGATTACGGGCGCGTTCGTCACGGTGGCTGCAGCTTTCTTCCCGGTCGGCAAGCTGGCGGACATCTCGAACAGCGGCACATTGTTCGCATTCTTTACCGTGGCATTCGGCGTCATGGCACTCAGGAGGACCGACCCTTCCCGGGTGCGCCATTTCCGCACGCCCTTTGTATTCATCGTGGGGCCGCTTGCGTTGCTGGGCTGTCTCTATCTCTTCATCTCCCTGTCGCTGTACACCCAGTTGCTGTTCCTGGCCTGGACTGTGTTCGGACTGCTCATCTATGCGTTCTACGGCTACAAGCGCAGTCCTTACGCCACGGCCAAGCGATAGGCGTGCGCCATAGCCGTTTCACGGTCGCGGTCCGCCCGATGGATTGCATTCGGATGGGAGGCAAGTGAGCGAGCTGATGCAGACTTCGCCACGCTCGCTGTCCGTGACCTTGCTGGCCTGGGTCACGATCATTCCTGCAGCTTTCGGTGTGCTCGTGAGCCTGCTGCAGAACATCCTCTTCGCGGTGTTCATGTCCCCCGGTCAGCTTGAACAGCTGTTTTCCATGTTGCCGCCCGGCATGGAAGCGTTGCCGCGAATCTCGTACGGCACGCTGCGCATCGTGTTGCTCGCGTTCCTCGCTGCGTCCGTGATCTTTCTTGCAACAGGGGTCGGGCTGCTGAAGCGGCGCAACTGGGCGCGCATCGTGTTCATCGCCGCCGTCGCGCTCGGCACGCTCTACGGCGTTGTCACCTACTTCTTCATGGATACGGCTGCGGACCTGTCGATGTTGATTCCGCCCTCCGGCCTGAACGGTTCGCGGGTCGACGTCGCGCCCATCATGGCGATGATGCGGGCGGCGACGACAGTCCTCACCGTCGTCTTCACCGCGTTGAACCTGTGGCTGGTCTGGTGGCTGCTGTCGCCTGCCATCCGCCGCGAATTCCGGGCCCCTTAGGCGCTGCGTAAATCCGCGGGCACGAACGGCTTCAACAGTTCCAGCAGCACCGGATATACCTTCGGCGTGCCGGCGATGAGGTGGCCGCCCTGCGTGTATTCGCCCCCCGTCATCGTGCCGATCAGGCCGCCGGCTTCCGTGATGAGCAGCGTGCCTGCCGCCGTATCCCAGGGGGACAAGCCCATTTCCCAGAAGCCGTCGAGGCGACCAGCGGCGACGTAAGCGAGGTCCAGCGCTGCGGCGCCCGCACGGCGACAGCCGGCGGTGTTCTGCGTGACGGCGCGGAACATGTTGATGTACTCCTCGAGCCACACGCTGTTCTCGCGATAAGGAAAGCCGGTGCCGATAAGCGACCCTTCAAGGCCCACCTGGCGGCTGACGCGGATGCGTCGGCCGTCGAGCTGGGCACCGTCGCCCCGCGATGCCGTGAACAGTTCCTGGCGAAGCGGGTCGTAGACGACGCCGTGCTCGATGCGGCCGCGACGCTGCAATGCCAGCGAGACGGCGAACTGCGGGAAGCCGTGCAGGAAGTTGGTCGTGCCGTCGAGCGGATCGACGATCCACAGGAACTCGTCGTCCCCCGAGCGGCCGCTCTCCTCGGCGAGGAAGCCGTGGTTCGGGTAGCTCTGCCTGATCGTCCCGATGATTTCCTGCTCTGCCAGATGGTCGATTTCGGTGACGAAATCGTTCTTGCCCTTGGGCCTCACCTCGAGGTTCTGCACCCTGTTCAGGTTGCGGAAGATGACGTCACCGGCACGGCGGGCGGCCTTGACGGCAAGATTGAGCATCGGCTGCATGGGATCCTCGAGGCGATTTTGGCAAAGAGCGGAGGGCGCGGAGCCCTCGGGAGGCAGGTAGGATAGCAGCCTCACCGCTTCGGCTGTAGGCCACCTGCCCCGTTCCATGACGTTTCCCATCCGCATCGTATTGGTCGAAACCAGCCACCCCGGCAATATCGGGGCCGCCGCCCGTGCCATGAAGAACATGGGCCTCAAGGAGTTGCACCTCGTCAGCCCGCGCGTCTTTCCCGACGCCGAGGCCACGGCGCGCGCCTCCGGCGCGGACGACGTGCTGCAGGCTGCGACCGTGCATGGGCATCTCGACTCCGCGATTGCCGATTGCGGCCTCGTGGTCGGTACCAGCTCCCGGCATCGGCACTTGCCGTGGGACCTCGTGGAGCCGCGCGAGTGTGCCGAGCGCGTCGCGACTGCCGCTCAGGTCAAGCCGGTCGCGGTGCTGTTCGGCTCCGAGCGCATCGGGCTCACGAACGAAGCGCTGATGAGATGCAATCTGCTGGTGACCATCCCGACTGATACGGCCTACAGCTCGTTGAATGTGGCGATGGCGGTGCAACTCGTGAGCTACGAACTGTGGATGGCGCTGCGTCCCGGTGCGCCGCCGCCGCGTGAACGCGACGTACCGCTTGCGACGGCCGATGAAATGGCGCGCCTCTACCAGCACATCGAGGACGTGCTTGCCGAGATCGAGTTCCGCGACAGGACCGGCGGTGGCTTCCTGATGGCCCGCATCCGCCGCCTCTTCAATCGTGCACAGGTGGACCAGAACGAGCTGAACATCCTGCGTGGTATCCTCACCGCAGTGCAGTCCCGCCGCCGGATTGCCGGTTCCAAGTCCACCGGAAATTCCGGAAGCAGCTCATGACGACCGCCGCGACCCCCGCAGCCCCTGGCGCCTCCGTGTATCTCGACTACGCGGCCACCACGCCGGTCGATCCGCGAGTGGCAGCACTCATGTGCGAATGCCTGCAGTCGCAGGATCTCTGCGGCAATCCTTCATCGACAGGGCACGCGTTCGGCCGCCGTGCACGCGCGTTGGTGGAAGCTGCGCGCCGGCAAGTGGCCCAGCTCTTGAACGCGCGCCCGGAGACCATCGTGTGGACGTCCGGCGCCACCGAATCGAACAACCTCGCACTGCTCGGCGCGGCGCGCTTCAACGCGTCCCGCGGCCAGCACATCGTCTCTGCCCGCACCGAGCACAAGGCGGTGCTCGATCCCCTGAAGCGCCTCGAGCGCGAGGGATTCTCCGTGACGTACCTGACACCCGATCGTGGCGGCATCGTGCAGCCGCAGCAGGTTGTCGATGCACTGCGTCCCGACACGTTGCTGGTGTCGCTGATGCAAGTGAACAACGAGACCGGCGTCATCCAGGACGTGGGCGCAGTCGGTGCCCTGTGTCGCGAGCGCGGCATTCTGCTGCATGTCGACGCAGCCCAGAGCGCCGGCAAGGTGCCAATCGATGTCGAAGCGCTGGGCGTCGATCTGATGTCCCTGACCGCGCACAAGGTGTACGGGCCGAAAGGCGTGGGCGCGCTGTACCTGCGTCGTCGTCCGCCACTCGGCCTCACGCCGCTGATCGAGGGAGGAGGCCAGGAGGGTGGATTGCGCTCGGGCACGCTTGCCACGCACCAGATCGCAGGCATGGGCCTCGCGTTCGAACTGGCTGCACGGGAAGGCGCTGCCGACAGCGCACGGGTGACGTCACTGCGCGAGCGGCTGTGGCAAGGCATCGGCAGCGTCGGCGGCGTGCGCCTGAATGGGCATCCGGAGCGGCGCATCGCCGGTGTCCTGAACGTTGCTTTCAGCGACGTCGAGGGGGAAAGCCTGCAATTCGCGCTGCGCGACCTCGCGGTCTCCGCCGGTGCCGCGTGTTCCTCCGAGTCGGAAGAACCGTCCTATGTGCTGCGTGCGCTCGGCCTCAGTGACGCAGAAGCCCGAAGCTCCCTGCGCTTCAGCCTCGGGCGCTTCAGCACGGAAGCCGATGTCGACTTCGCCATCGAGTGCGTCCGGCGCGAGGTGCCTCGGCTGCGCGGGTTGGCGCCTACAGCGTTGGATTCGGCGAAGTAGCCAGCATGCCCGCCAAACGGGATCCTCCCGAAACGTCGCCGGACTACAGCGATCTGGTCGTCGAGCATTTCCACCACCCGCGCAACGCCGGTGGGCTGCCTGCCGGCAGCGATATCCGCCGCAGTCGTGCGGGGAACCGGACGGCGGGCGCAGAGGTCTCATTCAGCGTGCGAATCGAGGACGACGCCGTGGCGGAAGTCCGCTTCCAGGCATTCGGGTGTCCGCACTTCCTGGCTGCGGCCTCGCTGGCCACGGAGCGGCTGAAAGGCCTGCCGGTGGCAGCACTGGTGGACTGGACGGCCCGCGAGATCGGGCAGGAACTGGCCGTGCCGGTTGAAAAACGCGGTCGACTCCTCATTCTGGAAGATGCGGTGCGTGCGGCGGCGCAATAGTCGAAAAGATCGGTGTATATTCAAACCCATGGCCATTTCTCTGACCACCTCTGCTGCAAACCGGGTCCGGACCTTCCTTGCCAATCGCGGTAAAGGCGTCGGGCTGCGCCTCGGCGTCAAGCAGACGGGCTGCTCGGGGTACGCCTACGTGGTCAACTACGCCGATGCGGTCGAGAACGACGACGTCGTGTTCGACAACCAGGGCGTCAAGGTCATCGTCGACCGGGAGAGCCTGGGCTACATCGACGGCACCGAGGTGGACTTCGTCAAGGAAGGCCTGAACGAGGCGTTCCGCTTCCGGAACCCCAACATCAAGGGCGAGTGCGGCTGCGGCGAAAGCTTCACCGTCTGAGGCCTTGAGGCTCCCTAAGGAGCAGGGACAGAGCCACGCTCCGGCGCCGGTCTCCAGCCCCTAACCCCTTTCCCCGGTTGATCTTTTTCCATTTAGCTGTTCCCCCCAACCCCAGCCCGAGCGCACCTGTCCGGCCGTTCTTGACCGGCGCCGCCCCAGGCGGGCTTGTCCGCAGGTCCTCCCCAACACTGACTGGCGGCGGGTACCTCAGGCCCGTGGCGTTCCCGACCCCAACCTAACAGGTTGCTGCAAAAGGGTTTTGCCGCATCGGGTTAGCAGGTAAACTTCGCGGCTCGAAAATCCCAAGCCCGGCGCCTGGAACTCGGGTTCCCCTTTATTCGGAAGGGATCTCGGCCCGTCGCGCCGGTCTATCTCCCACCACTGGCCGTCACTGGCCACTCAAGTCTTAAGGATCGCAAAGTCCATGGCGCTCGAACGCACCCTGTCCATCGTCAAGCCCGACGGCGTAAAGAAGAACCTTATCGGCGCGGTCTACAGCCGCTTCGAGAAGGCCGGCCTGCAGATCATCGCTGCCCGCATGATCAACCTCTCGCAAAAACAGGCGGAGGGTTTCTATGCGGTCCACCGCGAGCGTCCGTTCTTCAAGGACCTCGTCAAGTACATGACCTCGGGTCCGGTGATCGTGCAGGTGCTTGAAGGCGAGAACGCCGTGCTCAAGCACCGCGACCTCATGGGCGCGACGGATCCGAAGAAGGCCGCCCCGGGCACCATCCGTGCCGACTTTGCGAGCAGCATCGAAGAAAACGTCGTCCACGGTTCGGACAGCGCCGAGAACGCCGCGAATGAAATCGCGTACTTCTTTGCCGCGTCGGAGCTCTGCCCCCGCTAACGGCGGCAGCCCGACTCCGCCATGACCGACACGACCCCCGCCACTGCCAGCGACGCCCGCGTAAACCTGCTCGGGTTGACGCGCTCGGAGCTTGAGGCGTTCGCGAGCAGCATCGGCGAAAAGCCGTTCCGCGCGCGGCAGCTCATGAAGTGGCTGTACAAGCGGTCGGTGGCGGATTTCGGGCAGATGACGGACCTTGCCAAGGATTTCCGCGCGCGGCTCGCTACCGCCGCGGAAGTCCGCGTCCCCGAGGTGCTGCTGCGGCAGGCTTCGGCGGATGGCACGCGCAAGTGGCTTCTCAGCATGGACGGCACCGGCAACGCGAACCAGGCCATCGAGATGGTGTACATCCCGGAGCCGGGCCGCGGCACGCTCTGCATTTCCAGCCAGATCGGCTGTGCGATGGATTGCTCGTTCTGCTCCACGGCGCAGCAGGGGTTCAACCGCAACCTGTCGGTGGCCGACATCGTGGGCCAGGTGTGGCTCGCCAATCGCGAGCTTGGCAACGCGGACCAGTTCGCGGGCGCCACGGCCGACCGCGTCATTACCAACGTTGTTTTCATGGGGATGGGTGAACCGCTCGCGAACTATCGCAGCATCGTCCCCGCCGCCGAGATCCTGATGGACGATCTCGGCTTCGATATCTCGCGCCGTCGCGTCACGGT
>JBEBIT010000119.1:0-5249 GCA_040080215.1 Steroidobacteraceae bacterium
GCTCAGGTGCCGCACCAGAACCCCGTGCCGGGCCATCATCTCTGCACCGCGCGCCAGGTTCACGCTGAGGATGGCAGGCAGCAGCTCGGGGCTTAAGCCAACGGCCAGCGCGACGGAGAACAGCAGCGTGTCGACCAGCGGCCGACCGGCCAGCATCTGCGCGACGAAGACGAGTACCACGATGATCAGCATGGCGCTGGTCAGCAGGTAGCCGAAGCGACGGCTACCCCGCTCGAACTCGGTTTCCGGCGGCCTGAGGCTCAGGCGATTGGCAATGCCGCCAAACTGCGTCCCCTCGCCCGTGGCCACAACCACGCCGCGCAGGGTCCCGCTGCGCACGTTCGTGCCCATGTAAACGCAGTTCGACCGCGCGGCGAGCGGCGCCTCCATCGCAACGACAGCGGGGGCCTTTTCGACGGGAAAGCTTTCGCCCGTCAGCACGGACTGGCTGACATAGCAGTCGTTGGCCTCGAGGATCAGCATGTCTGCCGGAACGAGGTTGCCCGCGGACAGCAGCACGATGTCCCCGGGGACGACTTCTTCCAGCAACACGAGCTGCTCATGCCCGTCGCGCCAGACACGCGTGCGGGTCTTGACCCGGATGCGCAGTTCCGCGGCAGCCACATGCGCACTGTATTCGCGGCGATAGCCGATGAACGCGCTCGCAAATACGATGGACAGCACGATGACGGCATTGGCCCAGGAACCCGTCGCGGCCGACACCGCGGCTGCAAAGATCAGCAGGAACAGTAGCGGGCTGGCAAGCTGCCGACCGAGTACGCGGAGACGAGACAGCGACCGTTCCTCGTGCAGCAGATTCGGCCCGTACAGGCGCAAGCGCTCGGCCGCGGCGTCGCTCGTCAAGCCTGCCGGGTCCACCTGCAACTCGCGAAGGACCTGCTCTGCTGTCTGCGCCCAATAATTGCCGATCATGTCATTCTTTCAATCTGCCGATTTTCGTCCGCGTTCATGCTACTCCCTCGATCCGGCGTCAGGCGTGCGCATTCTTGCGGGCCTCCCCGGGAGGCCGGGTCTTGGCGCAGTCATGCACGGGCTTCCCACGGTGGGAATGCGGCGCGGCCAGGCGGACAATCCGGTCTCGCATGAATTTCGCACTGATTCAACTGGCACTGGAGGGATATCGCTGATGCCTGTCACCTGTGCCGGCGATCCCCTGGTCTTTGCTTCCGCACAGAGTGCCGCCTTCGCCCAGGCCGTGGCGGCCAGCCTCGGCGTTCCGCTCGCTGCCAGCGAGGAGAGGGAGTTCGACCATGGCGAGCACAAGATGCGGCCGCTGCAGGAGGTACGCGGTCGCCATGTGTTCGCCATCCAGTCGATTCATGGCGACAGCACTGCATCGGCCAACGACCGCCTGGTCCGTTTGTTGTTCTTCATCGGCGCGTTGAAGGATGCAGGGGCTGCTTCAGTGACCGCTTGCGTGCCGTACCTCGCCTACGCGCGCAAGGACCGGCGCACGCAGCCTCATGACCCGGTGGCGACGCGCTATATCGCTGCGTTGTTCGAGTCGGTCGGCTGTGATCGACTCGTCGTGCTCGATGTGCACAATGAGGCCGCCCTCGATAACGCATTCCGCTGCGAGACGGTGCGCCTTGAAGCGGGAGCGGACTTTGCGGCGACGCTGCAGCCCCCTGTCGCCGGTGGTCGGTGTGTCGTGGCATCGCCCGACTCCGGCGGCGTGAAGCGCGCCGAGCAGTTCCGCACGAAGGTGGACGCGGAGACAGGTACCAGCACCGATTTCGCCTTCATGCACAAGATCCGCGAGCACGGCCAGCTGTCGGGCGATACGCTGGTAGGCGACGTCAGGGGCGCCGAACTGCTGATCTACGACGACCTCATCGCGTCCGGCGCTACCGTGATGCGAGCCGTGAAGGCCGCACGCAGTGCCGGGGCGAGGACTGTCCGGGTGTTCGCCACCCATCCCGTCTTCACCGCCGAGGCGATCCAGCTGTTTGGCGATGACGGCCCTGACACGGTAACGGTGAGCGACTCCGTGCCGATTCGCGGTCAGTATGCGTCGCTGCTGCAGGGGCGACTGCGCGTGTGCTCGATGGCGCCGCTGTTCGCCGAATGCATCCGGCGGCTGCATCGGGGAGAGTCGCTGGCGGGGCTGGCCCGGACCGGCTAGGAAGCGGGGGCCGCTCGCAGGTATTCGAGCGCTTCCCCAAGGTAGCGGCCCGCGATGGCCGACCACGGTTGCTTCGCCTTGAAGTCCGGGTCGCGCAGGTGCCACGCGACGACCTTGGCCCGGGTTGCGGCACGGTGGCTCTGATACAACCGGAATAGCGTATCCGGGATCGTGTCGAAGGTGGCCGAGCGGTACAGTGCCAGGAACCTTTCGCCGATCCACGCCGCGCCGGCGCGGCGGCATTCGATATCGAAGTAGGCCAGTTCCTCGCAGGGGTCCATCACCCGCAGGTCGCGGGAAAATTCCAGCCGATCGATGATGGCGGGGGGCGACCCCAGACAGACGTGCTCGGGCCGCAGGTCGCCATGGGCCTCGATGATGCGCCGTTGCACGGCTCGCGCGGCGACCTCCGCATGGAGTTCCATGAGTATCACCCGTTGGTCTGCGATGAGGCTTGCAACGAGGGTCGCATCGAGTCCCAGATCGGCGGCCAGCAAGTCGGATCGATTGGCTTCGATCTGCGCTTGCAGGCGCTGCACATAGGCTTGTGGTGCCATCTCGATCGGGGATTGCCGGCGATAGAACTCGATGAGCAGTCGCGCCGCCGCATCGACCGCATCAACGGGAACCCGACCGGCGATGATCGCGCAGTCCAGCATCTGTTCCTCGGGCAGACGGCGCATCTGCACGAGCCAGTCGACGACGACGCCATCGCCCCCCAGGCACAGTTTGGCGTCCGCACCGCGCACGAGCTTTACCAGGCCAACATAGACTTCGGGAGAGAGCGCGCGGTTGAGCCTCAGCTCCTCGGAACAGTTCTGGAACCGTTTAGCCAAGGTATCAAGGTCGAGCTCCGGCGCACGGATCGGTTTCTTGAGTTTGTAGACGCGGTCCTCCGTCAGGAATACCCAGGCGAAATGCGTTTCGACGAGCTTGACGGCGCGTGTCCCGGGGCCATAGGTGGCTGGCTCGGACAACGCTTGCAGCTTCTCGGCAACGCCAGCGTACGCGGTTGCGCTGGTGCCATGAGGGGAATCGACGCTTGCTGGAACCGGGTCAGACATGAGACATGTCCGGCAGGGCTTCGGATGCGGTGGAGGGGTTCCAGGTCGTGCACTTCAAAGACAGATCGGCAGCAGGATACGCGCTGGCAACGCGCTTGACCGAGTACCAGGGCCTGCCCGACGTGGTGGTATTGGGGTTGCCGCGCGGCGGCGTACCGGTGGCGTTCGAAGTTGCGCAGGTGTTGCGCGCGCCGCTCGACGTCCTGATCGTGCGCAAGATCGGCGCACCCGGCCAGCCCGAGTTCGCACTGGGCGCGATTGCATCGGGTGGCGTCTTCGTATTGAACGACGATGTGCCGGCGTCACTGGTCGACACCGCGGAAGTGGCCTCCACCGTCGAAGCCGAGCGACGCGAGCTGGAACGGCGCGACCGGCTATACCGCGCCGGCAAGACACCACTGGCGCTGGCGGCCAAGCGGTTGGTGTTGGTGGACGATGGCGCGGCGACAGGGTCGAGCATGCTGGCAGCCGTGCGGGCTGCCAGGCAGCTCGGTGCCGGACAGGTCATCGTCGCGTTGCCAGTCGCCTCCCCCGATGCCGCGCACAAGCTGTCGCGGGAAGCGGATCGTGTTGTCTGCCTCGGCACGCCCGCCTCCTTTGTGGCCGTGGGCCAATGGTACGAGGATTTCCCGCAAGTCACCGACGCGGAAGTGCGCGCGCTGCTGAGGACACCCCAGGGAGGCCCTTGAGCAGCTGCTGCAAGCCCCGCCAGCGGGGCCCATCCGGAGGTCCGGAGCCCTACTTCATCGGGCCTTCCGCCAACAACCGTACGGCAGAGAGTACCGAGGGCCGCATGCGGACGTTCAGTGTCGTGAGGGGCAGTCCCGCGAGGTTGCGCGAATACTCGACGAGTACCTTCTTCTGCAGCGGCTTCGGCAGCAGCGCGCGAAACTCGGACAGCAGGCGCGGAGACGCGACCAGGATCAGGCACTGGCAGTCGCGGCTTGCGAGCAGCGGCTGCAGGGACTGCGCGACTCCTGACAGCCAGCGATGAGTCAGGTGCTGCTTCTCGGACGATCCCTCGAACGTCTGCCGTGCACCGGACGTGCGATTGTAGCTGCGTCCCGGGCGCGAACTGACGAGGTCGCGTTCGTGCAGTGCGGCGATCGAGTTGCCGAAATCGGCGATCTCGCGCAGCACGCGCTTCTCTCCGGCGACTTCGTAAAGGCGGGCAATGCTGCCGTCAGCGGTCAATACGTGGATCATGAGGCATCGCTCCCGTGGCGGTCAGTCGCCGTTGGCTGAGTATTGTGTCTGTATATCGGTCGTGAGGACGCGCTCGGCCTTGAGCGAGTTCGCGATCAGGCAGCCGCGCTCGGCCTTTTCCAGCAGGCGCTGCGCCGTTGCGAGATCCGTAGCCCCATCGACCTTGAGCACCGCGTGAGTCACCATGCGTGTGAACTGCGTGGCCCCGTCCTTGCGCTCCAGCGTGCCTTCGACCTGGCAGCTCAGGTGGCGCCAATCGAACTTTGACGCCCGTGCGACGGCGCGGAAGGTCAGGATGAAGCAGCTGGCCGCGGCCGAGCACAACAGCGATTCGGGGGACCAGCGGCCACCAGGACCGTCAAACTCGGGCGGGGACGCAGAGGGAAAGGAAGGCAGTCCGGGCGCAGCGACAGTCACGTCGCCTGCCACGTCTGCCTCGACGCTGACATGGTAGGTATGGGGAAGAGGTTGCATTGAGTTACATCTTGGGTTGCGGCTTTGGATGGGTATTCACGCCGAAGATCGAATACAGCGGGCAACTGCCGATCAGTGCGGTCAGCAGCGGCACCAGCCCGATGAGCCCGAACCAGCGAGCGTTGCCGTCGATGAAGAGCATGCTGAGAACGAGCAGGCCGACAATCACGCGAACCGTCCGGTCCGCCGAACCGACATTGCAGGTCATCGATCTTCTCCCCGTTTGGCCGATGCGTGGAGCGTACTCCAGGCTCGCGTTGCGCACACTAGGGGCAGCCCCATAGCGGACGGGGGGTTTCGCGTCCCTTGCCGTACGGCTATGTTGCTTCCGATATGACACGGCCCCCCCCGCCCCCCTC
>JBEBIT010000120.1:0-5249 GCA_040080215.1 Steroidobacteraceae bacterium
AACCTCACCAACCAGCAAGGCGTGGTCAAGAGCGAAGTCCGCGTCAACGTGCTGAATCGTCCCTACGGCGGCTTTCCGTGGCTCGACATCCCGCAGTACGCCAACCAGAACTGGTACAACGCGCACAACTTCTATGGCGACCTCGAGCATCTTGATGCCGCGACGCTGAAAGACGTCCAGGATTTCTTCAACACGTATTACGCACCGAACAATGCAGCGCTGGTGGTCGTAGGCGATTTCGACCCCACCGCAGTGCGCGCATGGATCCAGAAGTACTACGGTCCCATCGCCGCGCGCGTCACGCCCGCCAAGCCTGATCTCTCGGAGCCAGCCCAGACAACCGAGCGCCGCGCCTCGAAGACGGATCCGCTTGTGCCGAGGCCCGCGATGGCCATTGCATACCACGTACCCGAGCGCTGGACGCCGGATCATTTCGCCTTCGGCCTGCTGGACGAGATTCTCCTGCAAGGCGACGATTCACGCCTGCATCAGGACATCGTGCAACGCCGGGGCCTGACTTCCAGCATCTCGGGCGGCATCAACCTGCTCGGCAACATGTTCAACTACAGCGGCCCGATGCTGTGGACGGCGTCGCTCATCCACGACCCTGCTCAGACAGATGCAGAGATCCTCGCGGCCTTCGACGCCAACATCGAACGCATCACGCGGGAGCCCGTCACCCAGGAGGAACTGGACCGGGCCCGCACGCAGATCCGTTCCTCGCTTTATGATCTCGTCGGCAGCAGCACCCGCTTCGGACTCGCCGACCTGCTTGCCTGCTTCGCGTTGTTCGATGACGACCCGAGGCGAATCAACCAGATCGAAAGCGAGTTTGCGAAAGTCACGCCGGCCATGCTGATGCAGACGGCAAGCCGCTACCTGCGACCTGAAAACCGCACGATCCTGCAGGTCTTGCCCGACCCAGCGAAGCCGGCTGCGGCGGGAGCGACGCGATGAACACACTCCGCCTGCATATCAGAGACTCGGCCAGCTTGCTGCTGGCTACCCTCCTGTTCGCCGGGCCCGCAGCGCTTGCCGCCGAGGCACCCCCCGCACCGTCCGCTCCGAAGGCGATGCAACTGCCGACCCCCGAGCGCGATCAGCTTGCGAACGGACTCAAGACGACGCTGGTTGAGTTCGGAACGGTACCCAAGGCGACTATCGTGGTGGTCGTGCGCGCGGGAAGCATCAATCAGGGCACGCAAGTCTGGCTGCCTGACCTCGTCGGCGACCTGATGAAGGAAGGCACGCGCAAGCGCTCATCGGAGCAGATCGCGAATGCAGCCGCATTGATGGGCGGAGAACTGGGCATCGGCGTTGGTTCAGAGGAAGCCACACTCAGCCTGGACGTGCTGTCGGAATCGCTGCCAGACGCGGTGAAGTTGCTGGCCGAGGTGCTGCGTGAGCCGCTGCTCCCGGAAAGCGAACTGCCCCGGCTCAAGCAGGATTACCTGCGCAACCTCAGCGTGGTTCGCGCACAAGCCCAGTCACAAGCTGGCAACGCGCTGGCAAAGCTGCTCTATGGAGACCATCCGTTCGGTCAGGCGCTTCCCACCGAGGAGCAGCTGGCCAGCTACACGATAGAGGACGTGAGGAAATTCTACACAGCCAACTTCGGTGCTGCCCGTACCCACATCTATGTCGCCGGTCGCTTCGATCGCGCCGTGCTCAAGAAATCGCTGGAAGCGGCCTTTGGCGACTGGACGCGCGGGGCAGAACCGTTCGTGAACCCACCCAATGTGTCGAAGGTGCAGCGCGTACAACTGATCGACCGGCCGGGAGCACCACAATCGACGATCCGTCTCGCCCTCCCCGTCATCTCGCCTGAGCATCCGGACTTCATGTCGATGTCCGTGCTGAACACCCTGCTCGGCGGCTCCATCACGTCGCGCATCACGACTAATATCCGCGAGGAAAAGGGCTGGGCCTACTCACCGAGCAGCTCGGTCTCTGCGCGATACCGGAACTCGATCTGGAGCGAGAGCGCGGACGTCACGACCGCATCGACCGGGCCCGCCATTGCAGAGGTCCTCAAGGAGATCGCCCGCCTGCAGCAGACGCCGCCCACCGCCGCCGAACTCGCGCAGGTGCAGAGCTACCGCAATGGGCTGTTCGTGCTGGGCAACGCCACGCGTGGCGGCCTCATTGGCCAGCTGACCTTCATGGATCTGCACGGGTTGCCGAGCGACTGGCTGACCACGTTCGTGTCGCGGTTGTATGCCGTTACGCCGGAGAAAGTCAGCGCGATGGCACGTGACCAGCTGAAAATGAATGAAGCGACGCTCGTCGTGGTCGGCGATGCAGCCACGGTGCGGCCACAGCTGCAGGCCGTCCCCCAGTTGCAGGGCATCAGGATCGAATGACCGACCGGGAGATCATGCCTTATGACGTGGTGGTCGTCGGCGGCGGACCGGCCGGCCTCGCGTTTGCGATCAGGCTGAAACAGCTCAAGCCGGACACGACCGTCTGCATTCTCGAGAAAGGCGCCGCCATCGGCGCACATTCTTTGTCAGGCGCAGTGGTCGAACCCGGCCCGCTGGATGGGCTGCTGCCCGGATGGCAGGCCCGATATACGGGCATGAAGGTCGTCGCGACTCAGGATGAGTTCCTGCTGCTGACCGCGAAGCATGCCGTGCGGTTGCCGACGCCGCCGCAGATGAAGAACCACGGCAACCTGATCATGTCGCTCGGACAGTTGACGGCCTGGCTGGCGACGCAGGCGGAAGCCCTCGGCATCGACGTGTTTCCCGGCTTCCCCGCTGCAGAAGCGCTCTTCGACGCCAACGGCGCGGTCATGGGTGTTCGCATCGGCGACATGGGGCTCGCTCACGACGGCACGCCTGGTCCCAACTACGCACCCGGCGTCGAGATCCACGCCGCGCTCACCGTGCTCGCGGAGGGCAGTCGTGGTTCGATCACCAAGCAGTTGATCAGGCGTTTCCAGCTGGACGCCGCAGCCTCACCGCCGACCTTCGGGCTGGGGTTCAAGGAACTGTGGCAACTGCCTCAGGGCCGAACGCAGCCCGGCAGGATCCAGCACACGGTGGGCTGGCCCGTCGATTCGCACACCTACGGCGGCAGTTTCCTGTACCACCTCGACAACGATCGCGCGTACGTCGGCTACGTTGCAGGACTCGACTACCAGGACCCGCGTTTCAAGCCTTTTGAAGCGTTCCAGCAGTTCAAGCATCACCCGCACATCCGGGGCCTGCTGGAAGGCGGCGAGATCCTGTCGGCCGGTGCACGCACCATCGCGGCAGGAGGGTGGCAGTCACTCCCGAAACTCGACATGCCGGGCGCGTTGCTGATCGGCGATGCCGGCGGCACGCTCAACGTGCCGAAGATCAAGGGCATCCATCAGGCCGTCCGCTCAGGGGTGACCGCAGCAGAACACTTTGCGGCCACGGAAGAATCGAGCGGGTTCGACTCGCGCTGGCGCGCATCGGCTGGCGGCCGCGAACTCCACAAGGTCCGCAACATCAAGCCCGGCTTCAAGCGGGGCTTGTATGCCGGTATTGCAAACGCCGCGCTCGAAACGCTGACGGGCGGCAGGTTGCCCTGGACGCTCGCCAATCGTGCCGACGCAGGACAGCTCAGGAAGCTCAAGGAATACGACTCTCCCGAGCGTCATTGGGTGAACCGGACTTTGGCGCCGCGCGATCGCGTTTCGTCGGTGTTCTTCGCCGGCAACTCGCACGATGAAAGCCAGCCGGTTCATCTCAAGGTGGCCGACACGTCCGTGTGCGTCACGCAATGCACGACCGACTATGGCAACCCCTGCCAGAACTTCTGCCCCGCCGGTGTGTACGAAATGGTGGCCGAAGGCGCCGAGCGCCGCCTGCAGATCAACGCCGCCAACTGCGTGCACTGCAAGGCATGCGACATCAAGGATCCCTACGGGATCATCACATGGACTGCGCCCGAAGGCGGGTCCGGACCGAACTACCAGAACCTGTGAGCACCGTCCGCGAACTCTACGACCGTGAGCTCTCACGGCTCGGCCATCATGTCGACCCGGCCCAGCTCGAGGCTGTCACGCGTCTCGACGACCTGCGTACAAGGCTGCTGGCCACCCGGCGCAGTCCCGGCTTTCTCGGCGGCTTGTTCCAGGGGAAGAAACCCCTCGCGCCCGAACGCGGACTGTACCTGTGGGGCGGCGTGGGTCGCGGCAAGACATGGATCATGGATCTCTTCTTCCAGAGCCTGCCATTCAAGAACAAGCAGCGCAGCCACTTCCACCGCTTCATGCAGGCCATCCACGACGACCTCCGGAAACTCAAGGAACAGTCGGACCCGCTCGAGGTCGTGGCCGAGCGCATCGCCAGGCGCACGCGAGTGCTCTGCTTCGACGAATTCTTCGTGTCCGACATCGCGGATGCCATGTTGCTCGGCACGCTGTTCGACGGGCTCTTCCGTCGCGGCGTGACGCTGGTGGCGACATCGAACGTCCCACCCCGGGGACTGTACAAGGACGGCTTGCAGCGGGCGCGCTTCCTGCCTGCGATCCGCCAGATCGAGGAGCACACAGAGACGCTCCACGTGGATGGCGGCATCGACCATCGTCTGCGGGTGCTTGAAAGCGCAACCACCTGGCTCGACGCCCAGACAATCGAAACCGACGGTCGATTGGCCGCCTTGTTCGAGGCGATCGCGGGAGATCCCGGCCAGGCCGACCAGACCATCATGATCGAGCATCGCAAGCTTCATGCCCGCAGGGTGGCAGCGGACGTCATCTGGTTCGACTTCCAGCAGGTTTGCGACGGCCCGCGCGGCCAGGCGGACTATATTGAACTCGCCCGCTGTTACCACACGGTCTTCGTCAGCAACATCCCCGTGCTGGACGGCGAACACGAAAACCAGGCACGGCGCTTCATTGCGCTGGTCGACGAATTCTACGACCGCGCCGTCAAGCTCATCCTGTCTGCGCAGGCCCCGCTGACGGAGCTGTATCGCGGGTCGAGGCTGACCTTCGAATTCGAACGGACGTCGAGCCGCCTGATCGAAATGCAATCCCAGGACTATCTCGCCCGGCCCCACAAGCCCTAGGGAACCCATCCCCGGCTGGCAGCGGAAACCCGCAAGGCAAGGCCATGATCGGCATGGTTATAATGCAGGCGACAAACGTTCGGGGAGCAAGAGGAACCTCAGATTGACCTATACGCGCTCGCGTTGCGTCTCCAATCGCCTGCTGCGAGGCATCGGGCCGCAGGCGATATCGGGCCAAGTTCAATTGGACGTGGCGGCAAGGT